>NZ_JAHPRO010000011.1 GCF_025562455.1 Acinetobacter sp. WU_MDCI_Axc73
TATTTTTATCTAATTTACAACGATTTATCTTCATTTTCATAGAGTAGCACTTCTGCTAATCTACTACAGCCCCTAAACTTTTATAAGAATGTGTGTGATTGAGTGGTGGCATCATACTTATCACAGGATAAATTAATGCTGCGAAATCAGGACGTGCTGATAACCGATCAATTTTATCTTCTATAGGATAATATTGAGTTGACCAAGATGTTGCTAAAATCCCTGCTAAATGCCCGCCAGCGGAAAAACCTAATACACCGACTTTGGTTGGTGAGTAATCATATTGATGAGCTTGAGCACGAATTAAACGAATTGCTCTTTGTCCATCTTGGAAGGGCACAAGAGGGCTAGTCCAACCTTCACGAGGTAGGCGATAGATTAATTCAAATACAGTAAACCCAAGGCCCTGCAACCATTTTGCAGTGGGTGTGCCTTCATGCCCCAGTTCCTCATGTGCATAACCACCGCCACTTATGACTAAAATAGCGACATGATTTGAGTGTTTAGGTAAATAAGCAAGCATTCGTGCTTTTTCAATACCTTTGATTGAACCCGATGGACTGATAGATTGCTGAGGAATAGGGTAGCCTACATTTGGAATACGATGATTTTGCCAAAGTTGAATGATAGGCTGTTGTGCATAAATAATATTTGAACTGATGAGCATCGTCAGGGTCAATAGAACTAATTTCATTGACATTGCCAGATATTCACTAAAATGAGATAAATGAGTTATAGCAGCTTTATCAAAATACGAACATGCTTTTATCGAATATGATTTATCGGTTTTCTGAGAATAATATAAATAGTTGGCTAAAAAAAGCAGGCGAACTTTCTGCCTGCTTCATTTATATATTGGAAACATTAAGTGAGCAATTACGAAACTTTTTCTGCTTCATTCAGCAAAAATTCCATTAAAGCTTTTTGTGCATGTAGACGATTCTCGGCTTCATCCCAAACGACAGCACTTTTATGATCTAACATGGTTTCTGAAATTTCTTCTCCACGATGTGCTGGTAAGCAATGCATAAACAAACAATCGGGATGAGCAAAACTCATTAACTTTTCATTGACTTGAAAATCAGCAAATGCCTTTTCACGTAGCTTTTGCTCTTCTTCTTGTCCCATGCTAGCCCATACATCAGTTACGATTAGATCGGCATTTACCGCAGCATCTTCAGCGTTATTGAAGACTTCGACACAATGAGCAAATTCTGCAAGAAACGCTGGTTGAGGTTCATAGCCTTTTGGTGAAGCAATTTTCAGTTTAAAGCCCATCATATGTGCAGCTTCAATATATGAATTACACATATTATTGCCATCACCAATCCATGCTACGGTTTTACCTTCAATACTGCCACGGTGTTCTTGATAGGTTTGTAGATCAGCTAAAAGCTGACAAGGATGGTGATCATCGGTTAAGCCGTTAATGACTGGCACTTTAGAGTAAGATGCAAACTGTTCCACAATTTCATGACCAAAAGTACGAATCATGACAATATCAAGCATGCTTGATATGACACGGGCAGAATCTTCAATCGGTTCACCGCGACCTAATTGGGTATCGCGTGGTGAAAGAAAAATTGCACTACCACCAAATTGATTAATCCCAGCCTCAAAAGAAATACGAGTACGTGTACTTGATTTCTCAAAAATCATTCCTAGAACTTTACCAACAAAAGGTTGAAATATCTGTTTCTCATGCTGTAAGCGTTTTAGTTCACTTGCACGAGCTAAAATGCGTTGTAGTTCTGAAGAAGATAAGTCACGTAAAGTTAAGAAATGCCGTAGAGCCATGGTTACTCCACAATAATTGTTGTTAAACAACAATTAGTTGCTGATTAATGAACGAAAAAAGAATCGAATACTATACTACACGTGATTGAAAATGCAAAGAAATTAGCTGATTCTATGACCGTTTAGAAAAACATCAACGCAATATTCGATATGTTCCAAAATTTCCTGATCATCAATTTGCATCGGAACGCCCATTGTCACTTTCCATTCAATATTACGTAAAATACCAAAATACATAATTGCAGAGTGAAGGGGTTGCGAACAATTGATTTTGCCTTGTTGAGTCGCTTGTGCTAGAGCACAAGCTATTGTTTTTTGTACGTATTCAGGACCACTTTCATGAAGATACAAGGCTAACTCTGGGTCACTTTGCGAGCGTTCAATGACAAGACGCAGAAATGCTGCATTTTCTACACAGGTAATTTTTTGATAAAACCCAATTAAAGTCTGAATAAGATAACTTCTCAAATCCTCATGACTATTAAACGCCACACATATATTTTTAAAAAAAAGTTCACGTCTGTAGTCACAAATGGCCTTAAACAGACCTTCTTTGCTACCAAAATATTTATAAATAGATGCTTTTGAACCACCTGCATGTTGGACAATATCATCTAGAGATACCGCATCGTAGCCGCGTTCCAAAAAAAGCTCCGTTGCACTGAGCAAAAGTGCCAAACGTCGTTCATGACCTCGTTTGGTTTGTGGAAGTTCGCAACAGGCATTTGGAATCATAAGGAAGATAGTTCTCTACATAATAAATTGAATATTTAAGACATCGAATATTCAAACAAACAGTATAGCAAAAAAACGCAATCCTGACTGTAAAGACGGTTTACAGTCAAGTAAGGTACTGTATGGTTGCAAATATGAATAAATCAACGACATTTTGATGAAAATCAGCTTAGAATCAATACATGGTATTTATCTTCACTTTTCAAGAGAGCTTTTCATAAAAGTGAGCATAGAGAGTCCAACTGGTCGATGAGAGTATAAAGATGTGTATTTTTTTAAACACACAGATGAGTTGAACATGATTGATAAAAAGAATTAAACAATAAGCACTTCTAAGATTTAACAAAAATGTGCCGAAATTTTTATAGGTGATGAAATTGCTCTGAGTTGTAAATCTTGTTGGCTTTATAAGTTAAAATGCCCATTGATGTTGCATATATTTAAATTTGTGCACAGTTTAGACGTGTTTATAAAGATTATTTAAATAAACTGTTTAAAAAAAGGACACTTAAGCTAAAAAGAACCATAACTAAAACTAAAGTATAACAAAAAAAGAATTTTTTAACCTTTTCATTTTTTTTCAATCGCGTATAAAAAGAGCTATTATCAATCGATAATAAGTAATAATTAAAAGTTGGCTTGATAATTGCAACTAGGAAAAACAGGCTCATCCTTTAGTATCGTTGAATAATACAAATAGATACCAAAAGCTGAGAACTTATAATCAAGGAGTTTTTATGAAACATTCAGCAACCTCATTACTTGTATCAGCACTTATGGTTTTTACAGTCGGAGGAGCAACACAGGTTCAGGCTGCCGATACTTTGGCAAAAATTCAAAAAAGTGGAAAAATTATTATCGGGCACCGTGAGTCTTCTGATCCAATTTCTTATGTAGTAGGCGGTAAACCAGTTGGTTATGCAGTCGATATCTGTAATAACTTTGCGAATGAAATTAAAAAAGACCTTAAGATGCCAAATCTTAAAGTTGAGTATAAGGCGGTTACTTCATCTACTCGTATTCCTGAACTTTTATCAGGGAATATTGATATGGAGTGTGGAACAACGACTAATTCTAAGCAACGTCAAGAGCAGGTTGGTTTTTCGACTAACTATTATGCAACAGAAGTGCGAATGGCTGTAAAAGCAAATTCAGGAATTAAAAGTCTTGCTGATTTAAATGGTAAAGCCGTCGTAACGACTCAGGGGACAACCTCTGATAAGTACATCAAAATGAATGAACGTGGTCAGAAAATTAATGTACAAAACATTTATGGTAAAGATCATGCTGACTCATTTGCAATGATGGCTTCCGGCCGTGCAGCAGCATTCGTAATGGATGATAATATTCTTGCAGGGCTTATTGCTAAATCTTCGAATCCAAAAGAATTCGCCATTGTAGGGCCAGTTCTATCTTCTGAACCTTATGGCATTATGATTGCAAAAGATGATCCAAAATTTAAAGCGGTGGCTGATCGTACCGTAAAAGGAATGTGGAAATCAGGCCAGATGGATGCTTTGTATAAAAAATGGTTCCAGTCTCCAATTCCACCTAAAAATACTAATTTGAACATGCCACAAAGTCAGTCGTTCAAAAAATTAAAAGCAAATCCTACAGATGCAGGTATTTAGCACTGACTTTTAACTCAAAATAAGGGTAGGTTAATAGTTGGCTCATGTAGTGAATTTAGCTGCATGAGCTGTGCTTTTTTGAACTTTAATAAAAGGGGCAGCTATGTCAGTTGGCTCATTAAATTGGACTGCATTTTGTGCTGAATCGAATGAATATGGATTAGATAAAGCTGCGTGGGCTGAATCTGTCTGTAAAGCATTAGGTAGCGCAAGTTATTCTCCTTACGCCGATGCACCTACATGGCTTCAAATGTTAGGTTCGGGCGTATTTACAATGGTTTGGACATCGTTTGCTGCTTTTTTGATCGCATTTTTTTTAGGATCATTACTCGGCATTATTCGAACTTTACCTAACAAGCCTTTAGCGTTTATTGGGAATTGCTATGTTGAAATTTTTCGAAATATTCCTTTAATTGTACAGCTTTTCTTCTGGGCTTTTGTATTTCCAGAGTTTTTACCAGATAGTTTGAGTTCAGGCAGTGGTGATATCGTTGCGGGAGGTTGGTGGAAAAACCTTCTAAACACGCATCCTGCGGTCATTGGCGTTTTTGCGTTGGGACTTTATACAGCCGCACGTGTTTCTGAACATGTTCGTGCAGGTATTAGCACCGTTTCGCGTGGTCAAAAATATGCAGCGTCTGCACTAGGTTTTACCACAGGACAAAGCTATCGCTATGTTGTTTTACCTGTCGCATATCGTATTGTTTGGCCAACAATTACATCTGAAGCCATGAATGTATTTAAAAATTCAGCAGTGCTTTATGCCTTAAGTGTATTGAACTTCTTTGCTTATACGAAAACCATGCGTGAAGAGACTTCTCAAGATATTGTGATTCTCATTTTATCTACACCTGTTTATCTCATCATCACCTATGGCATTAAATTTGTAATGGCGTGGATTGAAAAAAGAATGGCGGTGCCTGGTTTAGGTTCAGGAGGGAAGTAATATGGACTTTAGTTTATTACAAAATCCTGATGTGATTCATGCATTAAAAGAAGGTTTTATTTTTACCCTGACGGTAACAGTTCTGTCGATGATTGGCGGCATCCTGATTGGTACACCCTTGGCGATGATGCGTTTATCCAATAACTTTGTGGCACGTAATTTTGCCAAGTTTTATGTGGATGTTTTTCGTGGCATTCCACTGATTCAGGTCATTTTTATTTTTTATTTTCTATTGCCAAAAGTGTTTGCTTTCCAATCAGATACCTATTGGGGACCACTTTTTTCTAGTGTGGTTACGTTTGCGATTTTTGAAGCTGCGTTCTTTTCAGAAATTGTGCGGTCAGGCATCCAGTCTGTCTCTAAAGGTCAGGTGAACGCAGGTTATGCACTAGGTTTTACCTACGGTCAATCCATGAAATATGTGGTGTTACCGCAGGCTTTTCGCAATATGTTGCCTGTACTTTTGACACAAACGATTATTTTATTTCAGGATATTTCACTGGTTTATGTCATTAGCGCACCTGACTTTTTAGGTCGTGCCGATACACTGGCTAATACCTATGGGCCTGAAACTAAAGCAACTTTTTATTTTATTGTAGCACTGGTTTATTTCTGTAGTTCGTTCTTGCTTTCGCAACTCGTGAAACGATTACAGCAGAAAATTGCCATCATTCGCTAATTGGAGATTTTAAATGCCAATGATAGACATCCAACATATCTCTAAATGGTATGGTGATTTTCAGGTATTAACAGATTGCACTACCAGTATTGAAAAAGGCGAAGTGGTCGTAGTTTGTGGGCCTTCAGGTTCTGGAAAATCGACATTGATTAAAACAGTAAATGCGTTGGAACCGATTCAGGAAGGTAATATTTTGGTGGATGGCGTGTCATTACGCGATCCTAAAACTAATCTTGCCAAATTTCGTTCCAAAGTAGGAATGGTATTTCAGCATTTTGAACTTTTTCCACATATGACGGTGCTTGAAAATTTAACTGTAGCTCAAGTTAAGGTTCTTAAGCGTTCAACTGTCGAAGCACGTGAAAAGGGAATTAAATATCTGGAACGGGTCGGCTTACTGGCTCATAAAGACAAATTTCCAGGGCAGTTGTCAGGTGGTCAGCAGCAACGTGTCGCGATTGCACGTGGACTTTCGATGGATCCGATTTGTATGTTGTTTGATGAGCCTACCTCAGCGCTTGATCCTGAAATGGTCGGTGAAGTTTTAGAAGTCATGATGCAGCTTGCTAATGAAGGTATGACCATGATGTGTGTAACACACGAGATGGGTTTTGCCAAACGTGTATCGAATCGCGTCATTTTTATGGATGAGGGTAAAATTCTGGAAGATTGTCCGACCAACGAGTTTTTTGGTAATTTACACGCTCGTCATGATCGTGCTAAATTATTTTTAGATAAAATCCAGATGATGCATTAAGTCTGTGTGATTGAAAGGAGAGTCGAAATATCGGCTCTTTTTTTGTCGCTTTAAACATCAAGCTTTATCATAAAAAAACCACAGATGCATCTGTGGTTTTTTAAATCTCAAAAAACTTAGAAGCTATATTTAGCCATCAAGTTTAGACGTGAATAATCGCCATCGTCTGATTTATTTGGATCAAGCTGTTCAAAAATCTTACGTTGACCATAAGTATATTCCACACCCAAATCAATCGCTTTGGTTGGACTATAAAATGAATTGACGATGATATTATACAACGTTTTATTTAAGCCATCACGTGTTGTAGCCGCAGTTGCCGCACGAGAAGCAAAATCAGCATAGCCATTGTTGTCTTTATACCAAATACCGCCCGCAGCAATCGTTGATCTTAGTTTTGGACTCCATGTACGTGAATATCCAATAAGGCCAGAGTTAAACTCACTTTCTGAAATATTCAAGCTACCATCAGGATTATTTGAAGCCACATAAGCGGGGTTGCCGTAAAGTAAATAGCGGTTATCCCCCTTAACATGGTAGTAGTTAGCAAATACGGTATCTACATCTGTAATTTTATATTTTGCGCCTAAACCAACTCCCCAGCCTAGTTTCTCTTCATCGTTACTGTCATTGCTTGAAATACGATTTTCATGCAAAAGTGCATGCGCTTGACCTAAGAATTTATTATCAGCCGTTTTAAAATCATAACGTGCAGTTAATGCAGGAAAACGATTACCGCCATTTGAAGTGACACCATTTGCGTTTACAGTGGTATTGCCTGTGGTAATGTTATCCACATCACCACCTTCTAATGCCAGTAATAGTTTTTGATTGGCATCGATCGGCTGAGTATAACGAACCTGAACGGTACGCGTGGATCCATAGCCCATTGGACCATTGAAGTCGACTGTTTCAGGTGCAGTATCAACGTTTACGAATGGAGATGTCGTTTGACCTGCCAACCATTTTCCAACATTGACATAGGCATGACGAACACGTAATGATCCAGTCCCGTTAGTGCCAGACGAGCCCATAAAGTCGGCTTCGATTTTACCAGTGATCTCACCAATATCACTTGGACGGGAAAAATCCAATCCAAAACGTGTCGTTGCAGCCGTCACATTCAGTGCATCTTCGGTCGCATTGGCAGAATTTAAAGGAACTTTGTTGGTTGGGTTATTGATATTAGTGGTATCTGCATTGGTACCTTTAAAGTCATATGTAGCATCGGTGCGGACACTGCCATAAAGTTTAACCTGCGTCTGTCCATCAGGCAAAGTGAACCAACCTGGTTTTGCGTTAGCAGGTGCTGGTTTAGCTGGTGCTTGTGCAAGAACTGGGGCTGGAGGTGGAGTAACAACAGCAGTACGTGCTTTTTGCTCTGCCACGATTTGTTGCTGAGTTGCCACCTGTTGTTGAATTAATGAGCGAAGTTCTGCTACTTCTGCACGTAATTGTTGAATCTCTTGTTGCTCACTTGCCCCTGCAAATGTTGGAAGCGAGATAGTAGAAAGCCCTAATGTACTCATACACAGTACTAATTTATTAAGTTTGATCACAATAACTCCAAGGATAATAATAAAAGCTGAAATCAAAAAAGCTTCGTGTTCTTACTAACAAGATTGATGCCAATAACGAAGTCAGATGAGTGAGTTGTCTTTCTTTGGTTAAAAAGTAATCAAAAAAGCACAATGTGAAAAAAATGAATGCTATATAATAACTATATGTAATATTTAAAATTTTAAAGAGAGCTCGTAGTGTTTGAAAAGCCCTAAAATAAATCATCAATGTTCCAATTTATTGCAATTATTTAAATATTCCTTTCGAAGGAGATCGCTTTTGATATTTGGGTTTTTAAAGTAAATTTTATTAATTATATGACTTAAGATGACATTTACAGGTGAATAATTATCATGATCTGGAAAAAAATTACATAAAATTTGTTTTAAATGAAAAATAATTTAAATTTAGCTTGGTTTTTTCTTATTTTAGGAAAATAATCTCGTACAGATATTGGTACTTTATAAATCAGGGTGTGATGGGGATTGAGAAGAGTGATCTGTGGATTGGGAGATACGCAGATCTAGCCCAAAAGGTCTCAACTCAGCTTTGACAGGATTGACCAAAAGTTAATTGCGAGATGAATTCATTTATCGGTGAAAGAGTCGTCACAAGTAAACAGATGTTTTCCCTTGACCCTGTAAAATTCAATCATTATAAAAGTTCCAATACACTCAAATATCACGCTTAAGCTTGTGGAGTAACGATGGAACTAGATCGTTTTGACAAACAAATTCTTGAAATATTAACCCATGAAGATGTCAATCTAAATGAACTTTCTGAACGTATCAGTCTTTCAGTTAGTTCGGTACATCGGCGGATCAAACATTTAATAGAAACTAATATCATGAGTAGTCTAAAACGTGATATTAATTTCGCGAAACTTGGTTTTACTTTGCATATTTTGCTACAAGTTTCTTTAAGTAAACATGACACCGAAACCTTTGATAAATTTTTAACTGAAATTGAAGACATTCCAGAAGTTACCAATGCATTTTTGGTGACAGGGCAGAGTGCTGATTTTATTTTAGAATTGGTTGCCCGAAATATGGATGATTATAGTGATATTTTACTGCGGAAAATTGGAAAAATTGACAATGTCGTGGCACTTCATTCAAGTTTCGTGATTAAGGAATATAATGTATTTAACTGCTATAAACTTTTAAATAAAGTATAAAAAACGCGCAGTAAGCGCGTTCTTTTTAGATCATATTAAGCATCAAGTTGTGCTAATACATCATCTGAAAATTCAACATTGGTATAGACGTTTTGCACATCATCCAGATCTTCAAGCATATCAATCATTTTCATAATTTGTTTTGCTTGCTCAATATCAGTAATTTCTGCTTTGGTCGATGGACTCATCACCACTTCAGCATTGTCAGATTTTAAGCCTGCCGCACTAAGCGCATCTTGCACATCACCAAAACTTTCAGGTGAAGTAATGACTAAAATACCGTCTTCTTCAATCTCAATATCATCTGCGCCAGCTTCTAATGCCACTTCCATAATTTTGTCTTCTAAAGAGACATCTTCAAAGCTGATTTCACCACGTTTAGTAAATAAATAAGACACAGAACCATTAGTCCCTAAGTTTCCATTAGTTTTGCTAAAACAGTGACGAACATCAGGTACAGTACGGTTGAGGTTATCTGTCATGGTTTCAACTAAAACCGCAACACCACCGACGCCATAACCTTCATATGTGACTTCATTTAAATCATCATTGTCTTCGCCACCAGCACCACGCTGAATTGCGCGGTTAATCGCATCGCGGGTCATGTTGACTGACAATGCTTTTTCAACCACAGCACGTAAACGCGGGTTACTTGCTGCATCAGCACCACCCAATTTGGCTGCGGTTACAATTTCACGAATATATTTGGTAAAAACTTTAGCACGGCTGGCATCTTGTTTTGCTTTACGATGCTTGGTGTTTGCCCATTTGGAATGACCTGCCATGTTGCAATATGCTCCTTAAGGATGGGGGAGAGTACCCGATCAAATTGTGCAGATTCTACCATAAGCCTATTTTTAGGAGGAAGAGGTTGGCTTTTGAAAAATCAACAAACATTATTGTTTTGTTTCTGGAATACATACATCTAACCCAACTTTGTCTTTATAAAGTCGTTGGATAGTTTTTAAATCCTGATTGAGATCGGAAGGATAAATTTTGCCTAAAATACCACCTTCTTTGGTTTTAGCATTGGCATACATCATAACGATTGGAACATTAGCTGCTTTTGCAATATGCCAAAAACCTGTACGAATAGATTTCCGTGCTTCGCCATTTTTTGCACGGGTAGCTTCTGGAGCAATCACTAGATTGAAGCTTTCATGCGTTTCAAATAACTCAACCATTTGTGAGACGATATCTTTACTGGCTTTACGATCAACGGGAATCCCTCCTATTTTTTCTAATAGGGGTTTCAACGGTCCTTTAAAAAGCTCTTTTTTAATCAGAGTATGAATTTTAATATCCAAAATCTCAAACAGCGCCAGTGAAAGTACGGCATCCATATTAGAGGTATGCTCAAAGCCAATAATCACTTGTTTGTTTTCCAAAGTATTGGGTTCGATATGATATGACCAGCCAGAAAGTTTGAAAATAGA
The DNA here is from genome assembly GCF_025562455.1 of Acinetobacter sp. WU_MDCI_Axc73. Classification (GTDB taxonomy): domain Bacteria; phylum Pseudomonadota; class Gammaproteobacteria; order Pseudomonadales; family Moraxellaceae; genus Acinetobacter. The sequence goes on from NZ_JAHPRO010000011.1 coordinate 10,719, forward strand.
CTTGGCAAGTTGCTTTTTCATGATGCACACCCTCTAAAGATTGGCATAGTTTAAGGAGCTTTATTGAAAAAACAAGAAGTAAAAAGATATTTTTATACGCTTGTATAAAATTTGAGAAAAACTAAGGCGTAAGTTTGAGTAAGGATCCGTGACATTAGGTGAGTTATTTTCTTATTGAAATGTGAAAGTATAAGCTAAACCATTCTTGTTTAAAAAAAAGACAAAAAGAATGATATTTTTGATCTTACATAAGATGTAAATAAGCTTACATACCGAATTATTGTAAACGAAAATTATAGTCTAGCATGAATGAACATCTTAGGTTTGAGCTTAATTTTAAATGGCTAAGTTCTAAATGACTAAGATGATTTAAAAAGCAAAAATGAGGAACATTGTTATGTCTAATCAACGTCAACAAGGTCAGTCACAAGATCAACAGTCGAATCCATCTAAGCAACCTCAACATAACCAACAGTCTGACAAACAGCGTCAGCAAGAACAGCAAAACCCAAATCAGCATAAAGACCAGCAAAAGCAATCTAATCAACAGCGTTAATGCATGGTTTTAATTTCCACTATTTATATATAAGAAAATCTGGCACAGCGAATGTGCCAGATTTTTATGATTAAAATATAAAAATAAAGTTTAAAAAAGAATAAAAATGCCATTTTAATGATCTAATAACAGTATTAGACTTTAGTCTAATTTGATTTAAATCTACACATATTTTTCAACCAGTTAAAATAAGGACATTTTAATGTGGATGACTTTAATGATTCTCATCGGATGCATATTGACTATGATTTGTATTTGGAGTGCCTTTGAACTTTATCTTGATGCTCGCAAACACAGCAAATGTAAGAAAAATGAATAAAATTAAAAATTAGGGTGTAAACAACACCCTAATAAATATAATAACTTCTATCAAAATCTAAATTTAATAGATTGAGGAAATATTTTAAAGATCACTTAAAATGTCAGCCATATCATCGGCATGTTCTTCTTCTTGAGCTAAAATATCTTCCAAAATACGGCGCGTAGTTGGATCTTTATCGCCAATATATTGAATGATTTCACGGTAGGAGTCGATTGCAATACGTTCAGCAACCAGATCTTCAGTCACCATTTCTTTTAGGGTTTTTCCTTCCACGTATTCGGCATGTGAACGTTCTTCTAAACCTCTTGGATTAAAATTGGGCTCACCACCTAGCTGTACAATTCGCTCTGCTAGATTGTCTGCATGCGTGGCTTCCTGATTTGCATGTTCTAAAAACTCAGATGCAGCAACCGAGGCTTTGACACCTTGAGCCATAAAATAATGGCGTTTATAGCGTAGAACACAAATCAGTTCAGTTGCGAGTGCTTCATTTAGTAATTTCAGAATTTCTTCGCGATCTGCTGAATAACCTTCTGTTACAGCACCTTCTTCAACATGTTGACGCGCTCTTTGACGTAAAGTAGCAATATCTGTAAATTCTACATTTGACATGGGTTTGTTCCTCAACTTTTTGAATTTAATATATAAAAATATATTTTGATGGGATGAATTAGGGTGTATCTATTTAAATGCTCTACCAGAAATTTTGTATTTCATTATTTCTTTATACATTCTTATAGAAGATCGAATAAATAAATAGCAGAGAATGGCTGCATATTTGTAAAAAAACGAAACACAAGTATTTGATAATAATTATTATTTTATTTATCGATTGGGGTGGTGGTTGAGTGTACAGATCATGCGTTGATAAGGCTATTGCATGGTTCTAATTGAATCTTTAATGATCAAAAAATCAGTATCTTAACTTTACTATAATGATCCATATCGGATAGAATCACTTGGGTAAAATTAAGGTGCTTTATAGTTTATAAATTAAAAAGCACTTGTATTTGATGGTCAACTTAGATAATATCGGATTCGCTTAAAATCATTGATTATTCAATATTTTACATTATTTGGGCCTATAGCTCAGTTGGTTAGAGCAGCGGACTCATAATCCGTTGGTCCCGTGTTCAAGTCACGGTGGGCCCACCATATAAAACAACCATTTAGGTGTGCTAATCCTAAGTGGTTTTTTAATGTCTAAAATTCATGTAAGCACTATGTGATTTTTTTAAAAGCATTCATAACTGAAAATGCCTGATCTTGATTGTTTTTTGTCTAACCCTTTATCAGTAATTTATAGATAACTTTGCACGGTATATGCTTATATTTATAAAATACAAACGCCTAATGAAATTCATCAGGCGTTTGCTTTAAATAAACTCCAATCTATCTTGGAGTTAAATAAAAGAAGGTGTTTTTTCTAAAACGGATGAACTTTATTTTATGGAGTCACGATGTTAAACCAGAATGGATAGTCATCAATTAAACCAACAAGATCAACCAACGCTTGCTGATTACCATTAATCTTAATCTCTCCTGATTTGATTTTATCCTGCCAAGTTGCCTGTTTTAATTGAATTGCATTTAACGTCGTTTTATTTAGTGTGACCGTAGCATCGACTTTTTTCTCAGGAACAGTAGAATAATTCAACACAGAGTTACTGAGCGTGACAGTATAATTTTTCTTCAAGTCTGGAAAGTTAAAATTCACTGCTAAACGTTTACCTTGAGCTTTTTCAGCATTTAAACGAACGCCCCAATAATCAAATAATAAGTCAGGTTGCATACCTTGAATGGTATCTGGACTTACAGTCCCATTAATTTGCTTATTCGGAAGGCCATTTCGAAGCTCATAAGCACCTTGTAAATAAACAGAACGCCAAGGACCAGATTCAGCTTGATAGCCTAATTGCTCATAAGTATCAGCTAAGAGGTTTTTCGCTTCAGTATTATTGGGGTTTGCAAAAACCACGTGTTTAAGCACCATTGCCAACCAACGATATTCACCTTTAGCAAAGTCAGTCTTTGCTCGGTTCATCACTTGTTGTTCACCACCCATATAGTCTACATATTTTTTAGCGGCATCTTCAGGTGGTAATACATCTAGATCAGAAGGATTGCCATCGTACCAACCCATGTATCGCTGATAGACAGCTCTCGAATTATGTTTCAATGTTCCGTAATAACCACGGCCTTCCCAGAAATTTTCTAAGCTTGGAGGTAGCTTAATCTTTTCTGCAATTTCTTCACCTGTATAGCCTTTATTCATCAAATAAACAGATTGATCATGGATATATTTATATAAATCACGTTGTTTTTCTAGATAATCATCAATGTTTTTATTGCCCCACATTGGCCAGTGATGACTTTGGAATTTTACATCAATATCTTTGCCATAAAGTTCGAGGGTTTCATTAATATATTTTGACCAACTTAAAGCATCACGAACTTGAGCACCGCGTAGGGTTAAAATATTATGCATGGTTGCAGTTGTATTTTCTGCCATCCACATTGCTTTAAACGCTGGCAGATATATATTCATTTCTGCGGGTGCTTCGGTACCTGGTGTCATTTGGAAAACCATTTCAACACCATCAACATTCAGTTTTTCACCTGTTTTTTTAATTAAAATATTAGGTTCAATAATTGTGGTTGTACCGCCTGGATTGGATAATCCAAGTCCAGCACCTACACTTCCTTCTGGGTTACGTGGTAGTAAAGCACCATACATATAGATTGCACGGCGACTCATTGCATTACCAGAAATAACGCCTTCACTAATAGCATGTTCCATAAAGCCATCTGGTGCAATCACCTTAACTTTTCCACTTTTTACATCGGCTTCGTTAATGACACCTTTGACACCGCCATAGTGATCGACATGAGGATGACTATACATCACCGCTACGATCGGAAGTTTGCCAAATTTTTCTGTAACTAAGTCGTAGGCTGCTTTCGCGGTTTCACTTACGCTACCTACATCAAAAATAATCCAGCCAGTTTTACCACGTATAAATGTAATATTTGCTAAATCATAACCACGAACCTGATAAATTCCAGGCTTAACTTCAAATAATCCATATTGTAAATTGAGCTGGGCATTTCTCCATAAGCTTGGATTTACAGAAGGCGGCGCAGGATTTTCCAATTTAATATATTGCTTAAATGACTCTAAATCCCAAACCACTTTGCCTGTTTTTTCATCTTTAATGGTTAAATGTTCAGGCTTAAGTAAGAGTCCTCGTTGAGCATCTTCGAAATCCTTTTTATCACTAAAAGGCAGTGTGTTGTAAACTGAGTTATTCGCTTGTTGGGTTATACTGGTAGCAGGTTTTGCATGTAAGTGGCTACACAGCATCGTTGTGGTTAGTAAAGTGAAAATAAGTTTTTTATTCAAATGAGATTGATTCATCTAGTTGTACTCACATTTCCATTTGTTGTCATTAAAGTTAATAAAACTGTTATTAATATTGAAGTGAAAGATTAACCTGATAAGCCGTACCTTCTGGTCGGTTTTTTACATCAAATTCATGTACACCACGAGCAGAAAGTGAAAGTGAATAATCCTGTCCGAGTTTCTTTTCATAAGTTAAGATTGGTCCGACTCCATAAGAGCGACCTTTAAATCCATCTAAACGTTCAGAAAAACGGCTATCATCATCTGTAGTTTGATAAATCATCCCACCAACGACTCCCACTCCTAATCCTGACTCAAATCGTTTTAGTCCTAATAAATCAAGACGAAACATTTCACCATTTTTATAATCAGTGGCTTCATTTTTAGTATAAAACTCATAACCCATATTTGCTGTAAGTTCAGTTTTTAGTCTTGGTAAAATGGTGGTCATTGCCATATTTGGCACAAACGTCCACGTATTTTGGCTTGCATTGCTAAGTTTATTTGGATCATAACTACCCGTTGGGGCATAGACGTTAACCCCAAATAGAACATGCATAATCGGGTTGATATGGTAATTGGCAATAAGAGGAGAAAACATAACATCACCAATTTTTGTCGCGCTTTCTTGCCTTTCTCGATCATTCACATAAGAACGAATGTTAGTGTACTGTACAGGGACTCCAACACTTGTTGCCAATGTCCACTTTGGAGAAGTCTTCCAGATAAATACGCCATTTAATAAATTATAGGAAAGTTGATAATCAATTCCTCCAACCAGTTGACCCGCAATAGGAACCTGTTTGGAAGCACTTAGACTACCATCATAATAAACACTTACGAGACTTAATATCCCGCCTTCTTCTGAAGGTAATACTGCATTTAAAGGAACGACCTGCATACCAGTACTTGGTCTACCTGAGGCGCCTTCTACAGCATGTACATGTTGTGATATTGATAAACATAGGCTGCAAGATATTAAACTGTATCGTAGAAATATTTTCATCGTTAATCCCTTTTAACGAGTGTTATAAAATAATGATGATTTTTTTTAGTGAGTTAATTATAAAAATACGTTTACATTAATTTACTATAGTGTTTTTTATTTTGCTACTTTTTAATTATATGTATCAGGATAAATAATTTTTTTCGCCCTATTATTGGCACTATACTAAACTTGAATCAAAATGATTTCGCCTCTATTTTTTAAATACTTAAATAATTTACAATTGAGTGTAGTTATGTCGAATATTTCAAATTCTGATCAGCACATTGTTACCAATCAACTTGTTCAAACCATTATATGGCTGATGCAACATCAGGATATATTTGACTCATTTAGTTTCGATGTCCATGCCCAGCAACTCACTGTAAAACACGTAGCAGGTGAAGATCTTATTCGTGAAGGTATGTATCTCACTGCTCAATATGGCATTTTAGTGACATCGTAAAAAAACCCTCTGAAGAAAGAGGGCTTAAATTATATGTGGCTGAATTAATTATATGAGAGTGAGTTGTTATGCACTCATAGCATCGACAGCCATTTCTCGAACAGAAACTTTTGGTTTCTCCGCGACCAATCCTAATTTGGCAAAAAGTTGTTGGTCTCGACCTTCACCTGCATTTGGGGTGGTAAGTAATTTATCGCCAGAAAATAAAGAATTTGCGCCAGCCATAAACGCGAGTGCTTGATCAGAATCGCTTAAAGACTCACGTCCCGCAGAAAGGCGAATATAACTTTGTGGCATGATAATACGGGCAACGGCAATAGTGCGAATCCATTCAGTCACTTCTAGTTTTTCAACATCGGCCAGTGGAGTGCCTTCGATTGGAACCAGCATATTAATAGGCACAGATTCTGGGTGAATCGGTAAAGTTGCTAGCTCATACAATAATCCAATACGATCTTGCTTATCCTCACCTAAGCCTACGATACCGCCACTGCATACTTTCATACCAGCATTACGCACATGATCGAGTGTATTTAAACGGTCATCAAAAGTACGGGTGCTAATAATGTTGCTATAATATTCGCGTGAAGTATCTAGGTTATGGTTGTAGTAATCTAGGCCTGCATCATATAAGCGGTCGGCTTGTGATTGATTGAGCATGCCAAGCGTCATACAGGTTTCCATCCCAAGTGCTTTGACTTCGCGCACCATTTCCAGTACATACGGCATATCACGTTCATGCGGATTGCGCCAAGCTGCGCCCATACAAAAACGTGATGAGCCTGATTCTTTAGCAGCTTTTGCTTCAGAAATGACTTTTTCAACAGCAATTCGTTTTTCTGCTTCTAATTTTGAATCGTAGCGTGCCGATTGCGAACAATACTTGCAATCTTCAGGGCATTTTCCTGTCTTGATGGATAATAAAGTACTGACCTGAATCGTATTGGCAGAAAAATATTGACGGTGCACTTGTTGCGCCTGAAAAACCAGATCTAAAAATGGCTGATCATAAAGTGCTTGGATTTCATTACGAGTCCAATCATTACGTAAGGTCATTGTCATAATCCATGATGATTGTATTTACTAGCAACTTATCATACAGAATTCATGCCAAAGCTATAGGGCAAAAAATATCATTTTTCTTGACTTGCGCCTTGCTTTAATAATTGTTGTTCAATTGCCCAGTCAATATGCACATTTACGATGTCATCATGCTGTGATTTGGCTTGTATGAGTTGGTCTACAATGATGCTTGAATAGGGCGCATTACCCAATCCAATGGCAATATTACGTTTAAACGATTGATAACCTGTGCGACGAATGGGGCTGCCTTCGGTGTTATTTAAAAATGTAGCTTCATCCCAGTTCCAGATTTCTATCAATGAAATATTGTCCAGTCCATGTCGGGGATCAAAATCAGGAATTGAAGCTTTTTTTGCAAAACTGTTCCACGGACAAATGAGCTGACAATCATCGCAGCCAAAGATACGATTGCCAATCCCACTGCGCAACTCTTTTGGAATAATTCCTTTATATTCAATCGTTAGATAAGCGATACATTTACGCGCATCCAGCATATAAGGTTCAACAATCGCTTGCGTCGGGCAAATATCAATACAAGCACTACATGAACCACAATGTGCTGTAGCAGGCTCATCAAAAGGTAAATCGAGTGAGGTAAATAACTCACCCAAAACAAAAAAAGAACCTGATTTTTTGTGAATAAGCAGAGTATGTTTACCTGTCCATCCCATGCCCGCACTTTCAGCCAATGATTTCTCAAAGATAGGTGCAGAGTCTGCAAAAGGACGCGATTCAAATTCACCAACCTTGTCTTTAATTTTTGAGGCAAGCGTTTTTAAACGACCACGCATTACTTTATGGTAATCGCGTCCTCGTGCATAACGAGCAATAATGGCTGAGTTGGGTTCATCTGGCACAGAGCGTGGTTTTGGTGTTTCCACTAGATAGTTCATGCGCACACAAATGATGCTTTTTGTTCCCGGAACGAGCAATTTTGGATCTGCACGTTTTTCCAGATTTTCTTTTAAATAGTGCATGTCCGCATGATAGCCACGTTTTAAATATTCCTCAAAACGGGGCATTTGTGCTTGAGCATCTGGTTTGGCAATGACACAATCAGCAAAACCCAGTGCCAAAGCCTGTTGTTTGATCCATTGTTTGAGTTCAATGGCATTATATTGAAGAACAGGAATAGAAGCTGCTGAAGAAATAGATGACATATGCCAAGAATAATGAGGAAGAAGAACAATGCGAAGTACAGTTTACCATAGCCCTGTTTATAATCGTGAAAGTATTCAAGCATGGGAAAAGCGTTGGTTTGCACAGCAAAATTCTTCTTTAGGTCTAATGCAGCAGGTCGCTTGGGACATAGCTAAACAATTAGACCAATACATGATAACAAATAGCCTAAGCATCAAAAAAATTGCAGTATGGTGTGGTTCCGGAAACAATGCAGGGGATGGTTACTATACGGCCGCTTATTTATCTCAAAAAGGCTATGAGGTTCAGATATTTGCTGCATCCGTCAGTGATTCTTCAGATTTAAAGCAAGCGATTCTTTACGCGCAGCTTCATAAAATACAGATTGAGCCAAATTTTGCAGTTCCAGATCATTTTGATTGCCATATTGATGCACTATTTGGAATTGGATTAAATCGTGAGCTTGATCAAAAATGGCAGGAGATAGTTCAGCATTTTAATCAGTTATCTGGTTTAAAAATTGCGATTGATGTTCCAAGCGGTTTACATGCAAATACTGGTCAGGTCTTACCAGTCGCAATAAAAGCCGATATTACTTTTACGGCTTTGGCAATAAAAATAGGGCTGGTGACAGGACAAGCCAAAGAATATGTGGGACAACTTAACGTTATTTCATTGATTCCTTGTGATAAGGAGTTACAACCACTCGCTTATCTGACATCTTCACAGCTTCATTTACCCCAACGTCAGGCTTTTGGTCATAAAGGAAGTTATGGGCATGTGTTAGTGGTGGGTGGTCATGCCAATATCGGGGGAGCTGTAATCATGGCGGCGGAGGCAGCTTTTCATGCAGGTGCAGGCAAAGTCACTGTAATTTGTGATGCATCACATCATTGCGCAATATTGTCACGTTCACCTAATATTATGGTGCAAGATATTGATCAATTTGATCAGGAAAAAATTGAAACATTACTGGATCAGATCGATGCAATCTGTTTTGGAATGGGCTTAGGGAGAGATCGTTGGTCAGCTCAAATTTTTAATCTATGGTTTGAAATCCTACAAACTCAGACTCAACTTGAAATTGTATTGGATGCGGATGCGCTCTGGTTTTTGGCAGAAAAACAAGACGTTGATTTGAATGAAAATATATATCTAACACCTCACTCCGCTGAGGCAGCTCGATTACTCAATATCACTGCTCAACAAGTTGAACATGATCGTGTTGCTGCAATTTACCGACTCCAACAAAAATATCAAGGCAATTGGGTGCTAAAAGGTTCTGGCAGTTTAATTTTGGAAAAAAACAAGTTATTTGTCTGTTCAACAGGCAATGCTGGGATGGGAACAGGCGGGATGGGTGATGTATTAGCAGGCATGGTGGCTAGCCTGAAAGCGCAATTTCATGCAGAGATTACACTTTCAGATATTGTTACTTTACATGGAAAAGCAGGTGATTTACTGGCTGAGGGTGGACAACGTGGGATTCAGGCACAGCAGATGGCTCATGCAATTTATCAGGTTGTAAATGCTTAATTTAACTTAACGCCTTCTACTGTTATAACGGCTTCTTCCACGTGCCATTCCACCAAGAGCATTTAAAACTGCCATTTTGCTCATGCTTCCTGATACATGGGCATGGCAAATAGCAGCCGCAAGTGCATCAGCGGCATCGGCTTGCGGTTTAATACTTAAGCTTAAAATTCGCATCACCATCATTTGGACTTGCTCTTTATCTGCTGCACCATAACCAACGACAGATTGTTTAATTTGTCGTGCGGTATATTCAGCCACTTGTAAATCCAGATTCACCAAAGCTGCAATTGCTGCACCGCGTGCTTGACCTAATTTAAGAGCAGAATCAGGATTTTGTGCCATAAATACCTGTTCGACTGCGGCTTCGGTCGGGCCATGAAATTTTACAATCCTTTCAACACCTGCAAAAATCCGTTTTAAACGTTCAGGCATGTCCTGACTTTCAGTGCGTATGGTTCCAGCGTCAATAAAACGTAACTGACCGCCATCTTTTTCAATGATGCCATAACCTGTGAGGCGTGAACCAGGATCAATTCCTATAATTAATGGCATAAACAGACTTTAAAAATAAAAGATTGCCCATATTGTTACATAACAGCATTAAAAAATCTTGATTCAGTTGAGATCAGTGTTTAATACTGCTGCAAACATTTATTTTTGAGATAGATACGTTTTACATGAATTTATTATTGATTGTTGTTCTTGGCGCGATTCTCGAAATTGCTGTATGGATTGGTATTGCCCAATTTGTTAGCGGTTGGTACGTATTTTTCTGGTTTATTATCGCGTTCTTCATCGGGTTAAACATGCTGCGCTCCAGTACCTCTGGGATTATGCCGCAGTTGCAGCAAATGCAAATGACAGGGCAGATCGGTACTGATCCTGCTGTAAGCAAGAAACTTGCGATGGCGATGGCAGGTTTTCTATTAATGTTACCAGGTATTATCTCTGATATTTTAGCTCTGCTAATTTTAATTCCTGCTGTGCAACGAATTTTCCAGAATGCCTTGATGAAAACGATGGCAAAACGTCAGCAAGCCATGATGGACAAAATGATGGGGGGCATGATGGGTGGTGCAAATGGTCAGGCTGGACAAAATCCTTTTGCTGACATGATGCGTCAAATGCAGGATATGCAAAATCAACAATCTAATGATCAGTATCGTGATTCCAGTGTGATTGATGGTGAAGCTCGTGAAGTCACGCCAGATCGCAAGAAAATTGAATATAAAGACAAAGACTAAAATAAGCTTGATGCTCTGTTATATCAAAAAGCCGAATTACTGATTCGGCTTTTTTTGGGGTTCAAATCATGGCTTTCAAACGGTTGCTTTAAATAAGGATGCTTTGGATTTACGATAAGTTACATCCAGAATGCTACTCTGGTAAATATGCATTTTTTTAAATCATGTTTCTCTGAATATGTCTTCATTGAATGTTTAGATAAACGCAATGTTTTTGCAATTCTGGCACGATAAATCACCACGTCCTGAATAGTTTGATGCGCTAAAACATAAGCACGATTAATGCCTTCTATATTTGTATATTCGCCGTATCATAGCTTGCATATGACTGATTTTCGCTAACTTTTGTGGTTTTTTATCAGCTTTGTCACTGACAATCAAAAGTATAAATTTTTACTGAATAAAGATCACGACCATTTTCAACCAATTTGTAGCGAATCCTTTGAACTATACTTTTAGTTACTAATGTAAATAGTGCCGCTACGAAAATACAATCGGTATTTTGACATGACTTAACTCAATTTCTCATGATTCATCAAGAGTTTAAGCCACTATATGCAGGAACTTTATATTGATTCATTCAATGCTTTTATGATGATCTCTTTTAATAAGCAATATGATGTCTTAATATACAAAAGACCTATTGGTCTGTGCTTTGATTTTTCTGCGCTAGAGAAGGATCGTTAATTGTGGATTCAACATGGCTCGACTCGGATTTCATAGTGGGCTGATATTTATTTGAAACCAGCGTGGTTTTTTCGTTTTCGGATTCTTTATATTTACGACTACGATTAGCCCGTTCACGAAAACCACCCTTATTAATCAATTGAGCCATCATCATCAACTTTTATAAAACTATTAATAAATTTTAACAAATTTTTTGTGGATAATTCTATTTTTTATGTAGTTTTATAAATGATATTTTTTATATATCATTGATAAATAATTAAATTTATTATTTTTTGGTTTTATTGAAATCCGCTTCCATTTCACATAGTATAAAAATATAAGGCCTAAAATGATTTAGCTATAGCTGAACAGAATAGAAAAACAAGTTTAGGGGTCGTGCGGGAGGGTTTAACTATGCTATACCAATATAACTGTGCATGTTGTAACAAGGTCGTTGCTTCCACAGATAAAGAATGTCCTTACTGTGGTTCACACCATATTCGCAGTCCATATGGATGGTGGATTTTTTGTCTGATCGGATGTCTTGCTGTGGTTATGGTATTTAAAACGGTACAATTTTATATACAAACCCATGAGACTGATACGCCAGCACAAAAGTCGATACTGGATGTTTTAAACTCTAACGATAAAAAAACCAATTAATAGTCCTGTATTTAAGTTGTTAAACTAGTTTTTTAGATTAAGTGTTCGATAGATTCTAATACAAAACAAGCCCGCAATTGCGGGCTTGTTTAAAATATAGAATGCGGCTTTATAGACCAGCAGCGTCTTTGAGAACGTCAACTTTATCTGTTTTTTCCCAAGTAAATGCATGGTCTGTGCCTTCGCGACCAAAATGACCATAAGCAGCAGTTTGCTTATACATAGGTTGTAACAGATTCAACATACGCGTAATACCAAATGGGCGCAGATCAAAATGTTCACGTACTAAAGCAATAATCAGCTCATCATCAACTTTTGCTGTATTAAAGGTATTGATTGAAATAGAAGTAGGTTCAGCCACACCAATGGCATAACTCACCTGAATTTCACATTTATCTGCTAGACCCGCTGCCACAATATTTTTAGCCACATAACGACCTGCATAAGCAGCAGAGCGGTCAACTTTTGATGGATCTTTACCAGAAAAAGCACCGCCACCATGACGTGCCATCCCACCATAAGTATCCACAATAATTTTACGGCCTGTAAGTCCACAATCCCCAACTGGACCGCCAATGACAAACATGCCTGTAGGATTAATATGGAATTTGGTGCCTGCATGGAACATGTCTGCTGGAATAACAGGTTTGACAATTTCTTCAATCACAGCTTCTTTAAGCTGAGTTTGAGAAATTTCAGGATCATGTTGAGTCGAAAGAACCACTGCATCCAGACGTACAGGGCGACCATTTTCATAAGCAAAAGTCACCTGACTTTTTGCATCTGGACGTAACCATGGCAACACACCTGAACGACGTAATTCTGCCTGACGTTCCATGAGGCGGTGCGCATAGGAAATAGGCGCTGGCATCAAGACATCAGTTTCACGACTTGCATAACCAAACATTAAACCCTGATCACCAGCACCCTGATCTTCAGGCTTTTGACGATCTACACCTTGAGCAATCTCAGGAGACTGTTTACCAATCATGTTGATCACAGCACAGGTTGAACCGTCAAAGCCGAGATCAGAATGATGATAGCCAATACCATTTACGGTTTGACGTACAATCGCTTCGAAATCTACATTGGCTGTTGTCGTGATTTCACCAGCAAGAACCACAGCGCCTGTTTTTACTAATGTTTCACAAGCAACCCGTGCATATGGGTCTTCTCTTAAGATCGCATCCAAAATCGCATCACTAATTTGGTCAGCCATTTTATCTGGATGGCCTTCGCTTACAGATTCCGAAGTAAAAACAGCATACTCGCGCATGAAAGTCCTATCACAGTAATTTTTAAAGACATAATATGTTACATCGACTTGCTCCTTAGGACTAGCTTAACCTGACTAAATTGCGTGAATTTATGTCATTTTTGCCTTGTTTTATCTGATATGTGTATGAGTAAAACTTATATAGGTTTGATAAATTGATCATTTGTGCTTGATTCTGGTTGGTACTTTAAAATTTAGTTTCTGTTTTTTAAGGTAGTTTTTATTTTGACTCAAAAATATATCAGTTTAGGCATCGTTTTCAGCTTTGAAGGAAAAGAATTTAATTTTTTAATCTTTAGACTCCTTTCATAAGTCTATTTTATTTCTCGCTATGTGAGAAAATAAAGTGTGTTTAAAAAATGATGAAAAAGCCGAATGACTCATCTGAACTCTGAGCTGAATATGGTTCATTATTTTTTTGAATAGATTACTAAAATTCATTTTTCAGAGGTGGAAGTTTTTTAGTGGAAGTTTATGTATAAAATGATTAAACTTTAATCATCTTGATGATGGTTTAAATAAATTTAATTTATTGATTTTATTTTATTTATAATGAAATCTAATAGATTTAAAAATAATCTATTTCATAGGCATCTAAAAAATACAAAAATGAAATTCTGCCTGACGCTACAAGATTTACCATAATTCAATCAAAACGACCATATAAAAGTACGGAAAATCACGACATAGGCTTTACCCGTGACGGTTTTTTTAAGACAATATAGCCTGTTTTTGAATCCCGATTCATGCACATCTTTTATATTTTATCGATTTATTTGGACGCTGACCTATGACGACCCCTTTAAACGAACGTCGTATTGCAAACGCAATTCGTGTATTGGCTATGGATGCTGTACAACAGGCAAATTCAGGCCATCCTGGTGCGCCAATGGGTATGGCAGACATTGCAGACGTCGTTTGGCGCGAGTTTTTAAACCATAATCCAGCCAATCCTCAATGGGCGAACCGCGACCGTTTTGTATTGTCAAATGGTCATGGTTCAATGTTGCAATATGCATTGCTACATTTAACGGGCTATGATGTTTCAATTGAGGATATCAAGCAATTTCGTCAATTACATTCTAAAACGCCAGGTCATCCAGAATTAGGTTATGCACCAGGTATTGAAACTACAACAGGTCCTTTAGGTCAGGGGATCGCCAATGCTGTAGGTTTTGCCTTAGCTGAGAAAACACTTGCTGCACAATTTAACAAAGCTGATTTAGCCGTAGTTGATCATTTTACTTATTGTTTCCTAGGTGATGGTTGCTTAATGGAAGGTGTTTCCCATGAAGCGTGTTCACTGGCAGGAACTTTGGGACTGGGTAAGTTGATTGCTTACTATGACGACAATGGTATTTCTATTGATGGTGAAGTTGAAGGCTGGTTCAGTGATGATACTGAGCAACGCTTCAAGTCTTATGGTTGGCAAGTGTTACGTGCCGATGGTCATGATGCCGATGCGATTCGTCAAGCTACTGTTCAAGCACAAGCTGAAACCACTAAGCCTACTATCATTATTTGTAAAACTGTTATTGGTTTGGGATCACCAAATAAACAAGGAAAAGAAGATAGTCATGGTGCACCGCTTGGTGTAGATGAAATTAAACTTACTCGTGAAGTATTGGGTTGGGAAGATGACGCTTTCGTTATTCCAGCTGACATTTATGAGCAGTGGGATGCCAAAGCCAAAGGGCAACAAGTTGAATCAGCTTGGGATCAAGTTTTTGCAGCATATCAAGACCAATATCCAACTGAAGCAGCGGAACTTTTGCGCCGTGTTTCTGGGGATTTACCAGCTGATTTTGCCTCTCAAGCAGATGCTTTTATTGCACAAACCAATGCCAAAGCTGAAACCATTGCAACGCGTAAAGCAAGCCAAAATACTTTACAAGCATTTGGACCATTATTACCCGAATTGTTAGGTGGTTCTGCCGATCTCGCTGGTTCTAACCTTACTTTATGGAAAGGTTGTGTCGGTGTGCAGGATAATCCTGCTGGCAACTATGTACATTATGGTGTACGTGAGTTTGGTATGACTGCTATAGCTAATGGCGTTGCTCTACATGGTGGCTTTATCCCTTACGTTGCAACATTCTTAATGTTTATGGAATATGCACGTAATGCAGTGCGTATGTCTGCATTGATGAAGCAGCGTGTGATCCATGTTTATACCCATGACTCGATTGGTTTGGGTGAAGATGGACCAACGCATCAACCTGTAGAGCAAATTGCATCATTACGTTCTACCCCTAATCTCAATACATGGCGTCCTGCGGATACAGTTGAAACGGCAATTGCATGGAAATCTGCTTTAGAGCGTAAAGATGGTCCATCTGCATTAATCTTATCTCGTCAAAATTTAGCATTCCAAACCCGTACGGATGAGCAAATCCAAAATGCTGCAAAAGGTGGCTATGTATTGGCTCAGGAAAAAGGTGAGCTTAAAGCTATTATCATTGCAACAGGTTCAGAAGTTGAATTGGCAATGAATGCTTATGCACAGCTTGATGGTGTGCGTGTAGTTTCAATGCCTTGCGCAGAAGAGTTTATGAAGCAAGATACTGCTTATCGTGAGTCAGTATTACCTGCAAATATCCGTGCTCGTGTCGCTGTAGAAGCTGCACATGTAGACTACTGGTGGAAATTTGTTGGTCTAGATGGCAAAGTGATCGGCATGACAACGTATGGTGAATCTGCACCTGCTAAAGATCTATTCAAATTCTTTGGTATTACAACTGAAGCTATCGTAGAAGCTGTGCAGTCTTTAACGGCATAAAATAAACTTTAGCGAAACTTAAAGTTTGTAATCCCAGCCAATCGAAAGCTTGGCTGGGATTTTTTTGATTTGATGTTTATGTGATATATTTTTGAATGATATGTATCGTTTTTAATTGGATATCAGCATGAAATTTTCATTTGTGGATTTAAATGGACAACCTGTTACAGGCGAATGCGAGTTTATAGATCATCCTGCGCAATCGATCTCTCATACATTAGCCACCGATATTAAAAACTCGGCTGCACTCGATGGGGTATTAGGTGAATTTAATTTTTATCAAAAAAGTCCTGTGGAAAATGAGAGTGAAGTATCCAGATTTGCTGTTGATAACGAAAATAATGTCTTTCATAGTGATAAATTGCCTGATTTCGTTCAAATCGGGAGTCATTGGAAAAGTGATAATGCATGATCATGAAAAGCATGATTAAGAAAACTGAGTTAAGGGAATGATTGAACTTTTTTCTTTTAACTCGAGCTCTCTCAGCAACAGTTGAGCTTGATCTCAGTATTGCTGAGCAACAATAAAAGTTGAGTATTCAGTTAAGTGCATCAATGCAAGATCAAAAAGTCAATTCAGTCTGAATTGAAATATTTGAGGTCAGCAATTTATGTACAGGGCAGCTTTCAGCAACTTTCAATAAACGTTTGTGCTGATCTTCAGTAAAGTTTCCTGTCAGTTTAATTTTACGATCAATTTTATTGGAGTCAGAAGAAACGCTCTCTCCTTGAGGATTTAAAATCAAATCGACTTGTACATGTTCAAGTTGTATCTGTTTATGGTTTGCATACATTTGCAAAGTCACGGTTGTGCATGCACCTAAGGCAGAAAGAAGCAGCAAAATAGGATTAGGTGCAGAATTTTGTCCACCTTTTTCTTGAGGTTCATCGACGTACCAGACATGTCCAGAGGGATCGGTCAGCGTCACTCGATAAGGCGTTTGGGTACTTTGAGCTTGTGCAGTGTATGACATGTAATCACCAAAATTGATCAATAAAGTAGTATCTTTAGCATAAATCACATTAGGCTTGTTGTTGTTTTGTATGTTGGCAAATAGATTTAAATAGGCATATATTTAACTTTATCTAAATAATAATATATTTAATTAAGCATTATTTAAAAAATTAAGCTTTATTTTAGATAATCAGGATTATTTATTAAGGTAAATTAATTAAATCAAGATTGTTGCATGCTTGCAACAATTCGTCTTATAAATAACAGTGTATTAAAATCAGCAATGTATAAACTAATAACTATTCACTATTAGGAAATCATCATGCGTTTAAAAACATTATCACTTGGCTTGGCTGTTGCAGTTGCGAGTACATTAACTTTAGCTGCGCCAGTAGATTACAAAATCGATCCAACGCACACTGCGACTGTATTTTCATGGAATCACTTCGGTTTTTCTACACCAAGTGCGAACTTTAGCGATATTCAAGGTGTGATTAAAGTTGACAATGCAAAACCTGCAAACTCTTCTGTAGAAGTGACGATTCCAGTCAGTAGCGTTAATACAAACGTAACTGCGTTGGATAAAGAGTTTCAGGAAGAAGGCTGGTTCAATGCAGCTAAATATCCGAACATTACTTTCAAAAGTACTAAAGTTGAAACCAAAGACAAAAAACATTTCAAAATTACAGGTAACTTAACCGTTAAAGGGATTACCAAACCTGTCGTATTGGACGCTGTGTTGAATAAACAAGGCGAACATCCAATGGCAAAAGTCCCTGCAATTGGTTTCAATGCAACTACATCATTTAATCGTTCTGAATTTGGGATCGGAAACTATGTACCAAATGTCGGTGATAAAATTACTGTAAACATTACCACTGAAGCAGAAGCTGCCAAGAAATAAGAGTTTACCGTTTGAACAAACCCATCATGAATAAAATACATGATGGGTTTTTTATTTTGTAGCATAGTAATGAACTCTAAAAAATGAAAACTAATAAACATGAATAGAAGGGAACAATATGTTGGGTCAATGTTTATGTGGGTCGGTACAATTTGAGGCTAATATTCATCCAGAGCAAATCACGGTTTGTCATTGTTCTATGTGTCGAAAATGGGGAGGCGGGCCATCCTTGACGCTGGAAGTGATCGATCATTTGAAAGTGTCAGGTGAAGAATCCATTGGAAAATATGTATCGTCAGAATGGGCAGCGCGCTATTTTTGTAAAGAATGCGGAACCCATTTATATTACAAACTGAATGAACGAGAATACTATAGTTTAAATGCACAATTGTTTGAGCTACCTGAACAGGCAAAAATTTATCTGGAAATTTATTCAGATCATAAACCTGCGTATTATCCTTTTTTATCTTCAGCTAAGCAGATGACTGAACAAGATGTGATTGAGTTATTTTCTTCGGAAAATTAAAAGAAGGTCAAAAAGACCTTCTTTTAATTTAATAACTGGTTTTGTTTTAAAAATTGTTTAATCACATGGTATGCAGCATGTTCAAGGTTTTGAGCATGCAGTGAATTTTCCTCACGTAGCTGAGGAATTGAGAATTTACCCTGACGTAACTCACATGTATGACCAATCAGCCAACGTTCAAACATATCTTCAGCCACTTCGATATGAAACTGTAAAGCTAAAATATGATGTCCAATTGCGAATGCTTGATGTGGATAAAGGGGGGTGCTAGCAAGAAGAATGGCATCTTCAGGTAAATTAAAAGTGTCCCCATGCCAGTGTAAAACTGCAACACCTTCAAGCGGCTCTAAAATATTATGCTCAAGCGGCTTAATCTCAAGTTTGGTCCAACCAATTTCTTTTTGATGACCTGCATATACTTTTGCATCTAATGCTCTTGCAATGAGCTGTGCACCTAAACAAATGCCTAAAGTTGGCTTTTTACTGGCAAGCCGTTGTTGAAGTAAGCGAATTTCATCAGTTAAAAAAGGGTAGTCGTCTTGCTCATAAACCCCAATGGGTCCACCTAAAATAACGGTAAGACCTTCATAATTGAGTGCTGGCGTTAAATCATCTACGCCTGCCTCGAAATAGCGAATACGAAAACCTAGCTGATAAAAAATATCTTCCAACGAACCCAAGTCTTCAAAAGCAAGATGCTGAATAGCGTAAATCGTTTTGGAAAAAGTATGATGAGTCATAAGGATTTAAACAGCGTGTAAGTATTGTTTTACATTAAGCCAAATTATGTAAAAAGGAAACAGTATGATCAGCTGTGCTTAAAATAAAATACGGCTAGTTTTATGTTTAATGAAAAATAAAACGGTAATTCAAGTTAGTTTGAAAATATAGAGGTGACTCAATCACCTCTATACTCAATAGACTTCTTTCAAAAGTTCCTTTTATTTATCCTTATAGGAGAAAAAAAGGGTTTAAATAATGATGAAAGACATCAAATATCTAAAAATTGGTTTTAGAAAAAGCCCATGGGTTTTGTTGAATAACTGACCAATAAGTTTTTAGTTTGTTGATAATGATCCAGCATCATTTTGTGGTTTTCACGACCAATACCTGATTGTTTATAGCCACCAAATGCAGCATGCGCAGGATAAATGTGATAACAGTTGGTCCAAACGCGACCCGCTTCAATTGCGCGACCAGCACGATAAGAGGTATGCGCAGAACGAGACCAAACGCCTGCACCTAAGCCGTAGACGGTATCATTGGCAATGTGCATCGCATCATCAAAGTCCTTAAATGTCGTGACCGATAATACAGGTCCGAAAATTTCTTCCTGAAAAATTTTCATACTGTTGTGGCCTTTAAAAATGGTCGGTTCAATATAGAAACCACCATCGACATCATGACGTGCTTCACCACCTGTTAGAAGTTTTGCACCTTCATTTCGACCCGTATTGATACAACCAATAATTTTGTCAAACTGTTGTTTGGATGCTTGCGCACCAATCATGGTGTCCGTATCTAATGGATGCCCCGTTTTGATTTTCTTAACACGTTCAATGGCCATTTCAAGAAAACGATCTGCAATGCTTTCCTGAACCAGTGCGCGTGAAGGACAAGTACAAACCTCACCCTGATTCAGAGCAAACATGGCAAAACCTTCTAAGGTTTTTTCAAGGAAGTCATCATCTCTATCTAAAATATCTTCAAAGAAAATATTCGGTGATTTGCCACCAAGCTCAAGTGTGACTGGAATGATATTCTCAGTCGCATATTGCATAATTTGTTGACCGACTTTGGTTGAACCCGTAAAGGCAATCTTTGCAATACGTGGATTAGTCGCCAATGGACGACCAACTTCTACGCCATAACCATTGACAATATTAAGTACACCCGCTGGTAAAAGGTCTTGAATCAGTTCAACCAGCACCAAAATACTGACAGGCGTTTGTTCAGCAGGTTTTAGTACAATACAGTTACCCGCTGCCAAGGCAGGGGCAAGTTTCCATGCAGCCATTAAAATCGGGAAATTCCACGGAATGATTTGACCAACGACACCTAAAGGTTCATGAAAATGGTAGGCAATAGTATCTTCATCAATCTCTGAAATACCGCCTTCCTGAGCGCGGATACAGCCTGCAAAATAACGGAAATGATCAATCGCCAATGGAATATCTGCTGCCAGTGTTTCACGTACAGGCTTACCATTGTCCCATGTTTCAGCAACCGCTAACATTTCCAGATTTGCTTCAAGACGATCAGCAATTTTTAACAATAAATTAGAGCGAGTGGTAGGTGAAGCTTTGTTCCATTGTGTTTTTGCTTTGTGGGCCGCATCCAATGCTAATTCGATATCTTCCGCACTTGAGCGCGGAATTTTTGTAAATACTTTGCCATCGACAGGAGAGATATTTTCAAAGTATTCTCCTTTTACAGGGGCAACCCATTGCCCATCTATAAAGTTTTCATATTGAGATTTAAATTGAACCTTAGAACCAGGTTGATTAGGATCGATGTAACGCATATAAATATTCCTTTGCTTATCATTGATATACATATCAAATTTGAAGCTTATACAGCTTTGGTATAAGGTACTTTTGTACACTGTGCAGTTAGCATATAAAAACGAAGGTTGGAGAAAGGTTGGAGAACATGACAATTTTCAGGGAATATACAAATGGTTACAAAACAAAAGCTCAGGGAACAGCGCCACGCGGTTGAGACTCTTCGCCAACAAAGCATTCTCAAGACAGAACAAACAAATCAAGTCAATGAAAGTATTACTAGTTCTTGGCAACGCTCGGTATCTGCTGCAATTCCCAAAGAACGATCCGCTGCGCCGCTATTGTCTTTAGCGCAAAAACACCCGTCTGCATTGGATATAGCATTGCAATATTGTGGCAATGATCTGAAACATGTGGCTGAGCAATCATCTATGGTGATTGCAGTCGGTGATGTCGGTAGTACCATTATCTGGACAGCTGCGAGTCAACAGATGCGGAGCGCGGCTGAACGTGTACATTTTGTCGAGGGCGGGCAGTGGGGCGAGGAAATGGTGGGAACTAATGCATTAGCCTTGTCGATAAAAACTCGCCAATCTAGTTGCGTGTTTTCCAATGAACATTATATGCAATCGGTACAAGATTGGGTCTGTTATGCTGCCCCGATTATCGATCCACATTCGAGGCAATTACTGGGTGTGATTGATTTATCCACGACATGGACCAATCATAATTCTTTAGGCATTTTAGCTGCTGAACGGTGTGCCTCAATCATTCAAACAGCTTTACAGGAACAACAACGCCAGCAATTGTATATACGGGCATTTTCTATACCCCAAGTGCTATTTAATGGAAAAAATTTGGTGCTAACACCGCGTCAGATAGAGATTTTGAGTATTTTGGCATTATGTCCGCAAGGTCTAAATCTGGAAACGCTACATCAAGCACTATATGGTGAACGTAAAGTCAGTATGGGGACTTTAAAAGCTGAAATGTCGCAGTTACGTGATGTGCTTGGCGGTATGCTCGGCTCGCGTCCTTATCGCTTATTGGCACATGTTGAAGCTGATTTTTTACAGGCTGAAAATGCGCTAGATTCAGGTTATGTATCGTCAGCATTACAATTGTATACAGGGGTGTTCTTGGCAAAAACCGAGAGTCCATTTTTATGTGCATGGAGAGATTGTCTGGAATCACGTTTAAGTGATGCTATTTTCAAAGCCAAAGAAACGGACATGTTATTGAAACATGTTGCACGTTTCCCTGAAGCGATTGATGCGGTTGAGCGATTAATTGAGCTATTGCCTCATGATCATCCTGCCCACCAATCATTATTTAAATATCAGCAGGCAGAACAATAGATTTTAGGGCATTTTGATTTCTAACCAATCAAATAATTGTTGATAAACCTGACTTCGAACTGGTTCAGCCGAGAGGACTAAATCATGCAGACCATGATGAATGGTTTGGGTGGTGACGTCACCCTTAATTTTTGTAGCATACTTTTCGATATCTTTTACGCCCAAAATTACATCGCTTTGCGTCGCTTTTTTACTCCATTTTCTTGGGTTTTTAGTCTGATTCGAATGCATAACCAGTGCAGGAATTGTAAGCTTAACACCTTGATGAATTTCTTTTTGTGCAATATGAATGGCACGAATAAAACTTAACTGGACTTTCTTCATATTAGGCTGTTTCCAGTTTAAATCAAATGACCACTCACCGTAGTAATCTCGATGCAAACTCGGTACATACCATTTATTTAAACCGCTCGGAAATTTCGTTTGAGGTAAATAACGACCAACTTGACTTAATAGAGGTACGCCCACCGCTTTTTTTAGCGAATTCATATTAAAATCATAAAATGGGCTATTTACCCACAGTGCCTTGATCAGAGGATGATCAGGATGGTGTGCAGCATACAGTGTCGCAGTGAGTCCACCCGTAGAATGACCTGCTAACACGATCTGATTGTGATGTTCTTCGCCCATAATCTTGAGGGCTTCAGTAATCTCGGCATTATATTCGTTAAGATCGAGTACGTTATATAAAATCTGATGAGGAAGATGAGAGCGACCATATTTTCTCAGATCCAGCGCATAAAAATCATAGCCATGCTGATTAAATTGTTCAGCCATTTCGGTTTGAAAAAAATAATCGATAAAGCCATGAATATATAAAACGGCTTTTGAAGTTGCCGTCGCTGCTTTTTTTCTGACTAATGTTGCAATGACTTTACCTTCGTAATCATCAGGAAAGTTTAAAGTCAGCTGTTGGTAGCCTTCACCTAAAATATCTGGCGTGTATTGATTCATATTTTTATTCATTTGTGTTTTTAAATCATGTTGTCATCCTTGTATGAAATGTTGGTTTTGTCAATTCAATGAGGTAAAAAAGAGGGAATATCTTGGAGAAATATTCCCTCAATTAAGCAAGCTGGTTGGAGAGAAACTTGCTCTAAGGACAAAAGTTGGAGACTATTAAATAATCTTGAGTGATTCAAGTCATTAAAGGGCTGCTTTAAAAATCTCTACCACCTGTGCATGGGTTGCCTTGCGTGGGTTGGTCAGCATACAGGCATCCTTTTGTGCATTTTCAGCCATAATTGCTAAATCTTCAGTTTTCACACCTAATTCAGTCAGTCCAGATGGAATTCCGATAGATTGGGACAACTCACGGATCGCATTAATCGCTGCGCGTGCGGCTTGATTTTGAGTTAAGCCTTGAGTTTGAACGCCCATTAGTTCCGCTATACGTGCATATCGGTCTGGACAAGCAATTAGGTTAAACTCACATACATGAGGTAATAGGACTGCATTACATACACCGTGTGGCAAGTTATAGAATCCCCCTAATTGGTGCGCCATCGCATGTACATAACCAAGTGAAGCATTGTTAAATGCCATCCCTGCAAGGTATTGTGCATAGCTCATGGCATCACGTGCTTCTAGATTTTCCCCATTGGCAACCGCAGGACTTAACCATTCACTAATCATGCTAATCGCTTTTTCAGCACAGGCATCGGTAATTGGATTGGCTGCGGTTGAGACATAAGCTTCAACTGCATGCGTCAAGGCATCCATACCTGTTGCAGCAGTTAAACTTGCTGGTTTGGCAACCATCAGTTTAGGATCATCAATCGCAATCAGTGGTGTGCAGCGCCAATCAACAATGGCCATTTTGACGTGTGTATCAGTATTGGTAATGATACAAAAACGTGTCATTTCTGAAGCAGTACCTGCGGTGGTATTCACTGCAATCAACGGAGTCATCGGAACTTTACTTTTATCGATGCCTTCATAATCACGAATATGTCCACCACCTGCGGTCACAAGACCAATTCCTTTTGCACAGTCATGTGAAGAACCGCCACCTAAAGAGACAATAAAGTCGCAGTGGTTGTCGTTATAGGCATCAACACCATGATGTACGTTTTTGTCGGTTGGGTTGGGTTCCGCGCCTGCAAAGATATGACTATCTACTCCTGCATCTTTTAAGTATTCAGCAATGGTGTCTGCTACACCAAACTTGAAGAGTCCTGCATCGGTGACAATCAGTGCTTTTTTTGCACCTAAATTTTGTGCTTTAGTTCCAATTTCTTTGGCACAGCCTGGGCCAAAAAGTGAAACACATGGGATATAAAAACCATTTGTTTGGTCAGCAATATTTTTAAAAGCCATGGAGCGATTCCTTCTTCCATTAATCCATTTGTTATTTCAGGTGATTCTCACCGTGAAGCTAGTATTCTGATTTGGCTATTTTTTTCCTACCTACCAAAAACCTACCAATAAAAATATTGTCGTATCTATCTGATATCTATTTATTTTAATATTTTGAGTCGCTTTCGGATTTCACTTTTGAATGAAAGTCGTTAAGCTATGGGCTGTTTTATGGAAATGATCAGGTTATGAAGCAAGAAACTGCACTGAAGTTATTAAAAGCGGGTGAAAATGTGTTTTTAACAGGTTCGGCTGGTGCAGGAAAAACATATACCCTGAATCAATACATCAATTACTTAAAAGCACGTAAAGTGCCTGTTGCAGTGACCGCTTCTACTGGAATTGCTGCGACACATATGAATGGAATGACCATTCATACTTGGGCTGGGATTGGCATTAAAAATCATTTATCTGATGATGATCTTAAACGCATGAAAGAGCGCAAATATTTAAAAGAACATCTTGAAAATGCCCAAGTTTTAATTATTGATGAAATTTCGATGCTGCATGCCAAACAGCTTAATTTGGTCAATCAGGTCTTAAAATATTTTAAAGAAAGTGATGAGGCTTTCGGTGGAATTCAAGTCATTGTCGCAGGTGACTTTTTCCAGTTACCACCTGTAGGAAAAAAAGACGAGCAAAATCGCGATAAATTTTGCTTTATGTCAGATGCATGGGTCGAAGCAAAATTCCGTGTTTGTTATCTGACTGAGCAGCATCGTCAGGATGATGAAATCCTGAATCAGATTTTAAATGCGATTCGAGCCCAGAATATCCAGAGTGAACATAAACAGGCTCTGTTAAATTCACGTCAGTATGATATTGGTGATACTTTTACACGTCTTTATACACATAATATGGATGTCGATCAGATCAATTTTCAACATTTAAATGAGATTGAAAATGAAGGACATCAGTTTAATGCGGTGCTAGATGGTAATGATAAATTACTGGAAACCTTGAAATCATCGGTTCGTGCGCCAGAAGAACTTACCTTAAAAAAACATGCCAAAGTGATGTTTGTTAAAAATAACTTTGATATGGGGTATATCAACGGTAGTTTGGGTGAAGTGATTGGTTTTGAGGAAGATGATGAACATGGCATTTTACCTAAAGTCAAAATGACCGATGGCACGACACTTTTGGTTGAACCTGAAACGTGGTCTATTGAAAATGAGGCAGGGAAAAGTATTGCCAGTTTTCAGCAAATTCCACTGCGTTTGGCATGGGCGATTACCATTCATAAAAGTCAGGGCATGACACTCGAAGCCGCTGAAATTAATCTGACACATACTTTTGAAAAGGGTCAGGGTTATGTTGCTTTGTCACGACTTAAATCTTTAACAGGTCTACGTTTACTTGGTTTTAATGATCAAGCTTTAGAACTTGATACGCTGGCGCTAAAGGCCGATCGTCGTTTTCAGGAGCTATCACAAGAAGCTGAAAATCATTTTGCTGATGCCGATTTAACAGCTCAACATAAAGCGTTTATTCGC
Source organism: Acinetobacter sp. WU_MDCI_Axc73 (assembly GCF_025562455.1). Classification (GTDB taxonomy): domain Bacteria; phylum Pseudomonadota; class Gammaproteobacteria; order Pseudomonadales; family Moraxellaceae; genus Acinetobacter. The sequence goes on from NZ_JAHPRO010000011.1 coordinate 36,942, forward strand.
CATTGTGGCGGTACACTCAATGAAACTGAAATTCTACGCAATGAGAAAAAACTGGCAAAAGGTGAAAAGCAAAACTATGGTTCAGCGACTCTGGATGAAACTCGTGCCTTGTTTGAAGAAGGCTATGATATTCAAGATATTGCAACGGAGCGTGGCTTGACACCTGCAACCATCATTAATCATTTGGCACGTCTACAAAAAGAACAAGGACTAGATATTTCTGTTGCACATCCTGGGGATGAAGTGGTTGAACAAATTAGAAAACTCTATAAGCGTGTACAAAAAAGCAAACGTCCAGAAAATTTTAATGATGATGGTTCCATCAAACTTAGACCGATCGTTGAGTTGACCAATCCTAAAATGGCTTATGATCAGGTACGCTTGGCGTTATTATTTATTGAGTAGGAATATAAATTATGCCACATGTGGTGGTTGATTATTCAGCGAATTTAGAAGATTTTGAAGCAAAACAATTATTGCTTGAAATAAATACTGTTTTGGTGGAAACAGGTTATTGCCAAGCAATTGATATTAAAGCCAGAGCGAGAAAAGATGATATTTACTTAGTTGGACTTGATGAAGAACAGCAGGCTTATGTGCATGTCAAAATTTACTTACTTTCAGGGCGAAGTTCTGACCAAAAACAAGAAATAGGGCAAAAAGTTTTAGATTGTCTCGCTACAAATGCAATATTAAATCAACAGCAGATCCCAGTGCAAAGCTGTGTTGAGTTGATTGATATGCCCAAACAGGATTATTTTAAACAGGTGATTGAAAAGCAATTTTGATCAGGAGGTCTGCATTGGTTTGTATCACAATGAACAGGTCAAATGAACATAAAGTGAACACATGACTGCTTACAATCTGAAGTTAAAACGTGTTTGTGATTATATTCAGCAACATTTGGATGATTCACTTAATTTACAAGGTTTAAGTGAGGTTGCTGGGCTTTCAAGATTTCATTTTCATCGCATATTTTATGCACATATGGGAATGAATGTCATGAAATATACACAGATGCTGCGCCTCAGGCGAGCTTCTTTTCAGCTTGTATTTAAGCAAGAATATAAAATTATTGATATTGCATTAGATGCAGGTTTTGATAGTCCTGAAGCATTTGCAAGAGCATTTAAACGTTCATTTGATCAAACTCCACGTGCTTTTCGCGCTGAACCAAATTGGCAAAACTGGCACAAGAAGTTTGTTTATTTCACCCCAGAAAGTGAGTTAGAAATGAACGTCAATATAATTGAACGCCCTGTTGAGAAAATTGCATATATTTCTCATCTTGGTTCACCTGAAAAAGTATTCGAAAGTGCGGCTAAGTTTATTAGTTGGCGAAAAAAAACAGGATTATCTCCTGTTGCAACGTCTGCAACATATGGCATTCCTTTTTCCGATCCAGAACAAACGCCAGAGCAAGCATTTCGTTTTGATATCGCAGGTTCTATAACCAAACCGATTGAAAAGAATGAAGATGGCGTTGAAATGGGGGAAATCCCTGCTGGTCGCTTTGCCGTGATCAGGCATTTAGGCAGTCATGATCGTATACGAGATAGCGTTTATTTTCTATTTCGTAACTGGTTGCCAGAGCATCAAGAAGAAGCAGGGGATTTTCCTGTATTCTTTCAATATCATAACTTTGTTCATGAAGTGAATGAGGCTGATCTGGTGACTGATATTTATCTGCTATTAAAATGACAATAAAAGAGATGATGAAAGGTCATCTCTTTTATTCAGTATTCATCATATCTTTTAAAAAACCACCCTTCGAATTTAAAATTTCTTTATACATGTAATAGATGTGACTATCTACAAAGTTAATTTCTCGGTGATTATTCTCAGTAATCTGGATGAGTTGGATATCAGGAATGAGCATTAAAATGGGAGAGTGCGTTGCAATAATAAACTGAGCGCCTAACTGGCTTAATTGCAAAATTTTTTCAACAAAATTGATTTGATTGCTAATAGACAGTGCCGATTCAGGCTCATCTAGAATATATAAGCCACCTTCGCGAAAGCGATTTTCATACAAAGCACGCATGGCTTGCCCATGTGATAACGTATGTAAATCTCGTCCCCCATAATACATACGAATGGGGGCACCCGCTTCAGGATCTTTATCTAGCTCACGCATTTCGGTCAAAAAGTTATAATAAGTTTCTGAGCGATAGAAAAAGACATCTTTTATGCGCTGAGTTGTTTTAGATATACGTACATGCTGAGCATAATCAAAATGAGTATCTTCAGTTTTAAAGTTAAAATTTGCTGAACCACCTTCAGGTGGACAGCCAAATTTGAGTGCTAAACATTCAAGTAAAGTTGACTTTCCAGAACCATTTTCACCAGTAATGATCGTAATATTTTTTCTGAATTGCATTGGATATAAATGCAAAAATGGAAAATCATCGGGGATTGAATTCAGTAGCTCAACTTTACTCAATAAGACAGACATGATGGGTCTCACGGTTTATTTTCGATGCGCACAACTTCATTAAAAAACCATCTAAATGGTAGCATCATTGCTAAGTTAATCATCCGAAATCAATTCAATACAAGCATATTGCTTAATTAAGTTGGCGTCCATCATATGGATATAATCCATAAACATTGTATTAAAGCTACCCACCGTTTGTGCCTGATCGTAAGCGAGTTTTCCTGCGATAGCGAAATGTATGTGTGCAGCGATTGTGGCAATATGAACAGGAGCAACAGCACAATAAGCCGCAATGAGTGCACCTAAAGCGCAGCCTGTTGCGGTAATTTTAGGTTGCAAATGACTACCACCACGAATTTTAACAATACAGGTCATGGCATTGGATAGAATATAGTCATTTTCACCAGATATGGCGACACAACTGGTTTTGTCCAATAAACTTTGGGCTAGCTGAAACATATCATCACTTTTTAAAGTACTGTCAACGCCTTTACTTTGAGTCAAACTACCAGCTAGGGTACTTATTTCAGAAGCATTGCCTCGAACTACAGAGGGATGATAGTGCAACAGCTCATCGACCATATCGCTGCGCCATTTTAAAATAGGCCCATAGCCGACAGGGTCAAGTACCCACGGAATTTGATACTGATGTGCTGTTTTTACAGAAACTTGCATAGCCTGCATTTGTTCGGTGGTTGGTGTTCCTAGGTTAATGCTGAGTGCAGCACTAATTTGAGTAAAACTTTCAGCTTCAAAAGGGTTATCAATCATCGCAGGTGATGCGCCTGCTGCGAGCAATACATTGGCTGCATAATTCGCTGCCACACTATTGGTAATACATTGTACTAAAGGTGTTTGCTGCTGTAATTTTTCCCATGCATCCACGACATAATCAATAATATTGGATGAATTCATGTTTCCCCCCGCCATTCAACATTGATAAGAATTATTGCGTAAAATAATGATCCTGATGTTTGCAATTACGACAGATTAAGGACACATAATTGGTGGCATCATAATCTACCTCTAGGTCATTTGATCCGCAGTACATACAGCGCTTGATCGAGTAAAAATTGATACGCGGTTCGATTTTTCTCCATGCTCGCCAAATCGGTTGCATAAAAATATTTTCATCATAAGAGAGAAATCGAAATAAAAAAATCTGACTCATTTTACTCAAAGGAAGGTTGATTGGGCGCGGTAGTGTTGATGTTTCCCACTTTTCATTCAGTGAACGCTCACGATATTGTTCTAATGTTTTCTTTAATATATTGGTATTAATGAAGTTTTCATTGCGTAGCTGCAAAGCTTTTTGGGTGTGTAAATACTCAAGTGCGGTCTGGATCAAATAGTAAATTTGACCCACAGCCAAGCTATCCAGCAAACGATAACAAAATTGCTGAAAGCTGCGATTACCTGCAATTTGTATGCCCCACGTACGGCAGTACATTTGCATAAACTGAATAATTTCTTGATAAAGCACTAAAAATAAAACATCTTTAACTTCATCGGAAGTTTTATAGGGAATGCCTTGGCTTAAGTTTTCGTAAAACCAATAACGTAATTGTTGGGCGATACTAAACAAACTGGGTTCACTGTAACCATCTAAACGGACGCTTAAATAATAAATTTGCTGATCGTCTTGAGGATTTTTAGGAGCCAAAATACCCAATTTAATCAACTCTTTGAGTAAGCCATATTGAAATAAATAATTTGGGCTAATGTATTCGTATTTGACCCGATCCCAATAAATATATTCATCATGTGGCAGATTATCCTGAATTCGATCATCGAGTAGGGCTAAAAGAAAAAGCTTATGTAATAAACTTAAGTGTTCCAAATTATAGATGATGTCATCTTTCATTTTATTTTTGCGCTGCTCTTGTTGCAGAGTAGCCTGCATCATTTTTTTGCGCTGTTTGGTGCAACTTGCACAATGACAGACCATTTTTGCATCAGTAAATACTTGGTGCTGACAATGGCTGCATTCATGAAAGTGAATGTCCTGATCGAATTGATCAGCTTCCACAAAATACATCGCTGCCTGACATAAAGGGCAAAGTGTACTTTCATCAAGCTGTTTTTTCAGAATATTCAGAGTCATACCTTGATGGAGTTAGATTAAAAACAAGATTATAACGTGCCAGCATAAGCTTGGTCAGTTGAAACTTAAATAATATTGATAAAGCAATGTTTATAAAAGCAAAAAGCCTAAACAGATTTGGTTTAGGCTTTTTTCCTGAAGGCTTAAATCTTAAACAGGGCAAGGTAAAGACTCATCATGCTGTCCTAACTTTTTAGCAGCAATGAGTGCTTTCACTTTCTTGCTTGGTAGTTTTTCTTTACCCAGCGCATCATAAGTGTTGATGATACTGGTCACATCCTGTGCCTGAATATCTATACCCTCGGCACTCATAAATACGGCAATCACGTTATGAGTAACGCCTGCACTATGTAAATCATGAATGGCTTTGATATTTTCAGCGCGGTATAAGTGTTGAGTTAATTCCATCTTATGTCACCTCTCGGCTATTTTGTGTATAGCATAGACTGTTTTTTTATTTTGACTAATGACGTCATTTAAGACAAAGCAAAAAACGTGCAAAAACTGTAAGCAGTTTAGAAAAAAAGTAATTCGACGTAATCTGTGCAAGCTCATGTGTAGATTTTTGATTGATCTGTAACCAGTGAGATGGCTGCTGAAAGGAAGACGTGAGGTTGTTACATAAGAGATGAAGCAATATCAATAATTTTAAGTCTTGGGGAATTGAAAAATCAATGCGTTACACCCATGTAAATTTTAACGTGAAACAACACAGATACTTCTCAGTTGGCGTATGATCAGAGTCATACACAATAAATACTGATACCACGATATACGTGGCGACATAGGAAAATATATGAATATTGCGGCGAATCCACAGGTTCAGACAGATCAAACGGTATATCTTAAAGATTATCAGAAACCTGCATTTTTAGTGCAGTCGATTAATCTTGACATTCAGGTCCATGATGATCGCACCATTGTAGACGCAACCTTAGTTATGAAACGTCAAGCTGATGGGGATTTGGTGTTATTGGGTCGTGATTTAGAATTGAAATCGATTGAATTAAATGGACAACGTTTAGAAGCTGATCAGTATCAACTAGATTCTGAGCAGTTGGTGATTCGAAACGCACCTGATGATGTAATTCTCAATACACAAGTCATTATTCATCCTGAAAGCAATACGCAACTCGAAGGTTTATATAAAGCGGGTGATTTATTTGTCACCCAAAATGAACCAGAAGGATTTCGTAAAATTACCTATTATCCAGACCGCCCGGATGTATTGGCTGAATTTACCACACGTGTTGAAGCAGATAAAAAATATCCTGTATTGTTAGCGAATGGTAACTTATTGGAAACTGGTGAAGTGGGTGAGAATCGTCATTTTGCAATTTGGCAAGACCCAACTAAAAAACCAAGTTATCTATTTGCCTGTGTGATTGGCGATTTGGCTGTGTTAAAGGATCGTTACACCACTTCAGAAGGTCGTGATGTTGCACTTGAAATTTATGCGATCGAAAAAGATATTCCAAAATGTCATATTGCCATGGAAGCCTTAAAACATTCGATGCGTTGGGATGAAGAACACTATGGTCGTGCTTACGATCTGGATAATTACATGATCGTTGCGGTCAGCCAGTTCAACATGGGCGCGATGGAAAATAAAGGGCTCAATATTTTTAATACTTCATGTGTATTGGCAGATGAAGAATACACCACAGATGCTGCGATTATGCGAGTTCAGTCTGTTATTGCACACGAATATTTCCATAACTGGACAGGTAATCGTATTACTTGCCGTGACTGGTTTCAACTCTGTTTAAAAGAAGGCTTAACTGTATTTCGTGATCAGTCTTTTTCAGAAGATTTACAATCGGCTGCGGTACAACGCATCGATGATGTTGCAGTGTTGAAAGCACATCAATTTCCTGAGGATGCAGGTCCATTATCGCATCCACCGCGCCCTGATCATTTTGTCGAAATCAATAATTTCTATACTGCCACCGTCTATGAAAAGGGTGCAGAAATTAACCGCATGATGTCAACTCTACTTGGAAAAGAAAAATTCCGTAAAGGGACCGATGAATATTTCCGCCGTTATGATGGTCAAGCCGTTACAGTTGAAGACTGGGTGGATGCATTATCATCAGGTTCAGGCATAGATTTATCGAACTTTCTGACATGGTATAACCAGCCAGGTACGCCAAAACTGGAAGTTCAAGGCGAATATGATGCTCAAAAACAAACCTATCGGTTGAACTTTAAACAAAATCTAAAAGCACATCCGAAATATCCAAATCTAAAAGCAGTGCCAATTCCTGTCGCGCTTGCATTATTTAATGCTAAAACAGGTCAACAATATACGCTTCATTCTTCAGACTTATTTGTCGATGCTGTTCAGGATGGGGTTTATCTATTTGATCAAGATGAGGCCAGCATTGAATTCACGCAGGTCACAGAGCAACCAGTAGTGTCTTTGTTGCGTAATTTTTCTGCACCTGTGAACTTGGAATTTGACTATAGCGATGATGAGTTGGCATTTCTGATTCAGCATGAAACCAGTGGTTTTAATCAATGGCAAGCCAGTCAAACTTTGCTTGAACGGATTTTGCTTAAAGATCATGATGTTCAACCGTATATTCAAGCCATTAAAAATGCGCTACCTGATTTAGTGCGTAAAGATCCGTTACTCGCTTCGCGTTTATTTGATGTGCCAACAGAAGGATATTTGGGAAGTCGTATTGATCATGACTATCAACCAGAAGTCGTGCAGGAAAAACGTAACTCAGTTCTGGAAACATTAGCACGTGAATTAAGTAATTTCTGGAAAGAAACTTATTTGTCACTTGATCCATCTTTGCAAAATGACTTTTCTCAAGCAATGGGTGAGCGTGCTTTAAAAAATATCATGCTGAGTATGATGGCACGTCAGGGTGATGACAGCGCATTTGAATTGGCTTACAATCAATATATACAGACCCATAATATGTCAGAGCGTATGGGAGCATTGCGTGTATTGGTCTGGAATGATGCACCACAAGCACAGCAAGCTTTGGCTGATTTCTATGATCGTTATAAGGATGAAGCTTTATCGCTTGATCAGTGGTTTATGGTACAGGCAGCCAATCCAAATGCAACCGCAGAGACCATTCATGCTTTAACACAACATCCTGATTATGATTTGGGCACACCTAATCGAGTAAGAGCAGTCAGTGGTGGATTAAGTAATAATCCTGTCAATGCATGGAGTTTTGGTGTTGAACATTATATTGGGCTGGCAGAATATTTTGATGGGAAAAATCCAATCTTAGGTTCGCGTTTATTACAGGTATTGTCACGTTGGTATACTTTGGCTGAACCTCAGCGTAGTCATGTGCAAGACGCCTTAAAAGCTTTGCAGTCTCGTGTGAAGTCGAAAAATGTCACTGAAACCTTAAATAGTATTTTAAGTGTTTAATTGAAATGATCTGCTGCATAATTCACTAAGTCGAGTTATGTACTAAAGTTATGCAGCAGACTACTGCTTTACCTGAAAAGTGAAAGAATGTTTACCTATAAAGAAGATTTCTAATGACGTTTGATCGTTTTACTATGGAAGTCAATTTATAAGCGCATTATTTTAAACTTTGGTGGTATCATGTTGCCAACTTATGCATGACTGCGTGTGTGATGTCTCATCTCTCAAAATATGTTCAAAGTATTCTATATCCAGAGCAGCCTTCGGAACATCTGGTGGTGAATAAAGATGAAAAAATAAAACAATGGTTTGATGGTGATATTCAAGTTATAGGGAAAATGTCGCTTTTTCAGTTTGAAAATGGCATTACGATTCGCAAAATTGAAGAACATGATGCAACAGCCATTGAAATAGAAGCTTGTCGTGAGCAGTGGATCAGCTATGAAGTTGTCGATCATCAACATCGATCTGGGCATATCACCCCTAAGCGCATTCAGTTTAATTCGACATGTCGAGAAGCATTCTGGCTTAAATATTTTCAAGACGAAAACGTTTAAACAAAAAAAACCGCTTAAGCGGTTTTTTTTGTTAAGGCTTTTGCTTATTAAGCTTTCACGATCAAAACAGGGATGAGACTTTCAGCAAGCACTTTTTGTGCAACGCTACCCAACACTAATTTTTTTAAACCTGAACGACCATGAGAACCCATAATAATGAGATCCGCATTAACCTCATCTGCAATATTCAAGATTCCTACCGCTGTAGGCTCTTCTCTAATAATTTTCGTATTTGTTTCAATTTCATTTGCGCTAAAAATATCACTGATTTTTTGTAAATGCGCTTCAGCACTTTTTTCAGCTTCAAACAAATGTTCCGTGACCGCGGGTGCAACCTTATAAAAATCGACACCAACGAAAGGGTCAACGGCAACCACACTCATTATAGTTACACTGCTATTAAATGCTTTCGCAACATCTATAGCATGTTTCACTGCTGCATCTGAAAGAGGTGAGTCATCGACTGGAACCAAGATACGATGATAAGACATAATATTTCCTCTTAATTTATTGTTTCTAAAAAATTTTTATGCTTTTAGGCTAACACAGTATGACAAGATTGTGTTTCTAAAATTATTATTATTTGTATAGACTTATAAGACAAGACTTATGACTTTTTAAAAATTTTTAAATGGTCTGTTCTTTTTGCATAAATAGTATGCACGATGATAACGTTGCACGTTTCGTCTTTTACTTTTTTCGATTAGCATAAATAATGGATAGTGTTTAATTAACAAATACTGGCTTGATAACAACAATGAGAGGAAAAAATGTCTTATAAATACGAATACGCAGGTTTTTGGATACGTTGTGGCGCTTCAATTATTGATACGCTTATTATGATGTTAGCCATTATACCTTCAGCATGGATTTTTTATCAGGGGAATTATGATCTAATTTTTTCTACTGGTTTGGCTGATCAAAAAGCTTCGCTATGGTTTGATATTCTAGTCAATTATATTTTTCCTTTTTTATATACCATTTTATTTTGGTTGTATTTGGGAGGAACGCCTGGAAAGCGTTTGATGCGCTTAAAGGTGTTAGATGAAAAAACGGGTCATAAACTGACTTTGGGACAGTCGATAATTCGTTATATCGGATATATACCATCTACCTTGGTTTTTATGCTCGGATTCATCTGGATTGCATTTGATTCAAAAAAACAGGGCTGGCACGATAAAATGGCAAAAACAGTCGTGGTCAAAGAGCTTTAATTAATTCAGATGATGTTTTTGCAATAATTGTATTCTATCTGTAAAAAGTTGAGCTAAAAAGACTTGTAAATTAAGAAAATCTAAATATAATACAGCCAAATTTAATATGAGGAGACCCTAAGTGGGAAGTTGTTCGAGGTTATGCTGTAAATTGGTTATGCATACGGTCATCTGAGCAAGAAAAGTCACTACTTAGGGGCGGCTATCTTGCAATGAGATAGTTTGTCATCACATTTATATTCATATCTATATTGAATCACGCTGAATTTTTATTCGAGCGTAATACTGCCTGCTTAGGCTCCTTCCAAAATGTGGGAGAAGCCAATGTGGTTACATGCTTCACTTTTAAAAATTTATATTATTCAAGGCATTTGCATCTGGATTTGTATGTTGCTTTCACAATATACCAAAGCAGATCCATTGTTGAATACAGACGATGCAGATATCGTGTCTGCACAACATTGCCAGTTGGAATCCGCTATAACCCGGTCGTCAGTTTCACAGACAAGCTACCAATTGAATACGGCTTGCCAGTTTATTGAAGGGATTGAAAGTTCGATTTCCTATACTGACCAATTTGTTGATACTGGAAAAGGTCAGTGGTCAGCTCAAGTTAAAGGCGTGATCCAACCTATGAGTCAATGGGGAATGGCGGCCAGTCTTCAAATTTTCCAGCAGACTGAAAAAGATAAAGAGTCCATTCAGTGGTTTTTTAATATTCCTTTTTCTTTAGTTTATCTTAATAATTATCTACGTGTAGATAGTAATATTGGCTATCAATATTCACCACGAAACTTGAATTTATTACGCTGGAGTTTGGCATCTACCCTTACTTTAACGCCAAAAACCAGTGTAAGTGTTGAAACTTATAACCAAGATCAACATGCACCTTTGTTACAAAGTGCTCTTCATTATTCTATCTTTCCTAATCTTTTGACTTTTGAAGCTTCCATTGGACAGCGCTTGAATACCTTTCGAGAGCGATGGCTTGGCTTTGGCTTAAGTTTTACACCCTAACCTGATTATTTAGAACCAAAGCAGTTATTTTCTAAATCATTTATTGCAAATTTACTTTATTCATCTAAATAAAGTGCAGCTTCGTATGCCTGAAAAAAGGAGATCTCGACATGAAATATGATCTATGGCAACGTCTATTTACACGCTTTCTGGAAACTTTTCACTTAAAACGTTTCTTTATTCGAAATCGTTCTTTTAAAGAATTACATCAATCTAGTTATGCCAAAGAAATTGGGCAAACTCTGGCAGTGCAATTAAGACATTATTCAAAACTTGAAAGAGAGACACTCTTAGATACTTTATCTTCACATGAAGAAGGTTTAACTGAAGTTGAAGCACAGGCGCAACAACTTAAAGTTGGACTGAATGAGGTTGCACAGGAAAAACCGTTAACGTGGTGGCAACATCTGTGGTACTGCTATCGGAACCCTTTTAATGTATTACTCAGTCTTTTGGCTGTTGTCGCATTTCTTACAGATGATTTGACTGGATCAGCCATTATTAGCATCATGGTGTTGCTTTCAACATTCTTAAGATATTGGCAAGAGTCTAAGTCTAACAAAGCGGCAGAATCACTCAAAGCTATGGTCACTAACACTGCAATGGTGTTGCGCCGTGAGATTAATTATTCAGATTTGACTCTCCTACAACAGCGTTATGGGGTGAAAGTAAAACAGCTTAAAGAGATTCAATTTGAAATACCCATTCAATATCTGGTTCCAGGCGATATTATCCTGCTTTCTGCGGGAGATATGATTCCTGCTGACTCTCGAATTCTTTCAGCAAAAGATTTATTTGTCTCACAGGCTGCCATGACAGGAGAATCTATGCCTGTAGAAAAATATGCACGACAACATGGTGTGGATATAAATAGCCCATTAGAACTTGATAACTTACTCTTTATGGGAACTAATGTGGTCTCAGGAACAGCGAAAGCTGTTGTGCTCAATACAGGCATTCAAACTTATTTTGGTGCATTGGCGCATCGGGTTACTGCAACCGATCGCAGTGTAACTTCATTTCAGTTAGGTGTGAATAAAATCAGTTGGTTACTGATTCGTTTTATGTTGATTATGGCACCTATTGTGTTATTTATTAATGGCTTCACCAAAGGGGATTGGGGAGAGGCAGTATTATTTGCCCTATCAGTTGCTGTAGGTTTAACACCAGAAATGCTCCCGATGATTGTGACTTCGACACTTGCGAAAGGTGCAGTATTTTTATCCAGAAAAAAAGTTATTGTGAAACGTCTAGATGCCATTCAAAATTTTGGTGCGATGGATGTGCTATGTACCGATAAAACAGGAACGTTGACACAAGACAAAATTTTTCTATCACATCACGTCGATGTATTAGGAAAAAAATCACATACAGTACTGATGCTTGCTTTTTTAAATAGCTATTATCAAACGGGATTAAAGAACCTGTTAGATGTAGCTGTACTCGAAGCTGTTGATCAGGACATGAAGTTTGAAAAGCTACGTTTTAAAAAACTTGATGAAGTTCCATTTGATTTTGAACGTCGCCGTATGTCAGTGATTGTCCGTACTCCTCAATCCCAAATTCGGATGGTGACCAAAGGCGCTGTTGAGGAAATGGTTAAGGTTTGTACTTATATTGAAATTAAAGGTGAGATCAAAGAGTTAACCGCCAAACTGCGTAAAGAGATTGAAGAAATTACTCAGCATTATAATCGTGAAGGTTTGCGCGTTGTGGCTGTAGCTTATCGTGACTTTGAAGGTATCAGTGAAAACTTTTCAGTCAAAGACGAGAGCGATCTAATTCTGGCTGGTTATATTACTTTCTTGGACCCGCCTAAAGAATCTGCTCGACCTGCCATACAGCAATTACATGCGCATGGCGTTGCTGTAAAAGTACTCACAGGCGATAATGAGTTTGTGACCCAAAAAATATGTCAAGATATTGGTATTCCACATAAAAATGTTTTGTTGGGTGGTATGATTGAGACACTATCGGATGAGGATTTAAAACGAGCAGTAGAGGAATACACTATCTTTGCCAAATTAAGTCCAATTCATAAAGAGCGAATCGTTGAGCAACTTAAGGCAAATGGTCATGTGGTCGGATTTCTCGGTGATGGGATTAATGATGCGGCAGCGATTCGTGCGGCGGATATTGGTATTTCTGTAGATTCTGCTGTTGATATTGCCAAAGAATCAGCCGATTTAATTCTCCTCGAAAAAAGTTTGATGGTACTTGAAAATGGTGTCATTGAAGGTCGTCGAACATTTGCTAATATGCTCAAATATATCAAAATGACGGCCAGTTCAAATTTTGGTAATGTTTTTTCGGTATTGGTAGCCAGTGCCTTTATTCCATTTTTACCTATGCTGCCGATTCATTTACTTGTACAAAACTTACTTTATGATGTCTCACAAATTGCCATTCCATTTGATCATGTAGATGAAGAGCAACTTGAAAAACCTCAACGCTGGAATCCGTCAGAAGTTGGACGTTTTATGGTGGTTTTTGGGCCAATCAGTTCTATTTTTGATATTTTGACTTTTTGCATGATGTGGTTCGTCTTTGATGCTAATACACCAGCCCATCAAAGCTTGTTCCAGTCTGGCTGGTTCGTTGTGGGACTCCTGACTCAAACTTTAGTCGTTCATATGATTCGTACCAAAAAAATTCCGTTTATTCAAAGCTGTGCAGCAACACCACTGGTAGTCATGACGATTATCATTAGTGCAATTGGAATCTTTTTACCGATGGGACCTTTGGCACATTACTTTAAACTAGAAGCTTTACCATTGACGTATTTTCTCTATTTACCTTGTATTCTATTGGCTTATATGTGTGTGACTCAATGGGTAAAAGGTATTTATATCCGTCGGTATGGCTGGCAATAACAGGTGCAGTATGGCTTTGCAATTTTTACACAATACCAGTTTATCGAATATGGCTGATAGTTTAATCAGTCTGATCACTGCTTTTCTATTGGGCGGATTGATTGGTTTTGAACGCCAGTATCGACAAAGGACAGCAGGTTTGAGAACCAATGTTCTGGTTGCTCTAGGTGCCGCAATTTTTGTTGATATTGCCAATAATCTTTCAGGGGCAGATGGTGCAGTACGTGTAATTGCCTATGTGGTTTCAGGGATTGGTTTTTTGGGTGCAGGTGTGATTATGCGTCAGGAAGGCAATATTCATGGTTTAAACACAGCAGCAACACTTTGGTGTTCTGCTGCTGTGGGGGCCGCGGCAGGTTCAGATCTAATTATTGAAGCTATCGTGGCGACAGCATTTATCATCGCCGCGAATACTTTATTACGACCTCTAGTTAATATGATGGATCGGCAACCATTGGATGCGGAGTCAGAAGTGACCCATATTATCTATCTGATTGCCCATAAGGATCATCGAAAAATGGTGATGTATAAACTCACCGAAATATTGCAAAGTTTGAATTATCCCTTGAAGGATCTGGATGTTGAACCTTTTGGGGAAGAAGATATAGAAATAGAGGCAACCCTAATCGCAACCTCGATAGATCCTATTGAAATGAATGAAATAATTAAGCAGCTCAATCAAATGCCACAAGTCCAACAGGCTTATTGGGATAAAAATACGATGGCTTAAACATCGTATTTTTAGTTTCAATGAAATTTAAAAAAAGTTTGCTGCTTATGTCTTTTTAAATTTTATCTTGAATATAATCGAAACAACAATTCCAAAAATTAATCCCCAAAAAGCAGAACCAATTCCAAAAAACTGAACCCCAGAAGCGCTACATAAAAAAGTGAGTAGTGCTGCTTCACGATCATTGGGTTCATGAAAGGCAATAGCGATATTGTGGCTAATGGTGCCAAACAGAGCAATACCTGCCAGTGCCATAATGAATAATGTCGGAAATGACATGAGCAAACTGGTGAGCGTGGCAGCAAATAAACCCATTAAAATGTAGAAAAATCCGCAACTGATGCCCGCAATATAACGTTTCGCTGGATCAGGATGCACTTGATCATCCAGACTCACAGCGGCACTAATCGCCGCAATATTAACGGTATAACAGCCAAAAGGAGCAAGTAGGGTTTGGGTTGTACCCGTCCAGCCAATTAGTTGATTGACATGAGGTTGATAACCATAACTTTTAATCATGGCAATACCAGGTAAATATTGTGATGCCATATTGATGACAAAAAGAGGCAGTGCCAATCCCAAAATTGCAGACCATGTAAATTTAGGTGTAATCCACACAGGTTCTGCCAAAGTCCAATGTAGAACAGGAGGATGAAACTCCATAAAAAAAGGACACATGATAATGCCAATAACGACTGTAATCACAATACAGTAGCGTGGCCACACACGTTTAGAAACGATGTAGACAGCAAGTAAGCTGAGAATAAATTGCCAGTGATCCTGCATATTGGCAAAAATAGCAATTCCAAACTTAAGTAAAACACCCGCCAGCATTGCACTCGTCAAACTTTGTGGAATGTAAGCGAGGACTTTTTCAAAAACACCAAAGAAACCAAGCAACGCTGTGATTAAGCCACAAACTAAAAAAGCACCGATTGCTTCATGTAAACTATAGCCACTGCCTGTTGCAATAATTAAAGCCAGACCCGCTGTCGACCATGACGTTGCAACCGGATATTTAAACTTCCATGACAAAATTAGACCAGATAAACCAATCCCGATCCCTAATGCCCAAAACCACGACGTTATTTGTTCGGTTGTTGCGCCAAGTATTTGCGCTGCTTGAATAACCAATACAGCAGATACACTGATCCCAATTAGAAAAGTAACAAATCCAGCAAAAGCGGCGGGAAGTGAAAAATCACGAATAAATTTTTGCATGATTCAGCTTTAGGTCATAAAAGGTTTAAGAAAATACTTTTCAAAATAAAGTTAAAGAAAAGCATGAGTTGTATTCTAATCAGGTAGAAATTTAAACAAAAGGTTGTAATCTTACAGACTCGAAGTCGCAAGTTTTAAACCAAAGCCAAAGAATAAAATACCAACCATAAAAATACTGACCGCAGCGATTTTATCTTGAGATTTAAAAAAGGCTGATAATTTCACGCCTGAAAAAATCAGAATCGTCAAATAACTTAGGCTTACGCATTGTAAAATAATCGATAAAACTAAAAAACTCAGCGCGGGATAAGGATAAGTAGGATCGACAAATTGCACAAAAAAAGACAAGAAAAATAAAATCGCTTTAGGGTTAAGTAAGCTAATACCTAGTGCAGTACGATAAGGATGAATCTGATCAAGTTGTGGTAAGTCTGCCATCTCCATATCTTCAGTAGACTTATTTTTCCAGCGTTGATAACTTGCTTGGAGTAGCTTAAAGCCTAGATAAGATAGATAAAGCGCACCCACAATTTTTAGTGTAGTAAAAATCCACGGAAAAGCGCGCATAAGAGATGCAGCACCGAGAACTGTACATAAAATTAAAATTGTATCGCCCGTAAAAATACCCAATGCGCCACGATAACCAGTTTTGATACCATAGCGCGAGGCAATTGACATGACGTAAATAGAATTTGGTCCGGGTAAAAATACAATTAACAAGGTACCAACGATGTAAGTTGCTAAATCTATGATCCCGAACACGAAGATTTACTCATAAAAAACCGATTTTGTACTATAGCAAAAATCGGTTTTAATAGGTGAATTATCAAATATTACGGCTGAATTTCGGCATCTATTCCAAAAGACTGACGCAATAAAGTATTGAGCTGATCTCGTGCTTTAATGAACCCGTCCACACCACTTTGTAATAACTGAAAAGCCATTAAATCATGTTCAAGTTCAATTTTAAAACTTTCACGCGTTTGTGTTTCGCGATTAATTTTCTCAGCATCGGATGCGGATTCTGGGCTTAAAACAGTTTCAACGTGACGGTGATCTTGATTTAATTCATTTAACAATGCTGGAGAAATCGTCAGTAGGTCACAACCCGCCAAACCTAAAACCTGATCGACACTGCGGAAACTTGCACCCATCACCTGAGTCTGGATCTTGTTTTGCTTATAATAATGATAGATTTTTTTGACTGAAATCACACCTGGATCCTTTTCGATCGGATAGTGATCAATATTTTCAGCCTTTTTGTACCAATCCAGAATACGCCCAACAAATGGAGAAATTAAAGTGATATGAGCATCTGCACAGGCTTGAGCTTGATGCAAGCCAAATAATAATGTTAAGTTACATGCAATGCCTTCAGCTTCAAGTACTTTGGCAGCTTGAATACCTTCCCATGTCGATGCAATTTTAATTAACACTCTAGATTGATCGATACCATAATCTTGATAAAGTTTGGACAATTCACGCGCTTTTTGCAGAGTTGCCTCTGTATCATAAGATAACGACGCATCCACTTCAGTCGAAACACGACCTTCAATCAACTTTAAAATTTCAACACCAAATTTAACTGTTAAGATATCAATGGTACGTTCAATCAATTGATCTGCCTGATAACCTTCTTCAAGTGCCTGAGTATAAGCAGCTTCGATGAGTTCACGATTTTCAGGTTGGCTTGCAGCCGCAGTGATTAATGAAGGATTAGTTGTGGCATCCAGAGGACGAAACTGACGAATCGCTTCAAGATCACTACTATCTGCGACTACGGTGGTAACCTGTTTTAATTGGTCTAAAGCTGTTTGTGTCATTGCAATCAACATTCTTAGTTTAAAATATTTATCTCTTTAGTTATAGCATATTCTATTGTGAATCCACGTTAAAACTTGTCGATTGATTATTTTCTGACTTGTCGAATATGCTCGATTAAATATCGTGCAGCAGAGCCTAACTTACTTTCTCTGCTCCAGACCAAATCAATGTAATATTCAAACTTAGGCGTAAAATCCAGAAGATCTAAAACTTTCAGTTGTTGTTTTAATCTAGGGTTTTCTTTAAACATTTCTGAGGGTAAAACTCCCCAACCTAAATTTCTGACAATCAGCATATAAGCCGAATGATGATTATCCGTACGCCAATAATTTTTAGAAAACAATAATTCTGGTTTAATCGTATTATCCCGACTTGCCACTACGATTTGACGTTGATTTAACAAATCTTCAAATTGAATGTGCTGCATGTTTGCCAAATGATGTGCTTTGGAAACGACGGGAATTAGTGATTCTTTTTTAATTTCAACGAATTGTTCCCGATAATCTAGATGCTCCCGTTCAAACATCCATGCCAGTTGCGCACGTTGATCGAGCAGCATAGCTAAAGCATCTTCTTGAGGAGCAGAGATAATATTGATTTGTAAATCTGGAAATTTTTTGGAAACCAAGCTGACATAATCTGTCCAATTGGTATCTAGTAGTTCAGATGCAATCACAATATTCAAGACTGATTCAAGTCCTGTGCTGAGTGCATATGCCTGTTGTTTCCATTGATTCATTTCAATCAAAAGCTGATTGGTCTTTTCATAAAGAACATGTGCTTCAGAAGTGGCAACAGGTTCGCGACCAAGTCGCTCAAACAAATTTAAATTAAGATCTATTTCCAAATTAGCAATAGACATGCTGACAGCGGATGGAACTTTGTCTAATTTTCTGGCGGCTGCAGAAAATGAACCTGTTTCCATCACAGTCTTAAAGATGGTGAGTTGTTCCTGATTAATATTCATCTATCAAAATTATTGAAAGAACCTGATTGGATTTATCAATATTCTAAAAATAAAATGGGCACACTGTAAACAAAAAGAGTGTTTTAAAATGTTGATTTCCAAAAGACGAATTATTCATGCCTTGAGCTATGAAGTGATTCTATTGGTCATCATAGCAATCGCATTAAGTTTTATTTTTGATGTTCCGATGGAAGTAACAGGTTCACTGGGTATTGCCATGGCCGTGACTTCTGTAGTCTGGAATATGATTTTCAACCATTTTTTTGAAAAATTTGAACATAAGCATCAGCTTAAACGAACCATCAAAGTCCGAATTCTTCATGCCATTGGTTTTGAAGGAGGCTTGATGCTTGCAACGATTCCTATGGTAGCCTACGCCATGGATATGACGATTTGGCATGCCATCATTGTAGACTTTGGCTTAACCATGTGTATTCTGATTTATACTTTTATATTCCAATGGTGTTATGACAAGGTCGAATCCCATTTAGGAATAAGGCCTGCTCATTAAATTAAGAAGACAGCAAGCTCAGGGTTTGCTGTCTTGTAAAAATAAAAGAATCAATCAATTAATTATTCAAAATAATAATATGTGACTTATATCATTTTTTTAAAAAAGCTTTAATTTAGAGATTTTATTCTAAAAATAATTGTAAGTTTTTTTGTTTTTTACATATTTGATAATAGTATAAACCCTTATAATACTGAAATGATTAGTTATTTTAAAATACTTCTACGTTTTCCGTTTATCTGTGTTTGGTTAATTTTGATTCTAATTTCATGTATTTTTAGAGGGCGAATGTAAAGATTACATTGCATAATTCTAAAGGACTTAGTCATGAAAATTATTACACTATGCAAACAATCATTGCTTGCTGTTGCTGTTACTTCAACTTTTGGTTTAGTACACGCAGATGATTTTAAAAGGTTCTCGGTTTCGGCAGGGTGGTTGCATGTCATGCCTCAAGGAAAAGCAAATCCCTTTGATATCTCTACCTCAGTACCTAAAGGAACCAAAGCCAATGTGGGTGAAATCTCAATTCCTGCTTTTATGAGCGCGGTTGATCCTGATTCAAAGATACCCTCGACAGGTGAAAATGCTAAAGACATTCTAGATTTAGTATTTAAAAAACCAGAAGGTGGAGGTCAAAGTATTGGGGAAATATTAGGCTTTGTTGATGAAAATGGAAATGTGACGGCTGAAACTTCTGGTGTAGCGACCATTAATGGAATTGATCATTGGCAAAATGAAGGAAGTGGATTGGAGGCTGATGATGTTGATACATTGGGACTCACTTTTAACTACTATTTAAATGAGAATGTTTCATTACAATTCATTGGTGGTATTCCTCCTAAAGTCGATATTAATGGAAAAGGTTTTATCAAAGCACCGCTAACAGGTTCAGCGGCGCCTGGTGGTCTAGCAGGATCTGTCATAGGGGATAATCTTGGACTTAAAAAAGAAATTCCTATTACGAATCTGGATGCATATGGTAAAGCAGCATCAGTACGTGCATGGACACCAGCATTGGAGGCGCAATACCAGTGGGGTAAGGCTGGCGTCAATAAATTCAGACCTTATGTCGGTGCGGGGGTAATGTATGCTCATTTTAGTGATATTAAACTAAACTCTGGTATACGCTCTGACTTGGAAGCTGCAGGACACATGATTCAAAATATTCATGATGGACAGGCAGGCGCTGCATTAGATGGTAAAAAATCAAGTGCAAATCCAGTAGTGGATGTTGATGCAGATGATGCGATTGCACCGATTGTAACTGCTGGGTTTACTTATGATATAACGCCAAATTGGTATACAGTAGCTTCAGTATCTTATGCCAAACTCAATAATAAGGCGACGATTAATGTGTTTGATAGCAATACGAACAACCAGCTGATTCATGCCACCACCAAAATGGATATCGATCCTATTATTACTTATTTAGGGGTAGGTTATCGTTTTTAATTTTAGAGACACGGTTTAAAACTTTATTGATAATGGCATGCTGATCAATACGATGATAAGCATGCTTTTTTAATTCGCAAAATAACAAATTTTTTGAATTTGAATGATCGATCACGCATAAAATTTTATAACTAAACTTATTTTCTAGCAGGCATAGGTCGCATAGTTAAAAGGCTATAATACACCTGATTAAATGATGGGTGATGTTCGGGTGCTTCAGTTGAAAAAAATGAAAATTTACTTTTCTTTAGGGCTATTGATCTTTTTATCAGGTTGTCAAAATTTGCCTACCACGCTAGTCGCTAAATTAATGGATAATCAGCAAACTCGAGAGAATGTTCAATATCTTGAACAATATGCTAAAGAAAATATTAATCAACGTCTTATTGTTAAGACTGATCTATATTACGGCGATCTGCCGAGTCAAAAACTGGATATTATTTATCCTGAAATATTGGTTGATAAAAAGATTCCTGTGATTTTTCTGGTTCATGGTGGGGGTTGGGTTGCTGGCAACAAAGAGAGTATGTTGCCCTATGCGAAATTGCTTGCAGATCGTGGTTTTTTGGTGGTCAATGTTGAATATACTTTAGTTCCACAAGCTGCTTATCCACAACAGGTATTGGAATTAAATCAGGCAGTTGGGTATATTGTTCAACACCAAAATCAATTACCAATCGACTTATCGCGTATTTTTTTTAGTGGTGATTCTGCAGGCGCAAATATTACGAGCAGTTATATTGCTGCATTAAATGCGACTAAAATGTCAGAGCAGCTTAATTTGAAAGCATCTATTTCTGCTCAAAGTGTGCGGGGGCTAGTGCTGCATAGTGGCGTTTATGATTTAAAAACTTTATACCACTCAAGTGCAAAAGCAGGAAAAATCGTATCTTGGGGAGCACAAAGCGTCATTGCTCAATACAGTGGATATTCTCGCCCTACGGATCAACAATTAGACTTGATGTCTGCTTATCCATGGATCACAGCGCAATTTCCACCCGTGTATATTAGCGCAACAGATCAGGATATTTTGACTCAAACTCAGACTAAACCATTTGTTAAAAAGCTCAAAAATTTGGGCGTAGTTGTGAGTTCAAAAATATACGGCAAAGATTATGCTGAAAATATTAATCATGATTTTAACTTTAATATGCGGTTTAAAGCCAGTCATGAAGTTTTTGATCAGTCTATCCAGTTCCTCAAGCGTCATTCTTGAAGCTGGATGCAATTTTAAGTGGTTATAAAAAAATCAGCATCCAATACGATGCTGATTTTTCAAATCATTAATAGAAAATAAATAGAACTTATTTTTCTACAATCGCGACTACGCCTTGACCACCAGCGGCACAGATCGAAACTAAAATACGTCCTGAACCTTTTTGGTTAAGAATTTTAGCCGCAGTCGCAAGGATACGACCACCAGTTGCAGCAAATGGGTGACCTGCAGCTAAAGAAGAGCCGTGAATGTTTAATTTAGAACGGTCAATCGCACCTAAAGCAGCATCCAAGCCTAAGCGCTCTTTACAGAATTTAGGATCTTCCCAAGCTTTCAGTGTAGCAAGTACTTGTGATGCAAACGCTTCATGGATTTCGTAATAATCAAAATCTTGTAGTTTTAAGCCAGCACGTTCAAGCATACGTGGAACGGCATAAGCAGGTGCCATCAATAAGCCTTCTTTTTTACCGACGAAGTCAACCGCTGCTGTTTCAGAGAAGCTTAAGTATGCTAATACTTCATGTCCGTTTGCTTTAGCCCATTCTTCAGAAGCTAAAAGAACAACAGATGCACCATCAGTCAGTGGAGTAGAGTTACCCGCTGTCATGGTCGCATTTTCACCTTTACCAAAAACAGGCTTAAGTTTTGCAAGTTTTTCGACTGATGAGTCTGGACGTAAGTTATTGTCGCGCTCAAGACCCATAAATGGGGTAATTAAGTCATCAAAGAAACCTTCTTCATAGGCTTTTGCCATTTTATGATGAGAAGATGCAGCAAGTTCATCCTGTTCTTCACGACCAATATTCCATTCAAGTGCGGTAATGGCAGCGTGATCGCCCATTGAAAGACCTGTGCGTGGTTCACCATTTTTTGGCGCATCCATCAATTCTTTCAAATTAATTTTAGTTAAAGCCTTTAAACGATCTTTACCTGTTTTTGCGATGTTCAATTCAAGCAAGGCTTTACGCAAACCGTCACCAAAGGCGATAGGTGCATCCGAAGTTGTGTCTACACCGCCAGCAATTGCGACATCGATTTGACCCAGTGCAATTTTATTGGCAACGGCAAACGCAGCTTGTAAACCTGTACCACATGCTTGCTGAATATCATAAGCAGGTGTTTCTGGAGCAAGGGCCGTATTCAGTACGCACTCACGGGTCATATTAAAATCACGGCTGTGTTTTAAAACCGCACCCGCAACGACCTCACCAAGGCGTTGACCTTGAAGATTGTAACGTTCAACCAGACCATTTAATGCGGCAGTCAGCATGTCCATATTAGATGCTTTAAAATACGCGCCATTAGAACGGGCAAATGAAATACGGTTACCACCAATAATGGCGACACGGCGAATTGCGTTTTGACTCATGTTTTGATCCTGTTGAACAGAAGGTTGCGCTTTAGTTGAAGTTTTTGTGCTAGCTGGCGTTTTATTGGTGGCAGCTGTCGTTTTTGTACGTGCAGTGCTTGCACGTGTACGTGGTGTTTTAGTTGCGGTTGCAGCGGTTGCTTTCGCTGGATCTGAAGCAGTACTTTTAGTTGAGCGGGGAGTACGCTTTGATGTATTTGACACAGTATCCGAAGCAGTATTAGTCGCTGCTTTCTGCTTTTGTGGATTGTCTTGAGTTGTTTTGCTCATAAGGCTTTTCCAAGCATGTTTATGATATTCTTGAAGTGTACATTAACATAATTAAAATAGACCTGTATTGACTAGAATGACATTCTAGACTGCATTCAGGTCAAGACATATCAAGATTAACTCAAGTATTATTTTATTCAAATCCATGAACCTATATGTTCACAAGTTTCCAACAAAGGATATAAACAGCAATTATCTGGCTGAGTTTATACATACAATTTTTGCATGAGAGATAATAACCATGACTGATCAATACCAGGCATTTACCCAATCACCACTTGGTAAGTTTGTCGTAAAGAATTTAGGTTTACCATCACCCGCGGCGCTAGATCGTTTTGAAAGTGCTGAACCTGTTATCAATGGTGCTGTATTGCTTGGTGCTGCGCCTTCAAGTTCTTTATCTGGTGCAATTGCGCAGGTTTTGAGTAATATCCATGCGGACAGCTATGCAGGCAACAATGCAGAGTTGCAGCAAACTGCTGCAAAAGTTGGTTTAAATTTACGCGCTTTTAATTCAGGTGACAAAGAGTCTAAATTTAAAGCCGTGGTTTTTGATGCGTCTGGTATTCAAAATTCTGAACAGTTGAATGAACTGTATAAATTCTTTCATCCAGTAGCACGTCAAATTCAAAGCTCTGGTCGAGTAATTGTGATTGGCACTACACCAGAATCAGCAAAAACTGTAAAACAGGCAATTGCGCAACGTGCGCTTGAAGGTTTTGTAAAATCTGTTGGTAAAGAATTTAAAAAAGGAATTACTGCACAAGTCGTCTATGTAGATGAAGGTGCAGCGAATAATATCGAATCTACTCTACGTTTCTTGTTGTCTCCACGTTCAGCTTATGTTTCTGGTCAGGTGATTCACGTTTCAAAAGCAGAGGTTGCAAAAGTAGAGTGGAATCAACCATTGGCAGGTAAAACTGCATTGGTCACTGGAGCGAGTCGCGGTATTGGTGAAGCAATTGCACATGTATTGGCGCGTGATGGCGCACATGTAATTTGTCTGGATGTACCACAGCAGCAAGCGGATCTTGATCGCGTTGCAGCGGAAATAGGTGGTTCGGCTTTAGGTCTAGATATTACTGCGGCTGATGCAGGGGAGAAAATTAAAGCGGCTGCTGCAAAACAGGGCGGCTTGGATGTTATTGTACATAATGCGGGTATTACTCGTGATAAAACTTTGGCTAATATGAAGCCTGAGCTTTGGGATATGGTCATTAACATTAACTTGTCAGCGGCTGAACGTATCAATGACTATCTATTGACTAATGATGGTTTAAATGCCAATGGTCGCATTGTTTGCGTTTCTTCAATTAGTGGTATTGCAGGGAACTTGGGACAAACCAACTATGCGGCATCTAAAGCAGGTGTGATTGGTTTAGTTAAATTTACTGCACCAACTTTGAAAAATGGTATTACTATCAATGCAGTTGCACCAGGTTTTATTGAAACTCAAATGACCGCTGCGATACCATTTGCAATTCGTGAAGCGGGCCGTCGTATGAACTCGATGAATCAGGGTGGCTTACCCGTTGATGTTGCGGAAACCATTGCATGGTACGCATCAACTGCATCAACTGGTCTAAATGGTAACGTTGTACGTGTGTGTGGGCAAAGTTTGCTCGGTGCGTAATTTGCCAGTTTATTATATGGTCGCTTTGAAAACAGAATAATATTCACCCTCTTTTTATCAGTTTAAGGAGAGGGTATCCTCATTGTAAATCTATAAAAATTGAATAAGGTCAACCATGAATACACGCCATTTTAGCCAACTTCCTAAACCGTATCTGGCTTATCCTAAAGTCATTCAAGGTCTGGTATTTAAAAAGCCAACGGGCCCAAAAGTTTTGCCACAGGTTGAATATGTGGTGGATTCATTTCAAGTCGATCAAAAACATTTACAAGCCTATAATGAAGTTTGTGGTTTTAAAAATGATGGTTTTATTCCTGCGATTTATCTAGCAGTGCTTTCACAGAGCCTACAGATGCATATGATGACCACAGAAGCTTTTCCATTTGCAGTATTAGGTTTGGTTCATATTCGTAATCAAATCAAACAAACACGTAAAATTGGAGTAGATGAACGTTTAACGTTATCTTGTAAGTTTGGTGAGTTAAAGCCACATGATAAAGGCGTTCAATTTGATTTCATAACCACTGCAAAGGTGGGCAATGAAGTGGTTATGCAGGGTTTAACCACTTACTTGTCTCGTCAAAAGACAGAGAGAAAGACCGCTGAAAAAGCAAAAGAAAGCAGAACACCAGAGTATCAACTTCAACAAGTATGGGATATTGCAGAAAATACAGGTCGTCGCTATGCCAAAGTTTCAGGCGACTTTAACCTCATCCATATTCATGCTGTTACTGCAAAAGCATTTGGTTTCAAACAGGCGATTGCACATGGAATGTGGAGTAAAGCAAAGGCTTTGGCCAATATCAATTTACCAGATGCTTATGAAGCAGATGTTTGGTTTAAACTTCCAATGTATTTGCCATCAAAAGTCGAGTTTTTGACAGCAGAACAGCCAAAGGAAACTGATTTTTTAATTCGCAATGAAAAGTCAAAAAAACCGCATGTTTCAGGAACGGTCAGCGCTTTGTAAATTTTAAAAGCCCGATCAATTCGGGCTTTTTACATAAAATTAGAAAAAAAGGAAACAAGAATGAGCGCTTTAACAGAAATTCTATTTGCAGATAAGCAAAATTATCACGGTTCGATCGATCAGCGTTTTCACGATTTGGCAGAACAATTTAGCCGTTTGCAGGATGCGCGGACTGAACAAGGCGGAGCAGCTTTAGCCGTTTATTTTCACGGACAAAAAGTGGTTGATATTTATACTGGGAAAAAATCTCAGACTGAACAATGGAATGAAGACACACTTTCTGTTTGTTACTCAACTGGAAAAGGCGTATTAGCAACTTTGGCACATATTTTGGTTAGTGAAGGCTTGATAGAATATGATGTTCCCATTGCGCATTACTGGCCAGAATTTGGACAAAACAATAAAGAGTCGATCACCCTCAGACATATATTGAGTCATCAAAGTGGGTTATACGACATTCGCAATTTAATTCAAAATGCACGTGAAATGCTGAATTGGTCACATATGTTACAGGTGTTTGAACAAGCGACGCCACGTTTTGCTGTTAATCAAAGCAATGCTTATCAAGCATTAACATTTGGCTGGTTAGTAGGAGGCGCGCTTGAAAAAGCGACTGGACGCGGTTTATCTGATTTAATGCAAACTTATTTGGTCAACCCTTTACAATTAGACGGTGCATTTTTTGGTGTGCCGAGTTCAGAGTTGGATCGTGTTGCTAGATTAATTCCACAAAAAAGATCAACTGAGCAAAAACCTCAAGACGCTCAAACAAAAAAAACAAAAGCACATAAACCTTCTCTTGCCGATAAATTAGTCACGTGGACTGGACAAAATCCACAAGACTTTCAGGATGCGATGATCCCTAAGGGAATGAAAAATTTTAGTTTCTTTAGTGATGAAGGGCTTCAAGCGATTATTCCTGCTGCGAATGGTACTTTTACTGCAAATAGCCTAAGTAAAATATATGCCATGTTGGCGAATGGCGGGCAATGGGAAGGGAAGATATTGATTAAGCCTGATGTATTTCAACAGTTAAGTACCATTCAAAGTTATGCAAGAGATAGAGTGATGCCGATTCCTATGAATTGGCGGTTGGGTTATCACCGAGTTTTAACCATGGGGAAACGTGCCAAAAATGGTTTTGGGCACATAGGTTATAATGGTTCTGGAGCATGGTGTGATCCAGATCGAAGTTTAAGCTTTGCTTATACCCATAATTTTAAAATTGGTTCGATTACAGGTGATTACCGTTTATGGGGATTAACTCAGGAAACTTTGCGTTGTGTAGACCAGATATTAACAGGGCATAAAGGCTGGTTTTAATTTAAGTGATCTGCATGTGCAGGAAAGGGATAAGTGATCTCATATATTTGAGTTGTGGTCTGACATGGCTGATGCTTCCCCCAAGTCCTGCAACTTTTATAAATATAAAATTAGATTGGATTCATTAATTCCATTTTGATCATGATTTCCACATGACGCTGAAACGAGGGCTGATCTAAGCCTTGTAAACCAAGCTTATAAATGCCTTCCAATCCACATACAAAAGCAATGAGACGCCATGCTACATCTTGAACATTGGTGATTTCAAGGATTTTAAACTGCTTTTGTTGTATGCCATTTTGAATTAATTGCACCAATACATTGTGCCATCGCTGCATGGTGAGGTTATAAGCTTTTTTTATTTCGATATCTTGTTCCATCAAAATTTCAGCTTCATTCCAAAGTCGCAAATAAGACTGAGTTTGCTCGATGTTCTCACAACCCAGTAGTAAAGAAATACGTTGAAGCCATGAATCTGTAAGGACCTGAGCTTCAAGTTCATTTAATTGATCCATCAATTCAATAAAAACTTGCGCTTTTAAATGTGAGGTAGACTCAAAATGATGATGAACTTGACCAGTAGAAACCTGTGCTTGCGTTGCGATCGCCCGAACGGTCAATGCATTTAAACCTTCTTTTAATGCCAACGTTTTAGCAGCATCCAAAATCATGTCGCGACGTTGTTCTCGATTTAAATAGTTCATCGGTTGGCTTTCAATTTAGCATCATTGAATTCAAGTTTAATAAAAGTTGGACGTTTGTTCAAGTTTGAGTATAATGATCCCAATTTGAACAAGTGTCCAACTTTTAATTGGGTGTGTTATGTATCGCAAGTGGTTGATTCTTGCAATTATCGTTTTGATTTATTTACCTGTATCGTTAGATGCGACTATTTTGCATGTCGCGATTCCGACCTTAAGCTCGACTTTGGCACTCAGCAATAATCAAATGCTGTGGGTTATGGATATATATTCCTTGATCATGGCAGGTTTTATTCTGCCAATGGGAGCGTTGGGTGATCGTATTGGTTTTAAGCGCTTAATGATCATAGGGGCGATGATCTTTGGTCTAGCATCTGTTATGGCGGCATTGGCTCAAACGGCTAATGTTCTGATTTTTGCTCGCGCTTTACTAGGGTTGGGCGCTGCCATGATTCTTCCAGCCACATTATCTGGGGTTCGCAACAGTTTTTTAGATGAAAAACAACGTAATTATGCTTTAGGGATTTGGGGTACCGTGGGCGGTGGTGGGGCTGCTTTTGGTCCTTTATTGGGCGGTTTTATTTTGCAGCATTTTGATTGGGGAGTCGTGTTCTTAATAAATGTGCCCATCATTATCCTCGTACTTATTTTAACGGTTTGGATCGTACCAAAACAAAAAGTTGAATCTAAGCAGCCCTTAAACCTGTTACAGGCACTTATTTTAGTCAGTGCAATTTTAATGATCATTTATGCCGCGAAAACAGCGACGCATGAATTGAATTATTTCATTGTCTTATTGTTTATGATTGGGTTGGTTGCTCTGATCCTCTTTGTCAAACAACAGTTAAAATCGGCAAGTCCAATGATTGATTTTTCATTGTTTAAACATCCTGTTATTTCCACCAGCATGGTGATGGCGATTGTTGCGATGATCGCGCTCGTTGGATTCGAACTTTTGTTGTCGCAAGAACTCCAGTTTGTTTACGGTTATACGCCATTACAGGCGGGTCTGTTTATCCTCCCTTTCATGATTGCAATCAGCTTGGGTGGACCATTTACCAGCTTTTTAATGAATCGTTACGGACTTCGGCCAGTCGCTACTTTAGGGATGATGATGTGTGCCTTTAGCCTATGGGGTTTTGCACTGACCAATTTTAATACACAACACTTGCAAACTTGGGGACTGATGATTGTTATGGGTATCAGCGTTGAAATTGCATTGCTTTCATCAACTGCAGCGATTATGTCCGCTGTGCCTCCACACAAGGCAACAGCAGCAGGTGCGATAGAAGGAATGGCATACGAACTCGGTGCGGGTTTAGGGATTACAATATTTGGCTTATTACTTTCTTTTTTCTACACGCAATCTTTATTGATTCCACATGACTTACCATCTGAGTTAGCTCAAACAGCAAGCCATTCAATTGCTGAAGCCATGCAAATTGCACAACAACTTGATGATAAAAGCTTAGTATTCGCATTGACTCAGGCAGCATCAGATGCCTTTAGTCATTCACATGCAAAGGTACTTGCAATTGCAGGAAGTTTATTTTTAATTCTATCTGGTTTTGTTTGGTGGGCATTATCTTCCAAAATGAGTGATACGGAAAATGCCCACTAAAATAGACTGCTTTTATAAGTTCCTTTTATTTCTCGCTACGAAAGAAAAATAAAGTGAGTCTAAACGATCATAAAAGCAGTCTAATAATTTGTTTATTTAATATTTGCTTGTTGATGGATTCTGGCTGAATTCATTCACTATCAAGTAAAAAAACAGTATGCTTATGCAAGCATATGCATAGATGTATAACTCAATGTACATAATATGCAGAATAGGAGCATTCATGTATCAAGTATTGGCTAGAAAATACCGTCCTCGTAATTTTATTGAATTGGTCGGGCAAAACCATGTGTCGCGCGCACTTACCAGTGCGCTTGAGCGTGGACGTTTGCATCATGCTTACTTGTTTACAGGCACACGTGGCGTGGGTAAAACTACGATTGCGCGTATTCTGGCGAAATGTCTAAATTGTGAAACAGGCGTTACATCTACACCTTGTGAAGTTTGTGCAACTTGTCGAGCCGTAAATGAAGGTCGTTTTATTGACCTGATTGAGATTGATGCGGCATCTCGTACCAAAGTTGAAGATACACGTGAGCTTTTGGACAATGTGCCTTATGCACCAACTCAAGGGCGTTTTAAGGTTTATTTGATTGACGAAGTGCATATGCTGTCTACGCATTCGTTCAATGCATTACTCAAAACACTCGAAGAACCGCCTGAACATGTAAAGTTTTTATTTGCAACCACAGATCCGCAAAAGCTTCCTATTACGGTGATTTCACGTTGTTTACAATTTACTTTGCGACCGCTGGCCGTAGAGGAAATTACCGAACATCTGACGACTATTTTAGACAAAGAACAGATCAATGCAGATAAAGATGCAATTTGGCAAATTGCCGAATCGGCACAAGGTTCTTTACGCGATGCCTTGTCTTTAACTGATCAGGCAATTGCATATGGTCAGGGTGAAGTGCATCATCAAGATGTCAAGGAAATGTTGGGTCTGATTGATCGTACGATTATCTATGATCTGATCCATGCGATTCATCAAAATCAACAAGCACGTGTCAGTCAATTATTATTACAATTCCGCCAGCAAGCACTTGATGTTTCTTTAGTATTAGATCAGTTGATCTCCACTTTACATGAACTGGCCTTGTTGCAATATTTACCTGAGTTAAGCCTCAAATACAGTGAGGAAATCAATCAAAAGATTTTAGCATTGTCAAAAATGGTCTCGGCGCAGGATTTACAGCTCTACTATCAGATCGCTTGTAAAGGTCGAGCAGAATTACAACTCGCCGTGACTCAAGAACAAGGTTTCGAGATGTGTGTGCTACGTTTGTTGGCATTTCGTCCTTTAGCAATCGATGAAGTTTTGGTTGAACAACCTTCAGACAAGCCATCTGAAGCTGTACCGTCTAGCTTTAAAGCAAACACATCGACATTCGCAAATGACTCATCTGCAGATCACTTGCTTACGCACGATTTGCCTAAAGATGATCTGATGCCTATTTCGAATATTCAGCAAATATCTTCTAAATCTAATCAAGTTGAAGCAAGTTCAGTCCTTGTCCATGCTGAAAATCTTGAGGAAGAATCTCAAACCTTTGAAGAACCAGAGCAATTGATTGTCATGGATGATGAAGCGTTGGCGTCTTCTCTTGCTCCCGCAACTGACACACAAAAAAGCGTAGTGATCTTTGATGCAAATTCAGATGAATTGATTGGATTTGATGCACAAAAACCTGTACCAGCGATGTCAGTCGATGAGATAGGGGTTTTTCCTGTAGAAGAACGCTTAACTCAATCCGATATAGTTGAACCTTCGCAGGATTGTTTTGTAGTTGAATCGATCGAAAATTTGGGCGAAGCAAAGCAAGACATGCTTTTAGCCCAAGATGCTTTTGTTTCAACAGAAAATGTTGAAGACTCCAGTGAACCTTTAGAAGATCTATATCAAAGTGCCCAGAATCCTAGTATTTCAGGGCATGAAGCCGCTGTGAACTTCGAAACTGCTGTGCAGAACATAGAGCTTGAAGAACATTCATCTGTTGTGTCGCGTCGTGATGATTTAATGCCTCAAGAAATCCTTAAACTTTCTGCGGAAGTTCTTGATGGTGAATGGACGTTGGAAAAGTGGGAATTCTGGTTTAGAAATAGTCAACTTTCACCTGCTGTTCAGGAGTTGGCACAGCATGGTCTGATGTCAGGCCAAATAGATGGGCTATGTACATTTACCATCCCTCAGCAATATGAAGGTATGCTTTCACAATTAAAACAGGCGTTAGAAACAGAAATTAAAACTTTGTGGCCTAATACCCAGTTTACAGTGCAATATGCTGAAGTTTCAGGTATCACGCCATTTGTAAAACAAGCAGAACGTAAACAAAAAGCCTTTCAACGAGCCGAAGATTTGTTGAAAACAGATCCTGTCGTCAAAAGCTTGTTGGATACGTTTCAAGGTGAATTACAAAATATTCAGCTAAAACCATGATGAACCAAGTTTTTTAAAAACGTAGTTAATCTGAGTCCACTTTTAATACATAAGGTTTGAGAGCCATTCTTATGGTGTCTGGAACAGGTGTACTTTTACGCGTTTCACGATCCACAAAAACATGAACAAAATGACCTTGAGCCGATGGTTCAATATGATGTTGTTTAAAAATGGCTAATTCATATCTTAAAGATGAGTTTCCAATTTTCGCGATGGCCACGCCAACTTCTATAATATCTGGAAAAGAAAGTTCTTGAAAAAAATGGCATGCAGAATCAACTACCAAACCAATGATGGGAGATTGGCGAATATCAAAACCCGCGTGTTGAATCAGTAATGAGTTTGCGGCAGTATCAAAGTAACTATAATAGGTGACATTGTTGACATGACCATAAATATCATTATCTGCCCAGCGTGTCTGAATATTTAAAAAGAAATCAAATTGATCTCGTGTTTTAATGACAGGTTTTATCGATTCTTTGTTCATGCGTATATCGCCTCATAGATTTCAAGCGCAGCTTGTTCTGTCATTTCGCGTGGATTATTTTGTAAAAGGCGAATTTGTAGCATTGCATCTTTGGCAAGCGTCTCAAGACTTTGCCGTGGTACCTTCAAATCTTGTAGCTTTAAAACCAGACCACTTTGATCTAAATGATTTTGCATGTGATCAATAAAAAGATCACATAAACCGTCGGAACAGCCATTACTTCGTGGATCCAGCCATTGCATCAGTTCTGCATATAAATGCTTAGCATGTGGTGCATTGAATTTGAGAACTTCTGC
This sequence comes from Acinetobacter sp. WU_MDCI_Axc73, assembly GCF_025562455.1. Classification (GTDB taxonomy): domain Bacteria; phylum Pseudomonadota; class Gammaproteobacteria; order Pseudomonadales; family Moraxellaceae; genus Acinetobacter. The sequence goes on from NZ_JAHPRO010000011.1 coordinate 69,581, forward strand.
CAAAACCAATGCATTAGTATGTCCGTGAGAAAGATGAAAATGCCCACCTAATGGATAAGCTAAGGCATGCACTGCACCAACTGGTGCATTGGCAAAAGCTTGTCCAGCGAGCATTGATCCCAATAACATATTTTGTCGTGCCTCCATATCTGTACCATCTTTGAGGACTTTAGGCAGATTCTCATTGAGTAAGCGCAATGCATTTTTTGCTAACATATCGGCATAGAAATTTTTTTTGATTTTGGAGGTATAGGCTTCAATGGCATGTACCATTGCATCTATGCCTGTCGCGGCAGTGATATGTGCAGGTAAGCCTTGAGTAAAATTTGCATCCAATATGGCGACATCAGCATATAAATGAGGGGATACGATACCTGTTTTAGTGGTTTCGCCTGTAGTGACAATAGAAATTGGGGTAACTTCGGAGCCAGTTCCCGCAGTGGTAGGTACTAAAATTAATGGCAGTTTGGGGCCTTTGGCGTTATTAACACCATACATCTCAGAGATAGCCTGTTTTTGTTCAGGATGTGCCAATAAAGCAATGATTTTAGCAACATCCATCGAACTACCACCGCCAAAACCCAAGATCGCATCGACTTTTTCTTTTTTTGCAAACTCAGCGGCATCGAGTACGATATGCTCGGGCGGGTCAGCCTGAATATTTGAATAAATTGAATAACTAATATTTAGACGTTCTAAAATCTCAATAATAGGTAAATGCAGTTGGTGTTGTACCATGCCTGCATCCGTAATGATAAGAATTTTTCGATAGTGACTCCCAAGAATAATTTGTTTAAGTTCCTGTATTGAGCCAAGACCTGAAATAATGCTAGCTGCTGTCTGAAATTGAAATTGGCTCATGAGGTATTTCCTTATTTTTCATCATAAATAGAACATTTCTGTTCATTTCTTCTATAGGATTCTGCTTTTAAATAAATTAACATAAGACACCTGAAAATAAAGCACTTTCGAGGTTTATATGTCATCAAACCCACCTTATAAGGTGCTTTGTGTCTGTTTGGGAAACATTTGTCGTTCACCCACGGCAGAGATTGTTTTGAGACACTTTTGTGATACATATCAACTTAATGTCGTTGTGGATTCGGCTGGCACCAGCAATTATCATCCCAACAAAGCACCTGATTCTAGAAGTCAGCAACACGCATTAAAACGGGGTTATGACTTGTCTTCTTTACGTGCCCGTCAGCTCAATGTTCAAGATTTTTTGGAATTTGATCTCATTCTAGCAATGGATCATGAGAATTTTGATGATATTCAACCGTTTAAACAAAAAGCATTAAAACAATATAAGTCGCATCAGTTGCGGGCAACAGTTGCTTTAATGAGTGAACATGATCCATTTTATTCAGGTCAGGCATTGCCTGATCCTTATTACGGTGGAGCCGATGGTTTTGAGCGAGTGCTCGATCAATGTGAATCCAGTGCTCAGGCTTGGGTGCAAATCTTTAAACAGCAAGTCGTGACTAGCAATCAATAAAAATGAGTTTAACTGTGATCCAAATTCAACACGATGTACAGCTTCAACCTTTTAATACTTTAAATTTGCACTCAATCGCTTCAGAATATGCAAAAATTGATTCAATCCAAGATTTAATCGCGGCGTTAGACTATGCTGATCAGCAACAGTTGAATGTTCTCATCTTGTCTGGTGGGAGCAATTTACTATTGCCAGAATATATTCATGCATTGGTATTACATATCAATATTCAGGGCATCGAGCTGGTTGAAGATCGTTCTAACCATGTAAAAATCAAAGTTGGCGGCGGACAGATTTGGCACGATTTTGTCCTAATGACCACAGAGAACGGTTGGTATGGATTACAAAATCTGGCACTCATTCCAGGTTTAGTTGGAGCATCACCTGTACAAAATATTGGTGCGTATGGTGTGGAGGTCGGTGAGTTTATTGAGTCTGTACAAGTCTATGACCGATCTGAGAAAACCACACAAGATATTTTTGCTCAGGATTGCCAATTTGCCTATCGCGATAGTATTTTTAAGCGTGATCCAAACCGTTACATTATTACCCATGTGACTTTTCGTTTATTAAAACAACCGCAACTTAAATTGAATTATGGTGACTTAAAAGCGGCTGTAGCAGATGATTTAACGCCAGAAAATTTGCAACAGCAAGTGATCCAGATTCGCCAGAGTAAATTGCCTGATCCAAAACAATATCCCAATGTCGGAAGTTTTTTTAAAAATCCTGTGATTGATCAAACAGATTTTGACCAATTACTTACAAAATTTCCGCAAATTCCTCATTATCCTCAAGCCCAAGGCTACGTTAAAATTGCGGCAGGCTGGTTGATTGATCAAGCAGGCTGGAAAGGTAAAAAGTTGGGTTCAGTTGGAATGTTTGAAAAGCAGGCATTGGTTTTAGTGAATTATGCTCATGCATCTTTGAGTGATGTTAGGCACACTTATCAGGCTGTTCAACATGATGTAAAACAGCGCTTTAACATTCAGCTTGAACCAGAGCCGGTGTTATTTGATTCAAATGGTTTAATTCAATCCCATTCGGAAGATTAGTTATGGTTAAAACGCATTGGGCGATTCGATTAGTACGTTTAGTTGCCATACTATTCGTGCTCTTTGCTTGTCTAATGGTTTTTGTTTATACGCCTTTTTACTCGAAATTGATTGTAAAAGCTTTGAATTATTTTGTGCCCGTCGAGGTCAATCAAGTGGCAGCAAAAAGTCAGCAACAGGCTGCATTAAGCGAACATGACAATCTCGAGCCAGGATCAAACCTATGGATTGCACGTCAGGCATATTTAAGCCTGATTGAAGATGCATTAAAGTCTAAAGATACTGAGTCTGTAAGCTTGCTACAAACTCGATATAAACTTCTACAAGAACGTATATTAGAACAGCAAAAACAAGAAGAAACAGAAGATACGGATCAGGAAAAGCCTGCGGTGCCACTACTTAAAGCTTCTGTTTCAGAACCCGAATCTGCTGCTACAAGTGAGGCACAGACCGATGAGTCTGCAAATCCATGGATTGAACTTAATAGCTCTGAAAATAAAGCATTAATGCAGCAGTATGTTGAATTTCTTAAAAAACATCCCGTTTCAGTTGAGGTTGAAAAAATGATTGATCAACAAACTGAACAGGATGTTGCTTACGTTCAGCAGAACCAAAATGATGAAAAGCTCGCAAATCACAGTAAGCCTTATGCCATTGTTGTTTTAGGCGGTGGTTTGACGTTAGATGAAAACAAAAAAGATATCGTGGTTAATCCTTATACACGGTTAAGACTGGAAAAAACGCTGGAATTACACCAACAAAATCATCTGCCTATTGTACTCAGTGGTGTGGAAGCGCCTTATATGCAAAAATGGCTAAAACAACGTGGTGTGGATGCAAAACTACTTGAAAATAGAAGTATGAATACGTGTGAAAACACACGATTTAGTTCTTTATTACTACAAAAAAAAGGCGGCGCTCCAACAGTGATGTTGGTCACAGATATTTATCATATGCCTAGAACACGACGTCTATTTGCTTTAAATGGAATTGAAACGATTCCTGTTGAAGCACCAATGCCGACACAATTAACAAAATGGCAACCAAGTCAACAAAATTATGATCATAGTCGTCGAGCCAATTATGAACTATTGGCGACTATACGTGATGTACTTTTTGGTTCTAGCGGATGTCGGGAGGTACCTTAAATGCCAGAAATTCCTTTTTTAAATCCAACTGTACTTCAGCAACTTGATTTACCTGTTCCAAGTCGCGATTTAACTCCGCATGTACTTGAACCTTTAAATCTAAATCATACATTCGAACCTTCTAAAGATATTCTGGCTTATCGCAAATTATATGGTCTGGATTTACTTGATGCTGAACAATGGCAAGGCTATATCCAAATGCCATTGTTTAAACTGCATGTACAAGTATTTAAGCCACATCGTAAACCATTAGGTACAGTATGTTTATTGCATGGTTATCTGGAACATAGTGGGATCTATCAACCGATTATCCGTGAAATACTCGAACAAGGCTTTAGTGTATTGACTTATGATTTACCAGGTCATGGTCTAAGCGATGGCTCACCTGCCAATATTCAAAACTTTGATCATTATCAACAGGTCTTGAAAGCAGTTTATCAGTATGTAAAACACGCCAACCAACTTCCTAAACCATGGCTCGGAATTGGTCAAAGCACGGGCGGTGCGATCTGGATGCATCATTTACTTGAATATGCAGAAAAACGCCAAGATCCGATTGTCGATCGTGTGTTGTTATTATCACCCTTAATTCGACCTGCAAAAACCGCGTGGTGGCACAACTCGGTGGGTTTAGGCATTATCAAACGGATTAAACGTCAAGTACCGAGACATTTCAGACGTAATAATCATAATCCTGAGTTTCTACGTTTTATCCGACTTAAAGATCCTCTTCAGCCGCGTATGATGGGTATGGATTGGATTTTAGCTATGTCAAAATGGATGCTAGAAATGGAAGAGCGACCACCTTGTCGTATTCCTGTCTGGTTGGCGCAGGGCGCATTAGATCAAACCGTCGATTGGCGATATAATATCGAGTTTATTCGACGGAAATTTAGGTTGCAAACCTTGCTAATGCTTGAAGAGGGCTCTCATCAGTTGATTAATGAACGAGCTGATATTCGTGCTGCTTTAACGGGGTTAATTCCAGCATTTTTGCATGCACGACCGAAGCATTATTACTATTAATGAACTATGTTTACAATGAGTAGCAATGTTAAATAAGCTTTCAAATTTATTTAAATCAGGCAAACCTACTGCTGAACAACAATATATGCAGCAGCATCGGATTCAATTCGATGCAGTACAGGGCTATATAGTGGATGGGATTGTCATGAATCAATTATCAGAACGACTTGAATATTTTTCAAATCGTAAACTTTCCCATTTTAATGACTTGGAACAGCTCTATTTAAGATCAATGCTGATTAATGAAAAAATTGATTTGGAAATGGCAACAGGACGCTATGTCCAGCGTTTGGGAAATAATCATGAGAATCTACAACAATTCAAAAGCCTGATTGAAAAACTTAATCAGTATTACCGTGAATTTAAACGAGACAAATAATTCCTTCAAAGCTTGCGCAAACAATAACATAAATCAAGTTTGGTCGTTGCGCATCATGTTAATATAGATGCTATGTCTTTTATCTAAACACATTCAATGTTCCAAAAAGAAATCTCTCAGCTCAAATTACAGCAATTAAAAGCAGGCGAAAAACGCTGGATCGGATCAATATTAGGTTCATCTGGCGCATTATTATTTAAAGAAATGGCGGATCAATGTGCTTCTTTATTGGTCATTGTGGCAAGAAATAATCAGCACTTGGCTCAGCTTGAAAGTGAACTTGAATTTTATGGGGTTAAACCCACGATTTTTCCTGATTGGGAGATCCTGCCTTATGATCGTCTTTCACCTCATCAGGACATTGTTTCGGAACGCCTTGCAATTTTATCCAATATGCCGCAAAAAGGTGTTTTACTGATTTCTGCTGCAACGCTGGCGCAAAGAGTTGCACCTGTGTCATGGATATTGGGTGAACATTTTGATATTCGTGTGGGACAGAAGTTTGATCTGGAAAAAGAAAAATTAAGATTGATTCAGGCAGGTTATCGTCTGGTCGATACGGTTTATGATCATGGTGAGTTTGCTGTTCGTGGCAGCATCATGGATATTTTCGCGTCTGGACAAGAACAACCGATCCGTGTTGACCTGTTCGATGATGAAATCGACACACTCAAATTTTTTGATCCAGAAACCCAGCGAACGACTGAGAGTCTGGATCAATTTACAGTATTACCCGCAAAAGAGTTTCCATTAAAAGAGGGACGTTCACTCTTTCGTGACCGTTATGCCGAAAGTTTTCCAACGGCAAATCCTAAGAAAAATCCGATCTATCAAGATGTATTAGATGGAATTTCATCACCTGGTGTTGAGTTTTATTTCCCTTTATTTTTTGAAAAGGAAATAATGCAAGCACAAAGTGCATTTACATCTTACTTACCAAAGAATTGCATTGTCATTACAAATATTGATTTGGATGAATGTTTAACCCAATTTTGGAAAGATGTTTTACAGCGTTATGACAGTCGTAGACATAATATAGATCAGCCACTTTTAGCTCCAGAAGAATTATTTCTCATGCCAAATCTGGTGCTTGAACGTCTTAATCAATTTCCTCGAATTTTAGCTAATGCTGAAGCAATAGAGCTACGTGCAGGAGTCAACAATCTTGATACGTTAACTCCGTCCAAACTACCAGTCGATGCCAAAAAAGAACATCCATTTGAAAGTGTCAAACAATATATTGATGCGTCTAATCATCCTGTTCTTTTGGTCGCTGAAAGTGCAGGTCGCCGTGAAAGTTTAAAAGATTCATTGCGCTCAAGTCTGGGTGAAATTCCAAATGTCGAAGGGTTTAATGACTTCCTTAAACAGCAATATGCGATTGCGATTACCAATGCACCTTTAGATCGAGGCTTGGTCATTCGCGATCAGCTTTCAGTGATTTCAGAAAATCAGCTTTATGAGCATCGTGTTGTACAGCGCCGCCGTAAACGTCAACAAGAAGTTTCTGAAGAATTTCTGATTCGTAGCCTCACTGAGCTCAGCATTGGCGCGCCTGTGGTACATATTGATTATGGAGTTGGACGATATGCAGGACTGATCACACTGGCAATTGATGGACAGGATCATGAGTTTCTACAGCTTGATTATGCCGAGGGAGCAAAAGTTTATGTTCCTGTGACCAATCTACATTTGATTAGTCGCTACAGTGGTGGCGATCCTGATCTCGCGCCATTACATAAATTGGGAACAGATGCATGGAGCAAAGCAAAACGTAAAGCTTTAGAGCAAATTCATGATGTAGCGGCGGAATTATTACATATACAGGCGCGTCGTCAATCTAAACCGGGGTTTGCTTTTGAACTGGATCAAAGCTTGTATATGCAATTTGCTAGTGGTTTTGCCTATGAGGAAACGTTAGATCAGGCGAATGCCATTGAAGCGACTATACACGATATGCATTTGGCAAAACCAATGGATCGTTTAGTCTGTGGTGATGTCGGTTTTGGGAAAACTGAAGTAGCGATGCGAGCAGCTTTTGTGGCAGTGCAGAATAATAAACAGGTGGCAGTCTTAGTCCCGACCACACTTTTAGCACAGCAACATTATGAATCTTTCAAAGATCGTTTTGCAGACTGGCCTGTACGCATCGAAGTTTTATCGCGTTTCGGTTCAAACAAAACTCATCAAAAGAATATCGAAGACTTGATTGATGGCAAAGTGGATATTGTGATTGGAACACATAAACTACTTCAGGAAAATGTCCAGTTTAAAAATCTGGGCTTAATGATTGTTGATGAAGAGCACCGTTTTGGCGTAAGAGACAAAGAACGAATCAAAGCCTTACGTGCTGATGTCGATATGCTGACATTAACAGCAACGCCGATTCCTCGTACCTTAAATATGGCATTTTCTGGAATGCGTGATTTATCGATTATTGCGACCCCGCCAGCAAGACGTTTGGCAGTAAAAACCTTTATGCAAGAACATACCGATGAGTCAGTTAAAGAAGCCATTTTGCGTGAATTACTACGAGGTGGTCAGGTCTATTTCTTACATAACGAAGTCGATACGATTGAGCGCACTGCGGAAAATATTCGACATCTCGTACCAGAGGCTCGTGTTGCAGTTGCGCATGGGCAGATGCGAGAACGTGAACTTGAACAAGTGATGCAGCAGTTTTACCACAAAGAGTTTAATGTATTGGTGTGTTCAACCATTATTGAAACAGGTATTGATGTTCCTAATGCCAATACCATTATCATTGAACGAGCCGATAAGCTTGGATTGGCGCAATTGCATCAATTACGTGGTAGAGTCGGGCGTTCACATCATCAGGCGTATGCTTATTTACTTGTTCCATCGATTAAGCATTTAAAAGGCGATGCTGAAAAACGTCTGGATGCGATTCAACGCGCTTCAACGCTCGGTGCTGGTTTTATGCTCGCCACAGAAGATTTGGAAATCCGTGGTGCGGGTGAATTACTGGGTGAACAGCAAAGTGGTTCGATGCAAGCAATTGGCTATAGCTTATATATGGAAATGCTAGAAAAAGCCACAAAAGCTATTCAAAAGGGTAAAACACCGAATTTTGATGCGCCATTATCCTTAACTGCAGAAATTAATCTGCATATGCCTGCTTTGATTCCAGATGATTATCTTGGGGATGTTCATCAGCGATTGCTATTTTACAAACGTATCAGCAATACCGATACACAGGAAAAGCTCGATAATATCCGTATGGAGTTGATCGATCGTTTTGGAACATTGCCACAAGCGGTTAAACAGCTATTTAGTGTGCATCAGATTCGTCTTAAAGCTGAACATTTAGGCATAACCAAGATAGATATTAATGCTAATGGAGGCTATGTTGAATTTTCACCAGATACGCCTGTACAAGCGATCAGCATTATTCAACTCATGCAAAAAAATCCAACTTATTATCGAATGGAAGGTGGTCAGCGTTTAAAAATTACAGTGCAATTACAGGAATATGATAAACGTATCCAATTTATTCTGGATTTACTTTCAAAACTTGTGAATGAGCTGCATTAAGAGATACAACTTTGATTAAGTTAATGTGATGAAACGCCATCGATTTTCATCACATTTTTTAGTTTAACTTGAGTTTGACTAAATCTATCAGCAAGCTGTTGTAAAGTTGGACTTTTATCACTAAATTTTTGAATAAAATCATTGTTATTTGTAAGTAAACAAGGTACTAATAATATTCACATCACCAGTGTTGTGATAGTATTAGCCATCATAATTCATGCGTCATTTATAAAGATATGTTTAGTTTGCATCCACAACTTGCTCAAGATACTTTTTTTGTAGGCGATTTCCCGCTTTCAACATGTCGTTTAATGAATGATATGCAATTCCCATGGTTGATTCTTATCCCTCGTGTACCTGGAATTACAGAGCTTTATGAGTTAAGCCAAGCTGATCAGGAACAGTTCCTGCGTGAATCAAGCTGGTTATCTAGCCAATTAGCCCGTGTTTTCCGTGCAGATAAGATGAATGTTGCCGCACTAGGTAATATGGTGCCACAGTTGCATTTTCATCATGTGGTTCGTTATCAGAACGATGTCGCTTGGCCTAAACCAGTATGGGGAACACCTGCGGTACCGTATAGTAATGATGTGCTTGCACATATGCGCCAGACTTTGATGTTAGCTTTACGTGGACAGGGTGATATGCCATTTGATTGGCGTATGGACTAAGTCTCTGTTAAACCACATGAAAATGTGGTTTAAGTTAAAGATCGGAGGGTTAGAGTGCCATTAGATAGGCTGGTTGATAGGGAACCGCGGCAGTTTGCATATTTTCATCGTTTGATGGGATATTTTATACTGTCACTGATTGAGGTAATTTATTCATTTACCTCACCAGATGCTAACTATCAACTCTTTATTCCTATTTTTCTTGTTTTGATTTTACTAATTAGTCCAAAATTAGACCGTTGGTTACAATATAAATTTAATCAAAATGTAGCTAGAAATGTTTTTTTTGTCATTGATGTCATTGCTGTTGCGGTTTCATTGGCAGGCGTGCATTTAAGCTTGGTTCTAACTTTTACTTGTTTATTTGCCTTATTGTACACTGCGATCAATAGTAAAATTTCATTTATGGCGGCATCTTTGTCTGGCATGATTGGGATTACAATTTTTTATGCAAGTACTATCTTTATTTTTGGTTTTCAGGACTATTTTGAGCCAACCAGTCAGGAGTTGACTGTTATTAGCTTAATTTGTCTGATTACTTTTATTAATATTGGCAATTATTATCAGCATATTCGTATCGAAAAACTGACCCAGCTTCGTCAACATTACTATAATCAAATGACCCGCTATATGGCATTTTCCAACCAGCTAAGTCGTTATGCACCTTTACAGCTTTGGCAATCGATTATGCGTGGTGAAGCGGAAGCTAAAATTGAATATAAGCGTAAAAAGCTCACCATTTTCTTTTCTGATATTCAGGGATTTACCGAACTTTCAGAGAGTTTGATTCCAGATGATTTAGCATTTCTACTAAATGACTATTTAAGTCACATGACTGAAATTGCGAAACAATATGAAGCGACTGTCGATAAGTTTATGGGTGATGCGATTCTTATCTTTTTTGGTGATCCAACCTCTCAGGGGGTCGAGAAAGACGCAAAATCTTGTGTAGAAATGGCAATTGCAATGCGCCAGCAAATGAAATTATTGCGTGAGCGCTGGATCAAAATGGGCTATCCAGCATTGCATATTCGTATGGGAATTAGTACAGGGTATTGTCACGTGGGAAACTACGGCGCGACCCATCGTATGGCTTATACCATTGTGGGACGTGATGCTAACCTTGCAGCACGATTGCAATATGCGGCAGAAATTGATGAAATTTTAATTTCTGATGATACTTATCAATTGGTTAAAAATGAATTCCTATGTGCACCTAAAGCGCCTATTTATCTAAAGGGTATTCAGGGTGCAGTCAAAACATGGCAAGTCATGGAAAAATACACGGGTAAAAAATCTGATAATCAACAATGGTTTGATTATGAGTATAAAGGATTTCACTTAGTGCTTAATCTTGAGGAAGTTCAAAATTTTGAATATCCAGAACTGGTAGAAGTACTTGAAAAAATGATACAGCGTATTCAGGTTCAGCAAAATCTGACTAACGCGCAGGGTGTTGCCAAGTTAAAACTCGAAGATGAGGTCAAATAAAAGCCACCCTTTTGGGTGGCTTTTATTTTTTGAGTTCTGAATTAATGATTTTCTGAAGCATGGTTGATGGTGTATTTCGGAATCTCAACTTCCAAATCTTCATCAACAATTTTAACCTGACAAGATAAACGTGAATCTGGTTCTAAACCCCAAGCACGATCAAGCAAGTCGGCTTCGACGTCATTCATTTCATCTAAACTGTCAAACCCTTTACGCACAATTACATGGCAAGTTGTACAGGCGCATGACATATCACAAGCGTGTTCAATTTTGATCCCATTATTCAGTAAGCTTTGGCAAAGGTTGGCATTTTCTTCAACTTCAAACTCAGCTCCTTCTGGGCAAATTTGCGCATGGGGAAGAACTTTAATACGTGGCATATATATATTCACCTGTTTCTTAATTTGAGTCTGACCAGTCGTTCAGTTTGGTACCTTTAAGTGCATGATCAATATGGCGATTCATGCGTAATGCTGCAAATTCATCGCTATAAACTTTGAGCGCTTGTACAGCCTGCTCAATGGCTTGAATATCATTGGCATTAAGTTGTACATATAGATGATCTTTGGCGACATTTAATGCAGTCAACTGCTGTTCAGATAATAGCGTAGCATCAACTTTCAAGGCTTGCTCAAGTGCTTCAAGTTCACGTTGAGCTTCAACTTTAGCTTCTTGTAAATGACGCAATAATTTGTCTTCTTCAGCATGTTGAAAACCTTCGACCAATAGACGTTCAGTGTCTGTATCAGACAAACCATATGAAGGCTTAATATCAATCTCAGCTTTTACACCAGAAGTTGTTTCTTGCGCGGAGACAGTTAATAATCCATCGGCATCGACTTGGAAGGTCACTTCAATACGTGCCTGACCTGCGGTCATCGGCGGAATACCATGCAAGACGAAACGTCCTAAAGAGCGACAATGTTCAACCAGATCACGCTCACCTTGTACAACATGAATCAACATGGCTGTTTGACCATCTTGATAGGTTGTAAATTCTTGTCGACGAGCAACAGGGATTGCGGTATTACGTGAAATGAGACGTTCAACCAAACCACCCATTGTTTCCAAGCCAAGAGAAAGCGGCGTTACATCAAGCAATAACGAGCCATCTTGTGAATTACCAATCAATTGATTAGCAGTAATAGCAGCACCAATAGCGACTACTTCATCTGGATTGATGGTACAAAGTGGTTCCTGATCAAATACATCACGTACTGCTTTTTGTACAGCATAAGAACGGGTAGAGCCACCAACCAATACGACATTTTGAATATCATCTAGACTGAGTTTTGCATCGCGTAGCACACGTTTACAAACACTGATTGTTTTATCAAGTGCAATTTGAATGATTGTTTCAAAAGTAGCGCGATCTAGTGTTAAGACATGATCAAGTGCTTTAAATTGGACCTGAAGCTGATCAGATAGAGTTTCTTTTGCTTTACGTGCAGCAACAATAAACGCCGCATATTCTGCATCATCTAATACATCGATATTAAGCTGTTTTTTTGCCCATTTAACAATTAAACGATCCAGATCATCACCACCTAAAGCGGTATGACCACCTGTCGCAAGCACTTCAAATACGCCTTGCGAAAAACGTAAGATCGAAACGTCAAAAGTACCACCACCCAAATCATAAATGACATAATTATGGTCGGTTTGTAGGTTTGTATCCTGATCCAAGCCATAAGCAACCGCAGCTGCAGTCGGCTCATTTAAAAGTCTTAGAACATTTAGACCTGCCAGTTGAGCTGCATCACGAGTCGCTTGGCGCTGCGCTTCATCAAAATAAGCAGGGACAGTAATCACTGCACCATTCACTGGATTTTTTAGACTGGCCTCTGCACGATCTTTAAGCTGTTTGAGAATTTCTGCTGAAACTTCAACAGGCGTTTTCCGACCTGCACGAGTTTCAAAAGCAGGCATTTCATTATCTGCACCAATCAAAGTGTAAGGATGCTGAAATTTAATATCTGCCTTGGAACGGCCCATAAAGCGTTTAACTGAAATAATCGTATTTTTAGGGTCAGTGGTGATAAAAGTCTTGGCATCATCACCATATTCTGTGGCTTTCTCAGCATAATGCACAATTGAAGGCAACAAGACGCGATCTTTGTCATCTGGTAGAACTTTTGCTTTGCCAGACAGTACGGTGGCAACTAAAGAATGTGTTGTTCCAAGATCAATCCCAATCGCAATACGATGTTGATGCGGGGCACTTGATTGACCTGGTTCAGCAATTTGCAAGAGTGCCATGAATTAAATCCCTTGAAAGTAAATCGGTACAACTAAATTAAAATTCATCATCTAGATCGAAGCTATCATCATCAAGCATTTGATCTTCAGCTTTATCAATGTCATTCAGAATACGCTGAAAGAAACGTAATTTGCGAACTGTATCACGCGCTTCACCCCAATCTTCATCTTCATAATCGATTTTAAACTCACGAATCAAACCGTCGACCCATTGGTTGACTTCAATTTTTAGAGTTTGAAGTTGTTCAGGATCACTGGATTCTTCTAGTTGTTCACGAATTTCCAATGCTGATTGCAAAAACTCAAAATCACTAATCGATTGATCCAGATGATAATCTTGTTTTTTAAGGGCTAATAAATAAGCAGCGCGGCTGTCTACTTGTGAAAGTACTTTATAAGCTTGGTTGATTTCACTGGATTTGATGAGTGCCTGATCTTTATCTTCCGCTTTGTCGGGATGATATTGTTGCTGCAAATTCAGGAAATTTGTTTTTAACGTGGCTAAATCGATATCGAGTGCTACGGGTAAGTTAAACAACTCAAAATGATTCATGGGAGATGAATTCCGTAGTAAATAAATAGATTAAAAACAGTGTAAAAACACTGTTTTTAATAACAAGTGAAAAGAAGAAGGGCTTTAAACTGTGAAGGATTCTCCACAACCACATTCGCCTTTTTTATTGGGGTTATTAAACTCAAAGCCTTCATTTAGACCATTTTTAACATAGTCCATTTCCATACCTTCAAGATAAACAAGACTTTTAGGATCAACGAAAACTTTTACGCCATGCTGTTCAAACATCTGATCATGCGTATCCATGTCATCGACAAATTCAAGCACATAAGCCAAACCTGAACAGCCTGAAGTTTTCACACCAACGCGAATGCCTTCACCTTTACCACGATTCAACAAATAATTGCGAATGTGAGTTGCCGCATTTTCAGTTAAATGAATCATGAAAACTCCGTCAAATTAAGGCAATCAATTAAGCTTTGGTCTTTTTGTTACGGTAATCGTCAATCGCAGCTTTGATCGCATCTTCTGCTAAAACTGAACAATGAACTTTCACTGGAGGTAGAGCAAGTTCAGTTGCAATATCAATATTCTTGATTGCTTGCGCTTGGTCTAGTGTTTTGCCTTTAAGCCACTCTGTGACCAAAGAGCTAGATGCAATTGCAGAACCACAACCATAAGTCTTAAAACGCGCTTCTTCAATCACACCGTCATCATTGACTTGAATTTGTAGGCGCATAACATCACCACATGCTGGCGCACCTACCATTCCTGTACCTACATTTTCAGCATTTTTATCTAAAACACCAACATTACGCGGATTTTCGTAATGATCAATAACCTTTTCACTATAAGCCATGTTGCTTCTCCAAACCTCGGGGTCAGCCTAATATTAAATATGAGGGCAGAAATACGTTTTTCAATCGACAGATCAATGGATTAATGTTCAGCCCATTCAACTGTTGAAAGGTCGATACCTTCTTTATACATATCCCAAAGCGGAGAAAGTTCACGTAATTTCTCAACAGCAGCTTTGGTAATTTCAAGCACGTGATCAATATCAGCTTCAGTGGTATATTTACCAAAACTAAAACGAATTGAACTGTGTGCTAGTTCATCAGATAAGCCTAAAGCACGTAAGACATAAGATGGCTCTAGTGTTGCAGACGTACATGCTGATCCAGAAGATACAGCCGCATCTTTAAGCGCCATCATCAATGATTCACCTTCAACAAAGTTAAAGCTGACATTAAGATAATTCGCAACATTTTGAGTTGGATGACCATTCAAGAACACTTGTTCAAGATCTTGTAAGCCATTCCAGAGTTTGTCACGTAGTTTACGGATACGTTCTTGTTCTGCTTGCATGGTTTTGCCTGCAATTTCAAATGCAGCGCCCATACCAACAATCTGATGAGTCGCTAAAGTACCTGAACGCATACCACGTTCATGACCACCACCGTGTATTTGTGCTTTTAAACGAACACGTGGGCTACGACGCACATAAAGCGCACCAATTCCTTTAGGTCCATAAGCTTTGTGACCAGAAAAACTCATCAAGTCAATTTTCATGGTAGAAAGATCAATTTCAACTTTACCAGCAGCTTGAGCAGCATCTACATGCAAGAAAGTCTTATTAGCACGTGTAAGCTCACCAATTGCGGCAACATCAGTCACGGTACCAATTTCATTATTCACCATCATCAGTGACACTAAAATTGTATCGGGACGTAGTGCTTCTTTTACCATTTTAGGGGTAATAAGACCTGTACGCGGTTCTGGTTCAAGATAAGTAATTTCGAAACCTTGTTCTTCTAACTCACGGCAAGGATCTAAAATCGCTTTATGTTCAATTTTACTGGTAATGATATGTTTACCTTTTGAACCATAAAACTGAGCAATTCCTTTTAGTGCAAGATTGTCAGATTCAGTCGCGCCTGATGTCCATACGATTTCACGAGGATCAGCTTTGATCAAATTTGCGACTTGTTCACGCGCATATTCAACTTTTTCTTCTGCTTGCCATCCATATGCATGAGAACGTGATGCAGGATTACCAAACGTACCATCAAAAGTTAGGCATTCCATCATGCGTTCTGCAACTTCTGGAAGTACAGGCGTTGTTGCAGCATAATCAAGATAAATCGGACGTTTCATTTCAAATACCTGTAGCCGATAAGAGGGCAGAATCATATTCTGCTGAGTTTTGACGCAGTGCGACGGTTTGTACATTGTCGCGATTGACGAGGTCAGCAAGTGAGATTTTTGCAAGGTAATCGGCAATGTGGTGGGAGAGTTCTTGCCATAAATCGTGAGTCAAGCACATTGCACCATTTTGACAGTTGCCTTTATGGTCACAACGCGTTGCATCTACCGTTTCATTTACAGCTTCGATAATTTCTAATATGGTAATTTCGTTGGCTTTGCGAGCTAAATGATAGCCACCATTGGCACCACGAACACTAGAAACTAATCCATGACGCTTTAGTTTGGCAAATAATTGCTCAAGATAAGCGACTGAAATGGATTGACGGGCAGCAATTTCAGCAAGTGTGATCGTTTGTTCAGTTGGCTGCAAAGCTAGATCAAGAAGAGCAGTCACTGCGTAGCGACCGCGAGTTGTAAGACGCATGATTCGGTACACATGTTTAGACTAGATGTGTTAATTTTAAGAATCCCGACTAAAATAGTCAAGTTTTTTTATAGTTATTAAAATGATTTGTTGAGCAGGGGAAATGTGTGAGTTAACCTGCCCATAAATTATACACGAATAAAGCAACTAAAACGACAGTAATTACGCCAAAACCGATATTGATAGAACGCTGACGCTGTTGAAGGCGACGGATATGATTTTTATATTGTTTAAGTTCAACGTGTAGACTGTTAATTTGCGAACGTTGAGTATCAATTTTCTCAAGTAGCGGGGCGATGCGTTTTTTTGAAGCAATCGCCTGATGAGGCTCATGAGGTTGGCGTAGCCATTGTTTCCAGTCTGCAAACAGCTTTGGCAAACTAAAATATAAAAGTAAATCTTTGAACTGTTCTTTAAGCTCAGCATCTCCACCAATGCGCATAGTTTTAATGCTACGACGATTTCCAAAAATAAAAATTTTAATCAAATCTAATAAGGTGCTACTGATTTCAAGATCAATATTTCGATCGGGTGCTTTTAAGTCAAATAAGACACCTTTGTCAGTAAACTGCACATAAAAATCAAAATATGGGATATAACTATTGATTCGTAATGAAATCTTTTTATCTACAAAAGTTTTAGATTGAAGGCGTATCACGCTATCATTTTTCAAAATAAACGAAAAAACGGTTTCAAGTACAATTAACAAAATGTTAAGCAACAAGTGAGACTGTTCTTTGCTTTGTTGCGACTCGCTCATACCCACATGGTCCTTAAACGCTATATAAAGTTGGAGATCCGATCTCAATTTGTAAAAATAAATAAAAAATAAAGTAATTGAATTGCTTTGTAGAACACTTTAGCAAAAGGATCAAGTCTTTGGTTTGCTATTATGAATACATTTTATGGTTAAATGTAGCCATATGACGGTAAAGTGATCAGGAGTAACGAAATAATGGAAAAGGAAAGCATAGATCAGGGTACTGAACTTGAATCTGAGAAAACAAGAGGAAAAACCAGAGCTTCCCGTAAATCTGCGCTTGATTTTAGAAAATATACAAAGCAAATTTGGTTAGCAGGTCTAGGGGCTTTTTCACGTGCTGAAGAAGAAGGCAATAAATTATTTGACTCATTAGTCAAAGTTGGTGAAGAACTTGAATCAAAAACAATAGATGCTGCGGATACGACTGTTAACAAAGTAGCAGAAAAAGCAAAAGAGTCGGTGAATGATACTAAAGATAAAGTTGAGCGGATCATTGATCAGAGTATTCACCACTCATTGAATCGAATTGGTTTGGTGACGGCAAAGGATTTACAGCACATTGAACAGCTATTATTACAACTGCACTCTAAGATCGATATGCTGATTGCGGAAAATGAAAACTTAAAGGCAAAAATGAGTGAAAAATAAAAAAAATAGCTTTTAGGCGTTTTTATACCAAAAATTCACGTTTATTTTTGATAAAACGCCTGATTCAGTATTGCCTTTTGCCCTAAAGCATTGCTATAAAGGCGTCATGGCCTTTTAAACTTACAGCCTTAGATTTTAAATAAACGAAATAAGAGGACGTTATCTTCATGAATAAATCAGAATTAATTGATGCGATTGCAGAAAAAGGGGGATTGTCTAAGACTGATGCTGGTAAAGCATTAGATGCGACTATCGCTTCAGTAACAGATGCGCTTAAAGCGGGCGATACTGTTACTTTAGTAGGTTTTGGCACTTTCAGTGTTAAAGACCGTGCTGCTCGTACTGGACGTAATCCTAAAACTGGTGAAGAGTTACAGATCAAAGCGACTAAAGTACCTAGCTTTAAAGCAGGTAAAGGTCTTAAAGATTCTGTTGCTTAATTGCACGAGTTAAATTGACGCGCCTTTTGGGCGCGTTTTTTATTAAAAAGTGCAAAAGCAAGAGATTACGCATTCATTCAGCAAGCTTTTTCAGTTAAAATCTCTCCGAAATAAAATAGTGGAATACTTATGGAATCGTTTCGTACAATCATTAAGGGTTGGCTTGGCAAAGTGCTTCTAGTCTTGTTTTTGACGCCTTTAGCGCTTGTAGGTATTGAAGGGTATTTTGGTAGTCATAATAAGGCAGATGTTGCAAAAAGTGTAAACGGTCAAGATATTTCTAAAAAAGACGTTGAGAACTTAACAAAAACTTATAAAGATCAATATTTATCGATGGTTCATGGTGATGAAACTTTACTGAACCAACCATTTATCGAGCAAACCGCTTTAGATACACTGATTGCTCGTACAGTTCTTTTACAGCAGGCTGAAAAACTGGGAATTTCTCTTAGTGATGGTCAAATAGAGAAAATGTTGGCGCAACAACCAAGCTTTCAAGAAAATGGAAAGTTTTCTCAGACTTTATATGAAAATTATTTGCGTTCAGTTGGAATGACTAGTCAGGCATTGATTACTAGTCTGCGTCAGGATCATGCACTTAAAATGCTGACCTCAAGCATCAATAATACGGCACTAGTGAGTAAAGCTGATATTAACCAAATTGCCACTTTACAAACCGAACAGCGCACTTTGCATTTGGCGAGCATTAAATTAGATGATTATAAAAAAGATATTACGGTGAGTAATCAGGAAATATCTGACTATTATAATAAACATCCAAATAGCTTTAAGCAGGTTGCCAGTGTAGATGTTGATTATGTGGTTTTATCTCCTGTGCAAGTGGTAACTAATGCTCCAGTGACAGATGCAGAATTGCAGCAAGCTTACAAAGCTTTTGTAGAGAAACAGCAAAAAGACGCAAAGCGTGATGTTAAGCATATTTTGATTACCACAGATGCGCGTTCGGATGCAGAAGCTCAAAAGCTTGTGAATGACATTTATGCAAAAATCAGTGCAGGCCAATTATCTTTTGCTGATGCTGCTAAACAATATTCAGATGATACCAGTTCTAAAAATGAAGGTGGTTTGCTTGCAGCTTACCAACCAGGTGTTTTTTCGGCTGAATTTGATCAAGCTGTGAATTCATTAAGTCATGGTCAAATTTCAAAACCAGTCAAAACCCAATATGGCTATCATATTATTGAGGCAGATACGGTTGTAGCAAAAGTTCCTTCATTTGAGTCTGAAAAGGCACGTTTAACTGCTGAAGTGCAGAAATCTAAAGCAGCAAATGCATATTCAGATGCAGTGAATCGCATAAATGAAATGGTAGTAAGCAGTGATGATCTGACTGCCATCACTCAGGAAGTCAAAGCAACTCATGTTGAATCTGTCAAAGGTGTAACTTTAGCTACTGGTCATCCTGTATTAAGTGATTCAAGCGTTAAGACGCGTATCTTTAACGATGATGTTAAAAATGGTGATCGTAATGCTTCGAGCAATATTCAACTTGCCAATGGCGATACAGTTTGGGTAAAAGTTCGGGATTATCATGCTGCTGGTATTAAACCACTTGCACAAGCAACTGCTGATGTAAAAGCCAAGTTGATTGAAGATAAGGCATATCAGGCTGCTAAAGCAAAAATCGCGAAGTCTTTGGAAGCATTTAAGACACAACCGGCAGCACAAGTGGTTGCAGCAAGCGCTATTCATTTTGAAGATGCAGGTACGTTTACGCGTTCACAAGGTTTAAAACGTGAAATTGAACGTGCAGCATTTAGCGTTGCAACACCTAAAGATGGCTTTTGGTCTGTTACGACAGCGAAGCTTCCAGACGAGTTGGTAGTAGTGGGGGTTTCAAATGTTAATTCAACCACTGCAAATGCATTGACGCCAGAACAGTTGAGTGAGTTAACGAAGCTTTATCAGCAGTTCCGTGGTCAACAAGAATTGGATGATTATACGCAGTACTTGAAGTCCAAAGCTAAGATTAAGTAAGTTATAAAAAAACCGCTTCGGCGGTTTTTTTTTAACCATATTAAGATTCATAGAAATATATTCTGTCAGCTTTTGGCTAATTTAACTCAATTCTTAATCGTTTTAAGTCCTTGGTCAAGCAAGTAGTGGTAACTGACTTATATTATTTAAATTTTCTATTTTCTTTTAGATAAGGAGCAGATTTTATTGATGTGAGTAGCATCGCTACACAAGATACAAGAGCTTATCAACGTTCTGATAGTATCTCGAATTAAGCCATCTAAAAGGCCGCAAATAAAACTGTATTTACACCAATCAAGTGGGCTTGCGATTTTATTTTACTATCCTGCTATTTTTAAATAACAGATGTCATCTGGTCTAAAGTAATTCATAGAAATAGCCACTCGATATGACAAGCTCAAAAGAAATTATAAAAATTCAGTTGCTCAAGCTTGCATATTTTTATGGCTACCTTTATTAGGTCGGCATTTGATCATGGAAGATCAAAAAACTTTTGAATTATTTTAATAAATATTACATGTGAACTGCCTGATGTTTTTTTCAACTGATATAAATTAAGATTTAAATCATTTTGTTTAAACGATGGTATAACCGCCATCTATAGTGACACAGGCACCATTCATAAAACGTGCTTCATCAGATGCCAAGAAAATGGCTAATTCGGCAACTTCTGATGCTTCACCAAAACGATCTAAAGGAATTTTATCCGTTGGGCGGGTTTCTAACATTTTGGCAGTCATCGGTGTGCGAATGGTTCCTGGGCAAATTGCATTAATCTTAATACCGTGTTTCGCATATACCGCGGCCAAATGTTTGGTATAGCCAATCACTGCATGTTTTGATGCGGTATAAGATGCTCCCCCCATTTGCGCAACCAATCCAGCAACAGATGCAATATTAATAATGGCGCCCGAACCTTGTTCAATCATTTTGGTCAAAACTAGATTGCTTAAACGAAAGACTGCTTTGACATTAATGTCAAACATGGCATCCCAGAGCTCATCGCTAGTATCTAAACTATTGGTATATTTATCAAAAATACCTGCATTATTGAGCAGTACATCTATGCGCCCAAATTTTTCAATCGTAAAGTCAACCAGATGTTGAAGTTGATCCCTTTCGGTTACGTTGACTTGACAGGCAAATGCTTCGCCACCCGCTGCGACAATCTGCGCTGCGACACGATTGGCTTGTTCCAGATTTAAATCTGCAATAATCAATTTAGCGCCTTGTTGTGCAAAGGCTAAAGCTTCTGATTCTCCCATGCCTGAAGCAGCGCCAGTGATAATACAGACTTTATTTTTTAATCTAGACATAATACGATTCCTCAATTCCAAACTCTGATCGAAGCGATGTGGATAGCATTAATGCTCCGATCTGATGCATTCCTTATCTTTAAATTACGTGCTTAGTTATTTTTGCTCTAGATCATGGCTGTGATTTTAGACGATCTTCAGACATACTGAGCGAATATCGGACAGGGAATGACAAGGAAAAATGAATGCGGGATCAAATTATTCAACATGAGCTTTCACAAGAAACCATTAAATACGATGACTATATTGCTGGTCTGGCAAAAGGACTAAGCATTCTTGAAGTATTTGGCACAGACCGCCAGCGCCTAAATGTGACTCAGGTTGCAGAGCGTACAGCGATTACTCGAACTGCAGCGCGCCGTTATTTAAAAACCCTCAAGTTTCTGGGTTATCTGGACAGTGATGATTACTTTTATTGGCTTACGCATAAAGTCTTAAAGTTCTCAGGAGCTTTTCTCAGTACCGCACATCTCCCCAAAGTTGCGCAGTCAGTTTTGAATCATTTATCTGAAAAAACCGCGTTGGTATTTTCAGTTGTGGTTCAGGATAGTTATGAGGTTGTTCCGATTGCAAGAAGTGTTCCGCAAAATGCAAATTTTCGGGTGAGTCCTTTTGGGATTCATTTAGGCAATCGTATTCCAGCACATGCCTCATCGACAGGTAAAGTTCTATTGGCTCATAAATCACTTGAAGAGCAGAAGAACTGGATCAGATTATATGACCTAAAGCGATTTACCGCGTATACCTACACCGATGAAGAGACCTTTTTAGGTGCTTTAGAGGACATTAAAATGAAAGGCTACTGTATTTCTGCTGAAGAATATGAATTAGGCGTCACCGCTATAGCGATTCCTATTGTCAATCAAACAGGGGATATTGTGGCAAGTCTAAATGCAGTAGCACCGATGAATAAGGTGAATGATCACTATCTGGTCAATACGGTTTTACCTATGTTACGTGAGGCTGCCAAAGAAATCAGAGATATGATTTAAGTCTGCTCAGTGTGATGAAAGCGTTCTTAAAGAACGCTTTTTATTTATAAATTTTTATTTCTTGTTTTTAAAATAATTAAAAAAATAAAAAGAATGGGCTGCTGTTTTTATAAACAATGCACGATATAAGGTTGATTTGCGCGATGATCGCCTGAATTAGAACAAAGAGATCTGGTCGGAATTAAATATGCTCATTAGTTTAATAAAAAGAAAAGACGTTCTGGTTATCACAGCAGGATAGTGAAGACTTCATCGCTCAGGCGAATGAACGTATGCAACAGTCGCAAGGAGTGACAACAATGAATAGAATATTACCCCAACAGCTTGAATGTGATTTAATTGTGGTTGGCGCAGGCGCAGGAGGCTTATCGACCGCCATTACCGCCAAGAAAAATGGCTTAAATGTGATTGTACTAGAAAAAGATCAGGTCTTTGGAGGTACAACAGCTTTTTCGGGTGGCGTACTTTGGATTCCGGGAAATCATCACGCTAAACAAAATGGCATACAAGATAGTCGTGATGCAGCATTGACCTATTTAAAGCATGAAACGAAATCTTTTTTTAATACAGATGCGGTTAATGCATTTTTGGATTATGGCCCTGAAATGCTTAAGTTTTTTGAGCAAAATACCTCGGTTAAATTTATTCCAACTTTATATCCAGATTATCATCCTGATGCGCCAGGTGGGGTAGATATTGGCCGTTCAGTGCTCGCTGCACCTTATGATATTCGTGGGCTTGGTGAGCACATGCAACACCTGCGTCCCCCGCTTAAAACTATTACCTTTATGGGTATGATGTTTAATTCATCCAATGCGGATTTGAAGCATTTCTTTAATGCAACCAAGTCTTTTACTTCATTTATATACGTGGCAAAGCGGCTAGCAATTCATTTAAAAGAATTGGCACGTTATGGTCGTGGTACCAATGTGACCAGTGGTAATGCTTTGGCTGCAAGATTAGCAAAGTCGGCATTTGATTTGGATATTCCGATATATACCGAAGCTGCTGTACAAGAGTTAATTTCTGAAAACGGTAAAGTGACAGGGGTAAAAGTTAAATCCCAGCAACAATCCTCTCAAATTAAATCCCGTTATGGCGTTGTGTTGGCTTGTGGCGGTTTTTCACATGATATTGCTCGCTTGAAACAAGCATATCCACATTTGAAACGTGGTGGTGAACATGTTTCACCTGTCCCTAAAACCAATACTGGTGATGGCTGCCGTTTGGCTGAATCTGTTGGTGGAATTGTAGATATTCAATATGCTGACACCTCTGCATGGATGCCAGTTTCTAGAGTACCTAATGCAGAAGGTGATGGTGTATTTCCACATTTGTTGGATCGTTATAAACCAGGCATTATTGGCGTCCTCAAAAACGGCAAACGCTTTACCAATGAATCAAACTCCTATCACGATGTTGGTGCGGATTTATTTCGCGCCTGTGAAAATTTCGATGAAACAGCCATGTGGCTGATTTGTGATCAAAAAACCATCAGTAAATACGGTTTAGGATATGCCAAACCCGCACCTATGCCATTATCTGCATTAATCAAAAAAGGTTATTTGATTAAAGGGAAGAGCCTAGAAGAATTGGCTCAACATGCGGGTATAGATGGCAAAGCGCTAGTTAAGACTGTGCAGCATTACAATATAGGTGCAGTGAACGGCGAAGATCCTGAATTTCATCGTGGTTCAACTGCATTTAACCGCTATCTTGCTGATGCAGAGCATAAGCCAAACCCATGTGTTGCACCAATCGAGCAGGGACCATTTTATGCAGTTAAGGTATTCATGGGTGATTTGGGTACTTTTGATGGTATACGAACCGCGGTAACAGGTGAAGTTCTTGACCAAGCCAATCAAAAAATCACGGGTCTATATGCTGTTGGAAATG
This sequence comes from Acinetobacter sp. WU_MDCI_Axc73, assembly GCF_025562455.1. Lineage (GTDB taxonomy): Bacteria > Pseudomonadota > Gammaproteobacteria > Pseudomonadales > Moraxellaceae > Acinetobacter. The sequence goes on from NZ_JAHPRO010000011.1 coordinate 93,862, forward strand.
ATCGCGCCAGTATCATGGGAGGAAATTATCCTGGAGCAGGTATTACTCTTGGGCCGATTATGACTTTTGGTTATATCACAGGCTCACATATTGCGAATTTAGCAAAAGGCGGTCAGGGTTTGTTATTTTCTCAGTCAAAACCAGTTTTAAATCAACAGACTGCTAAAGAGGTGTGTGATGTTTCATAAACCGATTGTGGATCATCGTATCTATAACATTACTCCGCGCTGCATGCCTAAATTTCTAGAAGTATTTGATCAATTGGCAATGCCTGTTTTAAAGAAGCATTTAGGCGAACCCCTTGGTTTTTATGTCAGTAGTGTTGGAACACTGAATCAAGTCGTACATTTATGGGGTTATGACAGTTTGGATGATTACGAAAAACGCAGTCATGCCCGTGATACAGATCCCGAATTTCAGATTTATTTAAAAGCATCAGAAGGGTTGGTGGTGTCGCAGGTTAATCAAATTGTGAAACCTGTGCATTTGGCCGCTTTACGCAAACCTTGACATAACAGTTTAGTTAAAAAACGCCCTTAAGGAACGGTATTTTGAGAAAAATACCGAAGGGTCACTTCGTGCTTTTCTCAGGAGAATCTAATGAGCACAAGTCATTTACAAAGGAAGGATGTAAAAACAATACTCAACGAAAATAAAATGGGTGCGATGCAAAAACTTATTTTATTCTTTTGTTTTGCGATTATTGCACTAGATGGTCTGGATGTGGTGGTTATGGGATTGATCGCACCACAGATTATTCAGGAGTGGGGTGTCAGTGCGCAAGAACTTGCGCCTGTTCTTAGTGCTGCATTGGTGGGACTGGCGGTTGGAGCTTTAGTATCGGGCCCGCTTTCAGACAAATTTGGACGTAAACCTGTCCTCATTTTAAGTGTATTGGCGTTTGGTATTTTTACTTTATTGACCGCATTTTCAAGCGACATTAATCATTTGATTATTTATCGTTTTCTAACTGGATTAGGTGCGGGTGCTGCTGCCCCCAACGCGGCTACCTTAGCTGCTGAATATGCTCCAGATCATCGCCGTTCTTTTTCAGTAACCGTGGCGTATTGTGGTTTTTCATTAGGTGCTGCGGCTGGTGGCTTTCTAGCGGCATGGATGATTCCAGAGTTCGGCTGGCGCAGTATGCTTATTCTGGGTGGAATATTGCCGCTCATTTTAGTGCCATTTTTATATTGGAAAATGCCCGAATCTATTACCTATTTAGTCAAACATTCAAAGTCTCAGCATAGAATAAAGGCAATCTTAAAACAGCTTTTTCCTCAGCAGTCTTATGCTGAACAACAGATTTACTTAAATGAAGTTCAAACTGAGAAATCTGGTTTAAGCCTAATCCTCTCTAGTAAGTATCGCTATGGCACTATTATGCTCTGGATTAGTTATTTCATGGCATTATTCCTGATTTATCTGTGCAGTAGCTGGTTGCCGACTTTAATTAAGGCAAATCATTTCACCATTTCTCAAGCGGCTATTGTTACTTCATTCTTCCAGATTGGTGGGCCAATTGGCAGTATTACACTTGGTTGGTGTATGGATCGCTTTCGTCCATGTCTGGTGCTGTTTATTGCGATGATGATCGGCGCACTAGCCACTTTTGGACTTGGTCATTTCAATCAGGACATGTTTTTGATGTGTGTCTTTGCCTGGATTCTTGGTTTCACTTTTAATGGTGGTTCTGTCGGACTCAGTGCATTGGCAACAGGCTACTACCCAACGTCGGCACGGGCAACGGGGGCAAGCTGGATGAACGGGATTGGTCGATTCGGTGCGATTCTAAGCGCATTTGCTGGTGCAGCCATGATTGGTTCAGGTATGCCATTTTCAACCATGTTTTCATTACTCATGATTCCTGCGGTACTTTCTGGCATTGCAGTTTTAGTTCAGGGGTTAAAAGCTAAACGAGCGAAACCTGTCGCGAATTCCTATTTAAGTTTGGATCAACAATAACGCTACTCGATCACTGAGGTTCAACGTTTTGACCCTCAGTCATTTAGTTAAAAAACTTTTAATGGGCTTGATTCATATAGAAATCAGCTAAGTGTAGATGCATGCCCAAAATTTAAAAAAATCGCCCATTGAACCTGACTTTAAACTTAAAGAAGTCCTACTCAATGAAACAGATAACAAATGTATTGCTAAGGATCAGCATTCATGAAATTTTCAGTGACACCTTTGTTTTTTATATTGACCACAACACTCAGTTCAACCACAGTTTTTGCCTTTCAACCCTTTGCTCAGGATCAAAAATGGATCACGGGTGACTGGAATGGAAAACGTAACGAATGGGTACAACACGGTTACCAATTCAATCTCGCATTTCAGAATGAAAGTGCAACAAATATAAAAGGTGGTTATGACGATTCACAAAAGCTTTTTAATGCCAATCAATGGACATTTGGAGCTTTACTGGATTTAGAGAAAATTGCAGGTTGGAACAATACTCAAGCCAATATCAACATTACCAAACGAGATGGTCAATCTTTATCGAATGATCGAATAAGTGACCCAAGAGCAGCACAATTTAGTAGCGCCCAAGAAATTTATGGGCGTGGGCAATGGTGGCGCTTAAGTAGTGCGTGGATTAAAAAAGGACTGATCGAGAATCAGCTACAAATCAAATTCGGTCGAATGGGGCTTTCAGATGACTTTAATAGCTCGCATTGTGAGTTCCAAAACTTGATGTTATGTGGTGGACAACTCGGTAAAACAGTAGGAGATGTCTGGTTTAATTATCCAGTTAGCCAATGGGGCATCAATGCCAAATATCAATTTTTACCTACATGGTGGGTTGCCGCGGGTATTTATGAGGTAAATCCTGAAAATGCACTTGAAAAACATGGTTTTAATCTGGATATGGATCACACCAAAGGCGCTTTGATCCCCGTAGAGCTGGTTTGGAAACCCAAATTAGATCTGTTCAATGGATTAGCAGGTGAATATAAAGTAGGTGCATTCTTATCTACGGCAGACGCACGTCATGTTGATTTAGATGAAGAGGGTAAGATTCAGCCTAAAGCAGTAGATCGAAAGTGGGAAAATAATAAGCATAGTATTTGGTTAAATGCTCAACAACAGGTGTTTTCACCTGAAAATGATGCGACACGTGGATTATTTGTTTCGGCAAATTTTACCTTTAATGATCCAGCTACGACAGTTGTTAAAACCAGTCAGCAACTTGCATTCTGGTATAAAGGAGCGTTTGATCAACGGCCAAATGACACGATTGGATTAGGTTTTGCTCATTTTGATGTTAACCCACGCGTACGTGACAGGCAAAATGTTGCCAATCAGGCATTAGGTTTGAATGAAACAGATTATGCTGATATGAGATATACCCCAATTCAATATAACGAATTAAATATCGAACTGAACTATCATTATCAATGGTCACCTGCGATCGCGCTTCGTCCTAATCTTCAATATGTGCATCAACCTGGTGGAGTTAAACAAGTTAAAGATGCTTGGGTTGCAGGTTTGACCATGAAGCTAAATTTTTAGATTTTAGAGATTAAAAACAGCAGGGGTAAGCCACATGACTTTCTCCTGTTTTGATTAGGATTGATCAAACAATATTTTGAGATTTTCTTGAAAAAGTTCCACCATAGGCAAACATCCATCAGGATTTAAGATGCCATTATGAATCATACTCATCCACATGGGGCTTACGATGAGAAGTGCGAATTGTTGTGGTGAAATTTGAAGTGATAGTTCTCCGCGTGTTATGGCGAGAGCGCTAAGGAGTTCAAGTTCGCGTTGAATTGGTAAAAAAATTTTATTGACATAAGTTTGACGAATATGAGGAAAATTATTCCCTTCACGCAAGATTAAACGTGCCATATCAGCACGACCTGTTGACTCGAGTGTGAATACACTTGGTATAATTTTTTTGCAAATAAAGGCATAAACCGACTCATTCTCGGTGATTTCCTTCGCTTGAATTGGACGAAATGACTCATTAATTAAGGCATCAATCACCCCTTCGAAAAGTTGTTCTTTAGTCTCAAAATAAGAATAAATCGTACCTTTACCTAATTCAGCACCTTTGGCAATTTCTGAGATTCTAGCGCGAGCAAAACCAACATCAATAAAATGTTGCAAAGCCGAATCAATAATTTTTTTCCGTGTTTCTTGCGTTTTTTCAAAGCTTGGACCACGTGTTTTAGGTTTTTCCATGCCGAATAAAATTTGCTTTTCCAGCCATTAGTCTAACATAAATTGACCTTTGGGTCATATTTGATTAAAATCGACCAAAAGGTCATTTTTGGTTCTGCTATGCAAACGCCAAAATCAGGTATTCAATACAGCATTATCAGTTTTGCGCTTTGTCTGGCTGCATTAAGCACCGCTTTGGCTAGCCCACTATATGCAATTTATCAACAACAATGGGGCATCAGCACTTCACAAGTCGGCTATATTTTTATTGCTTATATGTTGGGTGTGGTTTTTTCATTACTGTTTTTAAACAAGTTGAATGCCATTTATCACTACAAACATGTGATTTTGGCCAGTTTGGCAATGACGATTTTAGGTTTATTGCTTTCTGCACTTGCAACATCTGTATGGTTGTTGAGTTTTTCAAGATTTTTGATTGGGATTGCTTCTGGCTTAATCACCACAGCGGCAATGGTTGGACTAAAAGATCAATATCCATTTGCTAATAAAGCACTTGCAGAAAAAATGACTTCGATGATTACGGTCTTGGGTTTTGGTTTAGGGCCTTTATTAGGCGGGATATTTGCTGATCATACTGCGCGGCCATTGTCAGATCCATACTGGATCATCATTTTTTTCTCAACTTTGATTTTGATCAGTGTGTTTTGGGTCAAGCCTCAGTTGAAATTACAGAACAAGCCACATTGGACAGCTTTATTCAGAGTACAGCGACTAGATTTACCACAAATTAGCTCACGTAAAGTGTTTTGGGTGTGTAGTGTTTCTGCGCTCTGTAGCTTTGGCGCTTTTAGTTTATATGCGGCTTTAGCTGGAACATTTATTCATGAATTACCTATTCCATCATCAGCAACACTGACTGGTATATCGATCTCAATCATTTTATTTGTATCTGTACTCAGTCAATTACTCTGTAAATCTTTTAAAGAAATACATGTTCTATACGTAGGATTAGCTGCTTTATTGTTCGGAACATTGAGTTTAGTTATTGCAGAGGTGGAACATTCAATTTGGTTTTTATTGCTGAGTATTTTCTTAACAGGCATGGGACATGGCTTTTCTTTAAGTGCCGCGTATTACTATATTGGCAAAATGATGGATCGTGAAAAGAACCCGTTAATTTTTTCTAGTTATTTATTGATTGCTTATCAAGGAACCATTTGGCCAGTTATTTTTTCAAGTTATTTAATTGAATCTGTAGGCGTGGTGATAACCCTGTCCGTTATTGCAATATTGTTAATGGCAACCATCATCTGGCTTATATACCAGCTTAAGTTCAAAGTTGAGCCTTTATTATCCTGCTATAAATCATAGCTAATGTCACCAGATATTTAAGGAGTAAGAGGACGAAAAAGGAAATAAAAAAGCAATCGAAAGTTGAATTTCGATTGCCCAAGGAAATTCAAAATTAAATATGGATTAAATTAATGATCGACGCAATTTTATCAGAAGTGGCATGTAATGCAGGAGCAAGTTCTTCTATACGTTTTGGACTCAAACGAACTGATGGACCCGCGATACTCACTGTTCCAAAAGGTTGCCCCGTTTGCGGATTAACAATGATTTTAGCCATCGCCGACATGCCCAGTTCATAAGTGTCACTAATGACACCGTAACCACGCTGTTTTGATGCTTCAATCATTTGCTCAAGTTCAGTCAGATTTTTAGGTGAGTTAGGACCAAAGTTTTGAGCTTTCTCAAAACCTTCTCGTTCTACCAAACGTTTAAAGTCTTTTTGATCAAGTTCTGATAAATAGGCTAAACCACAGGCAGATGCTGGCAAGTAAGCCACATTACCTGAATCTGGATCGTACTTTAGTCCAGATTTAGCTCCTTGAGCTTTTCCGATCCAGATGATTTTTTCATCTTCGATCAGCCCAAGGCGTACGAGTTCAGAAGAAGTTTCAGCCAGTTCATTTAGGTAGGGTTGAAAGGTTTCTGTAATCGAACGTGAAGACAAATAACTTAGACCCATAGAGGCAATTTTCAGGGTTAGTTTGTAATGTTGAGTGATGTCATCCTGATAGATATAACCCATATCTTTCATGGCAGTCAGAATACGGTGCATGGCTGATTTGGGGATATCGAGGTCAACTGACATTTGACTTAAAGCACATCCATCAACTTGTTTTAATAGTGCTTCAAGAATGGCTAAAGAACGATCGGTGTTACTAATCATAAAAATCCTGATATTTTTTTGGAACAGTGTTCCAAAAATTTAAAAAACAGATTATAGTTGTTATAGATTCTATCTTAAATACCGTTGAGATAAATCATTTGGGAAGGCGGTTTCCCATATTTTAATAGTTTGTCAAAGAATTGAGAGAAAATTGACCGTGCAATGGAAAGCGCACATTTGTCAATAAACACTAATGGAGCAAGTGTATGACTCAACAGATCGATTTAAGGGAGTTTATCGATGAAAATCGTGTTTCCCCAATGCAGAAATTAGTCATTTTTCTGTGTTTGATGATTGTCGTGGTAGATGGTATCGATATCTCAATTATGGGTTTTGTTGCGCCCGTAATTAAGCAGGAGTGGGGCATTAGTACGACCGATCTTGCGCCTGTAATGAGTGCAGCACTGGTAGGCTTGGCGTTAGGTGCAGTAGTTTCAGGACCTTTAGCCGATAAATTTGGTCGTAAAAAATTATTGATCATTAATCTTCTGGGTTTTGGTTTGTTTACTTTATTTGCTGCACTTTCGAGCGGTGTAAACGAGCTAATGATTTATCGGTTTATTGCTGGCTTGTTTATGGGTGGTGTGATGCCACAAGCGGTCACTTTAGTTACAGACTATTCTCCAATGCGTTTAAATGGACGGATGGTGACCATCATTTTAAGTGGTTTTACCATTGGTGCTGCAATTGGTGGTTTTTTGGCGGCATGGATCATTCCACATTATAACTGGCATGCCATGATGATTATTGGTGGTGTGTTACCAATCATCCTTGCGATTGCTGCGATTTTTGCTTTACCTGAATCGATTGGTTATAAGGTGTTAAAACAACATCCTAAACCTGAAATTGATGCCATCATTCATAAAATGGCACCTGATTTTGATACACGTAATAAAGTCTTTGTATTGCCAAAAGCTAAAACGAGTACGACTAATCCTGTCAAAACAGTATTGAGTCCGTTCTATGTGTTGGGAAGTTTTTTACTGTGGTGGAGCTATGCATCAGGTCTATTTGTAGTGTATTTGCTCGGAAGCTGGTTGCCAATGATGAGCCATGAATTTGGATTTAGTATCAGTGAGGCTTCTTTAATTACGGCGATTTATCAGTTAGGCGGTCCGATTGGCTGTATAGCCTGTGGTTATCTAATGGACAAAATCAATCCGCATATTGGTTTAGTGATTGGTTATGTCATTGCAATTATTTTCATGGTGTTTGTGGGTGAAGTAGGACATAACTTTGTAATGTATAGCATCATGTGCTTCTTTATTGGAATGTGGATGAACGGTGCCAATGCAGGTTTGAACAGCGTTTCGAGTTCTTTTTATCCAGTCTTTGCACGTGCGACTGGCAATAGTTGGATGCATGGTATCGGGCGCTTAGGGGCAGTAGCAAGTGCTTTTGCTGGTGCATATTTTCTAAGTTTAGGTTGGCCAGCCAGTAAAATTTTCTTGATCCTGTGCTTGCCTGCATTTGGTATTATTCTGGCACTTTTGATCATGAAGTTTTTCTATTCATCCAAAAAGTTACGTCAACAGGAACTGAATAATATTCAAGTCTAGAACTCAGATTTACTACACGCACTCATATTTTCTAAGCTTAAGATTTTTAAGGAGATTGGATAATGGATATTCAATTGAATGGTTCGACTCGTCTTTACTTCGTGGTAGGACACCCGATTGTGCAAGTTAAATCGCCTGAAGGTGTAACTTTGGAGCTACTTAAAAAGGGGCTTAATGCGATAGTAGCCCCTGCTGATGTTGCACCAGAACATTTCTCAAGTTTTGTTCAGCAAAATCTGTATTTGAATAATACCGATGGTTTGATTGTGACTGTTCCACACAAAATTTCGGCTTTGGCATGTTGCCAAAAGCTGAGCGCCCGTGCTCAGTTTATTGGTGCAGTCAATACGATCCGCCGTTGTGCAGAAGGTTGGGAAGGTGACATGCTCGATGGTAAAGGTATGGTACAGGCGATTCGCAATAAAAATATCGAGCTTAAAAATAAACGTGCAATTTTAGCGGGCGCTGGTGGTGCAGGTAAGGCTATTGCTTATGAGTTGCTTCTAGCGGAAGTCAGTGAGCTTGCTATTTTTGATATTGATCAAAAGCGTCAACAGCAATTGGTTGAACAGCTTCAGCAGCTTAATTTAGGCAAGGTTATAGCACATGATAATAATCCAACAGGTTATGACGTTGTCGTGAATGCAACGCCGATGGGTATGAATGGTGATCCTTCGGCAGCCTTTCAATTGGATCAATTAACTGCACAAATGTCGATCGCAGATGTCGTAACTAGCCCTGAAAATACCCCTTTTATTCAGCATGCCGAGAGCTTGGGATGCAATGTAGTTAAAGGCACCGATATGTTTGTAAAGGTACGCGATCTGATGGTGGCATATTTATTAAAAGAGGATAAGGAGCAACAGGATGCAGCGTGAATACTCTCTTTCATTTTTGACTATTGCAGATGTTAGCCCAATAGAAGCTGTGAAAATTGCGGCTCAATGTGGATATGCAGCGGTGGGCTTACGCCTGCTGCCAGCTGCACCAAATGAAGCAAATTATCCAATCTTAACAGATGCGTCTTTAATTAAAGAAACTCAAGCAGCTTTGAAAGATACTGGCGTTAAAGTAGCAGATGTTGAAATTATTCGGATTACTCCTGAGTTTGAACCTAAAAAATATCTACAATTTTTAGACGTTTCACAGCAATTAGGTGCCAAACATATTTTGATTGCAGGTAATGATCCTGAACATGCTCGTTTAACCCAAAACTTCGCGCAGTTTTGTGAGCTAAGTAAGCAATATGGTTTGAGTTGTGATCTGGAATTTATGCCGTGGACAGATGTAAAAAATTTGGCTCAAGCACAACACATTGTCAATGCATCAGGACAGGATAATGCCGCAATCTTGATTGATTCTTTGCATTTTGATCGTTCTGATTCAACACTTGAGCAAGTTAAAGCGCTTGATCCAAAGCGTATCAATTATGTGCAACTTTGTGATGGGCTAGCACATTATGATCCAACTGATGCTGGATTGATCAAGATTGCACGTTCAAATCGATTGGTTCCAGGACAGGGTGAAATTGATTTGGTGAGTCTGATTCGTGCCTTACCTGCCAATATAACCTTGGCAGCTGAAGTTCCAAACTTGGTGTTAGCACAACGCCCTGCAATGGAACGTGCACAAATTAATTTAAATGCAATGAAACAACTCGTTGTCGAAGCCGAGCAGAATGTTGCTGTTACGGGGTAAATGTTTATGAATGCAACCATCCAAAATCCTTTCCAGACAACTGCCATGCCTATTCGTCAATCATATGAGTGTGAGGTCTTAGTGATTGGTTCAGGCGCAGGCGGTTTATCCAGTGCTGTCACCGCAGCACAACATGGCCTTAATGTCATCGTTGCTGAAAAAGCTGCAGTTTTTGGTGGTACTACGGCAGTATCTGGTGGTTGGTTATGGATTCCGAACACGCCACACGCACAGCGTGAAGGACAGGACGAACCGATTGAAGCACCAAAACAGTATCTCAAAAATATTTTGGGTGAACAGTATGATGAGCAAAAAATTCATACTTACTTAACACAAGCACCTGAAATGGTCGATTTTTTTGAAACACATACTGAAGTCAAATTCAATATTGGTGCAGCAGTTCCAGACTTTTTCGATGTCGCTGGTTCTCGGGTTGGATGGCGTTCGATTGTTGCTGCACCTTATGATGGTCGCGATTTAGGTAATCAATTGCATTTATTACGTCCAGCCATTCCTGAAACCACGTTATGGGGAATGGGGATTGCGTCTGGCGCAGATATGAAGCATTTTATTAATACCTTTCGCGCGCTGTCCTCCTTTCTCTATGCGACTAAACGTGTATTACGTCATTTTGCCGATTTACTGTTAAGAAAGCGATCAACACAAATTGTCAATGGTAATGCATTGGTCGCTCGTTTAATCAAATCTGCTCTGGATCAGCAAGTTCAACTGTTAGCCAATCATACCATGATTGAATTATTTGAAGAAAATGGACAAGTCGTAGGCGCGTTATTTAAAACTCCAGCAGGTTTGGTGAAGATCAATGCCAAGCATGCTGTCATTTTGGCAACAGGCGGTTTTCCGCATGATGAAGCACGCAAGCAGGCTTTATTTCAGCATGTTGCAGAAGGTACACCACACCATTCAGCCGCGCCTGAAACCAATACTGGCGATGGTTTAAAAGCAGCCGAAGCCATAGGTGCGGCGGTTGATCAACATCTACCTTGGTCAGGTGCATGGGCACCAGTTTCACTCATGCCGCGCTTGGATGGTAGTTTGGGGCGGTTTCCGCATCTGGTTGAGCGGGGTAAACCGGGACTCATTGCTGTGTTGGAAAATGGTCGCCGTTTTACCAATGAAGGGGATTCTTATCCTGCCTTTGTTAAAGACTTATTTAAACATACTTTAAAAGGTCAGCAAGCGCATTGCTGGTTGATCTGTGATCATCGCTTTATTCGGCGTTATGGTCTAGGTGCAGTCAAACCTTTTCCTATTTCGATGCAAGCTTGGCTAGATAATGGTTATCTGAAATCAGCAGCTACGTTGCATGATCTCGCTATTTCCTGTGGAATTGATGCATTACAGTTTCAAAAAACTGTTCAATCCTACAACCAACATGCAGAAAATGGTCAGGATCCTGAATTTCATCGAGGTACCACGCCTTATCAGAAAGCACAGGGTGATGCTGAACATCAACCGAATCCATGTATCGCACCTATCGAGCATGGACCATTTTATGCAGTAGAGGTTATGCCAGGAAGTCTGGGAACTTTTGCAGGTTTAATCACCAATGAACATGGGAATGTCTTAAATAAACAAACAGGTCATCCGATTCGCGGCTTATATGCTGCTGGAAATGATTTGAATAGCATTATGGGTGGTCAATACCCAAGTGGTGGCATTACTCTCGGACCAGCCATGACCTTTGGCTATATCGCGGCAAAACACATTGCACAACAGGCAAGAGCAGTTAGCAATTGTTCCGCTACTACTGCAGTGTCTGAGCAGCGTTAAGGAGAATTCAATATGGATCAACAGGTCGATTTACTTGTGATTGGTGCAGGTGCAGCAGGAATGTCGGCTGCACTGTTTGCCAAGCTGAATGGTTTAAATGTATTACTTTGTGAGAAAGCAGCACAGGTGGGAGGAACGTCGGCAACTTCAGGCGGTACAATTTGGGCACCGGGATCACATTTAAGTGTAAAAGCAGGTGTACCTGATGATATCGAACAGGCACGTATTTTTCTTAAATCGGTGGTGGGTGACCGTGGTGGTGAAGAACTGCGTGAAGCTTTCTTGGCTTCCAGTGCTGATATGGTTCGTGAGCTAGATGAAAAAACCACTGTCAAATTAAATGCCTGTTTGGCACATCCTGACTATGTCAAAAACCAACCGGGTGAAGCTTTTGGTGGTCGTGCTTTAGCACCTGCAGAGTTTGATGGACGTGTATTGGGTGCAGATTTTAAATATGTGCGCCCACCGCGCCCTGAATTTATGGGCTTAGGCGGCATGATGGTCAATCGCAATGAGTTAAATGCATTGCTAAATCCTGTGCAAAGCATTCAAAATTTAATAACTACGTTTAAAGTGGTGTTACCTTATTTTTGGTCACGTCTACGTTTTAATCGTGGTACACGTTTGGTTATGGGTAATGCACTGGTAGGAAGCTTGTTCCACAATTTGAAACAACAACATGTCTCAGTGTGGTTAAATTCAGCTTTACAAGAGTTGATCATAGAAAATGGCAAAGTCGTAGGTGCAAAAGTTCAGACTGAACAAGGTGTAAAAACGATTCGTACAAAAAAAGGCGTGGTACTAGCCACTGGTGGTGTCGGCTGGAATACACAACTTAGACAACTCTTATTTCCACAAGGGTTAATTGACGATTCTTTATCGCCACTATCCAATACAGGTGATGGATTGAGCCAAGCGCTACAAAAAGGCGCAAAGCTTGATCCTTCTGTAGACAGCAGTGTGCTGTATTTTCCTTGTTCCATCCATACGCATGCCAATGGTTATAAAGCCATTTGGCCGCATATTATTCTTGATCGTGCCAAGCCAGGAGTAATAGCAGTCAATCAAGATGGTAAACGCTTTGTCAATGAATCTGATTCCTATCATGACTTTTGTATGGCACAGATCAAGAGCAATCGCGGTAAAGCAAAGATTCAGTCATATCTGATTTGTGACCATACTGCGATTCAAAAATATGGTTTAGGTTTTGTTTTGCCAGGTGCTAAAAAACTTAATTATTATTTGAAAGCCAACTATTTATTTGCCGCTGATACGTTGGATGAACTGGCAAAAAAGGTGGGCATCCATGCTCAAGGATTAACTGAAACAGTTCAGCGTTTTAATCAGATGGTTGAACAGGGGCAAGATACTGATTTTGGCAAGGGAACTGGAGTGATGAACCGCTTTAATGGCGATCCAGAGGTCCAGCCTAACCCTTGTTTAGGTAAGTTGGAACAAGGCCCATATTATGCACTCCCAGTAATTCCAATGGACTGTGCCAGCAGTGCTGGTCTGACAGGTGACGTCTATGGTCGCGTATTAGACCAGAATAATCAGGTGATTACTGGATTATTCGCCTGCGGTAATGATCTCGCTTCAATTTTTAAAGGCACTTATCCAGGTCCAGGCACCACACTTGGGCCGGGAATGGTATTCGCATGGCGGATTGCTCAATTCGCTGCGGGTAAATTAACCGAACAATCTAATCCATCTCATCAACAATCGACTCAAGCAACGCTTCAACGGAGATCCGCATGAAACTTTATCAATTGATTAACATCACCATCAAAATGGGTACAACTGCCGCGGTTGCGCAAGGGATTCAACATTATTATCAAGATCAGGCTGCACAAGGGAAATTACTTGGCGTCTTTTTTTCTGATATTGGGAAACTTAATCAAGTGGTGGTGTTACGCAGTTATGCATCTCAACAATAATTGGACACCGAAAATGCCCGTTTAGCCACTCAGGAAAATCTATTTGGTGCGGCTGAAAATGTTATCGAATATTTAGTAGAGAACTTTGCAGGGTTTGATTTCTTGCCAGAAGTTGAATTAGGTGAGTTTGGTCCAGTTTATGAAATTCGTACCTATGAGCTTAAGCATGGTGGCGTACCTCATGTGCTTGAAGCATGGAAGAATGCGGTACCAACACGTACTCAATATTCAAAACTGACCATTGCCATGTACGCACTTGATGGTACCCCTCGTATCGTCAGCATATGGCCATATGCTTCATTAAATGAACGCTCTGAAGTCCGTGCCAAAGCAGTGGCAGATGGGATTTGGCCGCCAAAAGGTGGTCCACAATGGCTCACGCATGAAATGCAATCTATGATCGCATTACCAACAGCAGTATCCCCATTGAAGTAAAAAATAACCGATTATGTTGCAGTAAAGAGCCAGTCTAGGACTGGCTTTTTCTATCTTTATATCGATTTTAGTCGCAAAAATTAATACTAAAACCAAATTCTATCGAGGACATCATGCATCAATCACAAGCATTTTCTAAAATCATTTTTGGCGGTAATGTCTTTGGCTGGACAGTTGATCAGCAGCAATCGTTTAACTTGCTTGACTATGCGCTAGAACATGGAATTTATACGATTGATACGGCCGATATGTATTCAACATGGGTAGACGGTCATCAGGGAGGAGAGTCTGAAACAGTTATTGGACATTGGTTACAACAAAAGCCTTCAAATCGAGACCAAATTATTCTCATCAGCAAAGTAGGAGCGCCTCTCGCCGAAGATAAAAAAGGCTTATCTAAAAAGTATATCAAACAGGCTGTTGAAGCTTCTTTAAAACGCTTAAATACCGATTATCTGGATGTCTATTTAAGCCATTATCCTGACCCAGATACTCCGATTGAAGAAACTTTATCTGCCTATGCTGATCTTATCGCTGAAGGAAAAGTATTAACAATTGGTGCATCTAATTATTCAGGTGAGCAGTTGCAACAAGCTTTACAAGTCAGCGCTGAACAAAATTTACCTAAATATGAAATCTTTCAGCCGGGTTATAGTCTGGTCGAACGTGAGCAATACGAAACTGAATATTTACCAATTTGTGAAGCGAATCAGTTAAAAGTGATTACCTATTTTAGTCTGGCAGCAGGTTTTTTATCAGGTAAATATCGCGATTTGGATCAGCTAAAACATTCAGCGCGTAAACGTCAATTAGAACGCTACTTTAATGAACGTGGTCTGAATATTTTAAAGACGATGGATCAGTTAAAAGAAAAGTATCAGGCTGAATTGTCTGAAATTGCTCTGGCTTGGACGATGGCACAACCTAGTATTACAGCACCGATTGCATCTGCAACCTCCACTGCACAATTGGATTCTTTTGTAAAAGCCATGAAGCTAGATTTGGATTCTGCTGATATCAAGTTGCTGAATCAGGTCAGTCAGCATTAAAAAAAACCCTTTCTGGGCTAAAGAAAGGGAAAAAGTGAAACCAAGTTAAGATGTACGAATAAGCGGTCAATTTTAAAAGATTGATCGCTTAATTGATTTAGGCTGATTGAGCCAATTCATTTAAAGATTCAAGATGAACTGTGCGTTGTTCCTTCGCTGCTTTTTCAATGCACTCTAATAATTGAATATTTTTGATGGCATCTTGTGGTGAGGAAATAGGCTCCACCTTTCCATCAATGACCTCAAGAAAATGTGAAAGTTGTGAGATATATACGTCATCTTCTTTATTCGGTTCGAGTTTATTTTTGATGAGAGTGGTAGCCCAGCTTTTTTCTGTTTCGCTTGGATAGTTCCAGTATTCCAGATTTGGCACACTGAGTGCTCCTTGTGTCCCACTAATGAAATAACAGTTTTGATCAGGCGAGGTCGCGAAACTGGTTTTATTTTCTTCAGTATTTTGATCCCAGCCCCACGGTGAAACCGCAGAGTCCGATGCCATAAGCGAACCTAAAGCACCGTTTTTGAAACGTACAAGTATCGAGATGGTATCTTCAACGTCTAGCTGCCGATTTTGATAAGACATCATAGCTTGTACCGATTCAATCTCACCATTTAAGTAACGCATGAGATCCAGATCATGTACCAGATTGATTGCGAGTACACCTGCACCTGATTTACGATGCCACTCGATCTCAAAATAGGAATCAGGCTTATAGACTGACCAAAGTGCATTGAATGTATTAATCTTGCCTAAGGTGCCTTTTTGAATTAATTCATATGCCTGTTGAATAATTTTATTATGGCGACGATGGTGACCGACCAAAATTGGTACCTGATAATGCTGTTGCTGTTCAATTAAATGCAACGCTTCTTCAGTATTTAAAGCTAATGGTTTTTCAAGCAAACTTGGAACACCTGCCTGCATACATTGAATGGCCGTGCTGACATGAAAGCGATTTGGATTGGCAATGATCACACCATCTGGCCGAACTTCGTTTAACAAAGTATCGAGATCTTTAAAGTTAGGTACTTGGTATTCTTGTGCCAATGCGTCAGAAAATGGATCACATACTGCTACTAATGCTGTTTCAGGATGCTGTTGAATAGTTTGGGCATGTTTCTTTCCCATGACCCCTGCACCAATAATGGCGATCTTTTTCATTTATGCTACTCCTTGCTGTGATTGTAAAGATGTCCGTAATTGTTTTAAATAATCAATACTGTCTTGAATAGCCTGATGTTCAGTGCCATTTTGCATATAGTCTGGATGTAAATAATCGATTTCTAGTGCCAATAAGCCTTGATAATTATGTTCAATTAACCATTTCAGTGTTTTTTCTAAAGGGATAATACCTTGTCCTGTCGGAACACTTGGCCAAAATGAAAAAGTTCTAGGATCACCTTGGTACGCTGTGACATCTTTGATATGTGTGGCTTTGGCGTAAGGCAGCATTTTTTCAATGGATTGCCATGGATCTTCAAGCATACGTAAATTATTGGCCGTATCGAGACAAATACCGAGATAAGGGGAGTCAATGCTTTGAATCAGATCAACGATTTCATCGGCATAAAAATCAACATGATTTTCCAATGCCAAGACCAGATTGAATTGTTCAGCATAAATGGCAGCTTGCTGTAATAATGGAAACAGAGCTTCTTTATGGCTTTGCCAATTTGTTTGTGGACGAGTTTTACGTCCTCCTGCACAGATACGCATTACCTTGGCACCCAGTGCTTTTGCAATCTCAATATGTCGATATAGATCTTGCAGCATGTCAGGTTGTTGACCTGAATATAAACCTGATGGATGTCCCCACGCCCAGACCAGTTCAAGCCGATGTTGATCTAACATCTGTGTCAACTGTTGAATATCTAAAGGTGACGGCTCATCAAACATAAAACTTTCAATGGAAATCCCTTCGATTCCAAACGTGCTACATAATTGCACGCATTCTAAAAGATTCATTTTGTATGAAGGAGATTGTTCCAAATCTGGATAAACTTCACCAAAATAACGATGAAAACAATAACTATCGATTGCAATTTTCATATCTATTTATGCCAATTTCCATATTGTCTTTTTTAAATGATGAAAGCATGTTCATCCTATCCATATGTGATCGATACTAGCAAAGATATTTAAAAATTGGAACAATGTTCCATAAAATTAATTTTTAAGAATAAGAGTATTAAGTTACGGTTAATTCATTTTTTGATGAATTTTCAAAGTAAGTTTATTTTTATCGTGAAAATTTAAATAAGATTAAGAACATAGGTAAATTTTAATCCAGAATGATAGAATTGCCTAAATCATTATTTAAGGGGCTAATTTTGAGTAAATATCAATCAGTCTATAAATGACAATTGATCCCTTTTTTATGCAATTACAGTCAACCTTGAAAATTTTAAGCTTTTGATTATAAATAGGAATATGACAAAGTGCTACGCCTTCCAATCACGACCAAACTTGGCGGTTTTTATTTTTGCTATTATGCAATCGTGGGGACATTCATGCCGTATTGGAGTTTGTATCTGGAGGATCAAGGATTTAATTATCAGGAAATTGGTATTTTATCTTCAATTGCAATTATTACTCGTTTTTTTGCACCTTTTATCTGGGGATGGATTGCAGATAAATCTGGCAAAAGAATGCGATTAGTGCGCATTGCAACATGGATGGAGTCTTGTATTTGGTTTGCAATTTTTATGATTCCAAATACTTTTCAGTCAATAGCCTTATTAATGTTGATTTTCAGTTTTTTTCAGAATGCAATTTTAGCTCAGTTTGAAGGTGTGACCTTATTTTGGCTTGGGGAGCAACGCAGCAAACTATATGGCAAAATTCGTAAATGGGGTTCTGTAGGATTTATCGTCGGTGTGTTTAGTATTGGCGCTTTGTTAGAAATCATTCCGATCGCAATGCTGCCAGTTCTTTTATTAAGTATTGCTTTTTTGGCATTTATTTGGTCATTTATGATTCAGGAGCCAGACTCAGCACCACGCTCTCAAACAACACTTGAACCCTTACTTCCTATTTTAAAACGGCCACACGTTTTTGCATTTTTTTCTATTGAATTTTTTTTACTATTTTCTCATGCACCATTTTATAGTTTTTATAGCAATTATTTAAAAGAAGCCGATTTTACCACAACGGAAATAGGTTTCTTATGGGCGGTTGGTGTCATTGCTGAAATTATCATGTTTGCTTACGCCCATGTGTTTTTATCGCGTTACTCGTTAAAAAAACTGGTCAGTTTATGCCTGATAATGACAAGTATTCGTTGGATGGTCGTAGGTCTATTTTCAAACAGCTTTATTGCTCAATTTGCCGCACAGACGATTCATGCTTTTAGTTTTGGATTATTTCATCTCATCGCCATGCGAATGATTTTCCAAAATTTTTCCGCGGGACAACAAGGACGTGGTCAGGCCTTATATAGTACGATGTGGGGCTTGGGAGTTGCTTTCGGAAGCATCTTGGCAGGGCATTATTGGAAAATTTATGACGGTTCTATTATTTTTATCACCGCATCTGGAATAGTTCTACTCGGATTATTATGGGTTAAATGGTTGCCCAATCAGTTTGAGCAACCTATTTCGATGCGTAACTAAACAACAATACTTTGATATTTTTTTGACCAAGGCTGGGCTTGTTCTAACTGTCCAGCAAGTTGCAAAAGGAGATCTTCACGAGCAAAAGGCGCAATAAACTGAGAACCTAAAGGTAGATTATCCTTATTCCAATAGAGTGGAACGGACATTGCTGGTAAACCTGTAATATTAGCCAGTTGTGTAAATGGAACCCATTTGAGGTTTTCACGAATGATTTGTTCTACTAATTTGCCTTTGGTAAGGTAGTGTGCTTTTCCAATTTTAAGTAGACTTCTTAAAAATGGTTTTTGCCAAGCAGGAGTGTGAACTTCTCCGTTTCTTGGAGCGACTGAAGCTGTAGCTGGTGTCAGATATAAATCATAATGATCAAAAAAGTGATTCATTTGTGTCACATAAATACCCCAATTGTTCAAATTATGGATATATTCATTTGCTGTGGTTTGAGCGCCAAAAGCTGCTATTGCGAGAGAGTCAAGCTCGAATTCACTATCCTTTGCTCCAGACATGAGCTTAATTTCATTGAGCATATAACTAAACTGACTAAACCATGTTGTAATAAAATCCTTGGCAAGCGCCATACCATCAATCTTCGGGGCATCTTCGACTACAATATGTCCAAGTGATTCTAAAAGTTTAGCTGTATGTTCAACTGCTGCTATGGCATCTGGAGATACTTTTGTACCTATGGGTGATCGAGTATTAAAGGCAATTTTTAATTGTTGAGGCGGTCGATGGACATTATCTAAAAAAGAATGTTCTGGTTTTTCAATTTTAAAAAGTGAACTATGTTCAAAACCATGTGTTGCGTCTAGCATGGCGGCACTGTCGCGAACTGATTTACTCAATACATGTTGAATAGCTGCACCATGCATGGCCTCACTTATTTGTGGACCCCAAGGGGTACGCCCACGACTAGGCTTTAAACCAAATAACCCACAGTAAGATGCAGGAATCCGAATTGAACCACCACCGTCTCCAGCACCTGCGATTGGCACGATTCCGGCTGCCACTGCGGATGCAGACCCTCCAGAAGAACCACCGCTGTTATGCTTCAGATGCCATGGATTTAAACAACTTCCCCAAGCATCGGGTTCAGTAATGCCTTTTATCCCGAACTCAGGTGTATTGGTACGACCAAAAGTTATGATTCCTGCTTTTTCCCAACGATTGACAATTTCAGCGTTAGTGTCGGGGGTATACTGACGACTTTTTAAAGCATTACAACCATATGAGGTAGGAATACCTGCATATTCCTGAAATAAATCTTTCACCAAAAATGGAACGCCAGCAAATGCGCCAGTCAGTTGCTGTTTGGCTCTGTTTTTTGCATATTCTTGCATTGGAATGACAATAGCATTCAGCTTTGAATTGACCTGATCTGAGCGTTGTAGCGCAAGTTCAAGTAACTCTATCGGTTGAATCTCTTTTTTTTTGATAAGTTGTGCAAGTCCCAATCCATCATAATGAATATATTCGCTTAGTTTCATATGTCCCTTTGTGTATCTTTATTTTATTGAATTAGGTTTTAAATCAATTATGTAACTTATTCAAGTATTGTTAACGCTTCTGATTAGAGTTGCACAATCTGCATATAAAAATATTGTTTTTATATCGTTATGATCGAATGTAATTATCAAAAAGTATGATAAGTTAAGTCCATGCGTTTAGTTATCAATAAATCTATGAAAAATATTTATATTATCGGTTTATTCAGTCTTTGTTGTTCATTTGCCATGGCAGATGAAGCAGAGCAGAAACAAGTGGAAACAAAAGCTCAGGCGATGGATTTAAATGCCAACACCATTCAAATCGAAACCCGTCCAGAAATCATGGGCTTATGGGGAATGGAAATTCCGACCAATAAAAAATGTGTGGAATATTATAATTTCCGTAATGCCAATGAAGTTGTAGTCAAAAGCGGCAAAGAATGGTCATACGGTGTTTATGATTATCAGCCATCTCAGGACATGAAGGAGAAACTTCCTGCGCTTATTATGCAGATTAAATATGACAATAACGAAGTCGATTGTTCAGGTCAGCAAGAAGATCAATCAGGTGAAGTTTCACAATATTTTGTTCAGTGGAAGTCACCAAATACAATCAACTTTTGTGCAGGCGAAAACGGGCAGCAATGCTTCGCAACCCTAAGACGTGTTCTGCCTTAATCTATTGAAAATATAATTGTATTAATGATGATTTAAAAAAAACCTCTTATCGAAATAAGAGGTTTTTTTATTATGCTTTTTCAACCTGTACTTCTAGTTGTTTTAGCAAATGTTTTTCAAGATAGTGGATATCCATCGCTTGTGCACAGAATTTTTTATCCTGCAAAATTAAATCCTTGTGCAAAGGAATATTGGTTTTCACCCCAGTGAGAATAATTTCATCCAATGCCTGACGCATACGAGCTAATGAAGTCTCGCGATCTTTGCCGTGAGCAATTAATTTAGCAATCATAGAATCGTAGTAAGGCGGAATACTATAACCCGGGTAGATATGAGAATCCAGACGAATACCCGCACCACCTGGCGCATAGAAATGCTCAATTTTTCCTGGTGACGGTAAGAAGGTGGTTGGATCTTCAGCATTGATACGGCATTCGATTGCGTGACCGCGTACTTCAACATCAGATTGTTTAATTTCAAGCCCTAGACCCGCAGCAACACGAAGCTGTTGCTCAATGATGTCGATTCCAGTCACCATTTCAGTGACAGGATGCTCTACCTGTACACGCGTATTCATTTCAATAAAGAAGAACTCACCATCTTCGAATAGAAACTCAAATGTTCCTGCACCGCGATACTGCATCAGCTTACAGGCATTGACACACGCTTCTAAAATATCAGCGCGTGCTTGCTCTGGTAAGTTCGGTGCTGGTGCTTCTTCTAAAACTTTTTGATGACGACGTTGTAACGAGCAATCACGATCATATAAATGAATGGCATGACCATTACCATCACCCAGAACCTGTACTTCGACGTGACGCGGTTTTTGCAAGAAACGTTCCATGTAGACGGTATCATCACCAAACCACATTTCAGCGTCACGTTGTGCAGCTTGAACAGATTCAAGTAGAGTATCAACACGCTCCACAATGCGCATCCCACGACCACCACCACCTGAAGCAGCTTTGACGATCAATGGAAAACCGATTTCTTTAGCTTCAGCCAGTGCATTATGAATAGTTACAGCATGATCACAGCCAGGAACGGTTGGAACACCTGCTTTTTTCATAGCAACAATAGCAGAGACTTTATTACCCATTAGGCGAATATGTTCAGGGCGTGGGCCAATAAAGATAAAACCTGAGGTTTCTACAATTTCGGCAAATTCCGCATTTTCTGAAAGAAAGCCATAACCTGGGTGAATCGCGTCTGCGCCAGTAATTTCTGCTGCGGTAATAATTGCAGGGATATTTAAATAGCTATCACTACTTGCACCCGGACCAATACATACAGCTTCATCAACGAAACGTAAATGCATTAAATCTTTATCGGCATCAGAATAAATACCAACGGTTTTAATGCCTAATGTTTTGCAAGCACGGGTAATTCGTAATGCGATTTCACCACGGTTTGCAATTAATACTTTTTGCAACATAAATGCCCCCGTGGATTACGCGCGGTAGCGGAATAATGGTTGACCGAACTGAATCACATCACCATTTTTCACTAAAATTTCTTCAACGACACCACTTTGAGTTGCCTCAATTGGGTTCATGATTTTCATTGCTTCAATAATACCCAACGTTTCACCCGCAGAAACAGTTTGACCCACTTTCACAAATGGTGCTTCACCTGGACTTGGGGCTGCATAAAATACGCCAACCATTGGCGATGCTTCAACAGCACCACGTGGTGTTTTAGCTGCGGGCGCTGAAGAAGGTGCAGCAACGGCAGCGGCTACAGGCGCAGTGGTGTATACAGGTGTTGGGCGAGTAAGAGAGATAGATTGATCACCTTCTTTAACCTCAATCGCTTGTAAGTCAGATTCAATCATCAAGTCGATGAGTTTCTTAATTTTGCGAATATCCATAGGTGAGTATTCCTAAATCACGGTAAATAATGGGAAGATTGTAATTTTTCGATGGCTGTGTTGAGGGCGTAGGAATATCCTTTTGCACCCAAACCACAAATTACGCCAACGGCTTTATCAGATAAATAAGAATGATGACGAAAAGCTTCGCGCGCATGTACATTCGATAAATGCACTTCGATAAAAGGTATTGCAACGCCAAGTAAAGCATCGCGTAGAGCAACTGAAGTATGAGTCAATGCAGCAGGATTGATGACTATAAATTGTACACCGTCTATCTGGGCTTGATGAATGCGATCTACAATTGCACCTTCCCAGTTACTTTGGAATGTTTCTAATTGAATGCTGGAGTTTTGGGCTTGGATAATCAACTGTTGATTGATATCTTGAAGAGTAAGATCACCATAAACTTCTGGTTCGCGTTTTCCTAACAGATTCAAATTCGGTCCATGAATCACCAAAATGGTTGAACTCATTCTGCTTGCTCCAATTTATAAAATGCAAATAAGCTTTGCAAGATGTCTGCAAAGTTTGCTCATTATGGCATATATTTCTACATATTTTTTATAAATTGTTTTAATTGAAGCAGAAAGCATTTGCCAAAACTCAGCGCCTATATTGCAAACTTTGCTGAAAATTGGCAATGTTAAAAAATGACAAATTTTCTGGTTTTTTTATATGTGAGTATTTTAAACCGAATTGACTAAAACAGTTTATTTGTTTTGTGTAAAAGCCATATGTGAGTCATCAATACTTAGCAGTTCATTCCATTGAGTTAGGTAATGAGGCGAGCGATAAAGTTGTTTCATTTTCCATTGTGACTGGCAAGAATGGTAACCCACTTGCAAACTTTCATTGCCAAAGCGCTTCTTTATTGAACTAAGGGTGAGCATCAAGTTTTGACGTTCACGAAGCTGTTCAAGTGGTTGCCAAAGGTCATCAATATGTTGCTGGCGAGGATATAAGCCACAGAACATTACACCAATTTTGATATATTTTTTATTTTTATCAAATAAAACATCAAGTTGACTTAAAGAAAACTTTGTTAAAATCAGTAAATCATCTGTCGAATATTCCAGACCGACAGCATGCACATGTGCTTTTTTATAGGGCTTGGTTTCGATTTTTTCATATAAAAAAATTTGAACGCAATTACAGAGTTGTTGTTGTTTGACCAAACGGCGATGCGCACGATTTAGGTGAAAAATTAAAGCTTGTTTAATTTGGCTTAGATCATTCAGACTTTGTGAAAAACTACGTGATGCCAAAATACGTTTGCTTGGAATTTCTGGGTCATCGAGTGAGATACAGGATTGGCCTTTTAGCTCACGGATTGTACGTGCAATAATCACTGAAAACTCTTTAGCAAGATAGTGTTCATTGGCAAAAGTTAAGTCATAACAACTATAAATATTGTAGGCTTGTAAACGTTTGCTGATTTGATGACCGATACCCCAGACTTCTTTGGCAGGAGTATTGATCATTAAATCTTCCAAAATCAATGGATCCAATTGATCTAAATAACAAACACCTTTGAAACTGGAAATTTTCTTTGCAAAATGATTGGCCAGTTTTGCTTGTGTTTTACTTTGACCGATACCTATTGAACAGGGTAAACCTAAACATTGTTCAAGTTTTTTCACAAGCTGTTGGCAATAAGCCTTGATATCAAATAAATCGATATAAGCGGTGAGATGAATAAAACATTCATCAATGGAATAGACTTCAGTATCCTCTGCATGGAAGAATTCTTGAATCGTTAAGAAAAAACGCCGTGACATTTCTGCGTATAGGGTGTAATTGCTAGAAAATACGTGTACACCTTGATATAAGGGATGATCTTTAATTTGATGCCATGGGACAGCCATTTTGATCCCAAGTGCTTTTGCTTCATTGCTTCTTGAAACGACACA
The DNA here is from genome assembly GCF_025562455.1 of Acinetobacter sp. WU_MDCI_Axc73. Taxonomy (GTDB): domain Bacteria; phylum Pseudomonadota; class Gammaproteobacteria; order Pseudomonadales; family Moraxellaceae; genus Acinetobacter. The sequence continues at coordinate 118,261 of NZ_JAHPRO010000011.1, forward strand.
GCCATCGTTATTGGACAAGACCACAACAGGTTGAGTGCTGAGTTTAGGTTGAAATAATCGCTCGCAACTGACATAACAGTTGTTAATATCAATCAAGGCATAATATTCTCGCTGATAATTCATCATGGCTATTTTAGCTTTTTAAGGATACAGGTAATGATGCCCCAAATTTTTACCTGTTCATTTTCACGGGGATAGATATCTGGAAACTCAGGATTTTCGGCTTTTAACCAAAAGTCATGAGGATTATTGCCATGGCGCATATAACGTTTCACTGTAAAGTCATTATTGACCAACGCTAGAACAATATCTCCATGTTCGACCTCTATACTTCTGTCGATAATAATTTGGTCACCAATATCAATACCCGCATCACGCATAGACAGTGAATTCACTTTTAATATAAAAGTAAATAAAGGATTTTTAATTAGATACTGATTCAGATCTAAGGTTTTTTCAATATCATCCTGTGCGGGTGATGGAAATCCAGCAGCAACCGATTCAAGTGGAAAGGGTATTTGAACAGAGCTTTTTACTAACAGTTTTTGTAGATTGTAAATGGGTTCAATATCATCTGGATGACGAGGTTTTAGCCATGCTTTGACTGCATTGACTTTGGATTCAGGCACTCGCATCACCACAGTTTTTTCCTGATATTGGGCTTTACGACCAGCATTTTCACGCTTACCGCCATGCTGCTTGAAAGCCTCGACGAAAGATTTATCCATTGTAGAGGTAATTCTTGAATTTGTAACATAATCAAAATAGCAGATAATAAATCAGAAAGCGAATTAAAAAATAAAATGATTACAGTCATTCAAAAAAAATCAGAGCCTCATTTTGAATTTGAGACTCTGAATCAATATTTAAAAGGAAAATAAGAATTAGGTGGCTGAACTGGTTTGTATTTCTAGTTGCGTAGCATTCTTTTTGATTAAGGCGTAACTTATTCCAGTAATAAGACTACCTGAAACAATTGCAGTCAGATAGAGCCACGCATGATTAATCGCGTTTGGGATAAGTAGTACGAATACGCCACCATGCGGTGTTACGAGTTCACAGTGAAATAAGGCAACTAAAGCACCCGTAACAGCCCCACCTAAAATACAAGCTGGAATCACACGAACTGGATCTTTTGCAGCAAAGGGAATTGCACCTTCGGAAATAAAACATAGGCCTAACACGAAAGCAGCCTTACCAGCATCCCGCTCGGCTGAACTGAATTTATTTTTTGCAAAGAAAGTCGCTAAAGCCATGCCAAGTGGCGGTATCATACCGCCCGCCATCGTGGCAGCCATTGGCATATATGTGTTTGTGGTCAAGAGTCCAACCGTAAATGCATATGCCGCTTTATTGATTGGGCCACCGAGATCAATACACATCATTGAAGCAAGAAGGATTCCCATGAGAACTGCATTGGTTGTTCCCATGTTATTTAAGAAATCTTTCATGAGTTCAAAGATTTGTGCAACAGGATGTCCTACTATGTAATACATGATCAAACCGACACTTAATGTACCAAGCAATGGAACAATTAAGATTGGTTTTAGTGATTCAAGGCTAGCTGGGAGCTTTATTTTTCGAACAAGGAATACTGCGATATAACCAGCCAAGAACCCAGAGACAATACCGCCTAGAAAACCTGCTTGTAACTGTACGGCTAAGAGTCCACCGATAAGACCGGGGGTAAGACCGGGCCGATCCGCAATAGAATAGGCAATATAACCTGACAGCATAGGAACCATGAGGGTAAATGCTGCAAGTCCGATTTGCTTAAGAATATAAGCTAGACTACCTGACTGTTCAGCCGCATTTAGTCCAAAGCAAAGTGAAAGTGCAATCAGTAATCCACCTGCAACAACCATAGGAAGCATGAATGAAACACCTGTTAAGAGATGTTTATACACACCGACGTTTTCAGTTTTTGTCTCTTGAGTGGAATTCGCGGTTGCTTGCTTAGATGAATCAAGTACTTTAGCTTTGGTTAATGCTTCTTCAAATGCCTTATCTGTTTGTTTAAGTGCAAAGCCTGTACTGCAACGATAAATAGGCTTTCCGATAAAACGATCTGTGTTGACTTCAATATCTGTTGCAAGAATCACCACATCGGCAGCTTGAATGCTCTCATCAGACAAAATATTTTTTGCGCCGACGGAACCCTGAGTTTCTACATCAATGCTGTAGCCAAGCTTACTTGCACCTTGTTGTAAGGCTTCTGCTGCCATGAACGTGTGCGCGACTCCTGTTGGGCAGGCTGTAATAGCAACAAATTTAGGGGCATTTGAGGGGGAAACAAGAATAACGTCTTCTGTGCTATGTAGATTTTCCAGAGCATGCTGAAACGCTTGTTCGGTATTTTGAATTGCTTGCTCAACTAAAATATTTGCAATTTTATAATGTTGAAATTTTTGCAATGATTGAGGCAATTGACCGATAAACAGTACTGCATCGAATACAGATGTAGGAATATCCTCATCATTTTTTATAATCTGAGCGCTGTATCCTTCTTGTGTTGCAATACCTGAAAGTTTTTTAGCCAAAATTAAGCCATCGATATACTGATGAGGGCTATTGATGACAAAGAGTAAATTAGAGTTAGCTTGCATCAGATGGACTCAATGTTTTAATGACGGTGTTTTGTTTTAAATGTTCAAGTTGAACCTGCGGCGGAACCCGAAAACCAATTTGACTGACGGCATGACTCGCGATGGCCGTTGCTGTTCTTAATATTTCTTCGGGCGTATCATGATTCGCGATACCGTGAATCATTCCTGCTAGCAGAGAATCACCTGCGCCTACTGTACTTTTTACCAAAACTTTTGGTGGAATTGCTTTTAATGGAGTTGTTCCAGATTGAATCCAATGAACACCTTGTTCGCCCATCGAAATCACAATATGTTGAATGTTAGATTTCAGTGCATTAAAAAAAAGAACTTGTTCGTTTAAGGTCGTGACAGCTTGCCCATAACTTTCTTCCAATTCATCGGTATTAGGTTTGATCATCCAAGGATTAGCTGAAATAGCTGCGACTAGCGCTTTACCGCTCGTATCTACCGCAACTTTTTTATTTTGTTGTTTAAAAAGATTGATTAAGGCTTTTAGGTCATCTGGTTCAAAACCTTTCGGAAGACTTCCTGCAATCACAATGAAATCGACTTCTTTACAAAGACGCTCTAAAGTAGTAAGTAACAAATTTTTGGCAATATCATTGACATAGAAACCTTGCCCATTGATATCCGTCATGCGTCCAGAATTCTCTGCCAGTTTAATATTTTGCCGAGTTTCATCATCAAGATAAACAAAATGATGCTCAAACTGCATATTGTTGAAATGTTGATCAAATATTTCTCGGTTATTCTGTCCTAAAAAACCAGAGACAATAATTTGATGTCCTAAATCACATAAAACTTGCGCTACGTTTAAACCTTTACCCGCAGCATGTATTTCTACATTCTTTTGTCTATTCACAGCTCCTAGATGGAGGGTGTCTAGTTCAATGGTGACATCGATTGCAGGGTTAAGCGTAATTGCTAATATTTTTGCCATAATTTATTCAACCAATATACGAACTGCTGTCGCACTTTCACAAGTTAAAGCTTGCTGTGCTAATTGTTCGCATTTTTGAAATTCTAGTTCACGAATCTGAGCTTTAACCAATGGAATACTGGATGCTGACATGCTTAGTTCATCTACATGTAAGCCCATTAAAATAGGAACTGCTTTAGGGTCAGCCGCGAGCTCGCCACAAATACCTACCCACTTACCATGGGTATGTGCGGCCTGAACAGTTTGGTGAATTAATAGCAATACTGCAGGATGTAAGCCGTCCGCTTCAGCCGATAGAATAGGATGACCTCTATCAATGGCAAGCGTGTACTGAGTTAAGTCATTCGTACCGATACTAAAGAAATCAACTTCTTTCGCTAAAATAGGTGCAAGCAAGGCCGCTGACGGCACTTCAATCATAATACCGACTTCAAGGTTGCGACATGGATTTTGCTGTAATACATCATCAAGAATCGCTTTAGCTTCGCGCCATTCTTCAATACGACCAATCATTGGAAACATAATTCGTAATGGGCGATCATCAGCGGCGCGAATTAATGCTGTAAGCTGTTGGCGTAACAATTCAGGTTTACGTAAAGTCAGGCGGATACCACGTAAACCTAAAAATGGATTTTCCTCTTTCGCAATAGGTAAGTAGGAAAGGGGTTTATCTCCACCTACATCTAAAGTTCGTACCACCAGAGGTCGACCTGCCAAAGCATCCATTACGACTCTATAATCTTTTTCCTGAGTCGCTTCATCTGGTGCATGATGATGCGACATAAACACCAATTCAGTGCGCAACAAACCAATTGCTTCAGCGCCATAATGAACAGCTTTGATTGTATCGTGAACTTTGCCAAGATTTGCTGCGATTTCGATTTGATGCTGATCGATCGTCATAGCAGGTTCAAGACAGCGTAATTCGGCTTCCTTGCGACGAAGTAGTTGTAACTTACGATCTGCAATTGCCTGATCAATTGCTTCTGTCGATGGATTGATTTCGAAACAACCTAGATCACCGTTGATTAGAATGATGGTATTGTTTGCAATTTCTAAAATTTTTTCGCCTGCACCTACAATTGCAGGAATACCGAGCGCGCGAGCAACAATTGCGCTATGGGCACTTGAACCACCAATTGAAGTTAAAATACCCGCAACACGATCTTTATCTAAACGAGCAACATCACCAGGCCCAACATCGTGCATGACCAAAATATATGGTTGTTCGGGCTCTTCAGTTGCAGTTTCTCCACATAGAACAGTTAATACTTTATCGCCAATATCACGTAAGTCGGCAGCCCGTTCAGCAAGATGTCGATCAGTCAGTGCGGCTTGGGTGGCAACAGCTTGTTCAATATATTCACTCCATGCAGCGGCAGAACTTAGACCGCTATTCATTGCTTTGTGTACATTCTTGATTAAATCTGGATCATCGAGTAACTCAAGATGAGCCATAAAAATCTGTTTAATATCTACTGATTCAGATTTGGAGATAAATTGGTGTAATGTGTTTTTGACGGTATGCAGTGCAATTTCCAGTTTCTCTTTTTCTGATTTAATACTCTGCGCATATCGTTCATATTGAAATTTTTTAGGTTTGATGACATGGGCTGGCCCAAAAGCCAATCCAGAAGATGCTGCAATTCCTTGACCTTGTGTGAACTCGAAAACTTGTGCTGTTTCATCATGAGAATGGGATTGATCATTTTCATGCGCAGGGGAATCTGCAATAAGATCTACATCCTCACCTAAACCAGACTGGACGGTCTGAATAATTTGATCAAGCGCGAGAGCTGCATCAGTTTCTGGTTCTGCAATAAAACGAAGCGTTTGACCACGTTTGCAGCCTAGGGAAAGTAATTTAGTCAGGCTTTTTGCTGAAACAAAGTCGGATTGATCAACTGCAACAAGGATCTCACCTTCAAAAGTTTTGGTTAAATTGACTAAAGCGGTTGCTGGGCGAGCATGTAAACCATGCGCATTCGATAAAATCACGCTCTTGGCGGGCCAATCTGGTATCGTCTCCGCACCAATTAAATTTGCAATCTCATCTGCGGATTGCGAATTTTCAATCTGTTTTAAAGTTTCATCATGAAATAGCACATCAAGTAAATGCTGTAATTTTTGATGATCTACTTGGTTATTGGCAGCAATACATATCAGGGTTTTTAATGATTTATTCTGAAATGAAATACTTTGATTAGATTGAATTACACTTACAGCAGAAGATTTCACATAATCAGTGCCAGTAATCGACCAGATATTATCATGCAGTTGAATAGCACTCTTTGGGTTGAGTTGCGAAATAAAACCTGCCTGCACATGGTTTTGTTTTAATCGCTGTGAGGCTAGCCAGATAAAGTCATCAAAATCTGTCGCATCAATATTGGTCTGGATTAAGTTTTCATGTAGCGTGAAACTACTAGGCTGAGTCTGTAATAATCCAATGATTTGTTCAGGGGTTTTTGCATGCTGAATAGTTTCGCTTACATCATTGATTAAGGCACGAGTCAAAATTTGTAAAACTTCGAGATGTTCATCAGATTTAGCAGCGATTACAATCGCAAGATAAACTTTGTGTGTCCCATCCCAAATAACTCCCTCTGGGAAATGTGCTAAACGTATTCCTGTTTGCTGGATGTATTGTCGTGATTGCGGTGTACCATGTGGAATCGCAATACCTTGCCCCAAATAAGTCGGCCCTTGTTCTTCTCTAGCAGTAAGTCCCATGAGGTATTCTGGGTTAACCAGATGATCTGCAACCAAAATATCTGTAAGACACTGCAATGCTTCTGCCTTGTTTTTAGCCTGCATATGCATGTGCACATGCTGTGGTTCAAGTTGTAGCATAAAGCTTCCCTTTATAATTTTAACCCGATTATTCAATGTTCAGCATATAAAAAAAAGAAGCCTGAGATGGTTTATCAATAAAATAAACCCAGCTTCTTTTTAAGTAAAAAACTTTAACAGAACTTGTTCATCTTATCGAGAGAACTTGTGATTAAATCTCCTTTTTAAGCTAAAAAATAGCCAAAAGTAGTAGTATCTTTAGTTGAAGTTTTCACAAAATATTTAAATCCATCAATTTTTTAATTTTGATACTGATCAAGCTTTGATTTGTTGTTGAATGAGTGGCCATAACGTCTGATGAGATTTTTTAAATATCAGCATATGCCCAATGGCTTTAAAACCTAATGATACTGGATCGAGTTCAATCATTTCTGTAGATGCATTAGGATAAAGACGGAGTAAATCTTTCACATTTGCTTGAGTTGCAATTTCATCATCGGTTGCCCAGATTGATGTCACGGGGCATACAATTTGATGATGAAAGTCGTGATGCACGGTTTTTCCTATCGCATTTTTGACATAGCCCGCTTGGCTACAAAATTCACGCCATTGTTTGGCGACTAATTTTGGTAAGTTTTCGCCCATCCCAATAAACTGAGTTGCACCATATCCTTTGATCAGACTTGAAATAGGGAAGACCAAATTGAACATCACAGGCGCCAAAATTTTACTCTTACCTTTTAGCCCTTTTATATAGCCTGTCGATCCTGCCACAGCGATCACTTGATGTACTTTTGAATACAGTGGATTAATACCTAAAAGTTGACCTCCTGCGCTATGTCCAATCAAAATGACTTTTTCTGCTTTTGTTTTATTGAGTAATGCGGTGATTGCAGCAGGAATATCGAGTATTCCCCAATCAACAATACTGGCGGAGGAGTGACGTTAACTGCCATGTAAGGATTCTCCAATTCCACGAAAATCAAACACCATCACATCATAACCTTGCTCACTTAACCAGCTTGCAAAAGCATGATAAAACGATTTGGTAATGCCCGTCGCAGGGCAAATTAAAATAGAATAAGTCTTAGCTGTTTGGGTGTTTTTAGACGTACTACTATAAAACTGAGCAGCAAGCTGATAACCATCTTCACAGCTTATCCATAATTTCTCGAAGTTTTCCATGATGCGTTATTAAGTAAAAATAAGATTTTTAACTTTAAACGAGTTCTAAAAAGAGACTTAATAATTTTATGACTTCAAAGTCAAAAATATGTTATATAACGGGCTTCCAAAAATAAACATAGAGATGGAATCTCATGATTTCTTTAGCTTTTGCGGTAAAAATAGGGATTATTTTTAGTGGTATTTTTCTTTGGGTTGGAATGCTTACAGGAGTTTGGAAATACTATCAAATTCGTCATTCGCAACAGTCACGAGCACACTATTATGTTGATATAGCACATCGAAGTAGTCTTTTATATGCACCTGCAAGTCTAATTTTGGCTGTATTGGCTTATTTTTCGGTATGGTCAGACGCGGTGAATTTAATCTGTGTGATTCTGAATTTGTTCTTTTTTAGTTTTTCAATTGGATCTTATATTTTACATGGCTTTTTAAAAGATACGACTAATCAGTTTCAAAGACCACATAAACTTGGACAGTATAGTTTGCCTACATGGATGATGACTTTGGCAATGCTGGCTTTAATCTTAATGGAAGTGGGTGCAACCTTTATTTTATTACTCGGTTCTATCATTCAATTTATTTAAGAAATATCGAAGGAAAAGGCATAAAAAATGGATGATTACTCATCCATTTTCTCCATTTTTGCTTTGGCACGTACCAGACTAAGCTGGCGGAATTTGTGATCGACAAAAGCCCAGACTGAAAAAGCAACAGAAACCACAAGCGCATACATGAAGTATTCGGGTTTTAAATTGCCTTTTATCATTCCTTGAAATGCAAGCGTCAACATCAGGGCAACAGTGGTTATTCCATAAATCACTGTGTCTGAGGTCTTCAGAGCGTTAATGAAGACTTGCTTATTGAAATGTAATGATAACATCTCCATCCCTCCTTCTTTAGTTTGACTAAACATAATTGTTTTAGTCGGAATTAATATTACAGTTGTACTTCGAATTTACTGGTATTTCAATAGGTGATAACACTATTTCCCAAAATATTTGGCACATATATAAAATATATGATAGTTGTTTATATTTTTGTAATAAATATAGGTATTACTATCAGAAATATTTATATATATTGCGAAATTAATTGGAAGCTCTTTACATCGTATGTGTCTTCAAGACGAAAAGACATAAGACTTAAGCTAAATAAAGCATAAAGTATGCCAGATTTTTTGAACACAAAACGATAAAGGTTGATTTTTAGCCTAAGATGCATTTCTTAAAAAATAATTAAAAATATGCGATATATGCAATGTATAAATTTAGGAGAGATGCTGATGATTGCTTTTATTTAGACAAAAGCAGTACGAATGAACGACTGAGTTGATAGAACAGATCATGTTGTAGAAAAGGCTATTGAAACAAAAATGCCTGTTTTGGGTAAAAACAGTGGCATTTTTATTGGGCTTAAAATCAGGTTTGGATAAAACTAGACTCTAAGTTAACAACAAAATGGTCAAACGGTTGTTTTTTTGATTTTGTCGATCACAATAGAAATGATGAGTACAATAATAGAAGGGATTAGCCAAGCTAAATTCTGTGCATTTAATGGCAAATCTTGAACGAAACTTGGAAGATGTGCTTGAAAACCAGCAACTTTTAATCCCTCAAGAATACCAAATAAGAAAGCAACGGCTGTAACAGGTGCAACTACGCGAGTAGGTACATTCCAGTATTTCCAGAAAAAACTCAGCATAATGACAACAATAGCGGGCGGGTAAATCGCCGTTAAAACTGGAACTGAAATTGCAATCAGCTTTGTTAATCCTAAATTCGAAATAATTAAAGAAAATCCAACTAGAACAAACACATATAGTTTATATGGCAAATTGGTTAACTGTGCAAAATATTCGGCACACGCACAAGTCAGACCAATGGCAGTCACCATACAGGCAATAAAGATCAGTATCGTTAAAAAGAAAGAACCAAGATTACCGAAAGCATGTTGTACATATGCATGTAAAATTACAGCGCCATTGCTTGCATTTGGTGCAACTTCATGACTACCCAACCCAAGTTTGAACAAGCTGATATAGACCAGCGTTAAACCAATTCCTGAAATAATACTGGCAATGACCGCATAACGTGTTACCAACCTCGGCTCACGTACACCACGCGAATAAATCGCCTGAATAATCACAATACCAAACACCAAAGCGCCTAAAGTATCCATGGTTAAGTAGCCATTGACAAAACCTTCAGAAACAGGGTGAGCAACGTAATTGTTAATTGCGGGTGGGATATAGCCTGACGGAATCAAAAATGCAGCAACACCTAAAACAGCAAGTGCCGCAATTTTTAAAGGAGCAAGAAAACGTCCTACCGTATCCAAAAGTTTATTTGGGTAAAGCGAAACTAGCGTTACAAATGCAAAATAAACAATACTGTAAATCAGTAAGCTATGACTAGATGTACCAAAATAAGAGGAAAAACCGATTTCATAAGAAACGGTTGCAGTACGTGGAGTAGCAAATAATGGTCCAACCGACAGATAGCATACAATAGTGAGGAGTAAGCTAGCGACTCTTCCAAGTGGCGAACTGATCATGGCAATAGAGCCTTCCATACGGGAAAGCGCCATAATGGTAATAACAGGCAAGCCTACAGCGGTAATCAAAAATCCAGCTGCTGCTAACCATACATGTTCACCCGCTTGTTGAGCAACAATCGGTGGGAAAATAATATTGCCAGCCCCAATAAATAAAGCAAAGGTCATAAAACCAAGTGCAATAATGTCTGAAGTGCGAAGACTGATCATAAAGTGGATATTTGTGATAAAAACATGCAAATTTTAGTACAAAAATAGGATGTTTGTGCAATTATCTAATCACACGAGTCTAGCTGTATAAGGTTAAATTTAGATAGAATTGTAAAGTGGTTAATTTAAACTTTTGAAAATAAAATTGAAATTTGAGTGGTTCCAATGCCTAACTCATAAATTTTTGTTATGAACAGTTGGAAAAATAAGAATTATTTGATTAAAAAATAATCTAAATTTTATGTTGGTGCTTTCTAATTAGACATGATGAGCGTTAATACGATGCAAGTCGGATAATAAAGGGAGTATAATTCATACAATCACAGAGGGGGTTGCAATGCGAGCATCTACAGTTACCATTAAAACTGAACAAGAGATTGAAAATTTGCGTGTTTCAGGTCGTCTGGCTGCGCAGGTTCTGGAGATGATTGCAAATCATATTAAACCTGGTGTGAGTACTGAATATCTGGATGATATTTGTCATGATTACATCGTCAATACCTTGCAAGTGATTCCTGCCAATGTGGGATATCACGGTTTTACCAAAACGACGTGTACTTCAGTCAATGAAGTAGTTTGTCATGGTATTCCTTCTCCAACCAAAATTTTACAAGATGGCGATATTATCAATATCGATGTTGCGATTATTAAAGAAGGTTACTTTGGCGATACCAGTCGTATGTTTCTGGTTGGAGATGTTCATCCAGATGCAAAAAAACTGGTTGAAACTACATATAATGCGATGCATGCGGGTATCCAAGCTGTAAAGCCGGGCGCAACCTTAGGTGATATTGGTTATGCGATCCAGTCTGTTGCTCAGGCAGAAGGTTATAGCATTGTTCGGGAATACTGTGGGCACGGTATTGGAAAAATTTACCACGAACAACCTAATATTCTGCATTATGGTCAACCAGGTCAAGGGATGGTTTTACAACAGGGCATGGTTTTCACCATTGAACCGATGGTGAATGCAGGACATGCTCAGGTCAAAGAGTTAAGTGATGGTTGGACTGTAATTACCAAAGATAAATCATTGTCAGCACAATGGGAGCACATGGTTGTAGTCACCGAAACAGGCTATGAGTTATTGACACCGTGGCCAAATGGTACAGGTTCATATCCTGATATTGAAGTCTTATCTGTAATTGCGACTGAATAAATAAATGATTTGCAAACAGCTTATTTCAATTGAAATAAGCTGTTTTTATTATCTAGTACTCAACTGCTCAACCAAGTAATCAATAAATACCCGAACCGCAGGTAACTGACCACGACGTGATGGATACACGGCATGGAAAATACCATGTGGTGCTTTCCAATCTGGTAAAATTCGTACTAATTCACCTGTGCGTATATATTCACACGCAATAGTGTCGGGAAGTAAGGCAACGCCACAATTTTGACTGGCTAAACTGGCTAGCATCAGTAAGTTTGAAGCCATAATGACCGGGTTTACTTTTACCTTTTCTTGTTGATTTTCTTTATTGTGTAAAACAATTTGTTGATCCAGATGATCATCAGCCAAACTCAAAATACGATGCTGAGTGAGATCTTCGGGTTTTTTTATAGAACCGTATTCGTTTAAATAAGCTTGGCTGGCAAAGATATGCTGTTCAATGGTGCTGAATTGGCGCATTACTAAACTTGGATCATCATCCAGATTGGATCGAACACGCAGGGCAATATCAATGCCTTCATTAATCACATCGAACCGTCGATTACTAATGATCAGTTGTACGCGAATTTCAGGATATAATTTTAAAAAATCAGGCAAAATCTTTGTCATTTGATTTTGTGCAATATCGACCGGAACAGTAACTTTAATAACACCACGAGGTTTAACACTCAAATGGTCGACTAAATCATGTGCGGCTTGTGCGGCATTCATCATGACTTGAGCATGTCGATACACATTCATACCGATTTCAGTCACAGCGAAATGGCGCGAACTACGTTGAATCAGGCGAACTCCGAGACGTTCTTCAAGGTTATAAACACGACGGCTCAATTTTGACTTTGGAATATCTGTGGCTCGTTCGGCTGCACTAAATCCCCCATGTTCAACGACTAAAGCAAAACAATAAAAATCGTCTAAATCAGTGAGCATAATGGGTTTCCGTCGAGCAGCAAATTTAATTTTTAAGCAATACTGTGTATTATACCTAATAATTTTAAAGCTTTATGTTAAGCCTAAGTAAATAGCTCAAAATTATATGAGAGCTGTTGGCGGGTTTATTAGAAAGTCTTTTACTTTTTTATATTCTTCAAGGCGCATAAAATCACGTTGAGTTGGCGATTTGATTCGGCTTAAGTCCATATTGTCCGTAAGATCAGCTAATTTAACCGTTCTTGCGAGCGAATTTTTCACGATTCTTTTTGCTGCATCTAAGCGGCTTTCACCTTCTTTTTTGGTCAATGCAACGACCGCGTCAATCACATTCTGATTAAACCCCAAAGTAATTAGATCGACAACCGTAGTATCAGTGTCTTCAAGTAGATCATGCATTACTGCAACCATTTTCTGATCCATACTTTCTACATTCAACATAAGCCTTAAAGGATGTAAGATGTATGGTTGCCCCGCTTTATCAAGTTGTCCTTCATGTTTTTTTGTTGCCAGTGCAATGGCTTTTTCTAGTGTTGACATGAAATCTCCATTTCAAGAATGTGGTTAATTCAAAATTCAGACAACTGAGCACATTTTTCTTTCCATGATAATAAGCATGAGAGGAAATGAATAGCAATTCACCTAAGGTAGATTTTAAAAAAATTAGATGCAAGCAAATATTTCTATTAGACTACTCTCGACATTATTAACCACATTATTAGAGTAAGCCTATGTCCTGGAAGCTTGTTCAGCAGTCCGATGCTTCTGCCAATATTCTCTGTCCAGTTTGTCAACATGCTGTGGTTGATTGGATGCAAGAGCAATATATTCAACCTTGTGAACATACTTTATTTGTTGCAATGGACTTGGGTTTTGAATTTATTGCAGATCGCTTCGAAGCTCAAATGACAAAGTCTGTGGATGAGTTACACGAAGATCCGGACATGAATATTTTTACAGCGATTACTGAAACGCCATATCCTTCAGTAACGATTATTCAGACTGATCTAGGAGTTGAAAACTTATCGCGCTATGCAGGATTTAGCCCTCATCAGTCCTGACATGTTGTAGGCTCGTTTTAAATTGATAGGCCTTCACTTCTTTTTCAAGCCATTCGGTAAATTTTAAAATAAGTGCGTTATTGTGTTGTTCAGAATAGACGAAATAATAAGAACGCGCACCGACTAGCTTTAAAGATGAGGCAATCACCAGATCAGCATTGTTCAGTTCTTTCTCAAGTAGCATTTGTGGAATCAATGCCACACCTAAATGATGTGTTGCTGCCACTGCAAGCATTGAAAACAGTTCATGACGCTGACCTTCCATTGCATAGGGGTAATCGTAAGCAGCGGCTGAAAACCATTCTTTCCAGATATAAGGACGTGTGGTTTGTTGCAGTAAAGGCAGTTGACTAATTTGTTCAGGAGATAAATCAACGGGCTGGGTTGAATCTAATGCTATATGCGGAAAATGTTTTTGAATCAGGGCTAAAGAACAAACAGGCACAACTTCTTCTTGCATCAGAAATTGAATTTTTGCACCTGGCCAGTTTTCAATTTGTGAAGGCGTGCCTGCATAAATTGCCGCATCAAAAATATGATCACTAAATAGAAAGGGTTTAGTACTAGTTTCAAGATGAATGGTAATTTCAGGAAAAATTTCATTAAATCGATATAAACGAGGTAATAACCAGCGTGTCGCAAAAGTTGGGACAACTCCAAGCTTAAGTGTTCCACCCAAGCCTTTATGTGACATTAAATCTAATGTGCTTTGTTCAATTCCAAGCAAATAAGGTTTGATGCTTTTAAAATATTGTTCGCCTGCTTGCGTAAGTTCTACACCATGACGTGTGCGATTAAACAACTCAATATTTAGAAACTCCTCAAGCTGCTGGACTTGTCGAGACACAGCACTTTGTGTAATCGAAAGCTCTTGCGCCGCGTAGGTATAACTTTTGTGCTTGGCGGCTGATTCAAAACAAATAAGCGCTTGTAGAGAGGGAATTATACGTCGCATATTACGATCCTTGTTGCGATTGTATATTTAAGATATTTGTAAATTACATAATTTTTTATATTACATGTAGTATTTAAACAATAAAAATGCTTATTTTCTCAAATTCTAATAAAAAATACACTTAAAACTAAAACTAGATATGCGTAAATGGAATGGCTGTATGCAAATTTATCGTTTGCTGCTTTGATGATGGCATCGTAGCATCAGGTCAATGACAAACAAACAAACAGGCAAGGAAAGCGATGAATCAAATGGTCGATACAGCTAAAAAATCTGCACGTGTTCACTTTAATTGGGAAGATCCATTTTTACTTGAGCAACAGTTGACGGAAGAAGAACGCATGATTCGTGATTCTGCTCATGCGTATTGTCAGGATAAACTGATGACGCGTGTGTTGGAGCAGTTTCGTCACGAAACAACTGATCCTTCCATTTTTCGTGAAATGGGTGAACTTGGTTTATTGGGGCCGACCATTCCAGAACAATACGGTGGCGCAGGTTTAAATTATGTTAGTTACGGTTTAATTGCACGTGAAGTCGAGCGTGTCGATTCGGGTTATCGTTCAATGGCGAGTGTACAAAGCTCTTTAGTCATGGTGCCGATTAATGAATTTGGTACTGAAGAACAAAAGCAAAAGTATTTACCAAAACTTGCAACAGGTGAATACATTGGTTGTTTCGGTTTGACTGAACCTGATCATGGTTCTGATCCAGGCAGTATGATTACCCGAGCTAAAAAAGTAGACGGTGGTTATCGTTTAAGTGGCGCAAAAATGTGGATTACCAATAGTCCAATTGCTGATGTTTTTGTGGTCTGGGCAAAAGAAGTGTCGAGTGAAGGCAATGTGGGTGAAATTCGTGGATTTATCTTGGAAAAAGGTTGGGAAGGGCTTTCTGCTCCAGCAATTCATGGCAAAGTAGGATTGCGTGCTTCCATCACTGGCGAAATCGTTATGGATAATGTCTTCGTCCCCGAAGAAAACGCGTTCCCAGAAGTCCGTGGTCTAAAAGGTCCATTTACTTGCTTGAATAGTGCACGTTATGGAATCGCTTGGGGGGCTATGGGCGCGGCAGAATTTTGTTGGCATACCGCACGCCAATATACCCTAGATCGTAAACAATTTGGTCGTCCATTGGCGGCCAATCAGTTGATTCAGAAAAAACTTGCAGATATGCAAACTGAAATTACATTAGGCTTACAGGCGGCTCTACGTTTTGGCCGTATGAAAGACGAAGGTATTGCTGCCGTAGAAGGTACGTCACTGATTAAACGCAATAACTGCGGTAAGGCATTAGACATTGCTCGATTAGCCCGCGACATGATGGGCGGAAATGGCATTAGTGATGAATTTGGTGTTGCACGTCACTTGGTGAATCTTGAAGTGGTCAACACCTATGAAGGCACACATGATGTACATGCATTGATTTTAGGGCGTGCTCAGACTGGCATTGCTGCTTTTAGTAATTAAGTCGTTTTTCTTTTTTTAAAAATCAAATCTTGATGCTTAAAGATGCGCGCCATGCGTGTCTCTGAGTGGCTTTTGCTTAAAAAAGACAATATAAAAATAGTCAGGGATTCATTATGGAATTTTTCATGTAAGAAATTGGACTTTGCTTGGGTAGGATAAAACAACATTAGCAAAGCGAACCTAGCATGATCAGTTGATGAAGTACCAAGACTCATTTAGGAAAAATGAGGTGAAATAAAATGAACAATGATGTTCAAAACATTACGCAAAATCTTCCCAATACTTTAGCGTCTAATATTGGAACATATGATCGCATTACTCCAAATACATGGAAATGGGCATTGCTATTTGCCTATTTTGCAATGGTGGTGGATGGCGTGGATATCATGTTGTTGTCTTATAGCTTGACCAGTTTAAAAGCAGATTTTGGTTTATCTACTTTTCAAGCGGGAGCATTAGGTAGCGCATCCTTGGCAGGTATGGGAATCGGAGGGATTTTAGGTGGTTGGGCGTGTGATAAGTTTGGTCGTGTTAGAACCATTGCGCATTCAGTGACATTCTTTTCAATTGCAACTTGTATTTTGGGTTTTACACAGACTTTTGAACAATTTATGGTGCTGCGTTTTATCGGAGCTTTAGGAATTGGTGCGCTATATATGGCATGTAATACTTTAATGGCTGAATATGTTCCAACGTCATATCGAACAACAGTATTGGGTACATTGCAGACTGGGCAAACAGTGGGTTATATCGTAGCCACATTATTGGCTGGTGCAATTATTCCAGAGCACGGCTGGCGCATTTTGTTTTTTATTACTGTAATTCCAGCCATTATTAATGTCATTTTACAGCGCTTTGTCCCTGAACCGAAATCATGGCAATTAACAAAGATCGCAGCTTTAAATCCAGTAAAACAAAAAGATTCACAGCAAATAGAAAAACCTAAAAGCGGTAGTATTTATAAACAGATCTTCAATAACTTTAAACATCGCAAAATGTTCCTACTCTGGATGACCACAGCATTCTTTTTACAATTTGGTTATTACGGCATTAATAACTGGATGCCAAGTTATCTTGAAACAGAAGTCCATATGAACTTTAAATCATTGACAAGCTACATGGTGGGTTCATATACCGCCATGATTTTAGGAAAAATTTTAGCAGGATATTTAGCTGATAAATTTAATCGCCGTGCTGTGTTTGTTTTTGGCACACTGGCGAGCGCAATTTTCTTGCCAATCATTATTTTCTTTAATACGCCTGACAATATTCTGTATTTATTAATTACATTCGGTTTTCTTTACGGTATTCCTTATGGTGTAAATGCTACGTATATGGCGGAGTCGTTCTCAACGGATGTACGCGGAACTGCGATTGGTGGTGCTTATAACATTGGTCGTGTTGGTGCTGCCATTGCGCCAGCGACGATTGGCTTTTTGGCATCAGGTGGGACTTTTGCAATGGCATTTATTGTTATGGGCGCAGCTTACTTTATTGCAGGTGTACTACCAGGCTTATTTATTAAGGATCGTCAGTACGATCCGCAAAAATCTTGAAATAAAAAAAGCTGACATGCTAATTGGGTGTTAGCTTTTTGGAGGAAAAATATGGGTGCATTGACAGGCTTAACAGTCTTGGATTTAAGTCGAGTTTTGGCAGGGCCTTGGTGTGGTCAAATTCTCGCAGATTTTGGTGCAGAAGTAATTAAAGTGGAACGTCCAAAAGGAGGGGATGATACTCGCATGTGGGGGCCACCATGGATGTTAAATGATCAGGGTCAGCCAACTAAAGAAGCAGGATATTATCAGGCAGCCAACCGAAATAAATATTCTGTGGCAATTGATATTGCAACTAAAGAAGGTCAACAACTCATTCACGAGATGATTAAAGATGCGGATGTATTAATTGAAAACTACAAAGCGGGTTCATTGGCAAAATATGGACTTGATTACGCAACATTAAGTCAAATTAACCCTCAACTTGTCTATTGTTCAATTACAGGTTTTGGACAAACCGGTCCTCGTGCAGAAGAGCCAGGTTATGATTTTGTCATTCAAGGCATGTCGGGATTGATGAGCATTACAGGCGAGCAAAATCAAGAACCACAAAAAGTTGGGGTTGCTGTTGCGGACATTCAAACTGGACTGTATGCCACAGTTGCGATTCAGGCAGCTTTGTGGTCGCGTTTGACTACGGGTAAAGGACAGCATATTGATTTGTCGCTTTTGGATGTACAGGTTGCAACGTTAGCCAATCAAGGCATGAACTTTTTAACGACAGGAAAATCTCCTGTACGAATGGGAAATTCGCATCCGAATATCGTGCCCTATCAAGTTTTTAAGGCAAAAGATAAAGACTTTATTGTAGCCTGTGGTAATGATAAACAATTTAAAGACTTTTGCCTTGCAATAGATCGGATGGATTTGTTAGATCAACAAAACTACTTGACCAATAAAGATCGCGTTGCGCATAGGCATGAATTAATTGGCGTATTAAGTGAGCATTTCCAAACGCAAGATGCAAATCATTGGGTAACACAAATTCATGCTAAAAAAGTGCCAGTGGGTATGATTAATTCTATTGAAGAAGCATTAAATGAACCACAAGTTTTGGCTCGGCAGATGGTAGTGAATATTCCACATCCACAAAATCAGGCGTTTAAAGTAATTGCTTCTCCGATTAAACTTTCAGGTACGCCGATACAATATCATCATGCACCACCACAATTAGGTGAGCATACTTATAAGATACTTAAGCGTTACAAATCGAATGATCAACTTAATCAGTTCAATGAAAAAGGCATAATTGATGGTAAAACAAACAACATTAATCTAAGAAAAGATTGTATTGATTAAAAAATATCCTGATGATGTTTTTTTGAAAAATAGGGGTTGCACTGTTTTAGAAACTGTATAGAATACGCTGCATCCCGACGCGATACACGATGAAGATCTTGGCTATTAGGGTTAAGGTTTTGTGCAGGTTTTGCGTTAATTTTTTGCTGACGAGGCAAGGAATAGATCATTAAGAATATAGAAGAACAACTTGTGTGGATTTTTGCTGATTGATTGATCGAAATATTATCATTGATTGAAAGGTAGAAATTACTCGAAGTTTATTTGAGCGAATTTTTAGTC
>NZ_JAHPRO010000012.1 GCF_025562455.1 Acinetobacter sp. WU_MDCI_Axc73
AGTGTGGCGTTAGCCATGTGAGAGTAAGTCATCGCCAGCTTTTAAATTTAAAACCCCCTCACCTTACGGTCAGGGGGTTTTTTATTCTAGAGGGAAAAGTAAGAATAAAGATTTAACTCACCGTTAATTCCTGAACGATCGCTTCGTTAAAGTATGGAATATCGTCGGGAGTACGTGAGGTAATCAATACCCAGCCCCCTGTGTTACAACGATGTACAGTCTCATCTACCCACTTCGCACCTGCATGTTCAAGCTAGAGGATGGTTGTACTTTAAATTGGCTTAACTTGATTTAATATGAAATGCGAGAACATCTTCTCTTCAACCTCAATAGAGCCCTAAACAAATTGCTTCGCAGATTCCTGTCAGTTTGCATTCAATTTACCATGTCATACGACAAGATAAAAACAAACGTGGTCAGCTCAGGAATATCAAAAGCATTCATGATAGAGTGATTGATATTGAGTAACATACTCGCTTTGGTGATCTGGAAATAGATAGGATGGTAGGAAAGGAGCCATGAGCAGTTGAAAATGGATTTACGGCAGATAATGGCAAAGAGTCCAACCTTCATGAGCATGCTGCTTAAACATTAGAAATAGATTGATATTTCGCTGATCCATATAGTGCTTGGCAAAAGGTATAAATGAAAATACAAATTGGCTTAATTAGGCAATATTTTCAATAAAATAGTGACTTGAATGAGTATTCAGGTCAATATATTGCAGAAATTACTCAACGTTTTGATCCTCACCCAATAAAAAGATTGGGATTTAAAAGTCCGAGTCAGGTCATATATCAACAACATGGTGTCGCATTTCAAATGCTAATCTAAGAAATAATAAATGTTATGAGATGATATGATTTGTTCATTATTGGGTAAATAAAAGAATAAGAGAGTACGTACTCTCTTATTTTTAAACAGTCTTTTTAATCTGTCTTAATGAATTAAGTTTGAATATTGGCAATATAAAAAAAACAAAATTGCCAATGCAACTATTGGTGCCACAATTTTAGACCATGCAGGAATCGGTAATTCCTGAATTTCAATCGTCGCATGATGTGTTGTATCGATTGGTTGTTGTGCAGTATGAACCATTTGATTAAACTCCTTCATGGTTTCATCTAATGATAGCTCTTCTGATACTTGAGGTTTAGTCCCAATGAGTTCCGTGAGTTGATTTGTTGACCAAACCCAATCATCAGCCTGTCCAGATAGATGCTCAACTTGACCTGCCAATAGTTCTTTTAAACCAGTCGAACCAAAATTTCCTGTATTATCAAGTTGTTTAATCTCAGAAAACTGTAGTTCCAAAATTTCCATTAAAGCCTGTTCTTGCTCTTTAGAGGCTAATTCTGACTGATTATTTGAAGAGGTAACAAGATGACGAGCTATCTCTTGCAAGTACAAGGGATCAATTTTATGTATTTCTTGGTAAAGCTGATTGTCATCTTCACGCTACAGTTGAATCAACTTTCCTAACACCAACGCATTGAGTTCAAAAATATAATGACTACGCTTTTCACGTGAATATTGTGAAAATAGCTGAGGCTTTTGAATTTCAGTCTGCTCAGCAAAGTAATGTACTAAATCAAAAGCCATCGGATACTCCGTAAATTTAATCTAATAATCGTAAACTTGGTTTTTTCTTAGGTGTTTCAGATTCAACTTGGTCTTGAGTATTTGATTTTAAAGTATCTTCTGTCGTTTGCACATTGGCATATTCGTCAGGGTCAAAGAATAATCCTTGTCCATTTTCACGTGCATAAATTCCCATTAAAGCAGAAATAGGCACATAAATATCACGAGAAACACCGCCAAAACGAGCAGAAAAGCTAACTGCCTCGTTACTCATTTGAAACTGATGAACTGCATGAGGGGCAATATTTAAAACAATCTGTCCATCTTTAACAAATTGCTCTGGAACGGAAGTATAAGGCTGAGTCGCGTCAACTAGTAAATAAGGCGTGAGTTGATTATCACAAATCCATTCATAAATTGCGCGGGCCATATAGGGGCGGGTAGGGCTTAAATTTATTTCCTGATTTGACATGATAAACTCACTTAACGATTTACTAAGGCACTATAACGTGTTTTTTCCTGATGTGTCATGGATTTCACAAAAGCAGGACGACTAAACACACGATTACAATAGAGTAATAGAGGGCGGGATTGTTGAGGCGATAATTCAATTCCCATACTTTGCAGTCTGAGAAACATAGGGGCAATCATGCAGTCCAAAATTCCAAAGTTTTCCGACATAAAATATGGAAAATGTTGAAATAATGGAGCAAGTGAAATTAAAGTATCTTTAAATTCTTTTTGGGTTTTGGTTTTTTGTGCAATATCCAAAGTATCCGCATGTTTGAGCATAATATCAGCTTGCTTAAACCAATCTTGCTCAAAACGCCAGATATATTGGCGTTGTTCTGCCCGAGTACTCGGTGCATCCGCATAAAGCTTATTTTGTCGATAACGATCGTCGATATATTCTGAAATAATTGCAGTCGAAAATAGTTTTAAATCATTTTCAAGTAGCATTGGCAGTTGATTATAAGGATTTAAGCTCGCAAGGTCTTCATCTTCATGATCTACTAAAATCAAGTGATGTTTGATTTGTTTTTCTGCCAGTAAAAATCGTATCCAGTGTGAGCGAAAATCATCTGCATGACTATAAAGTGTAATTCCTTGAAGTGATGCATTTTCGACAGACATATCTCAAAAAACTAAAAAACCAGATGGTGTAGGATACTAAAAATCCATCTAAAAAGATAATACCCAGTTAAATAAGTTTGGAATATTCACTTGGCATCTAGCTAGTACTGTAGAGGGCAATATGTAAAAAATTAGATAAAGAAAAACCCCAGAATATCTGGGGTTTTGTCCAACTCGAAAAACGAATTAACGTTTAGAGAATTGAGGACGTTTACGTGCTTTACGTAAACCAAGTTTTTTACGTTCAACTTCACGAGCATCACGAGTAACGAAGCCAGCTTGACGAAGAACAGGTTTTAAAGTTTCGTCAGATGCGATCAAGGCACGAGTAATACCGTGACGAATAGCACCCGCTTGACCACCGATACCACCACCTTTAACAGTGATGTAAAGGTCGTACTTTTCAGTTGCTTCTAACAATTCTAATGGCTGACGAACAACCATCTGAGCTGTTTCACGACCAAAGTATTGCTCTAAAGTGCGGTTATTAATCACGAGTTTACCAGTACCAGCTGATAGGAAAACACGTGCAGTTGCGGTCTTACGGCGACCTGTACCATAATTAGTTGCCATGTGCTTTATCCCTTAGATGTCCAAAACTTGTGGCTGTTGAGCAGTATGAGGATGCTCGCTACCAGCATACACTTTCATCTTCTTGATCATTGCATAACCAAGAGGACCTTTTGGCAACATGCCTTTCACAGCGCGTTGGAAGATTTCTTCAGGTTTGTGAGCAACTAATTTTTCGAAATTAGTTTCTTTTAAACCGCCAGGGAATTCAGTGTGGCGATAGTATTTTTTATCAAGTGCTTTGTTACCAGTCACTTGAACTTGTTCAGCATTGATCACAACGATGTAGTCACCAGTGTCAACGTGAGGTGTATAAGAAGTCTTGTGTTTACCGCGTAAACGACGAGCGATTTCAGTCGCAAGACGACCTAAAGTTTTGCCAGAAGCATCAACAACGTACCAGTCGTGTTGCACTTCAGCAGGCTTAGCGCTGAGAGTTTTCATTACTACTACCTATTATAGTTGGTTTGGACGGTGGAATCTGCCCAAACAAAAGGAGACGAGATTCTAAACGAATCCTTCGGCTTTCACAAGAAATAATCGAGTTTAAACCACATTATTTTACCCGACGAAATGCTAAAATTGAATATACTGCAATGGATAAAAATTGAAACGAGCGCGATTTGATGGCACGTCCTTTATATATTACCAGTGGTGAACCTGCGGGGATTGGTCCAGATATTTGTTTAAGCCTTGCAGGGCGAGTCGATGAGCGGCCGATTGTGGTTTTAATCGATCAGGATTTAATGCGTCAACGTGCCCAGCAATTGGGAATTGAGATTGAGCTGATTGAGTATCATGGACAACCCAACTCTTGTGAAAAAGGTCAGCTTTATATCGAGCATGTTCCTTTATATGTAGATGTGATAGCAGGTGAATTAAATCCCCAAAATTCAGCTTATGTGATCGAACAACTGAGGCGTTCTGCTGAATATGCGATGATGGGCAAAAGTGTAGGAGTAACAACTGCACCTGTACAGAAGTCAGTGATCAATGATGCAGGCATTTTTTTTAGCGGACATACTGAATTTTATCAGGAGTTTGCTGGTGTTGCCCGTGTGGTGATGATGCTTGCCACTAAAACTTTGCGAGTCGCGTTGGCAACGACGCATTTGCCTTTACGTGCAGTTGCAGATGCGATTACACCTGAACGTTTGCAACAGGTGATTGATATCTTACTATATGATTTGAAAACAAAATTTAAAATTGAACAGCCACGTATTTTGGTTTGCGGACTGAATCCGCATGCAGGGGAAGACGGTTATTTGGGAAGAGAGGAAATTGAGGTGATTAATCCTGTTCTCGAAGGTTACCGAAAAAAAGGGATAAACCTGAGTTTAAGTTTGCCTGCGGATACTTTATTTACGCCAGAGCATTTAAAAGATGCCGATGCCGTTTTGGCGATGTATCACGATCAGGGCTTACCTGTGTTAAAATCACAAGGTTTTGGTGAAGCCATTAATATTACGCTTGGCTTACCCTTTATACGCACTTCGGTTGATCATGGTACTGCATTATCACTGGCGGGTACTGGTTTGGCCAAAAGCTCTAGTTTGAATGTTGCTGTCGATCTGGCACTGGATCTGGCGCGTCAATAATTGATTTATGTTGGAACGTTTCTATGTATCAAATTAATGCCCTAAACCCTAAAGATGAAGGGCATAAAGCTCGTAAACGTTTTGGTCAGAACTTTTTACATGATCAGCGCGTGATTGCCAAAATTGTGCGATCTGTGAATCCACGCCCAGGCGATAATGTGGTTGAAATTGGCCCAGGTCTTGCAGCATTGACTTCTCCTCTCATTGGCGAATGTGATGCATTAACCGTTGTTGAATTAGACCGTGATTTAGCGGCAGGTTTGCCTGAGCGCGTACCGTATCCAGAGCGTTTGACGATTGTCGAAGCAGATGCACTGAAATACGATTTTAGTCAATTAGCACAAGATGGTCGTCCGCTGCGTGTTGTCGGGAACTTACCTTATAATATTTCAACCCCTTTATTGTTCCATCTTTTGGAGTTTGGCGATAAAGTCAAAGATATGCACTTTATGTTGCAAAAAGAGGTGGTAGAACGAATCACTGCTGCTCCCAATACCAAGGAATATGGTCGTTTGTCGGTGATGATTCAATATTATTGTCAGCCAACATTTTTGTTTGAAGTGCCAGCAGGAGCGTTTAATCCTCCACCGAAAGTGACCAGTGCAGTATTTCGTTTAGTGCCTTATATAGAAAAACCAATTGTTGCTAAAAATGAAAAAGCATTATCACGTTTGGTTTCACATGTATTTACTCAGCGCCGAAAAACATTAAGAAATAGTTTAAAAGGGATGCTCAGCGATGACGGCTTTGAGCAGGCTGGTGTAGATCCAATGGCGCGTCCCGAAACCTTGAGTTTGGCACAATTTGTCGCGTTGTCTGATCATCTGGTTGGGGCGTAAGCTATGTCTAAACGCTATAATTATGTGATTGGAGATGTACAAGGTTGTTTTGAGGCTTTAAAAGCATTGCTCAAAGAAATTCATTTTGATCCTGATCAGGATGTGATCTGGTTCGCAGGTGATTTAGTTGCACGTGGTGAAAATTCAATCGGAACACTTCGTTTTGTTAAAAAGTTGGCGGAGCGTGGTGCAGCTTATACCGTTTTGGGTAATCACGATCTAACTTTAATTGCGACAGCACGTGGCTTTAAAAAAATAAAAGCCAAAGATAATACCCAACAAGTGATCGATGCGATTGATGGTGATGAGCTCATTGATTGGTTACGTCGTCAACCTTTATGCTTATTTCCAAATGAACAGACTATTTTGACGCATGCAGGCGTTCCTTGTATCTGGACCGCCGAAAAAACAGCGCAGTTGGCAAAAGAAGTTCAAGCACGAGTTGGGCATGATGATTTAACGCAGTTAGATGATTTTTTGGCTGAAATGTATGGTGAAGAACCAACTTTATGGTCAGATGAATTAATGGCTATGCCACGTTTACGTGCAATTACCAACTACTTAACACGGATGCGTTTAACAAATGCCGAAGGGCGTCTAGAGTTTAGTTTTAAAGATGAACTCAGTGCACCTATGCCAGTTGGTTTTGCGCCATGGTTTGAGTTTGAGAGTTTAGCCGCAAAGACACATCAAATTGTATTTGGTCATTGGGCGGCACTACAAGGACGAAGGATAAATTCCCAAATCCAGAATGTTGATGGTGGTGCGGTATGGGGTAATCAGTTGATTGCTTATCGGCTGGAAGACCAACAGCTTTTTCAGGTGGATAATCCATTCATGAACTAAAAATATAAAAGTCACCACTTGGTGACTTTATCTACAATTGCAACTACGCTATTTTTATTCCTGACGAATCCAGATTTGGGTACGACCCAACGCAGAAACGCCAACGTAGCCACGTAGTTGTAAACGTTTACCATTAGAACTTAACTTGGCTTTCATACTATAGATTTTACCACTAAGTGGGTCGATAATTTTGCCGCCTTTATAATCAAGATTTTCATCGTGTTTTAAACCTTTTAAAACATCCATTCCCAAAATTGGCTTATTGGTATATGGTGGCGGACAATTTACACAGGTTTCTTTCGGAATATACCCTGGACGAGGAGTAACTTTAATAATTTTACCTGTGTATGTGCCATCAGTTTCTTTACGGATTTCGATTACCGCTTTAGATGAACCTGTTTTATCATCAATATTTTGCCAGATACCAGAAATGTCTTGTGCAAAAACCAGACTGCTCAACCCCGACAATAATACCGCTGCTGCTAATTTTAGCTTTCGCATTTTTAAATTCCTTTTTTGCGTAACCAAATAACTTTTTATGTCATAAATGACAACTGTTCCAATCTTAGGTGGAATTCTATCCGTATTCAATGGCTATTTTTGATTAATAAGTCACAGATTATTGGAGTGATAAGATAAAAGTCGGTAACCATATTGCAGTGAATACACCATTAATCGCCATGCCAAATGCTGCGTAACGACCAGCCACAGCACCCCGTTGCCATGCCTGAGCAGTACCAATAGCATGTGCTGCTAATCCAAGCGCAAGACCAGATGCTCGTTCATCATTGATATGACGTAAAATGAGTGGAGAAAATGCCGCACCGATTACCCCCGATAAAATCACGATTAATGTCACTAGAGTCAGCGGAGCATGTAACAAAGTCGCGATATTTAGTGCTATCGGGGTGGTTACGGCACGTGTGGCAAATGCCAGAATCGTGGGTTCCGACATATGTAATAAATAGGCAAGTCCCATAGGTAGTGCAACCGCACTGGTACTGGCAAAAACAAGAATTCCAATCATCGATTTGAGTGGTAGATCATCGTAGCGCATGGCTGCTAATGGAATCGCAAGGGCGACTGTGACATAGCCGAGTAAATGACTGAATAAATTATTTACAGCAGCCATATAATGTTCATAAGGTATGCCGACTATGGCCAAGATCGCGACCACGATGCACATCCCAAATACCAGTAAAGGTACCTGTGGTAGACGTTTATTCAAAGGTTTAGCACAGAGATAAGCCACCAACGTGATTAAAAAACCATAAATAACGGTCAACATTTCTTATCTCCCTAAAGCCAACGTTTTGCCATTTTGGCGTAAATCCAGAGTGGAATCAGAGTGCTGATGACCAGAACCAATAAGAATAAGGGAATTTCTTTGCCCATATGTACTAGCATCATCAATGAGCCTGCACAAATGGGTAAAAAAGCAAATCCACTTTCTTTCATGATTTTATTGTTGGTATCGACTAGACGATTTGGAACCTTTTTAAACTTCCGCCAGATAAACAATACAATCAAAAGGCTAATCAGCCCGACCAAATTGCCTAATTCGGGATGGTTAAATGCGCCCATAATCAACACAGAGCCCTCTCGAAATACAATAATTAGCGCAATAGTGGCCAGCCATGCCAACCAGTCGATTTGTTTTAACCTGTCCATGTTGCTCATCTATTTATCATTTGAATATTCACGTTTTAACCGATCTAAGATCTGATTTCAAATTCTTCGAGTGGTCGTTTGAATTGATTGGCACGTTCACCCAGAATATCTTGAAGTGGTATATGCGCTTGTCGAATCAGTTGTTCCAGTTTATGTGGAGCAATCGAAACCTTTAAATGTAGGTTTCCTTCATCATCATAATGTTCGCTTTGAATGACGTTTAGTGCAAAAAGTTGAGTTCGCAATTTGCCATAAGCAGGTTTTAGGATAAGATCAAAATTTTGCAATTGCCCCATTAAGCACTCTTGTACGGCTTGCTTTAGGAGGTCTAATCCTTGTCCTGAGTATGCGGATACGTAAACTCGATCGGGTAAATGCGGTTCTGCATAGATAATTTTGGGATCATCACCACTTAAATCAATTTTGTTATATACCCTCAAAACGGGTGCATCCGCCCCAATTTCTTTGAGTACACCTTCTACTGCTTCAATCTGTTCATGCATATCTTGACTATGACTATCAATGACATGTAGTAAAAGTGTGGCTTCAAGGGTTTCTTCCAATGTGGCTTTAAATGATTCTACCAAGTCGTGTTGCAGATCTCGGACGAAACCGACAGTATCGGCAAGAACAACGGTTCCAATGCCATCCCAGTCTAAACGTCGCAAGGTTGGATCAAGTGTGGCGAACAACTGGTCGGCAGCATAGACATTGCTATTGGCTAAGAGGTTGAACAAGGTAGATTTGCCCGCATTGGTATAACCGACCAAAGATACGGTTGGAATTGCCGCTTTTTGTCTTGCTGCACGACCCTGCATACGGGTATGTTGGACTTTGACGAGTTTATCTTTTAATTGACTAATACGAACTTTGATCAAGCGGCGATCAGTTTCAAGTTGTGTTTCACCTGGACCTTTGAGTCCAATTCCACCTTTTTGTTGCTCAAAGCCTGCGGCCCAACCACGAATCAGACGTGTAGATAAGTATTTCAGCTGCGCCAGTTCAACTTGTAATTTACCTTCATGTGTGCGAGCACGTTGTGCAAAAATATCCAGAATCAATCCTGTGCGGTCAATGACACGGCACTTCATGATTTTTTCCAGATTACGCTCTTGTGCAGGAGAAAGTGAATGATCGAAGATCACTAATTCAGCGTCTAAACGCTCTACAAGTTGAGCAATTTCTTCAGCTTTACCTGAGCCCACAAAAAACTTGGGATCGGGCTTGTTGCGCTGAACAGTCAGGTGTTCAAGTATTGTCGCGCCTGCAGATTGGCCAAGTAGACGAAACTCCTCAACATCCAGATCATCCAGCATATTGACAGCTACACTGACCAGAATGACGCGTTCCCTTTGTTGTACTTGTCCCAAAGCTTCTTCCACAGATCACCAAATTCGTAACTAAAATGTTTTGCTAAGATAACCCGAGCAGGCATTTGAATCTAGTTTTATAGCCAAAAGGACTAGATTAAACTGTTAAATGTATGGGTCATTAGAATGATGGCACCTACATATAAAATTGACCAACCCAGAATCTGACGTAACATTTTCATCATTAAACCTGTAGAATATTGATGTTGTTTCACGGGAGTCGTATGCATGATATGGCTCCTTTGATCCTTAATTTCGATAAATAGATAATAATCAATCGTAATAATAAATAGAAATTGAATTTTTAAATGTTCGTGTTCGGTTTTTATCATCAATACAAGCCCATCAAGTTCAGTATAAAATAGGGCGAAAGTGCAATTTAAACAAAAATGATATTTTTATGGCTCAAACGAAATCAGCGATCTCAAAGAACTTGACTCCAGTCGAAAAAGTTTTTTTATATAGTAAAAAATTGGTCACAGGTCTGGGGGTGATTGGTGAAGGCTTTTATTTGGTCTACCGTCATCGACTTTATAAAAATCCAAATAATCCAATGAATACTCGTTATGTTCAGTATTTTTGTCGTCAATTAAGTAAAGTTTTTAATATTGAGGTTGAAGTACATGGCACAATTCCGCGTAACCCTTCATTATGGGTAAGTAACCATATTTCATGGCTCGATGTTGCTGTATTAGGTTCAGGTGCGCGAGTTTTCTTTTTGGCGAAAGCTGAAATTGAAAATTGGCCTGTGTTGGGTAAATTGGCGAAAGGCGGCGGTACGTTATTTATTAAACGTGGTTCTGGCGATTCAATACGGATTCGTGAGCAGATTGCGGATTTTTTAAGAAAAGACATTCCTGTTTTATTCTTTCCAGAAGCCACAACGACAGATGGCAAAAGAATTAAACGAGTGCATGGACGTATTTTAGGCGCCGCAATCGAAGCGCAACGTCCTGTACAGGTCTGTTTGATTTGTTATGTGAATCAAGAAGGTGAGTTAGATACGGTTGCACCATTTATTGGCGAAATGACTTTTGCAGAACATGTACAACAAGTCTTGGAAATGCCGAAAGTCACTGCACATTTATTAACTTTACCTGAAATTGAGGTACAAGGTCATACGGTGAGCAGTTTAACCGCCGAAGTTCAGCAAAAAATGGAACAAGGTTTAAAAGAGCTACATGCGAAAGTGTTAGATCATTGATCGATAGGCACATGCTTGAAGGATTTATAAGAGACTCAACATTACATAAATCCTTCAATCGGAAGCCATGATAACATTTTGACGCCTACACGTTGCCACCATTTCATCCGTGGTTCTTTTTTATAAATTTTAGTGCTATTCGGCATTTGGCGATACCAGTTGATATTATGATTGGCATCCAGTACCAGTTTATAGGCATAGTGAGTCAATTGTTGATCCATGGTTTGGTGGATACTTTTTGCTAAACTTGGACTATTTAAAATGACGCCAATTTCAGTATTTAAATAGGCAGAACGTGGGTCAAAATTGAAAGAACCAATAAACACTTGTTTTTGATCCAGTGTCATCATTTTGGCATGTAGGCTTGAATTGCTCAGACCTTTTAGACTAATTTTAGCTTCTTTGGCTAATTCTCGGGTATCTTTATTTAATTCCTCTTCATCCAGCGTGGGTAAAAACTCATAAAGCTGGACACCATTTTCCAGTAACTCCTTACGATATTTGCCATAAAAGGCATGTACGATGGGAACGTCATTGGCTTTAAAAGAATTGGTTAATACCCGAACCTGTACGCCATTTTGTGCTAATTCACTTAGATGTTTGGCGCCCTCTTTTTCAGGTACGAAATAGGCAGAAACTAAATCAACATTTTCTTCTGGTTTTTCCAAATTTTTAATCAACTGAAAATTTAAATGCTGTTCTTTTTTAGCTTTGCCACGAATTTTATCAGGTGAGTCTTTAACCACTTTAGCCTGAACCCAATCAAATTGGATATTATTATTGAACCATTGGTCAAAGGCATGTGATCGTGCAGCCAAGTTAAGATAGTTTTGTACATTTGCCAATTCGTAATGTTCATCGAGCTGACGTTTCAATTCTGGATAGCGTAAATAATGGGTTTTAGCATTGACGATATTAATGACAGAGTAGGCATATTTATCATTCCAGTAATCATCAAAAGAATGAACAATGTCATCTACAGCTGAGCCAACCAACATGACATCTACATCGGAAAATTGGTAATTATCACTACTGTTATAATATTGATTGGTCATGTTACGCCCCCCAATCAGTGCAATCTGATCATCGGCGATAAAGCTTTTATTATGCATGCGACGATTAATACGCTTTAAGTCGAGAACCATATCGATGGCACGAAACTTACGGAAGCGATAAGGGTTAAACAGTTTGACTTCTATATTTTGATGCTGTGACAATGCCAGCAAAACCCCTTCCATTTGTTTGGCATTGTTATCATCTATCAATAAACGAACTTTGACACCACGGTCTGCCGCACGAATAATCGCGTGTAAAGCTAAAGCACCTACTCGGTCGTTGTCCCAGATATAGTATTGTAAATCTAGACTTTTTTCGGCTTTATCAATCAACTTTAGACGTGCGGTAAGCGCCTCAAGCGGATCATAAAGTAGATGATAACCTGTAAGCTCTGGATTTTGCTGGCGTAGAGGTTGTACGACTTTGGCAAGCGTGGTATTTGATGTATCGACTTGACTTGCCAGCTGGATGACTTCATGACCAGGTTTAGGCAGCGTATTGCATCCGCTTAAATTCAATACCAACATACAACTGACCCCAAGCAAAAAGTGCCTATTTATTTGCTTTTTTTCAGTGAAATTAGGGTATTGTGTAGCTAAGCGAGATGTTTTTGCCATAGTGTATGCATCAATAATGTGGCCTAGAGTATAATTCTTGATTAGCCAAAGATAAATAACTGAAACAAAATCACTCATCCTGATGAGTCTTTCAGTGTTTAAGATGCTATTTAAGATCATTTGAGAATAGCTATGTGGGATTTTAATTCGATTATTTTTTATTTCTATCTGATTTTTGTTGTTCTCGCAATTTGGGCAGTTGCGCAAGCTTGGCGTAGTCAGGCATGTACCGAAACCATTCACCCATTTAAAGCTTTTGTGCATTTGCTGGTGTTTTATCTCTCTTATTTACTTTTTCCTCTGGTCATTTTTGCGCTTTATGCGGGATGGTCTGGTTACTTTTCATTGCATCAGAGCGTTTTTATTTTTTTATTAAGCGTTTTTCTGATTTATGCACGTTTTATCGAACCGCATTTGGTGCATGTGCGTCGGCATCAGTACCGTTTAAATCCGAATCAACCTTTTGCAAAATCGGTCAAAGTGGCTTTGATTGCAGATTTACATGTCGGTTTATATTCTGGTCATGAACGTCAATTGCGTATTATTGTCGAAAAACTGAATCAGGCACAGCCCGATATAGTGGTGGTGTCAGGGGATTGGACCTACGAGCCAGAAAATAAACTCGCTGAAGAATTACAAGTATTACGTCAGATACAAGCTCCCGTTTATTCTGTACCTGGTAATCATGATGAACAGTATCCTGGACCGCCGATTCAGGAATTGCTAAAACATGCCTTAGATGTAAATAATGTAATTGATATCGAGGGGAAAATTGTTGATTTTGATGAGTTTCGTTTGATCGGAATAGGGGACTTATGGGCAGGTAAAACTGATATGCGATTTATGCCAGAATTACCACAAGATAAGCCATGGCTAATTTTATCGCACAACCCTGATACGGTCGATATGGTGCCCGAACTTCCTTTACGCCCTTTAATGCTATCTGGCCATACGCATGGTGGACAAGTTGAACTACCGTGGATTACCAATTACATTATGAAAAAAGTCTCAATTTTAGGACATAAAAAAGGTTTTTATGAACATGAGCATGCCGATGTTTTTGTCACCGTGGGTACAGGTATGGTCGGTGTGCCTTTTCGATTTCGGGTGCCACCAACGATAGATATTATTGAATTGATTTAAAAATTTTTATTTAGCGAGTTAAATTAAAAAAACCAGCAAGCGCTGGTTTTTTTATCAAATTGGTTTAAATCTGATTATTTACATCTTCGTTTTTAGTTTCACGGATTAGCAAGAAAGCAATCAATGATAAAACAGATGCTGCCGTTAAGTAATAACCGACTGCCTGTAAACCATAAGTTTCAGCTAACTTGGTGGCAATCAGCGGCGCAAAAGATGCACCTAGAATACCTGCAAGGTTAAACGTTAAAGCTGAACCTGTATAGCGGACTGAGGTTGGGAATAATTCTGAAAGTACGGTTCCAATTGGACCATAAGTAAGTCCCATAATCGATAAACCAATACACAAAAATAGAAACACTACCAACGTATTGCCTGAAGCAAGCAGATCAGCAAAGAACAACCCAAAAATAGCAGCAGCGATACAAACGCCAATAGAGGTTGCTTTACGACCAAATTTTTCAGCAAAAATCGCAGAGAGGGGAATAAAAGCAGCAAAACACAAGGTTGCCAATAATTGCATTTCTAGAAATTGTCCACGTGCATAACCAAGATGAGTGGTTCCCCAATTCAAGGCAAATACGGTGGTCAAATAGAAGACAACAAAGGTACATACCGCACCAATCGTTCCCAGTACCAGTTGTTTGGTGTGCTTGGTAACGACTTCGGTAAATGGAATATTAACTTCTTTTTGCTTATCCAATACTTTTTGGAAAGCAGGCGTTTCGTGCAGTTTTAAACGAATATATAAACCCACCAGTACCAAGATTGCACTGGCAATAAATGGAATACGCCAGCCCCACTGCATAAATGCTTCATCTGGCATCAATGCGCCAAGCGTTAAAAAAGAACCTGCCGCTAAAATAAAACCAATCGGCGCACCAAGTTGCGGGAACATGCCATACCATGCACGTTTGCCTTCTGGCGCATTTTCAGTTGCCAGCAGTACCGCACCACTCCATTCACCACCTAAACCTAGGCCTTGACCCAAACGGCAAAGCGCAAGCAATAATGGTGCAACAATGCCAATTTGAGCATAAGTGGGTAATAACCCAATACAGACGGTCGAAATTCCCATCGTGAGCAAGGCAGCAACCAATGTCGCTTTACGACCAATACGATCACCTAAATGCCCAAAGAGTGCAGCACCAATCGGACGCGCAATAAAGGCAATCGCAAAAGTGGCTAAAGACTGTAGCATGGCAGCACTGCCACTGCTCTCAGGGAAAAACAGATGCGGAAAAATTAGGACTGCCGCTGTGGCATAAATATAAAAGTCAAAAAACTCGATCGTTGTTCCAACGAGACTCGCAGTTAAGACGCGGAATTTTGAGTTACTGGCAACAGCAGGTGCTGTGGTTGCAGAGGTAGAGGATGACGCCATAAAGGAACCTTACACTTCGTAAAAATAAAAAAATTTGTTTTTAAAAGCGTAATCTTTTTAAAAAAGGCGTAATTTCTTAAAAAAATAACGAGTAATAGATTTCTTTCATAACTGTTTAGACGCTCTTTATTTCTTTCCAAAAAGAAGAAATAAAAAGGACTGATGAAAGAAATCGAATCTAAATATTCAATACCAATCAGGGTCGCTGAGCATAGTATTCAAAATAGACTAGATGACGTACCAATAAATCGCAAGGAATTGTAATCCTGCGCCCATCAATACAAAAATATGCCAGATTGCATGGGTATATCTTACCTTTTTTAGCGCATAAAACAATGCTCCGATCGTATAAGCTAACCCGCCAGTCACTAAAAAAATCAGTGCGTCTTTACTCAAATATCTTTGCATATCATCAATCAGTAACACGGCTGTCCAACCCATCAATAAATAGGCAATCAGTGAAATTTTTTGAAAACGATGAATGAAAATTAATTTGAAAAGTGTACCAATGAAGGCGATCACCCAGAGTGCAATCAACAGGTAGTGTGCTTTGGTCGTTGGAATAGCGATACTTAAAAAAGGTGTGTATGTTCCTGCAATAAGATAATAAATTGCAGTATGATCCAGTTTTTTATACCAGTGGCGTTTTTCTTTGGTTTTGGCAAAATGATACAGCGCAGAACTACTAAATACTAAAATAAGGCTGAAACAATAAGCCCATAAACCGATCCATTGACCTGTACTGAGGTCATGTCCCTTGATCAATAAAAAAAACGAAGCAATGATGGCCAGTACAGCACCAGCAGCATGGCTCCATGCATTGAGCTGCTCTTCCAGAGGATCATAATCAAGTACAGGGAGCTGAGACATTTTAGGTCATTTTATTAAAAGTACATATGTATAGTAATTCAATTTTATTTTTAAAGTAAGACGTTTTAAACTAGAGCTGTAAATAAATAAGGTTTTTACTATGTCCGCTTTGGCAACCCATTCTCCTCAAGAGCAGCAGTTCCTTGAATTGTTACAACAAACGATTCAAAGTCAGCAGTTTGAACGACTGATTTTGAGTCAATATCATGGCACAGAGCCGGAGCTTGAGAAAATCACATTCCGAATGGTGGAGTTACAGCAGCAAAAAAAATTAAGTGCGCTGTATCATTATAAAAGTAAAGATGTGACTAAAAATTATGATTTAGCTGGATCGTTTGAGGTTATTCAAGAATGGATTTCTTTATGTAAGCAAGTTAATTTGTTTGCGCACAATGTTGAAGCTCAACTGAAAAAAAATAAGAAAAAAGCGCTACTGAATATTCAACAACACACGAAACCGAGTTTGGAGCAACCGAAATCGACTCAGCAACATAATCGTGAAAAAGAGCGCTATGTTGATCAGGCCAGTCCATTTTTACAGTATTTAGGCATAACAGAGGCTAATGGAAAAATTATTCCTGCGATGGCGCGTAAATGGAAGCAAATTAATAAATTTATTGAAATTTTTTCACATGCCTATGAACAAATTGAGATAAAAAAAGATCAGATCAATATCGTTGATTTTGGTTCAGGCAAGGGCTATCTGACCTTTGCCTTATACGATTATTTACAGCAGCAAACAGCCACTCAACCTCGGATCACAGGGGTTGAGTTACGTTCTAATCTGGTTGAGTTTTGCCAAGAGATTGCGACCAAAGCAGGTTTTGATCAGCTTGACTTTTTTGAGGGTGATGTCAGAACCTATCAAACTGATCAGCTTGATGTCATGATCGCTTTACATGCCTGTGATATTGCGACAGATTTTGCGATTCATACTGGCATTCGCTTAAATGCTTCGATGATCATGTGCGCGCCATGTTGTCATAAAGAATTACGACCACAATTACATAGTCCTGCTGTGTTAAAGCCTATGTTGCAGTTCGGTATTCATGCAGGCCAACAAGCTGAAATGTTGACCGATACTTTACGTGCTTTATTGCTCAAAGCCTATGGTTATGAGGTGAAGGTGTTTGAGTTCGTATCTTTAGAGCATACCAGTAAAAATAAAATGATTCTGGCGACTAAGCGTAAAGAGATTGATCAGCCAGATGTTCAAGTTTTGCAGCAGATTCAGGCATTGAAACAGATGTATGGAATTGAGAAACAGACATTGGAATTGCTCTTAAACGACCAGATCGCGATTGAGAATGTTGGGTGTAAATGTTAAATCATGGATAAAATGGCACTTGATCTGCAACTTAATATTCAAATAGGTGATTGGAATAGCTTGCAACCTGATGCCAGACTGATTCGCACGTTGGTATTTGTTGAAGAACAACATATTCCAGAGACGGAAGAATGGGACGCTGAGGATGAAATCTCGCAGCATTTCGTCATGTATCATGACGCTCAACCGATCGCTACGGCACGATTACTCCAAAATCGGAGTATTGGACGGGTGGCCGTTCTAAAGGCTTATCGGGGCTTTAATATTGGGTATAAGCTGATGCAAGCGATCATTGTTCATGCACAAAAACAAAATTTACCTGATTTAAAACTCTCTGCACAGCTATATGCAACGGGGTTTTATGAGCGGTTAGGTTTTTGTCAACGCGGTGATATTTATGATGATTGTGGCATTGCGCATATCGAGATGTTTTTATCTTTAGAGGATTAATCCTTAACATTCAGGTTTGGTATCATTTCTTGCAAAATAGATTTGATAACAAACCGAAAATCACTCGTTTTCAATTACTATGAGAACTGTCGTTGAGGTGCTATAAAGACTTTTTTCATCATTTTTAAAGCCGCTTTATTTTTCTCCCACTGAAAGAAATAAAAGGTACTTACGAAAAAAGTCTTCTAACGTTTAAATGTTTTCAAATAGGCGATATGCTGGTCGCCAAAAGATGATACTGTTTTACAGCAAAGAAAATCCCAAGATAAAGAAATACTTCAAAATACAAGCTGAATTGAGAAAAAAATGAATCAAAACCAAAAAATTATTCCTGTCTTACGTATTTTTGATGTGGAAAAGGCCAAAGCTTTTTATCTAGATTTTCTGGGTTTTCAACTGGATTGGACGCATCAATTTGAAGATAACTTTCCGCTTTATATGCAAATTTCTAAAGACCAATATTGCCTACATTTAACGGAACATTATGGCGATTGCAGTCCAGGCGCATTGGTACGGTTGCATGTAGTGGAGTTAGAACAATTTGCTCAACAGCTTTTAGATCAAAATGCCCGATTTGCCAAGCCACAGATCGAAACTGTGCCATGGGGAAATTTAGAATTATCGATTCGCGATCCCTTTTCAAATCGTTTAGTGTTTTGGAAAG
The DNA here is from genome assembly GCF_025562455.1 of Acinetobacter sp. WU_MDCI_Axc73. Lineage (GTDB taxonomy): Bacteria > Pseudomonadota > Gammaproteobacteria > Pseudomonadales > Moraxellaceae > Acinetobacter. The sequence continues at coordinate 18,322 of NZ_JAHPRO010000012.1, forward strand.
ATCAGGCAGAAACTACCTGATCTTTGAGGAGATTAGGGCAGGGTTTTCCATTGTTCCATCGCAGCGAATCCTGTTTCCAGACCGACTTGATAGGTATATTGCAACTTCTTGCGATCTTTACAAAGACGATTTGCCAATCCTTTTTTATTGGGAACGCAAACTTCAAGAATGTGTTGTTGATGCTCAGTTGACAAGGGCTGACGTAGAAAATTGACAGAATCATTATAACGATGGCAGCGTTCTTTTAAACTTAATGCAAAGCCTTGATGATTCTTCACAATATATTTAGCTAAAAATTGATCACCTTTACTACTGGCTTTAAAATAATGCTGTGGACGTGTGCGAATCACCATTAGCTTACTCACATCAGCTTGTTGCGCTGCCCACTGTACAGGTAACGCATCTGCGACACCGCCGTCAAAATAAGGCTCACCCATAATGTGGACAGGTTGACGAGTCAATACAGGAATCGTGCTAGAGGCGCGTAAAGCATCCAGTAGATTATCTCGTCCTGCCCTTAAATATTCTGCACGACCACTTTGTGCGTGAGTGAGTACCATATAAAAATCAGGATTTTTATCAAACAAGGCTTGTTGATCGAGCGGATGTTCAGTTTCACCCACTTGCCACATCCATTCTAAATCGAGTAAATCGCCCCCTTTCAAGAAGCGTTTATAACTGATAAATTCTGGACGTAGAGAATGATCAATATAAAAATTCAAAGTCCGACCCTTTTGACCTGCCAGATAATTGGCAAGATTGGTAGAGCCAGAAGACACGCCGACATAGAGGTCAAACGGGTTAAATTGCTGTTCTAAAAAGGCATCCAGTACGCCCGCAGTAAAAGCACCGCGCATACCACCGCCTTCAACGATAAGTGCCTGACGTTGTATTGCTGACATGATATTTTCCAGTGTTAATGTTGCGAATGTGCATCCGTAGGCGTAGCCTGTTGAGTGGGCGCTTCATCATTTTGCTGATTTTTAGATGCTGGTTGCGATGTCGTTTTGAGTTGGTAATGACCTTTTTTCGCTTCCTGATTGGGCATATAGTCAGGTTCACTGGACATGGCCAAGTATAAAAAAGTGAAAAATATCGTGGTAATCGCCGCCACAATGATAATAAATTTCCAGCCTAGAGCTGTTGATTCAGAGTCATTGCCAGAAGATGATCTACTCATAAATGAGTCCAACCGTCAAAATGAAATAAAGAAAATAAGCGCTTGTTATAGCATAAAATTGAAAAAGAAAGATGTTTTTAGTTTAAAGCCTAATAAATACAATAAGATAAAAGCACACCCTATTTCTAAGTATAAGATGTGCCAGAGAAATGCAGCGACTGCTTAGTGAATGCCTTCACTTTTTTGTGCTTTGTCTTTCAATAACTGCGGGGGATTAAAACGTTCACCATATTTTGCAGCAAGTTGTTCAGCACGTTGTAAGGATTTCTCGATACCATTTTGATTGAGGAATTGAATTGCACCGCCTGTCCACGGGGCAAAACCAATGCCAAAAATTGAACCGACATTGGCATCAACAACAGACTCTAAAACGCCTTCTTCATAACAGCGTAAAGTATCCAAGGCCTGAACAAATAGGAAGCGATCAATCATCTCCTGTTCCGAAATATCATTTTCTTTTGTCCAACGGCTGAGACCATCCCATAAATGCTTTTTACCATTTTCAGGATACTCATAAAAACCTGCGCCTGCGGCCTTACCTTTACGATTCAGTTCATGAATCATGGTGTGTACTACTTCATCTACAGGAGTTTTTGGTAAGTCTTTACCCTCTGCTTGTAACGCTTTGCGTGCTTCTGCAGCAACATGTTCAGTCAGACTGAGAGACACTTCATCCTGAATTGCCAGTGGACCAATAGGCATGCCTGCTTTTAGTGCTGCCATTTCAATCTTGGCCGGATGTACGCCTTCAGCCAGCAAACGCATGCCTTCCTGAATGAATGTACCAAATACTCGACTGGTAAAGAAACCACGACTATCATTCACCACGATTGGTGTTTTGGCAATTTGCTGCACAAAATCGTAGGCTTTAGCGAGTGTTTCAGCAGAAGTCTGCTTGCCTTTGATGATTTCCACTAGTTGCATTTTATCGACGGGACTAAAGAAATGTAGACCAATGAAATTTTGAGCATATTTACTTGCCGTTGCCAATCCAGTGATGGGTAAGGTGGACGTATTTGATGCAAAGATTCCACCTTCAGCCAAATACTGTTCAGCTTCTTGGGTGACTTGGGCTTTGAGTTCCTGATTTTCAAATACAGCTTCAATAATGAGGTCACAACCTGTTAAATCTACAGCATCTGATGTTGCCGTAATCAGCGCTAAAATCTGATCACGTTTCTCTGCGGTCATCCGACCTTGTGAAACACGTTTATCAAGTAACTTTTGCGAATAGGCTTTACCTTTTTCTGCATTTTCAACTGAGACATCTTTGAGTATAACGGGAATGCCTTGGGTTGCGGTAGCATAGGCAATTCCTGCCCCCATCATTCCAGCACCTAGAACGCCTACTTTGTTTGCTTTCCATTTTGCAATATTCGCAGGACGGCTTGCACCTGATTTAATTGCATTCAGACCATGCCAAAAAGTGCCGATCATATTTTTGGAAATCTGACCGATAGTCAGTTGGGTGAAATAACGAGATTCGATACGTAAAGCTGTATCAACATCGACTTGCGCACCTTCAACTGCCGCCGCCATAATAGCTTCAGGAGCTGGGTAGCAGCCTTTGGTTTTGTCACGTAGCATCGCTGGTGCAATTGCCAACACTTGAGCGACAGCAGGCGTTTTTGGATCGCCCCCTGGAATTTTGTAGCCTTTGATATCAAAAGGTTGTTGGCTTTTTGGATTGGCTTTTACCCAAGCAATTGCTTTGTCCAACAATTCTTGTTCATTTTCAACAGTGTCATGTACTAAACCTAGCGATTTTGCTTGATTCACCCCAAACTGCTTACCTTCGAGTAAAAAAGGGAATGCATTTTGTAGACCAAGCAAACGGACCATACGCACAATACCGCCTCCGCCTGGTAGCAAGCCCAAAGTTACCTCAGGTAAACCAAATTTGGTTTTGGGATCATTGATGGCAATACGATAATGACAGCCTAGAGCCAATTCCCAACCACCGCCTAGCGCCGTACCATTTAATGCAGCAACTACAGGTACGCCTAAAGTTTCAATGCTACGTAAGTGACTTTTGAGTTTTTCGGCCATGTTGAAAAATTCAGTGGCATGTTCAGGTTGAACCTGAATGAGTTCATCAAGGTCGCCGCCTGCAAAGAAGGTTTTCTTGGCAGAGCGGAAAATAACTCCTTTGAGATCAGTTTCAGCTTTGAGCTTTTGACTGACCTCATCCAGTGAATCACGGAATTCCGCATTCATGGTATTGGCAGATTGACCCGATGAATCAAGGGTAAGAATGACAATATTGTCAGCATTTTTTTCGTATTTAATAGCGCTCATATATCATCGTCCAATATTTTATAAGCTTTGTTTCAAGTCATCCATTATCTGTATTTATACAACTTCAATAATGGTGGCGATTCCCATTCCGCCACCGACACATAATGTTGCCAGACCTCGTTTTTTATCTTGACGCTCTAATTCATCTAATAACGTACCTAAAATCATCGCGCCTGTTGCGCCCAGAGGATGCCCCATCGCAATTGCACCACCGTTGACATTCACTTTCTCAGGTGGAATATTGAATTCATTGATAAAACGCATCACGACAGCAGCAAAAGCTTCATTGACTTCAAATAAGTCAATATCCTTAATGCTCAAGCCAGCTTTTTCTAATGCTTTACGTGCGGCAGGTGCAGGGCCTGTAAGCATAATGGTTGGATCTGTACCGACCAGTGCAGTTGCCAATACTTTGGCACGTGGTTTTAGACCCTGTTCTTTCATTGCTTTTTCAGAGGCAAGTAATACTACCGCCGCACCATCTACGATACCTGATGAGTTACCAGCATGGTGCACATGGTTAATTTTTTGAGCTTCGGGATATTTTTGTAAGGCGACAGCGTCAAAGCCCATTTGCCCCATCATTTCAAAGCTAGCATTGAGTTTCGCCAAGCCTTCAACTGTGGTATTGCCCTTAATAAATTCATCTTTTTCTAAGATCAGCACACCTGAATGATCTTTTACAGGCACGACTGATTTGTCAAAATAGCCATTTGCCTGAGCTGCTGCTGCTTTTTGTTGTGAGCCAACAGCAAAGGTATCTACATCTGCTCGGCTATAACCATCTAAAGTTGCAATCAAGTCGGCACCCACGCCTTGTGGGACAAAAGAGGATTTTAAATTGGTTTCAGGATCAAGTGCCCATGGACCACCATCAGATCCCATCGGGATGCGTGACATGGACTCTACGCCACCAGCAACCACTAAATCCTCCCAACCTGAACGCACTTTTTGAGCGGCTAGGTTTACAGCTTCTAGCCCAGATGCGCAGAAACGATTAATCTGAACCCCAGCCACATCATTACTCCAACCCGCAGCAATCGCAGCGATTTTGGGAATATCACCACCCTGATCGCCAATCGGGGTAACGCAGCCCAAAACGATATCATCGACTTTGGAGGTGTCGAATTGGTGACGTTGCTGTAATTCATTGAGCAATGTCGTAACTAATGTAATGGGTTTGACTTCATAAAGTGAACCATCTTTTTTTCCTTTTCCACGTGGTGTGCGGATGGCGTCGATGATATAAGCCTCGCTCATCATTCTTCCTTTTATGAACTTAAATATTTTTATAAATTGAGTGTAATTGATTTTAGACCCAACACAATGACGATATGGTCATCTTGCGGATGATGATTTTTGCCAATGCAGTGTTTTCAATAGAAACTTGATCAATATTTGCTTCATGAGTAGAATATTTGGCCATAAAAAATAATCTATTTATATGAAATTTATTAATGTTGTGGGAACATCTGCCTCTGGAAAAACTACTTTTGCTCGTCAGCTTGGTCAAAAGCTAGGGGTTGCTCATATTGAAATGGATGATTTGTTTTGGCGAGATGAGTGGCAAGAAACACCTGATGAGGAATTTTTTCCTAAATTGCAAAGTCAAATGGATCTAGCGATTGGCGGATGGGTACTTGATGGTAATTATTCTCGAACACATGAATTAAAACTTAAGTATATCGATACCATCATTTGGTTAGATTATTCGTTTTCTTTAAATCTCTATCGTTCAGTAAAACGGGCAATTGGTCGGGCAATCACGCAAAAAAGATTGTGGCCGAATTCAAATAATCGAGAAAGTTTGAAGGGTAGTTTTCTTTCTAAAGACTCAATTATTTTATGGATGATCAGGCATCATGCAAAAAATAGAAAAAAATATTTAAATATGATGCAAAACCCTACTTATCAACATATTCAATTTATTCGACTGACTTCACCTCAGCAGACAGCAAAATTTTTAAAAAATATCGGGTTTAAATAATAGAAAATCTGAGCCTTACCCATACTTTCTATTATTTATTTGGGTGATTTAAACCTTAATGATAACCGTGTAATTGACGATATAAACCAGGTGTTACACCAGTCCATTTTTTAAAAGCGCGGTGGAAGGTGCTGGTTTCACTAAAGCCGACTTGTTGCGCGACATCTTCAAGAGTCAAATCTGGATTCAACAATAAATGAATCGCAGCATCTCGGCGCAACGCATCTTTGACTCCTTGATAACTTTTACCTTCAGCAGCAAGGCGACGGCGCAACGTTTGCGGAGAAAGGTAAAGCATAGATGCCACATCATTCAGGGTTGGCATTTCTTCACCAATCTGACTTTTGAGTACATCACGAATGCGTGAAGTCAGAGAATTGGTATTTTTAAACTTGACTAAAAGCTGTGCAGGTGCAGCTTTTAAAAATTCTTCTAGTGTTTTCTCATTTTGGCGAATCGGTAAGTCTAAATAATCTGCCGCAAATGTAATTTCGGTACGTGGCATATCAAATTGCATGACAGGGGCAAAGAACAATGCATCGTATTCATCGGCATGCGCAGGTCGAGGATAACCAAAATGAACACGTTCAAGTGGCAAACGACGTTCGATTAACCATGAGGCCAAACCATGCCAAATCATCAGCATACTTTCGGTAATAAAATGATCAGGATCCAGACTCTTAGGAATCATGGGAACCAAACGCGCTTCATGTTTATCGCGTTCTAAAGTTACCGACCACTCGTCACCAAAAAGTTTATAAAATTGAGAAGATAAATCTAGTGCTTCGCCCAATGTCTTTGCATGAATAATCAACTGGCACATAATGGCAAAAGTGCCTAAACGACGTGGTTGAACATCAAAGCCAACATGCTCATCCTGAGTGACCATCCACAGCATTTTGATAAAACGAGTATACTGTTCAGGTGAAATACGCGCTTTGGGTTGACGTAATAATTCTGCTTCAATTCCAACGTGCGAAAGCAAGGTTTCGACATCCATGCCTAGGCGTTTAACACCAGTCAAAGCCGCATTCACAAAATGGATACTAATGGTATCGCGACTCATGTTAAATCCTTCAGTCTCTTTTATGTTCACTTTTGATTGACCTAAATGACTCTAAAAAATGTTCAATTGGCGATTTACAACAAGCGTAAATCACTTTTTACATGTTAAATTGCCGAAATGATCAAGGTAAATGGCTGAACATGACATTGTTTTGATTCTTTTATATCCCTAAGATGACTAAAAAGACAATAGTTTTAGGATGAAAATAACCATGAGAACGGCATTAAACGGACTGAAAATACTGGATTTTTCAACATTGTTACCCGGGCCATTTGCCACGATGTATCTGGCAGACATGGGTGCAGAAGTGGTTCATATTGAATCTCCGACCCGTCCTGATCTGGTTCGGATTATGCCTCCTTATGCCAATGGACAAGCGACGTCGCATAGTTATCTTAATCGTAATAAACAGTCTATTGCACTGGATTTGAAAGATCCTGTCAGTATTGATCTGATTAAATCGAAAATTTCAGAATTTGATATTGTAGTTGAACAATTTCGTCCTGATGTTATGCAACGACTTGGGCTCGACTATGCCACATTATCTGCGATCAACCCTCGCTTGATTTATTGTTCCATTACAGGTTATGGGCAAACAGGCAGTTATAAAGATCGGGCTGGCCATGACATTAACTATTTAGCCTTATCAGGCATTATGGGGCATAGTGGACGTGAGCAGAGTGGACCACCGCCGCTAGGCATTCAGATTGCAGATGTTGCTGGTGGTTCTTTGCATGCTGTCATTGGTATTTTAGCGGCAGTTGTTGAGAGAAGCCAAAGTGGTTTGGGACAACATATTGATATTTCCATGACGGATTGTGTAGTGGCACTCAATAGCATGGCAGCTTCGGCAAATCTAGCAGCAGATGTTGTACAGCAACCTGAGCAGGCTGTATTAAATGGCGGCAGTTTTTATGATTACTATCAAACCAAAGATGGTCGTTATATTTCAGTAGGTAGTCTTGAACCACAATTTATGACAGGACTTGCAATGGCACTGGATTTACCCGTTTTATTAGAAAAAGGGGCATCATTTCATCCAGAAGATCGACAATTGGTAAAACAAGCATTGGCAGATCAATTCAAAACTCAGGATTATGCGCATTGGCATCATGTATTTGCTGGCTTAGATGTCTGTGTTGAACCTGTTTTAAGTTTAGAGGAGGCATTGCATACGCCACTTGCTGTTGAGCGAGGTTGGGTAGTCGATGTTCCGTTATCTAAACAAACGGATCAAACCGAACCTCAGTTGGCTTGTCCGATTAAATTTTCAAGATCACAACCCCGCTATGATTTTATTGGGCAGGGATTAGGTGATGGAAAATGGTGACAAATTAAGCTAATATCTGAAATAAAAGTGACTTAAATCAAATAATTAACATTTTGAATAAATTGTTATGCTTCGAATTATCGTAATCTTTATCGCATAACTATATAAAAAGGTTACGTAAACATGACAATTAATTCATCTTTAGTTGTTTCTTGTTTATCTGTCTTAACATTGAGTCTTTTCCAAACCTCTCATGCCGCTTCCGCATTTGATTCTTCAAGTCCGTGGATGTTTGGTGATTGGAATGGAAAACGTACCGAGTTACAGCAACAAGGATATGACTTTAGTTTTGGTTATACGGGCGAATTGGCAAATGTTCTGGATTCAAAGAAAACCTCGAATCATGGTACAGAATATGCTGATCAATTCTCATTAGGTGCACATCTGGATCTGAGTAAAATCGCAGGTTGGAATGACACAGAAGCTCAAATCACGATTACTGAACGCAACGGGCATTCACTTTCTCAGACTTCACCTGCTTTAGATGGGCATTTAAGCTCAACACAGGAAATCTGGGGGCGTGGACAAACCTGGCGTTTAACCGATCTTTGGATTAAAAAGAAATTTTTTGATCAGGCGCTGGATATTAAAGTCGGTCGTTTTGGTGAGGGTGAAGATTTTAATAGTTTCGACTGCGATTTTCAAAACTTGGCTTTATGTGGTTCGCAGGTCGGTAACTGGGTCGGTGATCAATGGTATAACTGGCCAGTAAGTCAGTGGGCATTACGGGTTAAATACAATTGGCAACCTGATTTATATACGCAGATTGGGGTATATGAATACAACCCAGAAAATCTGGAACGTGGTAAAGGTTTTAACCTGAGTACCGATGGTTCAAAAGGTGCGATAATTCCAGCAGAAGTAGTTTGGTCTCCTAAATTAGGCGAGCAAGCACTCAATGGAGAATACCGTCTGGGTTATTATTACAGCACCGCAGATGCCGCAGAAATTAAAAATCCTCAACAAACTTCGCATAAGCAAGGTGGCTGGCTGGTTGTTAAACAGCAGCTTACTCGCGTGAATAATCAATCAGATCGCGGTCTTAGCGGTTTTATTAATCTAACGCTGCATGATTCGGATACCAATACAGTTAAAAATATGCAAAATATCGGCCTCGTTTATAAAGGTCCATTTGAACAGCGTCCACAAGACGATGTGGCTATTGGTTTTGCACGTATTGAAGTCAATGGTGATTTAGAGACCAATCAGGATGAAGAATACAATACCGAGCTGTACTACGGTATTCATGCCAATAATTGGTTAACGATTCGTCCAAATATTCAGTACATACGTCATGTAGGCGCCTATAAAAATGGCGATAACACATGGGTTGGCGGCATTAAATTGCAAACAGCTTTTTAATTTCTATATAAAAACACAAATGAATAGGGTGGTATTATGACTCAACCATCTTCACACTCAGGGCTCAGAACATTTACCGTTATTATTGCAATGGTATTTGGGCTGGTTCTGCTCGCTGGAGGTCTCTGGCTTACCTTTTTAGGTGGGTCTTTCTATTATGTAGTTATAGGACTATTGTTCATCGCCTTTGCGACATTGCTTGGCAAACGTTCTGTCTCGGCCATCTGGTTATATGCAGCGCTTATGCTGGGTACAACGATCTGGGCGATATGGGAAGTTGGGACAGACTTCTGGGCGCTTGCGCCACGTTTAGATATTTTAGGGTTGTTCGGTTTATGGTTGCTGATTCCTGCCATTACCCGCGGTATGGTCAATGTTGCACCCAGCAAAATTGTATTGTCCTCAACATTAGCGATTGCTATCGCCGTGATGGTGTATTCGATTTTTAATGATCCTCAGGAAATTAATGGCGTCATTCAAAATCAACAACCTGCAACTGCGCAAAAAGTCGATGGTGTGGCTGATCAAGACTGGCCGGCCTATGGGCGTACTCAAGCAGGTGTACGTTATTCACCACTCAATCAAATTAATGAGCAAAATGTCAAGAACCTAAAAGTTGCTTGGACATTCCGTACAGGCGATTTTAAAAGTGGAAATGACTCTGGTGAAACGACCAATCAGGTTACTCCAATCAAAATCGGCAACGACATGTATATGTGTACTACGCATCAATGGTTGATTGCCTTGGATCCTGCGACAGGTAAAGAAAAATGGCGATTTGATCCGAAACTGAAAGCTGATAAAACCTATCAGCATTTAACTTGCCGTGGCGTGTCTTATTTTGATGCGGCGAATACCGATGGTTTTGCAACTAGTTTGCAAAACAAAAAATCGAGTTCAACTGAATGTCCACGTAAGATTATTTTACCCGTCAATGATGGTCGTCTGGTTGCGGTTAATGCAGATACAGGTAAAGCGTGTTCTGACTTCGGTACAAATGGTCAGGTCGATCTACAAAAAGATATGCCTTATGCCTATCCGGGGGGCTATAACCCAACTTCACCACCAGTCGTCACAGGAACGACGATTGTTATTGCTGGTTCTGTGACGGATAACTATTCATCTAAAGAACCGTCGGGTGTTATTCGCGGTTATGACGTCAATACAGGCAAATTGCTATGGGTATTTGACACGGGTGCCGAAGATCCAAATGCAATTCCAGCGCCGGGTCAAACTTTTGTACATAACTCACCAAATGCATGGGCTCCGCTTGCTTATGATGCTAAGGCGGATGTAGTTTTTGTCCCTACTGGTGTCGGTACTCCAGATATCTGGGGTGGTGACCGCACTCCGTTGAAAGAGCGCTATGCGAACTCTGTATTGGCGATTAATGCTTCGACTGGGAAGTTAATCTGGCATTTCCAAACCACACATCATGATTTGTGGGATATGGATGTACCATCACAACCGACCTTGGCAGATGTGAAAGACAAATCGGGACAAATGGTGCCTGCTGTATATGTCACTACGAAAACGGGTAATGTTTTTGTATTGGATCGCCGTGATGGTAAAGCGATTGTGCCCATCACTGAACGTCCTGTACCACAAACGGTGAAACGTGGTCCTCAAACCAAAGGCGAACATTATTCACCGACGCAACCTTTCTCTGATCTGGATCTGGCGCCACAAAACAAACTCACAGATAAAGATATGTGGGGCGGTACCATGTTTGATCAACTGGTGTGCCGTATTCAATTTAAACGATTGAATTATGATGGCATTTATACGCCACCATCTGAAAACGGTACATTGGTTTTCCCTGGGAATTTGGGTGTATTTGAATGGGGTGGTATTTCTGTCAACCCTGATCGTCAAGTCGCGGTAATGAATCCAATTGGTTTGCCATTCGTGACTAAGCTAATTCCAGAAAATCCAGACCGTGCAGAAACAGCAAAAGGGGCGGGAACTGAGCAAGGTGTTCAGCCGATGTATGGAGTTCCATATGGCGTTGAAATCAGTGCGTTTCTTTCTCCAATTGGCTTGCCTTGTAAGCAACCTGCGTGGGGCTATGTTGCTGGTGTGGATTTAAATACACATCAAGTGGTTTGGAAAAAACGGATTGGAACGATTCGCGATAGTTTGCCTAAACTGTTCCAGTTGCCACCATTGAAAATTGGTGTGCCGGGTCTAGGTGGTTCGATTTCCACAGCAGGAAATGTCATGTTCGTAGGTGCAACTCAGGATAACTATTTACGCGCATTTAATGTGAGTAATGGTAAACAACTTTGGGAAGCACGTTTACCAGCGGGTGGACAAGCAACACCAATGACCTATGAGATCAATGGCAAACAATATGTGGTGATTATGGCTGGTGGTCATGGTTCATTTGGTACGAAGATGGGCGACTATCTGATGGCTTATGCCTTACCTGATTCCAAATAAACATCAATATAGTTAAATAAATGGAAAAGCTCAGATTAATTCTGGGCTTTTTTATAAAAAATGACGTGTAAAATGTCTTATCAATAAAATCGTTATTAAATATCCAAAAAAAGCATTTTGTTGATGAATCAAAGCTCGTTATGCTATCCGCCTTTACAATGAATCTACTAGCCATACGCCATGTATTTATATACTGATTTCGATCAACAACTGGTCAATGAACGCGTTGCTCAGTTTCGCGATCAAACAGAACGCTATCTCGCTGGAAAGCTTACCGAAGATGAATATCGTCCATTGCGTTTGCAAAACGGTCTTTATGTACAACGTTACGCACCAATGCTTCGTATTGCCGTGCCGTATGGCTTAATGAACTCAAAACAATTACGTAAGATTGCAGAGATTTCAACTGAATATGACCGTGGCTATGCGCACGTTTCTACACGTCAAAATATTCAGTTAAACTGGCCTGCACTTGAAGATGTGCCCGATATTTTGGCTGAACTCGCAACAGTACAAATGCATGCCATTCAAACCAGTGGTAACTGTATTCGTAATACAACAACAGATCAGTATGCAGGTGTTGTGGCAGGCGAAATTGCTGATCCACGTCCAACGTGTGAGTTGATTCGTCAGTGGAGTACATTCCACCCAGAGTTTGCATTTTTACCGCGTAAATTCAAAATTGCTGTTTCTGCACTTGAAGAAAAAGACCGTGCTGCAACATCGTTTCATGATATTGGCGTATATATCGTTAAAAATGCAGCAGGTGAGATTGGTTATAAAATCAAAGTGGGTGGCGGTTTAGGTCGTACTCCAGTGATTGGTAGCTTTATCCGTGAGTTTTTACCACGTGAAGATTTAATTGCTTATCTAGAAGCAGTACTACGTGTATATAACTTACATGGTCGTCGTGATAACAAATATAAAGCCCGCATTAAAATTTTAGTGAAAGCTTTGACGCCTGAAGTATTTGCTGAAAAAGTTGAGGCTGAATTTGCCCATACGCGTGAAACGTTAAAAATTCAGCCAGAAGTATTGAAGAAACTCGATCAAGTCTTTACTCCTTTTGACTATCAAGTCTTGGATGATCAAGATTTCTCTGCATTATTTGTTGAATATCCAAAATTCAAGCAGTGGTTTAATGTCAATACTTATGCTCATAAAGTCAAAGGCTATCGTATCGTTACGATTAGTTTAAAACGTGCAGGTGTTGCACCGGGCGATATGACCACTGAGGAAATGAATTTGATTGCTGATTTGGCAGACAAATATACCTTTGGTGAATTGCGTACCACGCATGAACAAAATATTTCACTGGCTGATGTCCCGCAAAAAGATTTGTTTGAATTGTGGCAAACACTTGAGCAAAACAATATGGCGCGCGCGCATATTGGTTTCCTAACTGACATTATCTGCTGTCCGGGTGGTGATTTCTGTTCGTTGGCCAATGCCAAATCGATTCCAATTTCAGAAGCAATTACCCGTCGTTTTGAAGATCTGGATACGATTTATAATCTGGGACAACTAGATTTGAACATCTCAGGTTGTATGAATGCCTGTGGTCATCACCATGTTGGGAATATTGGTATTTTAGGTGTTGATAAAAAAGGTGCTGAATTCTATCAAATCACATTAGGTGGTAATTCAGATCATGATGCTTCGATTGGCGACATTCTTGGACCATCGTTTGCTGCTGAAGTGGTGCCTGATGTTATTGAAGAAATTTTAAATACCTATCTTGATTTGCGTACTGATACCGAACGTTTTATTGATACCTATCGTCGTGTTGGCATTCAACCATTTAAGGAGCGTGCATATGCTTAATCCAGCCTTACAGGTACTGTTTAAAGATGGCACGATTGTAGACAATAGTTATCAGTTGATTGCTGAAGACGGTGCAATTCCTCAAGGTGATGTTGTTTTAACTACAGATCAATTGGATCAATTAGCTCATATTCAAGGTAAAAAAGCCTTGTATGTAACGGTAAATGACTCACCAGAAACACATGAATTTCCATTGAATCAGCTTGATGCAATTTTTATCGAATTTGCTGGCTTTAATGATGGTCGTGGTTATTCGTTTGCGGCACTATTACGCCGTCAGGGTTATCAAGGTGAATTACGTGCGGTCGGTGATATTTTTAAGGATGTACTGAATTACCTCAAACGTTCTGGCTTTGATAGTTTTGTGGTCAAAGAAGGTAAGGATATTCAAGAAGCTGCTGCGGGTTTAAATGATTTTAAACATCCGTATCAAGCTTCGACGGCTGTGACACAAGCTGAATATCAGACTGGCGCATAATTTAAATCGGTGCGATTTGATGGAAAAGCTAAACTTCGGTTTGGCTTTTTTTGTTTGAGCTATTTGGAGATGATAAAAAACCGTACGCTGATATTTCAGCGTAAGGTTTTTTTACCTTATGAAGATTAAGCTTTTAACTTCGCGAGTAATTCTTCTTTACTTAGGTTGATCGACTCAGCATCGCGACGGCCTTTATATTCAAAAGTCCCTGCATCCAAGCCTTTTTCACCAATCACGATACGGTGAGGAATGCCTGTTAGCTCAAGATCTGAGAATTTAACGCCGGGACGTTCGTTACGGTCATCAAGTAATACATCATAACCTTGTGCTTGTAACTCGGCATACAAGGCTTCTGCTGCTTCCATTGTTTTTGGTGATTTGTGTGCATTCATTGGCACAATCGCGACTTCAAACGGTGCAATTGCTGATGGCCAGATAATGCCCTTGTCATCATAGTTTTGTTCAATAGCAGATGCGACAACACGTGTCACCCCAATACCATAACAGCCCATGGTCACTACCACAGGTTTACCATCATCACCAAGGACAGTACAGTTGAGTGCTTCTGAATACTTTTGACCTAATTGGAAGATGTGTCCAACTTCGATCCCACGTTTGATTTGAAGTACACCTTGACCATCTGGAGATGGATCACCATCAACCACGTTGCGTAGATCATAAACTTCGCTAAATGTAGCATCACGTTCCCAGTTCACGCCTGTTGCATGTTTATCTGCTTCGTTAGCACCGGCAATAAAGTCAGATAATACCGATGCTGCACGGTCGATAATTACGGTGATGCCTTTTTCAACCAGACCTTGTGGGCCAACATAACCTGCGGTTAAACCGAGTTCTTGTAATTGAGTTTCAGTAGCAAAAGTTAAAGGTGCTGCAATTAGTGGATGATGTTCAGCTTTAATTTCATTGAGTTCGTGATCACCACGTAAGAATAATGCGATGACCGGTATATTGCCTTTTTCATCAACATTCCCTTGTACAAGTAGGGCTTTAACAGACTGTTTTGGATCTGCATTTAGAAATGCACAAACGTCAGCAATGGTTTTTTGATTTGGTGTTTCGATCACAGTCAATGTTTGTGCAGGAGTGGCACGCTCACCGACCAACACTGCTTCAGCCTTTTCTACGTTAGCAGCGTAATCCGATTCGGTTGAAAATACGATATCATCTTCACCGCTATCCGCTAAAACATGAAACTCATGTGAACCTGAACCGCCAATTGAACCAGTATCGGCTTGTACAGGGCGGAAGTCTAAGCCTAAACAGGTGAAGATACGACAATAGGTGTCATACATGTTGTCATAAGTTTCTTGTAAGGATGCTTGATCGACATGGAATGAATAAGCATCTTTCATGATGAATTCACGAGAACGCATTACACCAAAACGTGGACGAATTTCGTCACGGAATTTGGTCTGAATTTGATAAAAGTTGATAGGCAATTGTTTATAACTTTTCAGTTCATTACGCGCGAGATCAGTGATCACTTCTTCGTGCGTTGGGCCAAGCACAAACGGATTATCATGACGATCTTTAAAACGTAAAAGTTCTGGGCCGTATTGTACATAACGACCAGATTCTTCCCAAAGACTTGCAGGCTGAGTCACGGGCATGAATACTTCAAGTGCACCTGAGCGATTCATTTCTTCACGTACAATCGCTTCGACTTTATTTAACACACGTACACCCATCGGCAGCCAAGTGTATAAACCTGAAGCCAATTTACGAATCATCCCAGCTCTAAGCATGAGCTGATGCGAAATCACTTCCGCATCATTTGGGGTTTCTCTTAACGTTGCAAATAAAAAGCGGCTTGCGCGCATGGAAACTGTCCTAAAAGTGGGCTCTGAGATAGAGCACGATAAAAACACAAGATTATACGATAAAAAATGAGATGAATATTTCACCTCATTCAACAAAGACCAGATTATGACATTAATTTACGGGTTTGACGCAACAAGAAATTTTTCAAATCATCCAAATAGGTAAAAATCACAGGTACCACTACTAATGTGAGTAGGGTAGAGGTAATGACACCCCCAATGACCGCATGCGCCATCGGTGCACTTTGTTCGCCGCCTTCACCTAGCCCTAATGCCAATGGAATCATGCCCATCACCATGGCACTGGTGGTCATTAAAATAGGACGCAAACGGGTCTTACCTGCCTGAATGATCGCATCATAGCGAGTTTCACCGCGTTCCATTGCTTTTTTGATAAAATCAATCAACAGAATAGCGTTCTTAGTGACCAGACCCATTAGCATGATGATGCCAATAATAGAAAACAGATTCATGGTACTTTGAAATAAAAATAAGGCCAAAAATACCCCAATCAAAGACAAAGGCAAGGACGCCATAATCGCAGCAGGGTGAATAAAGCTATTAAATTGTGAACCTAAAACAATATAAATAAACACAATCGATAGGGTAATGGCAGTGAGTGCATAACCCGCTGATTCAGCCATATCAGCATTGGAACCTTGGGTATCAAAACTATATCCAGCGGGCAGTTTAAAGTTCTTCTGCAAGTGATCAATGTCCTTGCCAATGTCACCTGCTGGACGACCGGAGGTATTGGCTTCAACCAGAACTTCACGTGCCAAATCACGGCGATTGATTTGTGAAGCACCTAAGGTCTGCTCAAATTTTGCGACGGTTGCAAAAGGCACCAAAATCGGTTGTCCATTGGTATCGGTTTTAGAGGAGGTGAGGTAAAGATTTTCCAAATCGCTTGGTAATGCACGGCTATGTTCGGCTAGACGTAAATTAACATCATAGGATTCGCCTCGTTCATCTTGCCATGTGGTGACATCATCTCCTGCGATCAATGGTCGAATCGTATTGGCGATTTGATTGACAGAAAGTCCAAGATCACTGGCTAATACTCGGTGAATCTGAATCGATAAAGTTGGTTTTGGTTGTTTGAGCGAGCTTTCAAGATCGACTACCCCTTTTATTTTTCCCATTTGAGCCATAAAACGATCTGAAATACGTTGCAGTTCATCTAAATCTGGGCCTTTAATTGAAATCATGATGGGCTTTTGTCCACCAGACACGGTTTCATCTGCCGATGCGACAGAGGTAACGGTGATTCCAGCAACTCGTTTTAAACGTTCACGAAATTCATTGTTTAATTCGGTCAGCGTTTGGCTACGTTCATTTCTAGGTGTCACCGTGACCCTTAAACTCGCATGATTTTTACCACGATCTGTGATGCCGTTGATCACACCATAAGTCGATTTGACTTGTGGATGCTGACGAATGATTTGATTGACCTGATTCAGTTTGGCCTGAGTATATTGCAATGAAGCATCCACTGGAGTTTCAAACTTAATGCGAATCTCGCCTTTATCAGGCGTTGGTACAAATTCGGTTCCAATCAGTTTAGATAAGCCTAGAGCTCCAATTAACGATGCAATTGCAATTAAAATCGTGATAAAACGAAATCGTAAGGCAAGTTTGAGTAAGTGTTCATAAACATGACTTAAGTTGTCTAGCTTTTGGGAAATCCATTGAAAAAAACGTTTCATCCGACTAGGTGGGTTGTTATTTTTTTTCTCTTGCCAATGCGCGGATAGCATTGGATCTAGAGTAAAACTCACAAACATGGATATAAGCACTGCGGTACTTACTGTGACACCAAACTGATAGAAAAAGCGCCCAATAATTCCGCCCATAAAAGCCACAGGTAAAAAAACCGCGACAATGGTCAGCGTAGTTGCCAAAACAGCCAGCCCAATTTCTTTCGTTCCATCCAGTGCCGCAGTCACATGATCTTTGCCCATTTCGGCATGGCGAACAATGTTTTCACGTACCACAATTGCATCATCAATGAGTAAGCCAATACAAAGTGATAATGCCAACAGTGTCATCATGTTGATACTAAACCCAAACGCCCAGATAAAAGTCAGGGTTCCGAGTAAAGCAATAGGTAGGGTCAACCCTGTAATGATGGTTGAACGGAAAGAGCCTAAAAATAGTAAAACAATTAAAACAGCCAGTAATGCGCCTTCAATAATGGTACGCGCTACATCTTTAATCGAAGCGCGAATCCCTTTTGAACTATCAACGACCACATTTAAACTGGCCCCTTGAGGGAGCTGGGTTTTAATTTTTTCTAACACTTTATAGGTGTTGTCCACCACCTGAATGACGTTAGCATCAGAGCTTCGCAAAATATCAACTGCCACAGCTGCCTTTCCATTCAGATAAGCGCCTGTTTCTAAGTCGGCCTGACTGTCTTCTACTTTTGCAATCTGTTTAAGATAAATCGGCGCGCCATTTTTATTGGCCACCACTAAATCACCAAATCCGTGAGGATAAATCACTTTAGATTGAATTTCGATAACCAGTTCAGAGTCAGGTTGTTTGAGTGTGCCGCCTGGAACTTCAACATTTTCATTTTTTAAAGTGTTAATCACCTGATCAATTCCAATGCCATAGCTTTGTAATTGTTGAGGATTAATTTCAATACGAATTTGACGTTTGGCATCACCCAATAAATTAACTGTCCCAACGCCAGGCACCGTTCTGAGTTGAGGTAAAATCCGCTGATCCAAATAAGAGCTAAAATCACGCAAAGACATTGAACCAGATTCAAAGACCACTGACATAATCGCATTACTGGCGGGGTCATAGCGTTCAACCACGGGGTCTTCGATTTCATCACGAAAGTTCGATTTAACGACAGCAATTTTATCGCGAACGTCTTGCGCAGCGACACTGGAAGGTACATCCAGATTAAATTCGGCAATAATCATCGACAATCCTTCACTGGACTGCGACGTAATCTGTTTTAAACCTGAAATTGTATTAATCTGATCTTCGAGTTTTTTTGTAATTTCGGATTCAACAGCTTCAGGTGACGCGCCTGGGTAATTGGTATAGACCACTACAAATGGAAAGTCGACATCAGGAAATTCTTCTACGCCCATACGTTGCCATGATGCCAATCCCAGTACCATCAGACAAAACATCATCATGATGGTAAACACTGGATATTTGACACTAATTCGGGTAAACCACATCGCTATTGAGTCCTAAAAAATCGTTCTTTTATTTGTTGTTTGCAGAGGATTGATCTGAATTAGAAAATACCACTGATTTATTTTCATCGGCATCATCAAATTGAATTCGGCTGACTGAGTCTTGATTTTGCAAACCTGTTACCACTGCTTTGTTCTCGGCAAAACGTTTTTCTAATACTTGAATATTGATTTTAAGCAGTTTTTGTTGACGAACGACCCACACATAAGGTGAGTGATCCAGACTTTGGATACTGTCCAATGGGATAATCTGCCCCTGTACTTGATCTTGATTTAAAATAACACCTTCGATAAAAGCACCAATACTGAGCGAGTTGATGCTTTCAGTCGGTCGAGCAAAAAACTCGATTTGACGGCTGACTTGATTGGCTACAGGTGAAATACGAGTCAGAACGGCATTGAGTTGTGTTGAATTACCTTGAATTGTGTATTGAATTTTTTGGCCAATACGCAATGCTGATTGTTGCTCCAAGGGTAATTGAGCCTGAATTTCCAATTGTTCAGGATTCACAATTTCAAATAAAGTTTGCCCTGAAGTCACCGTTTGACCTGGTTCAACCTCTCGTTTGGTTATCACACCAGTAAGCGGACTGCGAATAATACCATCCAGATCAGCTTTATGCGCAATGTCTAAATTAGCCTTTTGAGCGTTTACTGTTTCAAGTTGGGCTTTGTAGTCAACCTGACTTTGTTCATATTCAACTCGTGAAATAAAACCCTGATCTAAGAGTCTTTTTTTACGCTGCATCAAGTTATAAGAAAGTTCTGCCTGCGCTTTAGCAGACGCAAGATTGGCTTGTGCTTGCGCTAAGCGAGCAGCATTATCCTGATTATTTAAACGCACTAAAATCTGATTTTTTGTCACCTGCTGTCCGACATCGGCATTGACCTGCGTGGCGGTTGCGGAAACTTGTGACTGAATCGAGCTTTGTTGGGTAGCACGAATCGTACCTGTAAATGCAGTTTTACGTTCCAGTGTGCCTGTTGAGACTGGAATTAGATCTTGCTGGATCATATCAATGTTCTCAGTTTTATTGGCTTGTGATGATTCTGTGCTAGAACGATGACAGGCAGTGAGAACAAGACTAGAACTTAAACACAGTACAGTAATATAAAATGCAGTGCCTGACACTTTGTGCATGCCTAATCATCCTCAAGTTAATGACATTCATTGTTTTATTTAGTGTCAGGATTATAACGATTATTCCAGCATTTTTAAGCGTTCAATAATGTTGGAATAATGTTCCTGTGTTGTTCGGTAGTTATTTTGCAGGCTAGAGATATTTTTTTTAAGACGAGTCATATTTTGATCATTCTGATCGAGCTGATCTTTTAGATGTTTTGGAATACTACTTTCACCTTTGCGCAGGTATTCCATTTCCTGACGTTTAAACATAATTCGATCACTTTGCAATTGTTTCAACTGATCTTGCTGTGACATGATTTGTTTTTTTATGGCTAACAATACCTGATTTTGCTTTTCAGTTGCGATTGTTACATTTCCATAGGCACGTTTGAGTTTTAAATCTTGTTCACGCTGTCGAGCTTGTGCCTCGCGTTGAGTAGACTGACGTAAATCGGCTTCTGCATTATAAGGTCGATTACGACGAATCACCTGCATATTGCTATCTAAAGCTTCATAACCGTAACGGATATGGGCAGGTGTTACCGAACTACTAATATTGGCAATGCCTTTTTGATCGTAATAGCGATACCAAACGGCGCGAGGTTGTGCATTGGCTGCATAAACAAAAGACACCCACAGAAGTAGTCCGAATGCAATAATGGAACGGCAAGTCATCTGTTTGGATCGTTCCAGCAGCTTTCGAGATCTCGTTCGACTGTTCATGCCTGTCCCCAAATTAAAGTCGACTAAATTACTTATTTTTAAATATTAATAACGTTATATTAGTTGTAATTTATCCAATTAAAAATAGGAATAATTCAAAAAAAAATCATAAGTTCTTTTAAAGTGTGATGGATTTGTGGATATTTAAAAAAAATGTGTTTTAACTTGAAAAAACCTTCATTGAAAACGCAAGTAATAATATGTTAAAAAAGGTCATAATCTGTAAAAACAATGAAAGCCCCAATCATCGGCTATAATCAGTTTCAGTTATTGTTAGTAATGAATAAATGGGGAAAGGATCATTAAATGGAAGATAAATTTCAAAATCTTAAAGTCATGGTAATTGATGATTCAAAAACCATTCGCCGAACCGCAGAAACGTTACTACAACGCGAAGGATGTGAAGTGATTACTGCTGTAGATGGCTTTGAAGCCTTATCAAAGATTGCTGAGGCCAATCCTGATATCGTTTTTGTTGATATTATGATGCCACGTCTGGATGGCTATCAGACCTGTGCATTGATCAAAAATTCACAGAATTATCAAAATATTCCTGTGATTATGCTATCGAGTAAAGATGGTTTATTCGATCAGGCCAAAGGGCGTATTGTTGGCTCAGATGAATATTTAACCAAGCCTTTTAGTAAAGATGAATTATTAAACGCTATTCGAAATCACGTAAATACATAAATTAAAGAAAAGTGTTGGGGACATAAAATGGCACGTATTTTAATTGTAGATGATTCACCAACCGAAACATTTCGTTTTAGAGAAATATTAACAAAACACGGTTTTGAGGTGATTGAGGCATCCAATGGTGCTGATGGGGTGACCATGGCACAGGCTGAACAGCCTGATTTGGTGTTGATGGATGTAGTAATGCCTGGAGTTAATGGTTTTCAGGCGACTCGTGAAATTAGTCGTGGTGGAAATACCAAGCATATTCCAGTGATCATCGTCAGTACTAAAGATCAGGCAACAGATCGTGTCTGGGGCAAACGTCAGGGTGCGCGTGACTATCTGACCAAACCGATTGAAGAAAGCCAACTTATAGACGTGATTAAACAACACCTTAATCTGGAATAGTCACCATGGCTGCTAATGGATTTATCGAATTGCTTCGATTGGCAAAACGTGGCAATCGAAGCTACGCTTCTAATCAAAATGAAGTCAACCGATGGTCAGGTATAGCCTTTGAGATGATGGGGCAGTATTTTGTTGCGCCTCTGGGGGAGGTCGTGGAAGTCATTTATCCGCCTAAATATACCCAAGTCCCGAATGCCCAAGCCTGGGTACGTGGACTGGCGAATATTCGGGGAAGATTACTCTCAGTTTCTGATTTAACACATTTTGTCTCAGGGCAGCGCGCACCGTTTTCGCCTAGTCAAAAAGTGTTATGTATTAGTCATAATGATCACTATGTCGGTTTAGTTGTAGATCAAGTTTTGGGTATTCAGCATTTTAATAAGCGTAGCTTTTTTTCTAAAAGCGATGAGCTGGATCAAAAATTAAAAGATTATTGTCAAGGTTATTTCTATCAACATAACCAACGATGGCATGTCTTTTTATTTAGTCAGCTGCTGAAAAACCAACAATATATGAATGCTTCAGCAAAATTTATAAATTAAATTCGTACGCAAGTAAGTAAATCACGCGTATTCAGGGGAGAAGCTGTATGGGCTTTAAACTAAAAAAGAAAAACACAGCTGAAAGTGCGAGTAAGAAAAATGGTTTTGCATTTTTTGCCAAGATTCAGGCTCAAATTGAGCTGGTTTCGCAGATGTTCGGTGATAGTAAAAAAACGAGACCGATCATTTACTCCGCAATTATTTTTCTTTTTCTATCAACGATGACGTTGATTTACTTATTTTATAGCGTACCACGGAATAATGAATTAACTCGTAGTCTGGGGCAACTGCGCTTATTGTCTCAAACGATTCCTCGACAAGCGACGGAGTCAACTGCATCGGGTTCGCCGGAGGCAATTGCAAATCTGAAAAAATCGCAGGAACAGTTTGCGCAAAATCTGGAAAATGTACAGGACATTTATGGTACATCTTCTGAGGAATTTAAAAAGGTCGATCAACTCTGGAAGAATGTATCGACCAATGTAGATTTGATTACATCTCAACAGAAGCTGATCAATCAACTCTATGATACCAATATTGCGATTGGTGAATCGATTCCTGGTATTCAGGCAGAATATAACCTGATGGTAGATCAGATGGCTCGTCTGAATATGCCAAGTAGTCAGGTGGTGATTGCCAAGAACCAAGTATTTATTGCAGAGCGTATTTTACGTTCTATTGGTTCTGTATTGGTGGGCACAGAAAATGCCCGTGCATCAGCAGATGATTTTAGTGCCGATATTGAAACCTTTGGTGCTTATTTAAATGCGCAGTTAAATGGTAGTACTGACTTGGGTGTTGTGCGTATCAGCGATCCAAGTTTACGTGAATCTGTAGATAGTATTAAATCTGAGTATGACGAAGTTTTAAAAACAGCAGCCTCAACGGTATTTAAAAATGCCAACCAGATTGTAAAAGTCCGTCAAGCATCTTCACAGATTTTCTCTCAATCTGATGATATGTTGAAATCTCTGAATAATCTTTCTGATAAAGCAGACTCTGGCTGGTCAAGTGTTATTCCAGCAGTTTTATTACTACTCTTCCTTACAGGTTTTATCTTATCCGTTGCCCGTTTATTGGCAATTCGTAATTTGTTGGAAAAAAATCGTGTAACGCGTTTACAGGATGAATATGACCGAAACCAAAATGCGATTTTACGTTTACTTGATGAAATTGCAGATTTGGCTGATGGTGATTTACGTTCTTATGCAACGGTATCAGAAGATTTTACAGGTGCAATTGCTGACTCGATCAACTTCGCAATTGATCAATTACGTGATCTGGTCTCACGTATCACGGACACTTCTCAGGAAGTAGCACGTTATACACAAGATACGCAGACCATTACCAATCAGTTAGCGGAGGCTTCTGAGCATCAGGCGCAAGAAATTGCGGGTGCATCTGCTGCGATTAACGAAATGGCAATGTCGATCGATCAGGTATCTGCGAATGCTGCTGAGTCAGCAGAGGTTGCGGAACGTTCGGTAAAAATTGCATCCAATGGAGCTGATGTCGTAAACCGTTCGATTGTGGGTATGGATACGATTCGTGAACAGATTCAGGAAACATCGAAACGTATTAAACGTTTGGGTGAGTCTTCGCAAGAAATTGGGAACATCGTCTCCCTGATTAATGATATTGCCGACCAAACCAACATTCTGGCATTGAATGCTGCAATTCAGGCATCTATGGCAGGGGAAGCGGGTCGTGGTTTTGCGGTAGTTGCTGATGAAGTACAGCGCCTTGCAGAACGTTCTGCATCTGCAACCAAACAGATTGAAGGTTTGGTTAAAACGATTCAGACCGATACCAATGAAGCTGTAATTTCTATGGAACAGACAACTTCTGAGGTGGTTCGTGGTGCGAATTTAGCGAAAGATGCGGGTGTCGCGTTGGATGAAATTCAAAGCGTATCTAGTAACTTGGCTAAATTAATTGCAAACATTTCGAATGCTGCAAAACTTCAGTCTGCATCGGCGAGTCATATTGCGAATACCATGAATGTCGTACAGGAAATTACCTCACAAACCACGACTGCAACTTTTGATACAGCACGTTCGGTTTCTGAACTGGCCAATATGGCTGAGTCATTGCGTGAGTCTGTATCTGACTTTAAGTTACCTGAATAAGCGTAAAGTGACTTTTGGGGCTGACTTCGAGATGCCCCAATTTAAAAATACATCGTCAAGATGGCTTCTTGAGAAGGAAGTCACTTGCGTGATGGTGGTAGATCAAGTTTCACCATCAAGGGTGGATAAACGAAAGAAGCCTTCGTTATGAAAGAAATATTAAAACATCTTGTTGAAAAAATAAGCTTGCCTGAAGACAGTTTTCTTGATCAGGATGAAGAAATTCTTGAAATTTTTATTGAAGAATTAGAAGAAATTTTTCAAGAATTCAATCAACTTATTCCACAGTGGTTGGCTGATCCAGATGAGCAGCAAGTTTTAGTGGAAGTTCGTCGTCATTTTCACACTCTAAAAGGGTCTGGTCGAATGGTGGGAGCGAAGTCTTCCAGTGAACTGGCATGGACCGTTGAAGAAGTACTCAATCGAGTGATTAGCAAAACCTTGCCATTAAGTGCAGATTTACAGCGTTATGTGCAAGCGGTATTTAATATTTATCATTTTGAATTTTATCATGATTTTAAAAATACGCAGTCACACTCGATCGATATTCGCCCTCTGATTCTGTTGGGACAGCAGTTGCAACAGCAACAAGACGTTGAACCTGCTTTAGAAGAGTTGTTAGCTTTAGCTGAACATTTAAATACAGAATCTGGAATTACAGGTCTCGAAATTCAGGAACAACAGATTATTCAAACTGAACAGCCAGTTGAATCAGAGCCTGTTGCCATAGCAAGCATCTCTATGGACACGGTTGCTTCATCAGATGATAGTCTGATTGAAGAAACTCTGGCAATTTTCCTTGAAGAAGCAGAAGAACATCTACAAACAATTGATACTTTTTTACAGCAAGATGAGCCATCAGACCAAAGTTATAATCAATTGATTCGCGCTTTGCATACGTTGCGCGGTAGTTCATCAATGGCGCATATTCATCAAGTATTTGAAGCTAGCAGCAAGGTAGAAACCCTGTTTAAAACCCTGATGCAAGATGAGCTTGAGTCGACTTCAAATGAAACAGCATTATTGACCCATTATGCTGAATTTGTTCGAGATTATTTACATACGCTGCATCAACGTGGTTCTCAGCAACAGCTTGATAAAATTAATCAAAAATTTAATCAAGCATGGGAAAACTATGGTTTTAATATCGAAGAAATCGCACATGAAGCACAGCATCCACAAGGTGTTGTCACTTCACTGTTGCAGTTAGATATTGAAAATCTACTGAATGCAGACTTTGAGTTTGAAAAACGCGTCAAACTGGAATTTCCTGTCTATATTCAAGCATTGATTACTGAGGCAAGTTCTTTAATTGAGCATACGCATAATCGAGCAGCCCAAGGCGTTCATGATTATGTCCTGAAATTAAAGCCTAGCTATGAACAATTACTTGAGAAACCTGAATTACTGCATCTGGATTATGCCTTTGATATTTTTGGACAGGCACACCAGCAAGTGATTCATTTATTTGATACCTTGGCAGCAGGGCAGCGAGTAAGCTTGGGACAAGAGCAGCTCAATGTGATTCATGAGCTACAAGACTTTGTTCAACAAGATATTGAAATCGTGATTACGAATAAGAACGTATCCTCTAAGGTAAGTGCTGAATCTGAGGCTGTTTTTATTGAGCCCGTTGCTGTATCAGAGTCAAATGTTTCAATATTTGATTTATCGTCAATTTCGGCACGTATTCAACAAGACCATCAGCACCTAGATTCAGAGCAAGCCAATCGTAATTTCGATGCTGACCTTCTCGATATCTTTTTGGAAGAAGCGGATGAGCTGTTGGCTGGTATTGATACAGACTTAAGCACTTGGTCGCAGCAACAAAGTAATACGTCTGCCTTGAATAATCTGATGCGTTATTTACACACCTTAAAAGGTGGCGCAAATATGGTTCAGGCAACACATATTGGACTGATTGCGCACGAGTTAGAAACCATTTATGAACGGTTGATTCATGGGCAAATACATTCTTCTGAAAATCTGATACAGATTATTCGTTTGGTACAAGATGATATTGCTGATCGGATTCAAACTTTGCGTGATGAAGCAGTAGATTATCCAGCGACAGAAGTGATTGAGTTGCTTGGAAATATTGAGAAAGCCCTGCAAGGGGAACCACAGCAACAACTTGATAGTGCAACGCGGACTACTTCTGTTGATAGTACCTTGGCGCAAGTCGTTACTGAGTCACCAACTGAAGTCGTTGAACATGAATTAACGATAGATCATCTTGAATCAATTGCTTTTAGTGAACCAACACCAGTCTTGGAGTCTGATGCAACTGTTGCTAAGGAACAACTAGACGATTCAATTTCCACTGAGAATAAGGCGCTAGACAGTCAACCGTCGATTTCGAATTCCAGTGCTGATATAGATCATACTCAACCACATCAAGATGCAGATCCTGATGATGTCCAATCTTTGGTTGAAGCGACTTTCTATGAAGAAGCGGAAGAGTTGCTTGATGCTGGACAGCAACTTCTCAATCGCTGGTTTGATGAACGGACTAACCGAAGTATTTTGCTTCAATTACAACGTACAGTGCATAGCTTAAAAGGCGGTGCACGAATGGCAGAGTTGGAACCTGTTGCAGTTATTTCTTCACATCTTGAAAATGCCTTCGAGCAATTTGCGGTAAAAGCTTTTAGCTCCAATGCTTATGATCATCTCTTACTGACCGCATTTACATGGTTAAAGGCAGCTATTTTTGAACGTTCATATCACAATTATGATGGTTTAAAGCATACTTTAGAGCGTCTTGAATTTGTTGATACCAATGCGCAAATTCCAACTCAACTGGCTCGTGCGGATCTGTTCTCTCAAGAACAAGTGATGGAGTTTGTACAGGGAGATGGTACAGAACCGCCATCTATGCTGGGTGAATGGGATAACACCGTAGAGGCTGATGATTCAAATGAGATGATCCGTGTTTCTGCGGATCTGATTGAAAAAATGATTAACTTGTCTGGTGAAAATGCCATTAACCGTTCGCGTATCGAAATGGATTTGGGGCAATTAGGCAATACACTGGTCGAAATGGAATTGGCGATTCAACGTTTGGCAGATCAGTTACGCCGAATGGAAGGGGAATTAGAAAGTCAGATTATCGCCAAGCATGGTACAGAGAACTTACGTTATATCGACTTTGACCCATTGGAAATGGATCAATATTCATCATTGAATCAACTGTCTAAATCGCTTGCCGAATCTGCATCGGATTTGGTTGATTTTAAAACCACGTTATCCGATAAAATTCGTGATACCGAAGGTTTGTTATTACAACAATCCCGTATTCAGGCTGAAATTCAGGAAAGTCTGATGCGTACTCGATTAGTTCCATTCTCACGACTTTTACCTCGCTTACAACGTATTGTGCGTCAGACTGCAAGTAGTTTGAACCGTCCAGCTGAATTGGTGGTGAATAATACCGAAGGTGAACTGGATCGAAATATCTTGGAACGTTTGGTCACGCCACTTGAGCATATGCTGCGAAATGCAGTCGATCATGGTGTAGAAGATCGTGAGGAGCGTTTAAAACTGGGTAAACCTGAAATAGGACGTATTGAGCTGAATATTAGCCGTCAAGGAACAGATGTTCTGGTGAGCTTTAGCGATGATGGTAAAGGTATTGATGTTGATAAAATCAAAGCCAAGGCTTTACAAAATGGCTTAATGACCGCAGATCAAAAACTTGATTCACAGGAAATTTTGCAATATATCTTCCACCCAGGTTTTAGTACAGCCACTGCAGTTACTCAGATTTCAGGTCGTGGCGTTGGCTTGGATGTGGTACAAAGTGGGATTAAAGCTTTAGGCGGTCATGTCAGTGTTGAGTCTAAACTTGGTTCAGGAACGACCTTTACCATTCGCGTCCCAACCACTGTCGCGGTGAGTGATGCCTTGATGGTGAAAGTCGGCGATCAACAATTTGCCTTGCCTTTGGCCCAGATTGACCGAATTGTGCGGATTGCACCTTCAACTTTAGAGCAATATTTTAATAGTCAGGATGACTATTTTAATATTGATAACACACCATATCGCTTACGCTATCTGGCTGAGTTCGTAGCTAATCAACCTGTTCCAAAGCTTTCAGGTGTTGCACACTCGCTACCCGTATTATTGGTCAAAGGCGCGCATGGTCAGACTATCGCGTTATTGGTCGATCAATTGGTCGGTTCTCGTGCACAAATTGTCGTGAAACCGATCGGACAGCAGTTCGCAAGTATTGGGGCTGTTGCTGGTGCGACAATTTTAGGTGATGGTCATGTTTGTCTAATTCTGGATGGACAAAACATTGCGCGGCAGATTCAGGCGACACAGCGTAATAAACAAGTTATTGAAGCTAGAGAGAAAACACGTCACACCCATGAACGTCGTCTTATCATGATCGTAGATGACTCGGTGACTGTCCGTAAAGTCACTTCACGGTTATTGGAGCGTCAGGGCTTTGATGTGGTAACGGCTAAAGATGGTGTCGATGCCATCGAACAGCTTGAAAATGTCAAACCTGATTTGATGTTGCTGGATATTGAAATGCCTCGGATGGATGGTTTTGAGGTGACTAATCTGGTACGCCATCATGAGTTACACCAAGATATGCCCATTATCATGATTACATCGCGTACTGGTGAAAAACATCGTGAACGTGCCTTGTCATTGGGAGTGAGCCATTACATGGGTAAACCATTCCAAGAGTCAGAATTGCTTGAGAATATTAAAGCATTACTTGAAACTGCTTCAGGGAGTTACTGATGAGTATTAATAAAACAGTAACCGCGCAGATTGATCAGCAGGAGCTTCAACACTTAATTAGTGTCTCGACTGGATTTATTGATGCTTATATCATTGAATGTCGTGATCAGGTGCCGATGCTATTACCGCAAAACATTGTATTGTCTGCACTTGATACCAAGGTTGATGCTGAGTCGATAGAATGGCATGATTTGAAATTGCCTATTTATTCGGTTAATCATCCTAATATTACTCAAGGAGTCGCTTTGGTCATAGAAGGGGATGATGTCGCGCAACGTTTTGCCTTGATCTGTGACAGCATGCCGCAAACTATTCGTTTGCGTATTTCAGAAGTGGTAGATGTAGAAGAAGCAACATCTGATCCAATGGTATTTAAGCAAGTTAAAATTGCCGATCAGCATTTCCATGTTCCTCATTTGGAAAATATTCAAAAAAGTTTAGGTATTTTATAAATTTGACTGTCTAAAATGACAAACCCCAGTTGAAATCACTGGGGTTTGTTTTATCTTGGTGGCTTAGATTGAAAGATTCACAAAAATATATATAGTTTTTCATGCGCTACTCCTTATAGATAGATCGCTAAAATAAAATTATTCACACCATATTTTAGACTTGAGCAACTGTTTGGTTTGCTGACGTTCACGTCGATGTTGTGCTTTTGGTTTTTCAGTTTCATGCATTCCGCCTTTATGTAATAAAGGCGATAAAGCCACCTGATTTCGCACTTTGATCTTAGGTAATTTGCTAAGCTTCATTTATAGCCTCGTCGTTAAATTATCCTTTTATACAAAGGACTTGTTTAAGCGTATGTACGATTTCAACCAAATCAGCTTGGTTTGCCATGACTTGATCAATGTCTTTATACGCCGCTGGAATTTCATCGATAACGCCTGTATCTTTGCGGCATTCGATTCCCTGAGTTTGTTTAATCAAATCTTGTTGATTAAACAAATTTTTGGCTTTACTGCGACTCATTTTACGTCCTGCACCATGTGAGCATGAGCAAAATGATTCAGCGTTTCCTTTACCACGCACAATATAAGAACAAGCCCCCATAGAGCCAGGAATGATTCCAAGTTCACCTTCACCTGCACGAATAGCGCCTTTTCGGGTAATCAACAGATTTTCTCCATCATGCTGTTCCTGACTGACATAGTTATGGTGGCAGTTAATGGCTTCCTTCGTCAGTTGAAATGGCGGTAATAAGGGGCGGATTGCCTCTAAAATTAACCGCATCATTTCTCGACGGTTTTCATAGGCATAAGCTTGTGCCCATTCAACTGCTTCTACATAGTCATCAAAACTGGTCGACCCTTCAGCAAAGTAACTCAAGTCTTTATCAGGAACATGACCAAAACGATGTTGAGCTTCTTTTTTGGCAAGTTCAATAAAATAAGTTCCAATCACATTGCCCAAACCACGACTACCTGAATGCAGCATGATCCAGACATCTTGATTTTCATCTACACAGAGTTCAATAAAGTGGTTACCACCACCGAGCGTTCCGAGTTGTTTTTGCCATGTCATATCAAACTTTCGTAACATTCGAACTAAACCAGAATGTTTGGTAATAATGGGTTTTAGCCCTTTGTCGAGAGGCGTTAGGGTAGATGCTTTGGCTTTCACCTGTTTATGTAAATCACAACCTACAGGGACTTTTCGTTCAATGGCATTGCGTAAAGCTGAAAGGTTGTCTGGAAGTTGATTACTTTTCAGATTTAAGCGTACTGCATTCATCCCGCAACCAATGTCTACACCGACCGCAGCAGGAATAATCGCATTTTTCGTTGGAATGACACTACCAACAGTTGCCCCTTTTCCAACATGTACATCTGGCATCACTGCAATATGGGAATGAATAAACTGCAACTGTGCCATTTTGCTCAGTTGTTCAATACTGTCATGATCTATATCTGTGGTAAAGATTTTGACAGGTACCCCATAGGCCGCATCTGCATTTAAAATTCTTTGTATACTCATACAATCTGTCCGTTTCATTGTTTAAATCTGTCCGAACAGGTATAAAAAAACCTAGCGAATGCTAGGTTAGATATGCATTCGGACAAGTGATCTTTGGCACTTGTCCGTGAGTTGACAACGCGCCAATGATTAGTCTTTGGTATCCTTTAGGTTTGGCATGTTGTAACTCCTATAAAATGGCAGTTTCATTTTAAACTGCGCTAATGGTTGAATCTTGATCGCCATCATAATCTTTTATTTTGAAAAGTCAAGGGATTGAGATGTGATCGAAAAGTGATGATGAATACTAATCCTGATCGGGTTTTAAATTCATCTCTTGATAAGACACCAGTTTACTTTTGTATTTCCATTTGTAACCCAGCCAAATTACCAAAAATAAAGGAATACTAATGTAGGTTGAAAGCAGCCCAATCCAATCCACTTTTCCACCCAAAATAGCTTGATAGTTTTGTCCTAAAATAATGATCGAACATAAAATAAAAGCAAACCACGGTGCAAAAGGGAAGAACTTAGCGCGGTAGGCTAAATCTTCAAGTTTATAACCTTGTGCCAAATAACCTTTACGGAAACGATAATGTGAAATAGCAATACCTAACCACACAATAAAACCACACATCCCCGACATATTAAGTAGCCAGTTAAATACAGCTTGTTCTCCGATAAAAGTGGTTAAGAAGCATAGTGCGGCCACGGCTGTTGTGGCATAAAGTGCATGCATGGGTACGCCACGATCATCCAGTTTGGAGAACCATTTTGGCGCACGACCTTCACGTGCCATGTCAAACAGCATACGAGTTGAAGAATACATGCCTGAATTTCCTGCCGATAAAATCGCAGTTAAAATCACGGCATTCATCAAGCTTGCTGCAAACGCAAAACCGACTTTTTCATAGAGCAAAGTAAATGGAGAAAGGGCAATATCACTACTAGAAGCTGCTTGTAATAAACGTGGATCATCGTAGGAAATTAGTGTCCCAATGATAAAAATACACACAATATAAAACAGTAAAATCCGCCAGAAAATCTGCTTGATTGCTAGAGGAATCGTTTTCTTTGGATCTTTAGATTCACCTGCGGCAACGCCAACCATTTCAGTGCCCTGAAAAGAAAATCCTGCAATCATGGCTACACCAATCATGGCCTGTAAGCCTCCGACAAAAGGCGCATCCTTATACGTCCAGTTGCCAAAAGT
Organism: Acinetobacter sp. WU_MDCI_Axc73; assembly: GCF_025562455.1. Lineage (GTDB taxonomy): Bacteria > Pseudomonadota > Gammaproteobacteria > Pseudomonadales > Moraxellaceae > Acinetobacter. Next base: position 50,890 of record NZ_JAHPRO010000012.1, read on the forward strand.
CGCTACTCCCGGTGTCATCATGATTTTGATGATCATGGAAAAGCCAATAATGATAAAGGCAACAATGGCAACGACCTTGACCATGGAAAACCAGAATTCGCTTTCACCAAAGCCTTTGACGGTCATGGCATTGATGGCAAAGATGACCACGAGGAAGATAGCACTCCAGTAAAATCCAGGTAAGTCTGGAAACCAGAATTTCATAATCAACTGAACCGCAACCAGTTCGAAAGCCACTGTAATTGCCCAGTTGTACCAATAGTTCCAGCCTAATGCAAAACCAAAACCATCTTCGACATAACGGCTACCATAGGTAAAAAATGCACCCGAAGTTGGATTATGGGTTGCCAACTCGCCCAAGCTGGTCATTAGGAAGTAAATCATTACTCCAATTAATGCATAGGCAAGCAATGCTCCACCTGGTCCCGCATTGGCAATGGTTGAACCTGAAGCAAGAAACAAGCCTGTGCCGATTGAGCCGCCAATCGCGATCATGTTTAAATGGCGAGCACCAAGCTTACGTTGAAGCTTTTCAGGTCGAATCATTTCACTCATGAAAATTCCTTAATCATTGGGATGCTTGGGCATAGAGCACTTTGAATCCTTGTTGATCTGCAAGGGTGTCGCAGCGACCAAATTGTTGTTCTATCAAAACGGAATAATTTAAAAAGCGATTTGCCACAAGCCACAATTCACCATTTATGGTCAAATGTTGTTTGGCTTGCTTGCATAAACCCTCACTCGCGGCATAGTCAGTATGAATTCCCTGATGAAAAGGAGGGTTGCTGACAATTGCATCTAGTTGCGGGGGCGCATCATGAATTCCTGTGACTGCCTGAATATGAAGCTGTTCTAAATTAAGTCTATTTCGATGAAATGTCATTTCAGTGGAACATAGTGCAAAGGCATCAACATCTAGCGCATAAATTTCATTATGCTGATTGAGTGTGGCCAAATAGGCACTAATCACACCAGCGCCACAACCAAAGTCGGCAAGTTTACCCGATTTTATATTATTTAGATAAGGTAAAAGAATGGCGGTTCCAACGTCTAAATGATTTTGACTAAACACACCGGGTAGAGCGCAGATCTGAAGTTCAGTCTGATTGACTTGGACGGTATACGTTTTTACCCAGTTTTGCAGTGGCTTCAGCGTTTCAGTTTTTTGCAAAATACATTGCCATAGCTGACAATGTCGAGCGCTATCAAGCTTAAGATTTTTACCTAAGGCTTGTAGCTGTTTGGCCGCACGTTCTACGCCGCCTTTTTTTTCACCCACCAAAAAAATGGATTGACCTTGAGGAAGATGGCTGGCCACCACATGCAAAATATAGCTCAATAATTCTTTCGATTTTGGTACAAAGATGATGACTTGATCGATTGGTGTCTTTGGAAACTCTACTGAGAAATGCGAAATAAACTGCTGCTGATCGAAATATTGATGATCAGCAAAGTTCCATGTCCAGATCGAAATATTTAAATCGTTGGGCAATTTACGTGCAAGTTCATCCGCAGGTGCATTAATCAGTAATATCTGACCTGATAAAAACTGTTGTTGGCGCAGTACGACTTCACTACGTGGATCCATTATGTTTAACTCTCATGAATAAGAAAGCCCAGTCAAACTGGGCAAATTCTTTAAATTGCCCGATTTAATCTTGATTTCTCTGATATTGATGTTCTGGCAATACGATATTTAAGATTAAAGCAGCAATACCACCTGTGGCGACGCCTGAACTAAAAATATTTTTAAACAGTTCAGGTAAGTGTCCAAGAATTTGTGGTACCTGAGCAACCCCTAGTCCTAAAGCCAGTGAAATGGCAATAATCAACAGCGCACGACGATCCAGACGAATACTGGATAAAATATTAATCCCTGATGCAGCCACAGCACCGAACATGACCATCACCGCGCCACCTAAAACTGCTTGTGGTACTGCTTGAATCACACCTGAAACCATTGGAAACAATCCGAGTATCATCAATAAAATTGCAATCCAAATCCCAACATATCGACTTGCAACACCCGTCAGTTGAATAACACCATTATTTTGAGCAAATACTGAACTCGGGAAAGTGTTAAATAAACCCGCAAGTAGAGAATTTGCACCATTGACCAAAACGCCACCTTTAATACGCTCCATCCATTTTGAACCGTTTACGGGTTCATTGGATAGTTTACTGGTCGCAGTAATATCACCAATCGCTTCTAAAGAAGTCACTAGATAAATAAATGCCATTGGGATAAATAAGCTCCATGAAAAGCTTAATCCAAAGTGCATCGGTGTTGGAATTTGTACCAATGGTGTTTCATGCAGACCTGAAAAATCCAGATGCCCCATAAAACCAGCCAGTATATAACCGACAATCAGCGCAATCAAAATAGCCGAACTTTTAACCCAAATGACCTGAATACGATTTAGTAGGATAATAATCGCAAGAACTGTACATGACATAATCAGGTTATCTGTACTCGCAAAGGTTTGGTTTTGCATCGCCTGATAACCACCGCCCATACTAATCAAACCTTCTTTAATTAAGGTCAAACCAATCATGAGTACCACGATACCTGTGACTAGCGGTGTGATCAGTTTTTTGACCCACGGTAGAATTCGAGATACACCCATTTCAATAAACGAGCCTGCAATCACTACACCAAAAATAGCCGCCATAACCTCATTCACTGGCGTTCCTGCTGCCACCATCGCGCTACCGACTCCGATAATCGGGCCAATAAAGTTAAAACTGGTACCTTGAACGATGAGTAAGCCTGCGCCAAATGGCCCGACTTTTTTACATTGTAAAAATGTTGCGATCCCAGAAATAACCAAAGACATGGATAAAATCATGTTGGTTTCTTCACGAGAAACACCGAGCGCCAGACAAATTAGCAGTCCTGGTGTAACAATAGGGACAATAATTGCTAAAAGATGTTGCAGGGCAGCAAGAAAAGAAACAAAAGGAGTCGGTCGGTCATTCAGGCCATAAATCAAATCAAGTTTTTCGCCTGATTTTGGCGTAGAGTCTTGTACATCAGACATGAGAGATTAAATCTTAAACTTCAAATTGGCGCTATTCTAATCGAGATAATTGCCTTTACCCAAGAAAAAACGACGAAGACATGAAAAAAATACGGGCATGTCAATAAACTGTCACTACTTTTATGTAGGATTTTTCTGTATAATTTGCCCTCAAGTTTTAGGCTTATCGAATTTTCATGTCAGATATCAAAAATCTCCGCAATATTGCAATTATTGCACACGTCGACCATGGTAAAACCACGCTTGTCGATAAACTTCTTCAACAATCAGGTGCTTTGGGTGATCGTGCAGGCGAGATTGAGCGTGTCATGGACTCGAATGCGCTTGAAAGCGAACGTGGTATTACCATCTTAGCGAAAAACACCTCGATTACTTGGTTAGATAAGCGTAGTGATACGACTTACCGTATCAATATCGTGGATACACCGGGACACGCCGACTTTGGTGGTGAAGTAGAACGTGTATTGTCTATGGTGGACTGCGTATTACTGTTGGTTGATGCTCAAGAAGGCCCAATGCCACAAACTCGTTTCGTGACGCAAAAAGCGTTTGCGCGTGGTTTGAAGCCAATCGTGATCATTAACAAAGTCGACAAGCCAAGCGCTCGTCCAGACTGGGTAATCGATCAAGTATTTGATTTGTTTGATAACTTGGGTGCAACCGACGAACAGTTAGATTTCCCAATCGTTTATGCTTCAGGTTTACGTGGTGTTGCAGGTCCAGCGCCAGAAGAATTAGCTGAAGACATGACACCATTGTTTGAGACGATTGTAGACATTGTTGAGCCACCAGCAGTAGATGCCGATGGTCCATTCCAAATGCAAATTTCATCGCTTGACTATAATAGCTTCGTGGGTGTAATTGGTGTTGGTCGTATTCAACGTGGTTCAGTTAAAACCAATACTCCAGTGACTGTGATTGATAAAGAAGGTAAGACACGTAATGGTCGTATCTTAAAAATCATGGGTTACCACGGTTTAGAGCGTATTGATGTTGAAGAGGCATCTGCGGGCGACATCGTATGTATTACAGGTATTGATGCACTTAACATTTCTGACACGATTTGTGATCCGAAAAATGTAGAAGCATTACCGCCATTGTCTGTAGATGAACCAACGGTATCTATGACATTCCAGGTAAACAACTCACCGTTTGCTGGTAAAGAAGGTAAGTTTGTGACTTCACGTAATATTCGTGAACGTCTTGACCGCGAATTGATCCATAACGTTGCACTTCGTGTAGAAGATACAGACAGTCCAGACCGTTTCAAAGTGTCAGGTCGTGGTGAACTTCACCTTTCTGTTTTGATTGAAAACATGCGCCGTGAAGGTTTCGAAATGGGCGTTTCACGTCCACAAGTGATCATCAAAGAAGTTGATGGTGAAAAACAAGAACCATATGAAAACGTAACGTTTGATGTTGAAGAACAACATCAAGGTGCGGTGATGGAGCAAATGGGTCACCGTAAAGGTGAAATGACCAATATGGAAGTCGACGGTAAAGGTCGTATCCGTATTGAAGCAACTGTTCCTTCACGTGGTTTGATTGGTTTCCGTTCAGAATTCTTAACCATGACTTCTGGTACAGGAATCATGACATCAAGCTTTTCACATTATGGCCCTGTGAAACAAGGTACTGTGGCGAAACGTCAAAACGGTGTATTGATCTCGATGGTTCAAGGGACTTGCTTGGGTTATGCATTGTTCAGCTTGCAAGACCGTGGCCGTTTGTTTGCTAAACCACAGTTGGAAGTTTATGAAGGCATGATCGTCGGGATTAACTCGCGTTCAGACGATATGGTTGTAAACCCAACCAAAGCAAAACAATTAACCAACGTACGTGCATCTGGTACCGATGATGCCTTAACTTTAACACCTGCAATTGAATACACGCTTGAACAAGCGCTTGAATTCATTGAAGATGATGAGTTAGTTGAAGTTACCCCTAAATCAATTCGTATTCGTAAGCGTTATTTGACTGAAAATGAACGTAAACGTAATCGTGATAAATAATTTATTTTTGATTTAAGTTCAAAAACCGCTAAATTCGTTTAGCGGTTTTTTATTGGCGATTAAATATTTTATTGACTAAGCTTAAGTTCATATTTTCATTCAAATAAAAATGTTGTTAAAGTGTGAAATAACTTTCTTTTTTTTGGAAAAATATTAAATTAACAAACATTAGCACATAATCCATTAACACTCATGTTAAGCCGTGATTAGAACAAAAAACAAGGGAATAGCGGTTCCCAACTGGAGAAAATAGAGATGAGTATTATTCAAGAATTCAAAGAATTCGCTGTTAAGGGCAATATGATTGATCTGGCTGTCGGTGTCATCATCGGTGGTGCATTTGGTAAAATCGTCGACTCATTAGTCAAAGATATCATTATGCCGTTAATCACTGTCATTACAGGTGGCGGCGTGGATTTCACCCAGAAGTTCGTTGTTTTGGGTGCCAATCCCAATAACTTACAATCATTGGATGCTCTGCAAAAAGCAGGGGTGAATGTACTGACATATGGTAATTTCCTTACCATTCTAATTAACTTCCTGATCTTGGCTTGGGTCGTATTTTTGATGGTGAAACTAATTAACCGTATGCGTCGTAATCAGGCAGAGCCAGCACCTGCGGCAACACCAGAAGATATTGAGCTTCTTCGTGAAATTCGTGATGAACTTAAAAATCGTCCAAAAGTTTAATATCACTCAGTATTAAAACGGCATCATATATGCCGTTTTTTTATGGATATTAGATTGATCTTGGAAATATCGTGGTGATGAGATCAATGGCTTGAGCTTTTTTTCAGAGTGCTTAAAATATGGCGACTGAAAATACTAGCCAACCATAGGATTTATTCAAACATGAATCGACTCTTTGCTTATGGAACTTTATGTCCAGATCGTGAAAACGCGCACATTTTGGGAAATATTGGTGGCGAATGGCAAAAGGCTTCAGTGAATGGCGTGGTGCATACTTTAGACTGGGGGCCCGATCAGGGTTTACCTGCACTGGTGTTAGATGAAAATGCACCAAAGGTATCTGGTTTAGTGTTTAGTACCGATAAACTGGCTGAACATTGGCCGATGTTGGATGAGTTTGAAGGTTTTCAATATCAGCGAGTCAAGGTGATGGTGGAATTTGAAACAGGGGAAATGATCGAAAGTTGGACCTATCAAATGAATCCTCATGCAAAACAAATGCAACTAGAAAGTGAAAGGACTTAAGTTTTTAAGACTTGCGTCCCTTTTCTTCCCTACGGCAGTCTATGCAAATTCGGTTCTAAATTTAACTTCAAGCAAATGAAAACCAAACTGGCTTTTGATTGGGCCGTGTAAAATTCGTTCAGCCGCAGTAAATACGAGTTTATCGATGACAGGAACAAGTTGCCCCTTTTTAACTTCACCAAGCTCACCACCACGTTTGGCTGAGTTACAGGTAGAATATTGTTTGGCAATTTTGGAAAAATCAGCACCAGATAAAATTTTCTTTTTTAGCTGTTCAGCAAGATCTTTGTCTTTAACCAGAATATGTCGAACAATTGCAGTTTGCATGGGCATGTCTCCTACGTCTGTTGAGGACAAATTTTAAACTTTAACGCGTTTTAGGGGTTGGCATTGTGGACAAAACACACTAGCACGTTGCCCAAGTTTTAGGTTTTCCAGGGGTGTTTCACAGTTTACGCACATTTCACCAGCTCGACCATACGCCAATAAAGTCTGTTGAAAATAGCCATTTTCACCCACTGCATTGGTAAAATCACGCAAGGTTGAACCTCCTAGCTCAATGGCAGATTTTAAGATACGTTTGATTTCCACAACCAATAGAGAGACCTGTTTTTTTGTCAAACTATGGGCTGGTTGCGCCGGATGAATACCTAAATTAAATAGGCTCTCAGTGGCATAAATATTGCCAACACCCACAACAACATGATTATCCATCATTGCAATTTTTATGCCGACTTGTTTGTTTTTAAGCTTTTGATAAAGATAATCTGCATTAAACTCATCACTTAAAGGCTCAGGGCCAAGTGGATTGAGTAGTTTAGTTTGGGATTCATCGTTCAGCCATAAAATACAGCCAAAACGACGCGGATCGTGATAACGTAACTGAGTGCCATCCTCAAAACCAATCATCAAATGATCATGTTTGCGTAGTTCATCTTGTGCGGTAGCAAGACGAAAACTACCAGACATACCCAAATGCCACAACATTTGATCCTGCTCGAACTCAGCCAGAATATATTTAGAACGTCTTTTTAAACCTGATAAACGTTGTCCTTGCAGACGGATAATATCTTCTGGGATCGGCCAGCGTAAACGCGATTCACGGACTTGAACGATTTGCACACGTTGTTCTAACAAGGGCAATAAGCTAGTTTTTGTGGTTTCAACTTCAGGTAATTCTGGCATTTACGGCTCAATGAAATAATTCGGTGTTAATATGGGGGTCATTACATCAATTGCAAAATTGAGCTGTAAGTTGATGATTTGAGAGATCATCATTTTCCCACTCACTCATGGTAGCGTGATGTCAGAAATTTTACCATTTACGTGGTTTCAGCGTGATACTTCAACTGTGGCAGAGCAATTGATTGGCTGTCAGCTTTGTGTACGTCAGCACAATGGTGAAATTCTACGTTGTACCATTAGTGAAACAGAAGCATATTTGGGAGTCGGCGATAAAGCTAGTCATAACTATGGCGGAAGATGTACTCCCCGAACCGAAATAATGTATAGCACTGGCGGGCATATTTATGTCTATCTGATTTATGGGATCTATCACATGCTCAATCTGATTACGCAGACAGAACACGAACCTGAGGGAGTCATGTTGAGAGCCGCTTTTTTTGAAGATTCCGTTTCTAAAACTGACTTTAAGCGCTTGGCAGGTCCTGGAAAATTGACCAAACAATTAGGTATTACAGAGCACTTTAAAGGCAAAATGTTAGGTGTAGAAACTGGTTTGTGGATTGAAAATAAGCAAATTCAACCAGAAGTTATACGGAAAAAAAGAATCGGAGTTGATTATGCTGAGGAAGCAAAAGACTGGCTAGAACGCTATTGCTGGAAAGATCATCCAAGTTTAAGTCGTTAAACCTACAAAGCATTCTTGGAAATAACCAAACTAATATATTGAAAATTGGAATGATTGGCTAAAATCGGTTTTTGTCGATATGTTAAAATTTACAAACTAAATGATATAACAAATATTTTTTGGGCTTAATGTTGATATTAAAGGATAACTGAATGCGTTTCATGCAATTCAATACATTATATTCTTCCATGTTTTTACTTTCTGGATTCAGTATCAGTGGTGCTGCGTGGGCGGAAGTACAAGAACCAGTTGCATTACCGACCATTAAAGTGGAAGCAACTCGTACCGATACCACTTATTTGCAAACTCCTGCTTCGGTTTTTCGCATTGATGCGCCTAAGCAGGATCAAAGTTCACAGGTCAATTTGACAGAGGTGGTCAAAGGTATTCCTAGCTTGCAACTGCATAATCGTGAAAATTATGCGCAGGATTTACAACTATCCATGCGTGGTTTTGGTGCGCGTTCGACTTTTGGTGTGCGCGGGATTCGTTTATATGTGGACGGTATTCCTGCGACCATGCCAGATGGTCAGGGACAAACCTCCAATATTGATTTGAGTAGCTTGGATCATATCGAAGTTTTAACAGGACCTTTTTCATCACTGTATGGTAATTCATCGGGCGGTACTTTATTGACTACCACTAAAGAAGGTCAAGGTAAAGATTCGGTTGAACTGAGTTATTCGGGGGGAAGTCATGATCAAAATCGTGCGGGAATTGTGTTGCAAGGCGGCGCTAAACAAGCCAATCAACCGAGTTATGTGATTAGTTCATCTTATTTTGATACCGATGGTTATCGTGATCATAGTGCTGCCAATAAAGTATTGAATAATGCCAAACTGACATGGAATCTTGAAGATGGCTCTAAGATTAATTGGATTACCAATTATTTAAAAATAAATGCTGATGATCCGCAAGGATTGACACGCGAGCAATGGAAAGCCAATCCAAAACAAGTCAATGATGCCAATAATACCTACGATGTGCGTAAAGAGATTGAGCAGACACAAACAGGATTGACTTGGTTAAAGCCATTAAATGATAAAAATGAGTTGTATGCGATGGCTTACTTTGGTCATCGTGAGGTCACGCAATATCAATCTATTCCTAGATCAGCACAAATGAATCCACGTCATGCTGGTGGTGTGATTGATTTTGAGCGGAATTATTATGGGGCGGATCTGCGTTGGACTGGCAAAGAGCTTCTTTCAAATCTCTCCGTGAGTGCGGGGGTAGCCTTAGATGCGATGGATGAGGATCGTCAAGGTTATGAAAATTTTATCTTAATAAACAATCAGCCGAGTTATGGGGTTAAAGGTAATTTACGCCGCGATGAAGACAATACTTTGTGGAATATTGATCCTTATTTACAGGCGTCATGGCAGTTTTTACCCACTTGGCGTTTAGATACAGGTCTTCGCTATAGCAATGTCCATTATAAATCTGATGATCATTACATCACAGTGAGTAATCCAGATGACAGTGGCAAGACTGATTATTCCAAAGTTTTACCCTCGGCTGCTTTAAGTTGGCAGATTATCCCTGAACTTTTGGCTTATGTGAGTTATGCCAAAGGTTTTGAAACACCAACCTTTACTGAAATGGCTTACCGTCCAGATGGGCAAGGTGGTTTTAACTTTGCTTTAGATGCATCGAGTAGTGATACTTATGAAGCAGGTCTCAAGTCGCAAAATTCCTTAGGCGATTTTACTCTTGCAGTTTTCCAGACTAAAACTAAAGACGATATTGTGTCGGCTGGTAGCCAATATGGACGATCCACTTTCCGTAATGCCGACAAAACCTTACGTGAAGGTGTTGAATTCTCATGGAATAAACAACTTTGGCGCGATCTGATCGCTGATGCAAGTTATGCTTATTTGGATGCAACATTTGATGCGGATATTCCTGCAATAGGGTCTCTTGCAATGATTCCATCTGGCAATAAAATTCCAGGGATTGCCCAAAATCAGGCTTATCTCGCCTTGTCATGGAAGCCGCAAACTGGTTTTTATGGCGGGGTCGATGCACAGTATAACGACAAGATTTATGTTGATGATAAAAACTCTGATGCAGCACCAAGCTATACCGTTGTGGCGGCTTATGCAGGCTATGCATGGCAGTTACAAGACTGGAAAGTGAATGTGTTTAGTCGTGTAGATAACTTGCTAAATAAAGACTATGTCGGGTCAGTGATTGTCAATGATGGAAATTCACGCTTTTTTGAACCTGCCGATGGACGTAACTGGAGTGCAGGTTTAAGAGTCAGTAAACAATTTTAATAAAAATTCAGAGAGAAGAGGTGACACGTGGCAAAGTTATTTGAAAGCTTGCAATTAGGTTCATTGAGCCTGTGCAATAAAATCGTGATTGCACCGATGTGCCAATATTCTGCAACTGATGACGGTGAAATTACGTATTGGCATGAGCAACAATGGGCCAATTATGCGCTGTCAGGCGCAGGTCTATGTATTATTGAAGCCTCAGCGGTTCAAGCCCAAGGACGTATCAGTTATGCCGATGTTGGGCTTTGGAATGACACTCAGCGCGATAAAATCAAAGCGCTTTTGGATAATATTCAACAACTTTCACCAATCCCATTTGCGATACAGCTTGCGCATGCAGGTCGTAAAGCCTCTACAGATAAACCATGGTTAGGTAAAGGACAAATTGCTCCAGATCATGTACATGGCTGGCAAACAGTGGCACCGAGTGAAATTGCGTTTGGTGCTCATGACTTGCTCCCGCATTCATTAAGTATTGATGAGATAAAACAGATTCAGGCAGACTTTGTTTCTGCAGCAGTTCGTGCTGTGGAAGCAGGTTTCAAACTCATCGAAGTTCATGCAGCACATGGTTATTTGTTACATCAGTTTTTATCGCCGTTGTCGAATCAGCGTACGGATGAATATGGAGGTTCATTTGAAAATCGTATTCGGATGACTTTAGAAGTTTTGCAAGCGATTAAAACTGCTGTGCCTAAAGATTTTCCAGTAGGCGTAAGAATCTCGGCAACAGACTGGATGCAACCAACAGCGAGTTGGGATATCGAGTCGAGTATTGGATTATCTTTGGCTCTACAACAATTAGGCGCGGCTTATATCCACGTTTCAAGTGGTGGTTTGCATGAGCTTCAAGATATTAAAATTGGTGCGAATTATCAGGTACCTTTTGCTGAACAGATTAAAGCCAAAGTTTCAATTCCTGTGATTGCTGTCGGTTTGATTACTGAACCTGAGCAAGCCGAAAAGATTTTACAAAATGATCAGGCTGACGCAGTCGCACTCGCTCGCGCCATCCAATATGATCCACGCTGGCCGTGGCACGCTGCCGCTGCGCTAGGCGCTGAAATTGAAATTTCACCGCAATATTTGCGTTGTCAGCCACATGGATTAAAACAACTCTTTAAGTCATTTGGTCACTAGCCCTAAACAGGAAAGACTCAAGCTGATTTGAGTCTTTCCTTTTGAAGAAAAGGATGTCAAGGTGGTTGTACAGGTCATCGTACCAATTTTTTTGTTGTTGCTCGCAGGTTATCTAAGCGTTTCTATTCGATTAATTACAGCTGAACAGATTAAGGCAATGAGTGCTTTTATCATTAAAATAGCCTTGCCTGCGTTTTTACTGTATGCCTTATCTAATAAAAGTTTAAATGATATTTGGCATCCCTCTTATTTCATCGCCTATGGTGGTGGTTCGCTGATCATTTTTGCTTTGGCGTTTTATTGTTATCGTTATGGGTTTTCATATGATCTGACACCAACCGCTGTTCTGGCAATGGGTGCTTCTATGTCCAATACGGGTTTTATTGGCACGGCTGTATTGAGTTTATTGATGGGATCACATGCTGCCATTTATATTTCATTGACATTGATTCTGGAAAACTTATTGATATTGGCTTTGGTTCTGGCATTAGCAGAAGCAGGGCAGCAAGAACAACAAAAAGTATGGGCGCTATTGCAAAAAACCGCACAAAATTTGCTAAAAAATCCTGTCATTATTGCCATTATTTTGGGGGTGAGTTGTATCTTGTTCGATATTCGTTTGCCTACTTTAGTCGATCAATCTTTAGCTCTGTTGGGCAAAACAGCATCTCCCTTAGCATTATTTGTGATTGGTGGAAGTTTAGTTGGAATGGGCATGCATGCTTTGAATCTGCAAAGTGGTTTGTTAGTGGCTTTCAAAGTGATATTGATGCCTTTACTGATCTATGGCTTACTACGGATTTTGCCAGATGTCAGTCAGGAAATGTTGTATGCAGGAACCATTTTAGCTGCATTACCGATGCCGATTGCCTTTGGGATTTTTGGGCAGGCTTATGGTTTAAATGAACGCGCTTTAACCCCTTTAATGTTAAGTACAATTTTGGGTTTTGTAGGGATTAGCAGCTTGATCATGTTGTGGTGGTAAATGATTTTGCCTCATAGAATAAGGCAAAATCATCTATTGATTGATCTAGCTTTTTGCTTTGGTGCTAGGTGCTTTAGCTTTTTCCGCGATCAGTTTATCTACCGCAGCTAGTGATTCTTTGGCCTGAGGAACATTATCCTGAGCTAGAGCAGCAAAGATTTTGCGCGCTTCTGGCAAATTTTGCGGCACAATATTACCATTGGTCATCAAGTTTCCAACGGCCATTAGCGCAGGAATATAACCTTTCTTGGCTAGACTTTCGATACTGGCTAACCCAACTTTAACTGCAGCCTCATTCTTGGTCTTAAAACCATTACTGATGTCATAAATCGCTTTTAAGTGGATGGCACGATAATTATTTTTATTGATTAACGGCTGAAGCTTTTGTAGTGCCAGTTTATTTGAGGCATCTTTATTTTCAGCAAATAATAATACTGCAAGTTCTACGGTTGCTTCATCCAAACCTGCATTCGAGGCTTTTTCCAGATATTCGCGGCCCTTTTTTTCATCCTTGGTGACACCTAGCTCACCTGCCATATAAATTTGAGCAAGACGATAAGTCGCAACTGGATAACCTTTATTGGAAGCTTCTTGATAAGCAGCTAAGGCTTTTTTTGAATCCTGAGCAGTACCTTGTCCCAATTCACTCATAAATCCCTGATTGTAAATCGCTTGAGCATTACCTGTTTTAGCTAAACGATCCATTTCCTGATAAGCTGCATTATAGTTTTTGTCTTTATACAACTGTTCAGCTTTGGCAAAAAGATTATTAGCTGCACTGGTTTGAGGAGCTGTTTCTGCTGCAAAGGTAGTTGAAGATAACGCAATAAGACCGACGAGAAGAAGTTTTTTCATTTTAAAAATCCTGTTGTCATACTTACATCATTCCATTGATGCACAATATGGTTATTACATTGTGAACCATCATCATAAAAGTTTTATATGGAATGTAAATATAAAAATTGAGAATGAATGTGTCATTTTTTACAGTTGATTGCTTAATTATTGATTAAATTTGGGAAGATTAAAGATTTTAAACTTCCCTAAAATTTATTTACTTTCATTTAAAAGCTGATTTAATTCATCGGCATCCATCGCACCTGTAATTCTGTTGCCATTTTTGAGGAACATCGTTGGAGTTCCGCTAATTTTCAATCGTTTACCGAGTTCCAGATTTTTCTGAATAGGTGTTTGGCAGTCTGTGGTTTTTATTGGTTGTTTTTTGTTTAACAAATAGTTTTCCCATGCTGAATATTGATCTTTCGAACACCATATTTGCGTAGCAATTTTTTCAGCATTCGGATGTAAGCTTTTAAGAGGATATAAGAATAAATAAATGGTGACGTTATCGACCGACGCCATTTGTTTTTCCAGACGTTGGCAATATGGACAATCAGGGTCGCTAAAGAGATATAAAACACGTTGCCCATTGCCTTTGACATGTTTAATGGCTTGATCGAGAGGCAGGGTAGAAATATCAATTTTTTCAAGTTTTTGTAAACTTTCTTCAGTCAGGTTTTTCTGGTGTTTATTATCGATGAGATTACCAATAAAAAAATAATTGGCATCATCATTGGTATAGACAATTTGCCCGCCCATATACACTTCATAAATGTCTTTTAAAGGCGTGGTTTGTACCGATTGCACTGGAATATCTGGAAAATTCTTTTTTAGATTTTGCTGAACAGTTGCGATACTCGCATGTGATAAGGAGATTCCAAGTAGACTTAGCGTCAATACGCTCAATAAATTTTTCATTCTTTATTCCACGATAAAAAGCAGCTTGATCATGTCAAAAAATGATGAAAAACAATAGTGAAGAAATGTGTTTAGTTATAAATAGGGTTGCATCGCTTGTGTGAGTAATTCAATCAAATCTGGATGCATGTAGTGATATTGATCTGGTATTTCAAGTACGATCATTGTTTTAGTCCGAAGATTTTTCTGAAATTGTTCAACCAATCGTTGTTTATGATGATACTCCATTACAAAAATATGATCTGCCCATAAAATATTTCGGCTTGAAACCACATGTTTTGCTTACTTGTTCCAGCGAAACGCATATTCATCATGTTTGAAAATATACGTTCTGCTGTCGGACTGCGCCATTGGTTCTTGCTACAGATCAATAGAGCATTCATGTGAAATTATTGTGGTCTCGCAACATCGCCGCTTAAATATTCAGGTAAATCAAGCACAGTTAAGCTTAATTCTTCAATTGCAGCAGGTTTTCCTACAACTAATGCTTTATAACCGCCCTCAACCGCAATACTATTGACCACTTCAACATCATTATTTAATTTTGTCGCGGCAGCAGGAACCGCTCCATTGCCCAAAACCAAATGTAACCAGTGTTTAGGTTTTGCCTTAAACCAGAGACGCGCAATAATTTCCTGTCCTAAATAACAACCTTTATCGTAGTGAACGCCCTCACGTTGGTGTAAGCGCAATTCTTGTGGTTGAAATTCATGTTCAGTACTTTGCGAAATCCACGCTTGACCTGCTTCTATACTTTGTAGTTGCCAATTTACAAGATCAGTTTCCGTTGTTGAAAACTCACTGCTTGTCCCGACCAATGTTGGGAATACAGTTCCAGTGTCTTCAAGCTTCATTTTAGAAAAAGCGCCAAACTTACGGATATGTTTTGCAAATTCTTCGCTTTGATCCTCTGTGGTTACCATTTGAAAACTTTCAGAAGATTGTTTTTTTAACCAAAGACCAAAATGGATGCGACCTTTTAAATCACAAATTGCAGTATAACGGGTTGTATTTTCAGGTAAAGCTTCAACATTCATCGTAACTTGACCCTGCAAAAATTTTTGTGCATCAACACCATGTAGTGAAAATGAAGCGAAAGCTAAATTGCTCATAAGCGAATCTTGAACCCATCATTTAATCCCAAGAATGAGTTGTATTTTGCGCCATTTCTTAAAAAAAATCAGCTTTATTACATTTAAGCCTTAATCATTTGATAATGGAAAAGTTGCTAACACGCATCAGTTTGCTCACATGAGTATTCAAGCCTAGATGAACGATTAATGGCATAAATCATCAGGTGTAAAATTAAAAAATTTCGTTATTGAGAGGAAATGAACCGATAAAAATCTGAAAATAGAAATATAAGGATATTTTTTTCTAAAAAAAAATAATTTTATTGAGATAAATTTTCAATTATGTTGAATAAGGTTGGAAAATCGGGAAACAATCTCTCCACATTCTCTCTAGACTATTGAGCAAGGTTAGGAACAAAAGTTCCGCAGGGGATCGAAAAGAGTAGCATGCACCGAAATGTATAACGTAAGTGTGTACTCACCCAAAAGGTCTCGATTCGGCTTAGGACGCTATAGACCAAAAGTTTATAGGTAAAGGTTATGACTTACAAAGTCATGAGTGTTGAAGTAAACCATCCGTGTTTTCCCCTTAACCCAAAAAATTAAATCTCCTTGATCTCAGATCAATCAATACAGCACTAAAGACCGCAATTATAGTGGGTGCCAAGTTTTACCTTCCTGATCTAAAGCTATCGTAAACGAAAAGCCTTCATCATCAGAAACCAATAAAGATGTTGGGGCTGGCATCATGACTTTAAGAACAGTACCCTTTTCAAAGACTTTAGGTGCAAAGTTTTCTTTATGTAAAGTAATCGTTTCAATAAGTTCGATAGCTTTTATATCCATAAAATTGATTCCCATTTGAAGAGTATATATTTTATATATTGTATATCAAATTCAGTCTATTTATGAGACATATTTGACAAATAAAACCCCCATAAAAATTTCAATTAAAAATTTATATCTATATTTTTTAAATAGATATGATGTTGTTAAGCTGATTCTAATCGGGACGGATCAGACAGGATTATTTTGAAAATGAATTAAAAGTACATCGTTAACAAGTTTGTTTTCTCGCAATGAAGATCTTCAACATACACTGTTTATATATTTTTATGTCAATTTAACCCATCTTTTGAATTAACTTGAAAAAGGAAAAAAATCGATATCGGTATATAAGAAAGCTGAACTTGGCTGAAGCATAAAAAATGAAAGCAACTATCAATGTATGGTACTTGTATCGTCCATATAAAAGCGCTATATAGAGCTGTACATAAATAACAAAGAACAGACAGTTATTTAGGCGGAATTTAAGATTTATATCTTAATTTCTATCCCAACGATAGTGCGCAGAAAAAGGAATATCGCAACTTCATGTTCAAGTCATTTTTCCCAAAACCCAAGTGGTTTTTTTTATCACTCATCTTCTGGTTTATTATTAATATTGTGCTTTGGTATTCAGGCGGCAAAGAGTGGGGCGAATTTTTGGGCTTTGCCAAAGGCTATGCTGATGCTGAACTACCTATCAGTGTGAGTCGTTTTTGGTCGGCTAGTTTTTTATGGTTTTACCTTTGGTTTTTTGTGGCGACAGCCATGTTTGCCTTGTTTTGGAAGAAAGTTTCAGATAATCCGTGGCAACGGTGGTCAGTTTGGGGTTCAGCTTTTATTTTATTTAATATCTGGTTTGGGGTGCAGGTTAGTGTTGCGGTAAATGCTTGGTATGTGCCTTTTTGGGATTTGATTCAAGGCATGTTGACCAATGGCGGTGGAAACATAATGGATTTATATAAAGAAACGATGGTTTTTCTTTATATTGCCATGGTGTGGGTTACTCTTGCAGTGATTAATTCTTTTTTTATCAGTCATTATGTTTTTCGCTGGCGGACAGCAATGAATGACTATTATACGGCAAATTGGGACAAATTAAGGCATGTTGAAGGTGCGTCACAGCGTGTGCAGGAAGATACCATGCGGTTCGCTACCATTATGGAGGATTTAGGGGTAGAGCTAATCAAAGCGATGATGACTTTAATCGCGTTTCTTCCACTACTTTTTCAACTTTCAAAATATGTTCCTGTTGTTCCGATCGTGGGTGAACTCAATCATTCATTGGTTTGGGCAGCGATTGCATGGTCATTATTTGGAACCATCTTATTGATGGTGGTAGGTATTAAATTACCGGGCTTACAATTTAATAATCAAAAAGTTGAAGCAGCATATCGTAAAGAACTCGTTTATGGAGAAGATCATACAGACCGTGCACAACCTGCAACTTTAAAAGAGTTATTTAGTCGTGTGCGTAAAAATTATTTCCGTCTTTATTTTCATTATGCTTATTTTAATTTAACTGCTACATGGTATGGACAACTGGATATTCTTTACAATCTTGTGGTTTTATTTCCGTCAATTGCCGCAGGAAAGCTAACACTTGGTCTAATTCAGCAAATTATGAATGTATTTGGTAAAGTCCGTGACTCATTTCAATATTTGATTAATTCTTGGAAAACGATTATTGAATTACTCTCCATTCATAAGCGTTTAAAAGCCTTTGAGTCAATCTTGGATAAATAAGTTTAAACCCGCAAGCAGCGGGTTTACTTTTGGATTGAATCTTATAAAAAACAGACGCCTAAACCTGCTCCAAGTACCATAATCCAAAGCGGATGTATTTTTTTGATTAAGCCTAGTGCCGTTGTTGAAATAACGATGATCATCAGTAAAATATTTTGTGCAGATGCTTGGGCAATAATCCATGCACTAACTAAAACCAAACCGACAGTGACAGGTTTGAGCGCCTTTTCAAAGCGTGGGCGAAATGAATGATCTTTAAAGCGTTGCCAAAATTTTAGAGCGTAGACAGTAATGACTGAAGACGGTCCAAATTTGGCAATTGACGTTACTACTAAGCCTGCCAGTCCTGCCACATGCCAGCCAACTAAGGGTACAATCATCATGTTGGGGCCAGGAGCAGCCTGTGAGATAGCAAATAATGAACTAAATTGCTCAGCTGTCATCCATTGATGCACTGTGACGACTTGATATTGCATTTCAGGCAAAATGGCATTGCCTCCACCAAAGGCCAAGAGTGATAAGTGAGTAAAAACAAGAGCCAGTGGTATGAGCACCCAAATCATGATTTTTTTACTCCTAATGCAATTAAATTCAATGTTAGTAAAATCAGTAAAGTGAATAAAAGAGGCAGTTTAATGACCAACATAAAAATGAACGTTAGGATGATACTGATATAGGTGAGAGGGCTTTTAAACATAGGTTTCAGCATTTTGAGACCAGTCGCAAACAATAAGCCCGCAGCCGCAGCGGCGAGTCCCTGAATCGCATGTTGTACCACTAGGATATGCTCAAAATGTGCATAGATTTGATAAAGTACAATGACAATTGCAGTCGGTGCAGAAATGAGACCAAGAATTGAACTGATGGCGCCTTTAACGCCTTGAAACTGCATGCCAATTGCCACAGACATATTAATGATATTGCCACCAGGCAATAACTGACAGATGCCCAGTAAGTTGGTAAATTGGCTTTCATCCAGCCATTTTTGTTGCTCTACAATCATTCGATGTGCCAGCGGTAACACACCGCCAAAACCCATCAAACCTAACCTCATAAATCCGACAAATAAAGCCTTGCAATCAGGAGTTATCGATTGTTCACTCGCTATTGGCATGGCTTGAATCTTCACTACGTCACCTTTTATCATCTAAGCTGATAGGCATAGCATGAGCCGATTATGATATATTTACCAATGCTATTTTTTGCATAAAACATACTTAAAAAGTATAGCTATGATTGATATCCATAAACTAAATGCATTTGTGGCAGTGGTTGAAGAAAGTAATATATCCAAAGCTGCGGTTAGGCTGCATATGCAGCAGCCTCCTTTGACTAGATTGATGCAAAGTTTGGAACAGGAACTTGATACTCAGCTTCTAAAACGATTGCCACGTGGAGTGGAGGTGACAGAAGCAGGTAAAGCGCTCTATCAAGAGGCGATTACCATTTTGGCTCATGCGCAGTCAATCCCTAGACGCGTTCAAAATATTGCTCAGGGTAAAGAGGGACAACTGAATGTAGGCTTCACTCATTCCGTTGGCTTGCATCCCTTTTTACCTACGGTGTTAAGAGCATTTCGTGATCAATTTCCTCAAGTTTCTATATCTCTAGAAGAAGAAAGTAGCAGTGCTTTAATTGATGCGGTCATTAATGAAAAACTCGATATCGTATTTTTACGTAAACCGGCTCCAATGCAGCGAAAGTTGCATAGTCAACATGTATTGAACGAGCCCTTAATGGTGGCTTTACCTAATAATCATCGGTTAGCTCAATCCGATGGTGTTATTCAATTATCTGATTTGGAACCTTACGAGTTTGTTCTTTATCGGCGTTTAGGCGGGCAGGATTTATTTGATAATATTATGGCAAGTTGTTATCAAGCTGGATTTAGTCCTCACGTGGTACAGGAAGCACCTCGATTGACTTCCAGTTTAAACTTGATTGCGGCAGGAATTGGTTTATCTATTGTGCCTGCCTCTATTCAGGATTTCTGGAACAAGCAAATTATTTATAAAACTTTAGAAGCCAAAAAACCATGTATTGCACCGATCTATGCTGTTTGTCGTTCTCAAGATGATAATATTCGCGTTCAGCATGTTCTTGGTTTGTTACAAGCTCTATTCATGATGACCTAATTTTTTAGGGGCTTAGGAAGTTACCATATTTTTTAATATGCTTAACTTCCTAAGCCCCTAAGTTATGTTGCATTGCTAACGTTGCTAAAAAAGTCATGAAGATAATATGACTGAACGTTATTTAAATCTTGCATCAAGAAAATGTGAACCAAAGAGTGTATAAAATATGAATCATAATAATAAAACTGCCAGAAAATCTATTTGGGCAATATTACTAATGGCTATCACGATTACAGCCTCAGCAGCGCCATTAAATATTCTTGAATTTAAGAAAAATCAGTTAAATACAGTTGAACAAACGCAAATTTGCACACAACTAAAACCACTTTGTGAACAGCCTGAAAAATGGCGAAGTCTTAAAACACCAGATCAAACATTATGGTTATTGGCAAATAATAATGTTGCCAGATTTTCATCCTCTGCAAATGGATTACAACTCGATCAACAATGGCAATTGATCAAACCTAATGATGATCAAGAAGGTGAAGTACATCATTATATTTTTCCAAAACTTTTCCCAATGACGCAAAACCGTTATGCCGTAGCTGTAATCACCACCTTATCTGAAATGTATTCGGGAGGAGGAGCCAATATTGAACGTGCCAGCTTTTATGAGTTAAATGATTCAGGAAAGACTCATCGCTTTATTGACAATTATCCGTTTAGTTTTTTTCGTATGGTTCGTGCCTGTTTTTCGCAAAGGGACTATGCAACTTCAAAAGGAAATTGTCATGATGAGGATGGGTTAAGTCTGGATATTCGTCCGCTCAAGCCAATGTTATGGCAATTCCGTTATCGCTATCGTTTAGATGTCTCGCCAGCATCCGATTCGGGTGAAAAATCTTATAAAGACAGTCGTAATCTAAATATTGATTTAAATCAGGCTCCACAACAGCCAAATATTCCAGATGATTGGAATTATTCAGGGCAAGGATAAGCACTTATTTACAGCCAAGTTACAGATGCAAGGAATCTAACTATGATAGAAATAGGAAATTGTTGATTGGAGTTAGATGAATGTCTCGCCTATATGCTGTGATTCGCCGTAAATATTCTATTCTTGGAACTTCACTTGTTCTGTTAAGTAGTTTGGGTGGAACTCAAATCGCGAGTGCTGGCCCCGCTGTCGATCAGTTGAGTGATTGTCTGGTCAAATCGACAACTGCTACAGATAAGACTACAGTATTGCAATGGACTTATGCGGCGTTATCGGCACATCCTGATTTAAAAGCCTTTAGTAATATTACCCCTGCACAAAAAGATCAGTTGGATCAGAAACTTGCTCAGGTGTTGCAGCGGATCATTATCGATCAATGTTCGGCACAGACCAAAGCAGTCATTCAAACTGAAGGTTTGCAAGCGGTAGGGCAGAGTTTTCAGCAATTAGGGCGTGACGCGGGGGAGAGCATTTTAAAAGATCCAGCGGTAAGTCAGCAGTTACAAGGGACGTTACGTTATATTGATTTAAATAAAATAGCGATGACGTTTTTGACGCCTGATGTGTTGGGGAAGTTGGGTGTGTTAAGAGGTCAGTAGGCTATTTTCCTATTTCTCCTCTCACTAAAGATAGGAGAAATAATATTTTTGAAATTTTGAGTATTAATGTAGATTAAATTTAAAGTTTTTAGAGGATTTCCTTTTAGGTGGGGCGTTGAAAAATATAGAATATTTTTACTCTAATCTAGATTATTTATTGTTAATTATATAGTATATAATAAAATTCTAAAAAGAGTTAATAGCTTGGTAAATAAGGATATAACTTTTGTTGCTGGTGTGCACGGTGTTGGCAAAAGTACTTTATGTGTAAAGTTAGCATCTATGGTTAATTTAACTCATATAAGTGCAAGTGACTTAATTCGAACAAGAAAGGAATTGGATAAAAACAAAAAAGTAATTAATCCTCAGGATAATCAGGAAATTTTGATACAAGAGCTTCTGAACTACCGTTTAAATAATAAAATCCTCTTAGATGGGCATTTCTGTTTGCTAGATATGAATGAAAGAGTGATTAAACTTCCGATAGAATTATATAGAAATATAGAAATTTCTAAGATCTTATTGTTGAGTTCAGAAGCTGAGCTGATCTATAAGCGAGTTTTAATTAGAGATTCTGGAAAGTCTGGATTAAGCTTACAAACTATAAGCGATCTACAAGATGCTGAAATGGAACATGCATATAGAGTTTCAGAAGCTTTAGATATTCCTCTTTTAGAAATTGATGTTGTAGAGAGTAAAATTAATAGTGAAATTGAGAAAATATTAAAATTTATATAGGGGGAATTATGAAAGTATTGTTAGATACTAATATAATTATTTATAGAGAGGCTAATACAATTATTCACTCAGAAATTGGAGTTCTTTTCGGTTGGCTTGACAGGCTGAACTATTTGAAATGCATTCATCCTATATCTTTGCAAGAAATTGAAAAAAACCCTAATAAAAAAACTGTTGATACATTTAAGAAGAAAATGGCTAGTTACCATCTTTTGAAGACTGTAGCTCCTGAGTTAGAAGTAACACAAAAGATGCGAAAGAAGTTTGATCATAATGAAAACGATAAAAATGATTCAACTTTACTTAATGAATTAGCGTCAAATCGTGTTGATTTTTTTATTACAGAGGATCGGAAAGTTCACACTAAGGCAGGCTATTTATCTATCCAAAATCGAGTTTTTACGCTAGATAGTTTTTTAGAAAAATTGGTTTCCGAGAATCCTAAATTTTCAGAATATAAAATATTACCAATTAAAACTGAGTATTTCGGAAATATTCCACTTAAAGATAATTTTTTTGACTCGTTCCGCCAAGATTATCCTGGGTTTGATAAATGGTTTAATAAAAAATCTGATGAAACAGCGTATTATTGTAAGAACTCAGAAAATGAAGTCATAGCTTTTTTGTTTTTGAAAGTAGAGGATGGTAAAGAGGATTATAGTAATATCCTACCTCCTTTTTACCCTAAAAAACGCTTAAAAATAGGAACATTCAAAGTTATTTCTAATGGGTATAAGTTAGGTGAGCGATTTATAAAAATAATTTTTGATAATGCCTTAAGATTTAAGGTCGAAGAAATTTATGTCACTATTTTTGATAATGATGATAATAAGTTAAGACTAATTAGATTGCTTGAGGAGTGGGGGTTTAAAAAGCATGGAAAAAAGAATAGCTTAGCGGGATGGGAAAATGTGTTGGTTAGACCGTTGAGTTTAGATTTCGCAAAAGAGCAAGATAACCCAAAACTTTTATATCCATACTTTAAGAACCAAACTAACAAATGGATTGTTTCAATTAAGCCTGAATATCATAGTAATCTTTTACCAGATTCCTTCTTAAAAAATGAATCACTTCAGAATTTTATAGAAATGTCACCTCATAGAAATGCCATATCAAAAGTTTTTATTTCTAGATCATTTAATAAGCATTTGAATTGTGGGGATATCATTGTTTTTTATAGAACTAAATGTAATGGCCCCGCTAAGTATACATCGGTTGCTACGACATTGGGTGTCGTTGAAAGCGTTATAACGGATATTCCAAACGCAAAAAAACTTATAGAATTAAGTAGGAAAAGGAGTGTATATACGGATAAGGAGTTAGAGGATATCTGGAATCTTAATTTAAGAAATCCTCCGTTCATTGTTAATTTCTTATATTTATATTCATTTCCTAAAAGAATGAACTTAGAAGGTCTAGTCGAAAATGGTATCATTAAAGATTATGAAAGTGCTCCTAGAGGTTTT
This sequence comes from Acinetobacter sp. WU_MDCI_Axc73, assembly GCF_025562455.1. Taxonomy (GTDB): domain Bacteria; phylum Pseudomonadota; class Gammaproteobacteria; order Pseudomonadales; family Moraxellaceae; genus Acinetobacter. Next base: position 74,712 of record NZ_JAHPRO010000012.1, read on the forward strand.
GAGGTTCTTTCTGATGATCAATTCGAAAAACTTTTAGGAGGCTCTAATGTCGACCGCAGTATTATTATCGATTAAGCCTAAGTTTGCAGAAGCTATATTTTCTGGCAAGAAAAAGTATGAATTCAGAAAGGCTATATATAAAAATCCATCTATAAAAGTTGTCTATGTCTATGCTTCTGCACCAATTTCTAAAGTTATAGGTAGTTTTCAAGTGGATGAAATTTTAAAAAATGATCTAGTAACACTTTGGGAAAATACTAATGCTGCTGCTGGCATTACTGAGGAATATTTTCATGAATATTTCGCTGATCGTTCTTATGGTTTTGCTCTAAAGGTTGAGAAGGCAAAACTTTTTGATGAGCCAATGAAATTGATTGAGATGTTTGGTATTGAGCATCCACCGCAATCATTTTGTTATGTTCCTTTAAAAAATTAGATTAAAAACCCGCTCTTAAGCGGGTTTTCTTTTGAAATTAGATTGGTTTAACCAATCAACTTTTTCATCAATTCATTCACCTGCGCAGGATTCGCTTTACCTTTTGCAGCTTTCATGACTTGACCGACAAGACCATTAAAGGCTTTTTCTTTACCCGACTTGTACTCTTCAACCATTTTTTCATTGGCTGCAAGTACGTCTTTAATGATGGCTTCAATTGCACCTGTATCGGTTTCTTGCTTTAAGCCTTTGTCGCGAATAATGTCATCCGCAGATTTTCCTTCTGCTTCCCACATAAAGCCAAACACTTGCTTCGCGATTTTGCCATTAATGGTGTTATCGACAATACGCGCAATCATACCGCCCAATTGCTCACTTGATACAGGGGAATCTGCTAATTCTAGACCAGCTTTGTTTAAAGCGCCTGAGAATTCACCCATCACCCAGTTTGCAGCAATTTTGCCTTGTGATGCACCACCAGCCGCAGCGACAACCGCTTCATAAAAATCGGCCATTTCACGAGACAACGTCAATACATGTGCGTCATATTCAGTCACAGCAAAATCTGCGATAAAACGCTCACGGCGTGCAGCAGGTAATTCTGGCATGGTGGCTTTGATTGCTTCAATTTGCTCGTCTGCAATGATCACAGGTAACAAGTCTGGATCTGGGAAGTAGCGATAGTCGTTCGCTTCTTCTTTAGAACGCATTGAACGGGTTTCCATTTTATTTGGATCGAACAAACGAGTTTCCTGATCAATCGTGCCGCCGTATTCCAAAATTTCCATCTGGCGTTCAATTTCAACATTAATTGCTTGTTCAATGAAACGGAACGAGTTGAGGTTTTTCAGCTCACAACGTGTACCAAAAGGCTCACCCGGACGACGTAATGACACGTTACAGTCAGCACGGAACGAACCTTCTGCCATGTTACCGTCTGAAATTCCTAACCAGCGCACAAGGGTGTGGATGGATTTGATATAAGCAACGGCTTCTTCGACCGAACGCATATCTGGTTCAGAGACAATCTCAAGTAAAGGTGTACCTGCACGGTTTAAGTCAATGCCCGATTTACCTTCAAACTGATCATGGATCGATTTACCTGCATCTTCTTCAAGATGAGCACGCGTCACGCCAATACGTTTAATCGTACCATCTTCAAGCTGAATGTCGATATGACCCAAGCCAACAATTGGGTTATCCATCTGACTAATTTGATAGCCTTTTGGCGAGTCTGGATAAAAATAGTTTTTACGTGCAAACACAGAAGCTTGATCGATAAAAGCATCGATTCCTAAACCAAAGCGAATAGCAAGATTCACTACTTCTTTATTAAGTACAGGCAATACGCCCGGCATGGCTAAATCAACAAGGCTGGCTTGTGTATTGGGGTCTTGACCAAATTCTGTTGATGAACCTGAAAAGATTTTAGATTGAGTCGCAAGCTGCGTATGAATTTCAATCCCGATAACAACTTCCCAACCATCAATGAGCTTTAACTTTTGAGCTGCTTTAGAAGTATCGTTCATTATGCATTCTCCTCAGCAATGGCCGCACGTTGCGTATGGAAATGGGTATCTTGTTGATATTGATGCACAATCGAAAGTAATTGCGATTCAGACCAATAGTTGCCAATCAATTGCAATCCAACAGGCAAGTTATTGCGATCAAAACCCACAGGTGCATTAATCGCGGGTAAACCTGCAAGGTTCACTGCAAGGGTATAAATATCGCCCAAGTACATTTCAACTGGGGTTAAATCTGCCCCAATTTTATAAGCGGTGGTTGGTGCAGATGGTGCAGCAATCACATCAACTGTTTCAAAAGCTTTTAAGAAATCTTGTTGAATCAGACGACGAACTTTTTGTGCTTTGACATAATAAGCGTCGTAGTAACCCGCAGAAAGTGCATAAGTACCAATCAGGATACGACGTTGAACTTCTGCCCCGAAGCCCTCAGAACGTGAACGCTTGTATAAATCCATCAAGTCTGTTGGGTTTTCACAACGGTAACCATAACGCACACCATCATAACGTGACAGGTTTGATGATGCTTCCGCTGGTGCGATCAAGTAATAGGTTGGTACATAACTTTCAGTCATGTTGAGATCAATCTCAACCAGTATTGCACCCATTTGTTCAAGCTTTTGCAGCGATGCTTCAACACGTGCTTTTACGTCAGCATCTAAACCAGCGACATTGAAGTATTGCTTTGGAATACCAATGCGTAAACCTTTTACAGATGTTGCATTTAAGTTTGCCACATAGTCATCTACGTCTTTGTCGACAGAAGTTGAGTCTTTGGCGTCATGACCTGCAATGACATTCATTAAGTAGGCGCAGTCTTCAGCAGAACGCGCCATAGGACCTGCTTGATCCAATGAAGATGCATATGCAATGATACCGAAACGAGATACGCGACCATAGGTTGGCTTCAATCCTGTTAATCCACAGAATGATGAAGGCTGACGGATTGAACCACCTGTATCTGTCCCTGTGGCAAATGGCGCAAGATCTGCGGCTACAGCAGCAGCTGAACCACCAGAGGAGCCACCTGGAACTCGGTCTAATGCCCACGGATTTTTTGTTGCCCCAAAGTATGAGCTTTCAGATGTCGAGCCCATGGCAAACTCGTCCATGTTTACTTTACCTAAAGTGACCAAACCGGCAGTTTTGGCTTTGGCAACGACAGTGGCATCGTAAGGCGAGATAAAATTATCCAGCATTTTCGAGCCAGCCGTGGTTTTAATACCTTGAGTACAAAAAATATCTTTATGAGCTAAAGGAATACCTGTTAAAGCAGTGGTGTGACCTGATTTTAACGCCGTGTCCGCTGCATCGGCTTGAGCCAGCGCTTGTTCTGGAGTAACCGTCACATAACTTTTGATTTGAGTATCAATCTTGGCAATACGATTGAGATAATGTTGGGTCAATTCGCGCGAAGAAAATTTGGCTTGACTTAAGCCTTGAGAAAGTTCGCGAATAGATAAGCGATGTAAATCTGTCATAAGTGAAAATTCTTTATCGTCTAAATTCTAAAAATAGAGGGCGATGAATACGAGAAATTCTACAATCTCAATTATTCAATGACACGCGGAACAAGGTAAAGTCCGTCCTGTGTCTCAGGAGCAACTGACTGATATTCCTCACGATGATTGGTTTCAGTCACGACATCGCGACGTAAAGGCTGAGGATTGTCAAAAGGACTTTTTAGGGGTTCAACACCATCAGTATGAATGCTTTTGAGACTTTCCATCATGTCTAAAATTTTATTTAGACTTTGAGCATAGTCGCTAGATTGCGTATCATTGAGCGACAATCGAGCAAGATTGGCGATTTGAGATACGGTTTGTGCATTTAAATCTGAATGCTGAGCATCCGATGTAGACATAACATCACCTAAGTCAGTATTAAAAATTTGCAAATAATGTGGCTTATAATAAGCGATTGACTTGTTCAAAGCATCACATTTAGTTAAAGTTGCCAACTTGCGTCCATATAAAGTTTAACTGAGAACGACCCGTGATTCTAAAACGACTAATTGGCTTGTTTTCGCCAGATCTAGCCATTGATTTAGGTACAGCAAATACACTTATTTATGCACCCGGCCGAGGCATTATATTAAATGAACCGACTGTTGTGGCAATCCGTCACAGTGGTTCTCAGAAAATTGTTGCTGCTGTTGGTCTCGATGCTAAACAAATGTTAGGTCGTACGCCAGCGAATATTTCTGCAATCCGTCCGATGAAAGATGGAGTGATTGCTGATTTTGAAGTCACCGAAACCATGCTGAACCAGTTTATTGGTAAAGTGCATGAAAAACGTTTATTTCCACCAGCACCGCGTGTTGTGGTCTGTGTCCCATGCAAATCAACTTTAGTTGAACGTCGTGCGATTCGTGAAGCTGTATTTAATGCAGGTGCGCGTGATGTCCGTTTAATTGAAGAGCCAATGGCCGCTGCGATTGGTGCAGGTATGCCAGTTGAGCAAGCCTGTGGTTCGATGGTGGTTGATGTGGGTGGTGGTACCACTGAAATAGCGATCATTTCATTACAAGGTTGTGTTTATGCAGATTCATTACGCATTGGCGGAGATGTATTTGATGAACAAATCATTCATTATGTGCGCAAGGCGCATGGTTGTGTGATTGGTGAAACCACCGCTGAAATCATCAAGAAAGAAGTCGGCATGGCGGTTTCAGATGGTCAGACCTTGGAAATTGAAGTGCGTGGTCGTAATTTGGCAGAAGGTGTCCCTCGCTCAATTACCGTTACTTCTGATGAAGTCATGCAGGCGATTTCTGATCCGCTTCAAAGCATTGTCAGTGCCGTCAAATCAGCACTTGAACAAACACCGCCAGAGTTATCTTCAGATATCGCAGAGCGCGGAATTGTGTTAACAGGTGGTGGTGCATTACTACGTAATCTAGATAAGTTATTGGCTCAGGAAACAGGCTTGCCTGTTATGGTAGCTGAAGATCCATTGACTTGTGTAACTCGTGGTGGTGGTAAGGTATTGGAGTTCTTTGATAACCCAAATCATGACATGCTCTTTGTTGGTTAATACTTTTTAAGGACGAGGCGGTGCAACCGAATCTTTTTTCAAGACAACCGCCATCTTTTCGCTCGTTTGTCATCGCGGTTATTACATGTCTGGCGTTGCTGTTTATTAACTGGCGCATACCTCATGTGATCAAGCCCGCGAGGGATGTTATCTATGCTGCATATAATCCAATCTATGCACTAGCCAGCTATCCCGTACTGTCGCGAGAATGGCTCAACCAACAAACCAAGTCTGAAACTCAGTTACGTCGTGAAAATACAGCGATGCAGGCTGAGTTACTTCAGGCACAGGTGCGCCTACAAAAATTATCTGAACTCTCTGCGGAAAATACTCGTTTGCGGGGGTTATTGGATACGCCTTTAATTATTGATGGGCGTATGGAAATTGCTGAAGTGATCGGGACAGATGCAGATCCATTGCGTCATATCATTATTATCAACCGTGGCGAGACTAACCAGATTAAAGTCGGTCAAACCGTTTTGGATGATAAGGGGATTATGGGACAGGTCATTGATGTCTATCCGCATAGTTCACGTGTCATGCTCCTTTCAGATAAAGAACATTCGCTTTCTGTACGTCTAGAACGGACTGGGATGCGCGCCATTGTGTCTGGAACTGGCGATCTTGGACGTTTAAAAATGGAATATGTTCCAACCAGCGCCAATGTGAAAATAGGCGATAAAGTCTATAGCTCTGGATTGGGTGAGCATTTTCCTGCTGGTTATTTGGTTGGAACGGTATCGCAGGTGCGTCGACATAATTCGGGTGAATTTTCTGAAATTGATGTGACTCCAGCCGCCCAGTTAGCCAGTGGTCATCATGTTGTGGTGTTATTTTCTGAATCGTTAGCGATGGAGCAACCATATGCCGATCGCTAAATTAAAATATGAAAAACGTAAAGATCCTCTGATCATTATTATTATTTCAATAGTGGTCAGTTCGATTTTAACGGTTTATCCGTTGTCTTATGATATTTCGGGCTGGCGACCATTGGTGATGTTGATGGTCATGCTGTTCTGGGTGCTGTGTCAGCCAACGTGGTGTGGCGTTTGGTTTGCATTTGCCACAGGATTATTTACTGATTTATTAATCGATTCGCCATTAGGACTCAATGCGCTGAGTTTTGTTCTGATCACATTTATTGTGCGTTATTTCACTCGTGAAAGACGGATTTTAACGTTTATGAACTTATGGACGATTGTAATTTTAGCTTTGATTGCACATTTGTTTTTTATATGGATGGCGCAAATCATGGGAGGATTCCATTTTTCCATTGCTCGCCATTGGCAACCGTTGATGACCAGTATTTTATGCTGGCCGATCATTTATTATTGTTTGCATAAATGGCGCATTTAATTTTAGCGTCAAGCTCGCCCAGACGACAAGAGCTGCTTAAACAGGTTGGTTTAGACTTTGATATTGTTCGTCCTGATATTGATGAATCTATACAGGACAATGAATCCGTTTCGAGTTATGTTGAACGTCTGGCAAGAGAAAAAGCTCAAGTTGTTCTCAGTCAGTTTCCAGATGCAGTGATATTAGCCGCTGATACAAGTTTGGGACTTGATGGTAAGATCATCGGAAAGCCTGAATCTAAAGCACATGCTTTTGAAATCTGGACAGCATTGTCAGGTCGTCAGCACGATGTTTTTTCTGGAATTTGTGTAGCAACTGCAAACGATTTTTTTAGTCAAGTTGTGCAAACTCGAGTTGAATTTCAGCATTTAACTCAATCAAATATGGAAAATTATTGGGCAACAGGGGAACCTGTAGGTAAAGCAGGTGCATACGCCATACAGGGAGCAGCGGCCCAATTTATTCCTCGAATTGAAGGCAGTTATAGCAATGTGGTGGGCTTGCCATTATTCGAGACAATACAGTTATTAAAAAGAGTTAAGTTTATAGGAGAAAACGGCGGCTTTAATTCATCGATTAGATTGGACGCTTGATCTTCTTTAACTCTGGAACAAGAATTTTTATAACATTTTGAGTTTTAGTATGTCAGAAGAACTACTGATTAATGTTACGCCTATGGAGTGTCGGGTGGCATTAATCCAAAACGGAACAGTCAACGAATTATTTGTTGAACGGACAGTCAAACGTGGCTTGGTCGGTAATATCTATACAGGAAAAGTAGTTCGTGTATTGCCGGGTATGCAGGCGGCTTTTGTCGATATTGGATTATCCCGAACTGCATTTTTACATATCAATGACATGGTGTGGCCACGTTCGCAGCCGATGCCAAATGTTTTTGAGCTTTTACATCCAGGGCAAATTCTCACTGTTCAAGTGATGAAAGATATGCTCGGTACTAAAGGTGCACGTTTAAGTACCGATCTCTCCATTCCTTCACGCTATCTGGTTCTCATGCCTTATGGTCATCATATTGGGGTGTCACAGCGGATTGAATCTGAAGAAGAACGTGATCGTCTGCGCAGTATGATTGAACGCATTCAGCAAGAGCATCATCTGCCAGGCAGTGTGATTGTCCGAACTGCGGCAGAAGGGATTGATGAAGCATCGATTACGCAAGATATGTGCTATTTGGCAAAACTGTGGGAGTTTATTCAACGTAAGCAAAAAGGGGATGTCGTTCCGAATCTAATTTTTGAAGAATTACCTTTACCACAGCGGGTAATCCGAGACTTAGCCAATGAAGAAACAGCAAAAGTGTATGTAGATTCACGTGAAATTCATGCAAAATTGGTAGAATTTATTGATGAATTTGTCCCAAATATTAAAGATCGATTGATTCATTATCCCGGCGAGCGCCCATTATTCGATTTATATAACGTAGAAGAAGATATTCAGAAAGCTTTACAGACTCGGGTGGCCTTAAAGTCTGGCGGTTATTTGATGATTGATCAAACTGAAGCAATGACCACGATTGATGTCAATACGGGCTCTTATGTAGGCGGTCGTAGTCTGGAAGACACAGTGTTTAAAACCAATATGGAGGCGACACAGGTCATTGCACGTCAGTTACGACTTCGCAATTTGGGCGGCATTATCATTATTGACTTCATCGATATGCAAGAGCCTATGCATCGTGAAGAAGTGATGCGTCAGCTCGAAAAAATGCTAGAACGTGACCATGCCAAAACCAAAATTACGCAAGTCTCTGAGCTTGGTTTGGTAGAAATGACGCGTAAGCGTACACGAGAATCTTTGGAACATTTACTGTGTGAGTCTTGCCCGACATGTCAGGGACGAGGTTATGTGAAGACAGCAGAAACAGTGTGTTACGAGATATTTCGAGAAATTTTAAGATATACCCGAGCTTTTGAATCCAAGAGTGGCTTTACTGTCGTTGCGCATCCCGCGGTGATCGATCGTTTATTGACTGCTGAGGCTACTGCTGTCGCAGATTTAGAACATTTTGTGAATCGTGTCATAAAATTTCAGGTGGAAAATTTATATACGCAAGAGCAATATGACATCATTTTAAGCTGAAATTGTAACAGGATTTCGCTTAATCCTTGTTACAACTGAAATTTTACTTTCGCCTGAGAATTTTAAATACTAGACATATCCAGTAGCCAAAGACAAATTCTCCCTTTTTAAGCGTCTTAGCAAGTTGAGGTTCTCTAGCATGAATGTAAGTGAAAGTTTACTTGGTCAAGGTTTAAAACATGTCATGGACAGCAGCAATGTTGTGAATACATGTTATATGGTGGACGATCAAGGTAAAGAAGTACAAATTACCACCGCGATGATCCGCTCAGTGTGTCATCAATTACTCAAACAATGTCGTACCATTAAAAAATAAGGGGCATATTCAAGCCCCTTGTTTTATCAGAGTAATGGTTTAACTTACTGCACTAATTTGAGTTTCACGCTGTTGCATACTTTCTTTTTCTGCAATCAATTGTTCAAAACGTAGAATTTCATCTTCCAGATGTATCAATAAATTTTGCATACGTGGCAACGCATTACGACAGGCGGTTAAACCTACTTCAAGCTTATCCAAATAACTGGTCATGGTAATGTTCAGCGCTTGTCCATCAAGGACAATAGAGGCAGGGTAAAGTGCATCCAGTTTAGCACCGTTCCAGTAAAGCGGCTCTCGTGGGCCAGGAACATTGGAAATGACCAGATTAAATGCCTGATGTTTTGGCATCATGCCAGATAAAATATTCAGCCCAGCAGGGCCATAGACCACCGCACTGTAGTTTAAAATCTGATCACTGGTCATGCGTTTAAAGCGCTGTTTGGCATTTTGTACGCTACGACGAATCGTTTGTAAGCGTTCCAAAGGATCATCTTTATGGGTGGCCAGATTTGCCAGAATCATCGTAATTCGATTACTTACTTCCGAATCATCACTGCGTAACGAAGCTGGAACCATGGCAATTAATGGTTTATTTGGCAAGCTTTGATGGCTAATCAGATATTCGCGTAATGCACCAGAACACACCGCCAAAACGATATCATTGATGGTGACATCGAGTGCTTTGGCAATATGACGAAAGCGATCTAGCTCAAATGACTGTGCCGCAAAACGTCGTGAAGAACTGACGCGTTGATTCAATATTGAACTAGGTGCCTGAAAGCTTGAAACATAATCAGGATTACGCCCAAAGTCTTTTAACAGTGTTTGAGAAAGTTCCTGCATCACACGTGGAGTAGCTTGAAGTTGACCTTTTAAGCCCGCCAACACTTTTTTGATTCGTCCAGGCTTGGGTTCTTTTAAACGTTTTGCTCGCTTGCCTTCAACGCACCATGGAGGAACGATACTTTTTTCAGTTGGATCATGTGATAATGATTTTTCAATCAAACGCATCCCTGCAACGCCATCCACCATCGCGTGATGAATTTTGAAATACATAGCGAAGCGATTACCTTCAATTCCTTCAATAATATTACATGTCCATAGCGGTTTTGCCCGATCAATCGGGGTACTATGTTCCTGAGAAATATAAATCAGTAACTCGCGAATACGTCCCGGATGTGGCAAGGAGACATGTCGAAAGTGATGGTCCAGATCGAACTCTTCATCTTCATCCCAAAAGAGGCCGCTCAGTCGATTGTTAAATGGTGGGACAGGAATCGTCTTGGATTTGCGAATATCATTGACCAAATCCTGCATAAATGTATCTGGGGCATTTTCTGGAATTTCAAATAAAAACAAACCACCGACATGCATAGGCTGTTGTCTTTTTTCTAAGGATAAGAATATAAAGTCAATTGGGTGTAATGGGCGCATAGCTTGGATTGCCTCACTGCAATTATATCAATAACCCTTGATGAGCTACGTTTTTAGAATTATAGAACACATGTCTATTATAAGTGTATGACAAGTATATAAGCAAAAATGTACATAAAGCCAATAAAATGTGATGAATGTTGAGATCACGCATAAGCATTGATTTTACTCAATACTGGTTCGCTATAAATCGACTTTTCGCTCATTTGAAAATGGAGTTTCTAGCGGGATTTTATTTATCACTGTTTAGTTTTTTTTCATTATCTCTTTTAACAAAGAAATAAAATGACCTATGACAGCAGTTTTTGATGGAATCATCTCATCAATAAAAAAGGTAGCCATATCTTCATAAGCTACCTTTTAAGGCTATGCCATTAGTGACTTAAGTGTAAGCCGCATTCACGATGTTCTTCACCCTTGGTTGGGTCAAAATAATCTTCATTATCAGGAAGATTATGTTTTTGCATATATTCCCACAGGTCTTTCGATGTCCATTTGAGTAATGGCGCAACTTTAATAAGACCATCTGGATTGATGCTGACCGCATCCATCTCCGCACGAACTGCAGTATCGGTGGCACGTAAAGCTGTAAACCAGACTTTCGGTGCAGTTTCGCGTAAAGCGCGTTCAAATGGTTCTAGTTTTACCTCTGCGGTGAAAGCTTCATGCTTTGGATCATCCAATGCAGGTACTGGTCCTTGCAAAGCTTCACGATGGGCGCGAGAACGTTTCGGTAGATAGGTAAGTAGATTTAGGTTGAGTAATTGAGTAATTTCATCAACATATTTATAGGTGGTTTCAGTGTTGTAGCCATTATCCATCCATACTACTTGGATATCTGGTTTAACACGTGTCAGCATATGCAAAATCACAGCTTCAAACGGACGGAAATTCGTCGTCACAATGGCTTTTTCATTCAGGCTCAGCGCCCATTCAATCAACTTTTCAGCATCATTGCCTAATTCTGCATTGATACGTTCTAAATCTAAACTCATTCCAGTGTGCCTTATTAGATATCAACTGATTTTGCAGATTATTATAATCTAATTTGAAGCGTCAACCTGAATAATCACTCAATTTGAGTTTAAAAGATGGTGTGTGCAGAAAAGTCTACATGTTAAACTAATGCCAAATTTAAAATCCGCTGGAGTGAGCATGGAAATCGTTTGTTTAGACTTGGAAGGTGTTTTAGTTCCTGAAATCTGGATTAATTTTGCCAAAAAAACAGGCATCAAAGAACTTGAAGCCACTACGCGCGATATTCCAGATTACGATGTGCTTATGACCCAGCGCTTAAATATTTTAAAACAACATGGTTTAGGCTTAAACGACATTCAGGCAGTGATTGCTGATATGGGGCCATTACCAGGCGCTAAAGAGTTTGTGGAATGGGTACGTACTCATTTTCAATTGATCATTCTTTCAGATACATTCTATGAATTTGCACATCCTTTGATGCAACAATTAGGTTGGCCAACGATTTTCTGTCATAAATTGGAAACAGATGACAAAGGCATGATTACGGCCTATAAATTACGCCAACCAGATCAAAAACGTGAAGCTGTGAAAGCTTTGCATGGTTTGAATTTTCGTGTAATTGCAGCAGGTGATTCGTATAACGATACCACGATGTTAGGTGAAGCGGATCATGGTTTTTTGTTTGATGCGCCAGATAATGTGATTGCTGAATTTCCTCAATTCCCTGCGATTCATGGCTATGATGCTTTAAAAGAAGCCATTCGTTCAGTTTCGCAGCGCAATATTCCTGCTTAATGAATAAATTGTTTAAACAAAAGGCGCTTTAAGCGCTTTTTGTTTTGCAATTCAAAATCATCAAGAAGAGTTACACAGTTTAATGAGTAAAGGGGATCAAGCATTAAAATAAGGTTTCTTGGTTTTGACTTTTTTAAAGAAACGGCGCGGATTTAATTTTTCTAATAATGATGCTGGCACGGGACAGGCTTCATACAACATCAAGGCTGCCAATATTTCACTACACAATGGCGCAAATAAAAACCCTTTAGAACCTAAACCTGCAAAGGTAAATATACGAGAATTTTCCTGAACTTGTCCGAGTAATGGAAAATAATCAGCCGTTTGTGCGCGGATAGAGGCGCGTCCTTCCCAAACGCGAGGATCTGGCAAGTGTTGTGCATAAGTTGGATAGATGCTGTGGATTAAATCAAAGTTATGCACATGGTCTTCTATAAGAACATCTTCATCCTCCCGATTTGGATAAAACGATGCCCCCAAAATCAAATGTTCAGCATCCAGTTGCATACAATAACCGCCATAACTATAAGCTTGGTCTTGAGCTAAAGGGTGTTCGCTATTGTTTAGCCAACTGACTTGACCTCGGATTGGTTTTAAACGAGGATACTGTTCAAATAAGTCTGGACTCGCTTTAGCGCAACACACCACGACTTGATCTGCCTCTGCTAAAACATGCTGACCTTGTATAAGTTGAACCATCGACTCTGTTTCGATCAATCGTGAAATTTTACTAATTTTTAGGTCAATATTGCGGTGTTTTAAGATTTGATCACGAAGCTGATGCGGAGAAACCGCGCCAGCCTGCGTCAGCTTTAAACTAGAAAAAGTTGTGGCAATTTGACTCTGTTCGGGTGTTTGCGTTTGTAATAATCCAGCTGGATATTGTTCTACAAGATCGAGTAAGTCTTGTGGATTTTTTTGTGCCGTCTGGTTGACTTGAATGGCACGAAAAGCTTCAAATTTCGGATAGAAATTTAAAGCATATTGCCATGTCAGTGTCATTAAATGCTCATGCGCTTGTTCAATCGGACAAAGCTTTGGATTAAGCAAAGCCAACGGATTGCCTGATCCGCCTGATAGTGGTTGATTTTGCTCATAGATCGTGATGTGGTGTCCACGTTGAGCCAATGCCCATGCCACATTTAAACCCGCAATTCCTGCTCCAATAATCGCAATGTTTTTTGATTTAAAGCTTTGCGTCGGTTGATCTATCACATTTAATTCAGTTTTTTCTTCTGTTTGTTGCCAGATTGCTTTGAGCATTTCTCGTTTATGCCCAAAACCTTTGGGTCTTGAAATCGTGATGCCATGTTTTTTAAGCCCACGTTTTAAGACGCCTGCTACACTAAAAGATGCAAAAGTCGTCCCAATATCTGAAAGTCTGACAATATGATTTAAAACATTCTCTTCCCAAAGCTCAGGATTACAGGAGGGTGCAAAGCCATCCAGAAACCACGCATCGATGGCTTTTGTTTTTTTAATCACAGGAAAAACATCGTGTGCATCGCCTAGCCATAGGTCCAGACTAAATCGTTCTTCAGGAAAACTTAACCGATGACAGCCTGCGAGTGGAAGCGGGTACTGTGCAATAAGTTGGTCGGCAAGGGGTTTGAGTTCAGGCCACGCATTCAAGGCACGAATTAAATCAGTTTTGCTTAAAGGAAATTTTTCAACGCTGATGGCATGTAAATGGCTGTGATTATCTGATCGAACCTGTTGCCAGAGTTGCCACAAGGTTAAAATATTTAAGCCTGTACCAAATCCTGTTTCACCGACAGAGAAATATTGAAAAGGTTGTAGTTGGCTTAACCGGGTATTGAGATCATTACCATTTAAAAAGACATGTCGGGTTTCAAGTAAGCCATTGGCTTTAGAGAAATAAACATCGCCAAACTGTCTGGAAATGGGAATATCAATGCCATCGACAGATTCCCAATCCAGTTCAGCTGTTTCAATACCAGAGCTTGTCACTGAAAAACCTTTAAAATTGTTTTAAAGGATAAATTTTACCACTGACGACGACGTTTGGTGTGAATATAACTGGCAATCAGAAAGCCCAAAAATACACCTACGCCCATTACTGCACCGCCGTACAAAAACATTTGCGCACTGCGTTCACTTTGTAAGACTTGAACCTGAACCGACAGATTATCATTTTTGAGTTGTAACTCTTGATTCTGAGTCAAAGCATCCAGATTAGCTTGTTCCAGTTGTTTGAGTCGTCCTGCCTGATCTTTAACCAATGCCTTGATTTTATTGTCCTGATCGGCTTTTGCTTTAACCATTTGCTCAGCAGTTAATGGTTTGGTTTCTGTATTCGGATTAGCAACAACAGCGCTATTGGCAGGAGCTACTTTTGCAGTTGTGGTGGTTATTGCTGCCACGGATGTTGGCGCTGCTGCGCTGGATGCTGGTTCAACTGCCCATGCCGTTGAACATAATAGTGATAAACCAATAAGCAACTTGGAAATGGTAGACATAATCTTACTCTTTCGGAAATGCTTTATTGAATGGTTTGACTTCTATTTTTCCATAAACCCCTTCAAGTAAAAAAGGTTCATCTTTGAGCCATGCATCTAATGCTTCACGATGATCGAAGTCAACAATAATCGTGCTGCCATAAAAGCCCGCTTGTGGATTGGCTGGATCTTTAGGCATTGCACCTGCCACAATCAGACGACCTTCGTCATGTAGTTTTTGTAATCGCTCAAGGTGTTGAGGGCGAACAGCTAAACGTTTTTCTAAAGTTCCGTCATTGTCGGTACAGGTGACTACAAATAATGGCATGTGGACAATCTCAGTCGTTAGTTTTAAAGCAATCTAGGCATCGGGTGATTTAAAGTATTTGCGTAATACAATAAATTGAATAATGATAAAGGAAAACATGACAATCATGTCGCCAAAAGCTGTAAATTCACCCCAATATTTACCGTGCATAAAAATAAAGGCAAAAAAGCAGTGTAGCAATGACATCACAATAAACATCGCTGCCCAAGCAAAATTCAGATTTTTCCAGCCCTGAGCACTTAATTCAAAGACTGGGCCAAATAAGCGTTGAATTAATGGTTTTCCATCTTTACTAAAGAACGGAGAAAGTAAAAAAGCACCTGCAAATACTAAATTAAGAATGACTGCTTTTAAGCGAATATAAAAATCGTCACTTAGCATAAGGGTAATGCCACCAAAAATGACCGTCATAAACAACACAATCCATTGCTGTTTTTCTAAACGGAATTTTTGTGTGATAAACAAACCGCCGTAAATAATCAACATGGAAATAATCAGGCCAGTAGTAGCGACCAGAATATTATTGTTATCTACACCGCCAGCTGAACCGATCAACTGCAAGAGGGGATGTTGCGTATCTTTAGGATCGACGGTTTTATATAAATAAAAGAAAATAATGAGGGGCACAAAGTCTAAAAGTGCTTTCATGTTAGAGTATCTAAACTGGATCAACGAAGTGGCATAGTATAAAGATGCAAGGCATAGATTTACATACACATAGCAATATTTCTGATGGAACTTTGTCACCAGATGCATTAGTTAAATCGGCAGTGGAGCATGGGATTCATACGCTAGCTTTGACTGACCATGATACGATGGATGGTGTAGAGTTGGTCAGGGAAACTGCTCAACAGTATGATATTAAAATCATTTCTGGTGTAGAAATTTCTAGTCAATGGTCACGACCAGCCACAAAAAAAAGCTATGGTGTCCATATTGTGGCGTTGGATATGCAGTCTCCCGAACCTTTGATCGATGCACTCGAAATACAAAAAAAGATTCGTGCAGAACGTGCTAAACAGATTTGTTACTTACTTCAAAGTTGTATTGATCAAGATATTTATGAAGATGTTCTTTTACAGGTAGATGGTGAACCAGACCGAATTACTCGAACCCATATTGCCAAGGCGCTAGTTCAAAAAGGAATTGTATCAAGACCTCAACAAGCTTTTGATCGATTTATAAAAGAAGGCAAACGTGCTTTTGTTAAGTTTGATGGTTTAAGTTTGGCAGAGACCATTCAGATTATTCATCAAAGTCATGGCTATGCAGTTTTAGCACATCCTACTCGTTATGATTTATCGGCTACCAATATACGCTATATGATTGAGTTATTTTCCCAGTTAAAAGGGGATGCTGTGGAATTACCCCCAAACATTGAGTCTTTGTCTACTAAGCAAATGGTCGATCGAATGATTGATCAGTTTAATCTAAAAGTGTCGATTGGCAGTGATTTTCATGGTGAAAATATGCCGTGGATTAAACTGGGGCAAACACCAAAACCCAATGCGCATCAGGTTGGCATATGGGAAAGTTTTCGTTAATTATTGAGCCAGTACTTTAAAGGAATTAAGCTGACGATCAGTTTTGACCGTTATTGCCCCAACGCATATAAGCCTCTCTTTTGCTTAATAATGCATAATAGGCTTTGATATTTGGATAGTCTGGTTTATCAAAGGGTGTTAAATACCAGCGTTGTACGGAAAGTCCAATCACGATATCTGACAAAGAAAAATTTTTACCTGCAACATAAGCTCGTGTTTTAGCAAGTTGCTGTTCAAGTATATGCATCATCGCATTCCACGCCTCAATACTTTGAGAGACTTTTTCAAAATCTTGATGCTCAGGTGAATGACGAATAATATGCATGAGTGCATAAGTCCAACTGTTATTGAGTTCAATTCCTTGCCAATCAATCCATTGATCAATGATGGCGCGCTGTTGTGGCTCTTTGGGATATAAATATTCACCAGAATACGCATTTGCAAGATAACGAATAATCGAGTTGGATTGCCAGAGTATGAAATCGCCATCGATCAAAACTGGAATGGTAGCGTTAGGATTTAGTGCTAGAAATTCTATTTGTTTGGGCGAGGCAAAACCCCGTCCCCAATCTTCACGCACATAGTCCAGATTTAACTCATCACAAAGCCAAAGAATTTTTCTGACATTAATAGAATCGGTTCGTCCTAGTATTTTAATCACTTTTTTTCCTTGGTTTGACAGTGTGGATTTGGCAAACAATATTGATCCATTGGATCTTGAGCGGTGACGCATCTAAGGTCTTAAAGTAAATTATGATCTTGAGCCTGAATGGGGGGAGGAGTTGGCTTACCCAATGTTCCTAATAGTTCAATTTCAATCAAACGCACCATCGAATCAAGAGGTAAGTCATTACTTTGCGTTCCAAAGGGCTCTTCAATTTCAGAGCTTAAAGCATCCAGTCCTAGAAAGGTATAAGTTAAAATCCCCACCAGTAATGGCGTACCTAATCCTAAAATAGGCCCTACGCTAAAGGGCAACATAAAACAGAAAAAGAATACAGTACGGTTCAGCAAGACTGAATAGGCAAATGGAATAGGCGTATTGGCAATACGGTCGCACCCAGTTTGTACTAAACTCAGTTCAGTGACATAACGATTCAACTGTGTGTAAATTATATCGCTGATTTCACCTTCTTTAAGCGATTGCATCAATTCCCACTGAATCAGGCTTAACGTGTATTGCGGTGCATTATGTTGTTGATAAAGCTGTGTCAATGCCTGCTGGCTCATACCTGTAGTTTCTGTGAGTTCCGTCGGATGAGCAGTTTGATGACGCAGTCGATCACGGAGTACGTTGGCAAAAACAATGACATGCTGAATAATTTTTTCACGGCGTCCTTGTGGAAGAATACGACAATCTCGATCGAAATGTCGTGCATTTGCAATCAAGGCTCCCCACAGTTTGCGTCCTTCCCACCAGCGGTCATAACAGGCATTATTTTTAAATGCCAAAAAGATCGAAAGCACGACTCCGATTAGCGTAAAACCAACTAAAGGTAATTCTGGAAAATGATAAATTTGTGCATATTCAAGCCCCCCAACAATGGCTGAAAGTAACATCACAACGCCGAGAGCAGGCAAAATTTTGGGTAAAATTGTTCCGCGCCAAGAAAAGAGTAACTTTATAAGATCATTTTGTTCACGTACAATCATGTTTCAGCGAGCATTGAATTTTTCATGATATTTACCATTTGGTCATACTTTGTCAATACAATTGCAATATGATTTTATAAATTGAGCAGTCTCTGTTCAGCAAATGAAAAACTTGCCTGTTTAGCCACTATGATATGATCAATCAACTTGATCTCGACACATTCACAAGCCTGTTTTAACTGTTGGGTCATTTCAATATCTTCGACGGAAGGCCGTACTTCACCAAATGGATGATTATGCGCGATTACGATAAAACTAGCATGTTGTTGAATGGCATAGCGCAAGGTTTGTTTGATTGAAACACTGCAAAAATTGGTAGAACCAAAAAACAGTTTTTTGAAATGTAACTTGCGTAATTGACTGTCCAGACACAGGACTGCAAATACTTCCTGAGTTTCACCTTGTAGCTCATAACGTAAATAATCGAGTACCAGTTGAGATGAATCCAGATTTAAATGGTCTTGATGAAAATGATTATTCAAATATCGTCTGCCTAATTCCTTGACTGCCATTAATTGTGAATATTTAGTCGCGCCCATTCCATGAAACTGACACAGCTCTTCCTGTGAAGCGTCAAATACAGGATTAAGTCCTCCAAAATGCTGAATCAGGAGTCTGGCTAGTTCAACTGCAGAATGCTTTCTGGAGCCTGAGCGTAAGAAAATCGCCAGTAATTCGGCATCTGATAAACTGCTTGCGCCTTGTTCTAGCAGGCGTTCACGTGGGCGCTCTTGTTGTGGCCACGCTTTGATCGATTGTTTAATAGAATGATTCATTATAAATATCACTTATTGCCATTATTTTAATTCTGATTTCATAGCCAATCACTTGGGTATGCGCGTATTTAATGCTATTGTGAGCGCCACTGCAACATAAAGGTAAGCTGTTTGTGAGCTTTGATTTAAGTGTTATTCCTCATAAAAACATCATCCTAGCGGTCACTGGCGGCATAGCAGCCTACAAAAGTGCGATTATCGTTCGTCGGCTAAAAGATTATGGATTTAATGTGCGCGTGGTGATGACGCACGGCGCACAAGCATTTATTACTCCCTTAACTTTTCAGGCACTTTCAGGTAATCCTGTACATACTGAACTGCTGGATCCTGAAGCGGAAGCAGGTATGGGGCATATCGAGTTAGCGCGTTGGGCAGACTTGGTTTTGGTTGCGCCTGCAAGTTGCGATACTTTGGCTAAATTTGCACATGGTTTAGCTGATGATTTACTCAGTACATTGTATCTTGCAACTAAAGCGCCAGTTTGGGTTGCGCCTGCTATGAATCAGCAAATGTGGGCAGCGAAAGCGACACAGCGCAATTTACAAACATTAGTAGAAGATGGTATCCATGTCATCATGCCTGATGCAGGTTCACAGGCCTGTGGAGATGTTGGTCTGGGACGTATGCCTGAGCCTGAACAACTGGCATACCAAGTTCGTGAATATTTCCACAAAGCACAACGTGCAATTGCAGAAAAATTTGGCTTACTTGCAGGTAAGCATGTGGTGATTACCGCAGGACCTACACGTGAAGCGATTGATCCTGTACGTTATATTTCCAACCATAGTACTGGAAAAATGGGCTTTTCTCTGGCCGCAACATGTTATGCGGCAGGTGCTAAAGTGACCTTAATTGCAGGCCCTGTGACCTTAGATACACCTAATGGTGTGCAACGTGTCAATGTTGCTTCAGCCGTCCAAATGCTGGATGCCAGTATGCAAACCTTAGATGAAGGTTGCGATATTTTTATTGCAACGGCAGCAGTGGCTGATTACCGTGTTGCTCAAGTAGCTGATCAAAAAATTAAAAAAGCAGGCGACGAGTTAGCGGTTTCCCTGATTAAGAATCCAGATATTGTTGCCACAATTGCAGGGCAGCAACAACGACCATTTATGGTGGGTTTTGCCGCAGAAACGCAAAATGTTGAAGAATATGCAGCAGGTAAACTTGTTGCGAAAAAGTTAGATATGATTGCTTGTAATGATGTCTCCCGTAAAGATATTGGCTTTGCTTCAGATGAAAATGCCATGACTGTATTTTTTGCGCAAAGCTACCATATGAAAAAACGTGAGCTAGAAAAAGCCTCTAAACAGGAAATTTCACAGCAATTGGTTGAAGCCATCGCCGATGCCCTAAAGCGTAAAATTTAATTTGAGATTGAAATCTTACAAACTTAGGGAAAAAGCTCCAATAAACGGAGCTTTTTCCTTTTTTAGAATTTGGTTATGTTGAAACAGTTAAATAGTTGAATGAATAGGGAATGCACCAATGAAAACCATAAAAAAATAAATGATGCGGTTCTAAAACAGACATAAAAAAACCACCGAAATTGGTGGTTTTTTTATGTTGGCTGATTAAGCCTGACCTTCAGCAATGGTTGCCTGAGCACGTTGCATATTGGCTTCAAATTCAGCATCAAAGTTAATAGGAGTCAACAGTAATTGAGGGAAGCTGCCTTTTGTAACCATATCATTGACTGCTTCACGCAAGAACGGGAACAAAATATTTGGGCAGTATGCACCTAGAATGTATGGAAGGCGTTCTTCTTCAATATTTTCAATAAGGAAAATACCTGCTTGAGTGACATCTACAATAAACGCTGTCTCACCATCATTATTGGCCTCAACCACGACTTTTAATGACACTTCAAAGTGAGTTGGATCAACTTTTTCAGCAGCAGATGAAAGATTGATATTCAACTCGGGTTGCCATTGTTTAGTAAAAACTTGCGCCCCAGGAACTTCAAATGAAATGTCTTTGGTATAAAGACGTTCTAAAGCGAGTTGTGGTTGAGTTTGTTGTTCTTCACTCATTCTTTTTTCCTTTACAATTTAAGCGAGTTTAGGCCAGTAACGGGTCGAGTTTACCATCACGCTCTAAAGCATAAAGCTGGTCAAAACCACCAATAAACTGATCATTAATAAAAATTTGAGGCACAGTGCGATGATTGGTGCGTTGCATCAATTCAACACGTACTTCTGGTGCTTCATTGGATAAATTAATTTCTTTATACTCAACGCCTTTACGCTCAAGAAGTTGTTTTGCACGCACACAATACGGACACATTGTGGTCGAGTAAATCGTGATATTTGCAGACATAAAGTTCTCCTTAAGCTTTGGCTTTGCTTTTCACCAGTGGTAGGTTTTGTGCTTTCCAGTTACTGATTCCGCCATCAAGACGATAACTGTCAGCATGACCAACTTTCTGCAGGGCACTGCCTGCAACCTGACCTAAATTACAAATGAACACCAAAGGACGATCACTTGATTTTAACTCATCAATATGGCTAGTCAGTTGACTATATGGAATATTACGGCTACCGCTGATATGACCTTCACGAAAGTCACTCGCATCACGTAGATCAATCAGTTGAGCATTTTTCGCTTTAACTAAAATACCCAGTGATTGTGGGGAAATCTTGCGACCATTACGTTGTCCTTCAAACACAAAGAACAGTACAATTAAAACAGCCAAGATTCCAAATAAAAAGGGATGATTCCCCATAAACTCTAACCAGCGTTCCACAAGTCACCTAATTCAGCTTAAAATTGACGTAGAGTATAGCTCATATACATGGTGATCAAAATCACCAGTTCAAGGGTAATTTTGATAGAAAATTAACTTTTTTGTTGCGCATCCTGAATTTCTTCATTTAAACGCAAATAACTCTCCAGTCTACGCGGTAAAATTTCACCAGCCATAACTGCATTTTTGAGCGCGCACTGTTTTTCATGCGTATGCGTACAATTACGGAATTGGCAATGTCCTAAGTGCGCTGAAATTTCTGGGAAGCCTTCACGAATTTTATCGGTATTTAAATGCCAAAGCCCGAATTCACGTATTCCCGGAGAGTCAATCAGCGCACCATTTTGACCAAAGCTGATCAAACGAGTGGACGTTGTCGTGTGTTGTCCCAATGCCGAGTTCTCTGAAATGACATTGGTTTTTTGTTCTGCATCTGGCACGATACTATTGATGAGTGAACTTTTACCTACACCAGACTGTCCAACAAATGCCACAGTCTCGCCATCGAGTCGCTCACGTAAAGCGGATAAATCACCTTTAGCCTGACAAATCAGACTTTCGTAACCCAGCGCTTTATATTCATCGAGCAAAGTCAAAATCGGATCATGCTCTTGTAGTAAATCGGACTTATTCAATACTAAAAGCGCAGGAATATTGGCATCTGCACAGGCAACCAAATATCGATCAATTAGACTCGGTGCAGGCTCTGGTAATGGCGCAAAGACAATGATGATCAGACTAATATTAGCCGCCACAGGTTTGACTTTATGGTAACGATCAGGACGAGTAAGTAAGGATTTGCGTGGATGAATGGCAGTAATAATGCCTAAACCTGTATTGGGGTCGGCTTGCCATTTGACTCGATCACCTGTGACCAAGAGTTCAAGATTGGTGCGCGTGTGACAACGCCAGACACTGCCGATTTCTATGGGTTTCCAAAAAGGTTCTGGTTCACCCTCAGCAACTACTGGTTTTTCAGGATGAGGCTTGGGTACAGATAAAGCTTGTACTTCAAGTTGGCGACCATAGTGCTGCACAACCAAGCCCTCCAGATCATTTGAAGTATCGAGGTCTTCTTGTCGTGTCTTATGCTGTTTGTCTATGCGGCGTTGCTGTTGCTCAGTTAAGCGCCGTTTACGAATTAGAGCCATTCATTCCTAAAACCCACTGTTTGAGGTGGCAAAAATAGCATGAACTGGCTATGGAATTACAGCCAAGATGTAATTAATTTGCTACTATTGATGTTTTTCAAGCCTTTAAGATTCCATATTTATGAGTAGCACATTAGATACACGGTTAATCTGGATTGACCTCGAAATGACTGGTTTAGATACAGACAATGACCAGATTATTGAAGTTGCAACGATTATCACAGATGACCATTTAAATATTTTGGCAGAGGGTCCAGTTTTAGCAGTTCATCAGCCAGATCGTATTTTAAATGCTATGGATGAATGGAATACACGTCAACATGGACAGTCGGGCTTGATTGAACGTGTGCGCCGTAGCAAATTAACTGCTCAGGATGCAGAGCAGCAAACGCTTGAATTTTTGAAAAAATGGGTCAGCCCAAAAAGCTCGCCAATGTGTGGTAATTCGATCTGTCAGGATCGCCGTTTCTTGCATCGGTTAATGCCTGAACTCGAACAATTTTTCCATTACCGTAATCTGGACGTATCGAGTGTTAAAGAACTGGCTAAACGCTGGCGTCCAGAAATCATGAGCGGTTTGAAAAAAAATGCTTCGCATTTAGCAATGGATGATATTCGTGACTCGATTGCTGAATTGAAATATTATCGTGAATACTTTTTTATTAAGAATTAATCCATTAGAAATAAAACGATACCTCAATGATTTTATTTATATGAAATAGCGTCATTCTTTAGCGTTAAAAGATGAGTTGTTAAAAATAACAGGCTGAATTTGGATTGAATTCAGCTTGTTTTCATTGAGTTTGATGAGATGCAAAAATAATTTTCAGTGCTGTTTGCTTTTAATTACTTTCATGCGCGATCCGTGTTGTAAAATTATTCGAGTAAAGAGTGGATCAAAGTCATCTATATTTCATGTTAAAACGATAAAATAGATTTTATCGTTTATAGTGGCGTAGTTATTAGTTGGATCTCAACTTTTATGTTTGGGATTTTTTGTAAATCTGGCATTTATCTCTGCGGATTTATGTTGTGTTTATTTGGCTCAACATGTGATGAGAAAGTTGAAGGCTACAGCGCAAGGACAGCAGTGGATACGTCAATTTGGCGCAGGTGTTTTTATGGGGCTTGGAATATATTTGACCGTACAGGATAAATAAAGAAAAACGACATAAATTGCAATTAAAATACAGATCAGGGTGAAAGAGATTTATATACTGACATACATGCTAACTCATATTACAGACTACAAATATAAACTGAAGCATATTTCTTGTTAAATGATTTAAACATCAAACATCATTGAAAAGCTAAATTTATAAAATTAAGGAATTATAAGAATGAATAATTCAGTTAATATCCCTGAATGTGTAACCGCCTGCACCCTATGTTCCGTGACTTGCTCAGGATGTGCTTCCGCTTGTCTGAGTGAAGATGATATTCGCATGATGCGTGAATGCGTTAGACGTTGTATTGATTGTGCGGATATCTGCAATCTGTGCGCTAAAGCGATACAAAGAAAATCAGCATTGAGTCAGGAAATCTGCTTGATTTGTGCAAAAGCCTGTGATTATTGTGCGGATGAATGTGGTCAACATGAAGCAGAGCATTGTCAGGAGTGTGCTAAAGCATGTCGGAACTGCGCTGACGCTTGTAGAAAAATGGCTGCTTAAAATACTGTGGCAGATATCTAGTTTTTTTAGTTTTAATTTTATAAAACAAACATTTTAAACCTTGATATTGCTCTTAGGTTTGTCTGTTTCGGTTGTAGTATTCAGATAAAGTTTATTGACAAAAAAAGCACCTTACGAGGTGCTTTTTTTACTCAACTAGTAGAGCAATTAAACTGCTGTAGCATCTGTGACTGGAATTTTACCAATCTTGGCTTGCCAGATTTTAGGTGCAATCGCATGAATGGATGTACCATTAACATCAACAGCCACTGAAACAGGCATGTCTTCAACCACAAATTTGTAGATCGCTTCCATACCTAAGTCAGCAAAGGCAACCACTTCAGCTTCACGCACTGCTTTAGACACCAGATAAGCTGCCCCACCAACTGCCATGAGATAAGTCGCTTTGTTATCTTTAATGGCTTCAATCGCCGTTGGACCACGATCCGCTTTACCAATCATCCCGAACAGGCCAGTATGTTCAAGCACTTTACGGGTGAACTTGTCCATACGGGTTGCGGTTGTCGGACCAGCAGGGCCAACCACTTCGTCACCGACTGGATCGACAGGTCCCACGTAATAGATAAACTTACCTTTAAGATCAACAGGTAATTCTTCGCCGTTGTCGATCATATCGACCATACGTTTATGTGCTGCATCACGACCTGTATACATAGTGCCACTAAGTAATAAGGTATCACCCGGCTGCCATGAGTTCATTTCTTCTTGGGTAATGGTATCTAAATTTACACGTTTAGATTTAGATGAATCCCAAGTGACAGCAGGATAATCTTCAAGTTTTGGTGCCTGAATATGTGCAATACCAGAACCATCCAGTTGGAAATGTGCATGACGAGTCGCCGCACAGTTTGGAATCATACCGACAGGTTTACCCGCAGCATGGCAAGGATAATCCTTGATTTTAATATCCAATACGGTCGTCAAACCACCAAGACCTTGTGCGCCAATTCCAAGTGCATTGACTTTCTCAAAGATCTCGATACGAAGTTCTTCCATCTTGCTTTGAGGGCCACGACGAAGTAACTCATCCATGTTAATTTCTTCCATCAATGCTTCTTTGGCAAGCATCATGGCTTTTTCAGCAGTACCGCCAATCCCAATCCCGAGCATACCCGGTGGACACCAGCCTGCACCCATTGTTGGAACAGTTTTAAGTACCCAGTCCACAATCGAGTCCGATGGATTTAACATCGCAAGTTTCGATTTATTTTCTGAACCGCCACCTTTGGCTGCAACGGTAATATCTACTTTATTACCGGGAACGAGTTTATAGTGGATCACCGCAGGGGCGTTATCTTTGGTATTTTTACGACCAAAAGCAGGATCAGCTAAAACAGAAGCACGAAGCACATTAGAGTTCTCTAAATAACCCTGACGTACGCCTTCATTAATGGCATCATCCAAACTCATGGTAAGATCAAATTTAACGTCTAAACCCACTTCAAGGAAAACGTTGACGATTCCCGTATCCTGACAGATTGGGCGATGACCCTCTGCGCACATACGCGAGTTAATCAGGATTTGTGCAATCGCGTCTTTAGCCGCTTGGTTTTCTTCACGATCATAAGCACGACTCATGGCTTGAATAAAGTCTTGCGGGTGATAGTAAGAAATGAATTGAAGGGCATCCTTGACCGAAGTGATCAAGTCATCTTGTTTGATAATTGTGGTCATATCAAAAATCTCTTGAGCGGGCAGTTAGCTAGCGGCAGAGATTATATGACAAAACGACACTGCTGTGGGTGGTTTTGCCGAGATTTTGGTCGAAGGTCTAAGCTTTAAAACTAAGGTTAAAATATCCATCAAAATGATGAAAAAAGAGTGAAAATAAATGAATAATGAGCATTTATCGCAAAAAATCATTCAAATTTATCAAAAATATGGGCGCGACTGGACAGAACTTCGCGGTGATTATCTCTATGAAAAAGTTTGGCTAGATTATTTTTTGGCTTTATTACCATCTACTGATGCAAGCGTATTGGATTTGGGGTGTGGTTCTGGTAATCCGATTGCAGCGTATCTCATAGAAAATGGTTGTCAGGTGACAGGGGTTGATTGCTCAGCGGTGATGCTGGAAATGGCACAGGAATTTTTTCCTGAACAGACATGGATCAATGCCGATATGCGATATTTTCATTTTGATCAACAGTTTGATGGCATTTTGGCATGGGATAGTTTTTTTCACTTAAAGCCTGATGATCAACGCGAAATGTTTGCACAATTTTCAGTGCATGCAAAGCTTGGCGCAGCCTTAATGTTTACTAGTGGGCCAAGTCATGGTGAAGCGATTGGAGATATGTTTGGAGAGCCTTTGTACCATGCTAGTTTGGATGCTGAAGAATACCGCGCATTATTGACTCAATATGGTTTTGATGTGATTAAAATGGTTGCAGAAGATCCTCAATGCACAGGGCATACCGTTTGGCTGGCACAAAAAGTTAAGAATTAAAAATAAAATAGCCCTTTACATTAAAGAACTATTTTATTTAAAAGTGATTGAATGAATTAAGATGCTTTCGTTGCCGCTTTTGCTTCACCTTGTTGCTCGGCCTGAATGGCGGTGAGTGCAATAGTAAATACAATATCATCAACCAATGCACCGCGAGACAAATCATTCACAGGTTTATTCAAGCCTTGTAACATGGGGCCAACACTGACTACATTGGCAGAACGCTGAACTGCTTTGTAGGTAGTATTTCCAGTATTTAAATCAGGGAAAATAAAGACATTCGCTCGACCTGCCACTTGGGAGTCTGGTGCTTTTTGACGACCTACACTTTCGACTGATGCAGCATCATATTGAAGTGGACCATCAATCAATAGATCTGGACGACGTTGTTTGGCAATTTGAGTTGCTTCAGCGACTTTCTCAACATCTGCACCTGTGCCAGAAGTTCCTGTTGAATAACTGATCATGGCAATGCGTGGTTCAATCCCAAAGGCTTTGGCAGAGTCCGCAGACTGAATCGCGATTTCAGCTAATTGTTGGGCATCGGGATCAGGATTAATTGCACAGTCACCGTATACATAGACTTCGTCTGGTAATAGCATAAAGAAAATGGATGAAACCAGTGAATATTCGGGTGCAGTTTTAATTAACTGAAATGCAGGGCGGACAGTGTTAGCTGTGGTGTGAATTGCGCCTGAAACCAAACCATCGACTTGATCCAATGCCAGCATCATCGTGCCAAGAACCACTGGGTCTTGAAGTTGCTCTTTGGCTTGTAATTCGTTCAGTTTACCTTTACGTAATTCGACCATTGGCGTGACATATTGGTCTCGAATGGTATCTGGGTCAATAATCTCCAGATCATCTGGAAGTTCAATGCCACGCGCTTTAGCTACATCAACCACAGATTCTGGCTTCGCCAATAAGATACAATGTGCCAATCCACGTGACTGACAGATGGCCGCAGCCTGTACGGTACGCGGCTCATCTCCTTCGGGGAGTACAATTCGCTTTTTAGCTGCAATCGATTTTTGTACCAATTCATGACGAAAGGCAGAAGGGGATAAGCGAGGTCTGAGGTTACCATTGACTTGAGTTTTGAGCCATTCGGTATCGATATGACTAGAAACGAAACGAGTGACCTGTTCAGCACGCTCAGTATCATCCACTGGAATTTCATTACCAAAATCTGCCAGACGTTGTGCGGTTTCCAATGTATTGAGTTGTGTATGTAAAATAGGTAAGCCACGTTTAATGGCATGCTGGCAAAAATCCAGAATTTGGGTTGCCGGGGCTGTTCGTTCGGTCAGTACCAGACCAGCCAAAGGAATCCCATTACTCGTCGCCAGACTGCTTGCCAAAAGGACATCTGTACGTTCCGAAGCACTGATAATCAGTTCCCCTACGACAAATTTATTGAGTTCATATTCGATGCTTGAAGCAATTAAGCTGGAGTGTAAAATACGTCGTTGTTTGGCTTCGCCCAAATGAACCCACTCACCATCAATCACCGAAGCAATGTCTAATGTACGTGGCACACTTAAGGTATTGCTAAAAGGCACCATGCCGATAATTGGTAATTCTTGGGTGCCTAAATGACGATTGTACTTTTGTAGTTCCAGACTAAATTTCTCAATTTCAGCATTTAAACGTAAAGATGGATCAATCGTCAGTGGAATTTGTGCTGATTCTTCAGGCAAACCACGTGTACGCATAAACAGTACGCCAGCGGTGCGGTTTGAATTGACTCCACCAAACTGACGTAAATGTGATTCGATTCTTTCCGCGGTTTTCCGTGGGTTTTGGATGTCTGCGGCACTGACCAAAATTACTTTCGCATCAAGTGCTTGTGCAAGCGCTGCATTAAGCTCACTGGCGAAATGATCTTGCCCATTAGGCAATAACCCTTCAACAATAATCACATCTTGTTGAGCTGCAATAGTACGATGTAGGCTAACGGCTTCTTCAAGTAAATCGTCCATTTCTCCTGCTGAAATATATTGCAGCAGCTTTTCATGAGAAATTGACTGGACAGTATCACGTTGAAATAAATGGTGAAATAGAGATGTCGTACGATCAAACTGATTCTGATTTTCCTGAGAAAATGGTTTTAAAAACCCAGCTTTAATTCCGTTGCAATCCAGCGCATAAACCATCCCCAAACAGGCTGAGGTTAAACCGACGCCCTCGGCTGTTGGAATCATTAAAATTGTATTCATAGTGACCTTAAATGAAATTCTATTTTTTTAACCTTTATATTTGATTTATTGAGAATACTTTCTCTCAATAAGCCCTGCACAATTAGCCAATCATAGCGTCAAGCTTTTTTGTTTGTTGCACCACTTGTTCAGTTTCTTTAGCAATACGACCTTCTTCATCTGTAGGAATTACCCAGATTTGTGGCCCTTGACCCGCATCAATACGACCCTCTGTACCACGTTGTAATGTATTATTTTGATTTTTATCTAGTTTAAAACCAAAATGAGGCAGATACGTCATGGTTTTTTCACGGATATAGGCTGAATTCTCCCCAATACCACCCGTAAAAATCAGACCATGAATTTGAGGTAAGCCACAGCTGACTCCTGCCAAAGATTTGGCTAAACGATAGCTGAATACTTCGATAGCAAGTCTTGCATCTTCATTGCCATTCTCTGAGGCCTCTATCAATGTGCGCATGTCATTGGATAAATTATCAGATAAACCTAACAGCCCACTTTCCTTATTGAGCATTTTATCAATCTTGTCGATATCCCAACCCAAGTTATTGGCAATAAAGCTATGAATACTTGGATCGACATCGCCACTGCGTGTTCCCATCACGATTCCTTCAAGTGGGGTTAAGCCCATTGAGGTATCAACACTTTCACCATTCCAGATGGCACAGGTCGAGCTACCATTGCCTAAATGTGCACTTAACCAGCCACCTTGTCGGAATTGACCAGCCAGTTCGCTGGCGCGATCAGATACATAAGCATGACTTGTACCATGAAAACCATAGCGACGGACATTATGTTCAGTATAAAAGAACTTCGGCAAGGCATAGCGATAGGCATGTTCAGGCATGGTTTGGTGAAATGCGGTATCAAATACAGCCACTTGTGGTAATTCGGGAAACAGACGCATGGTGGCATCAATACCAATCAAGTGTGCAGGATTATGCAAGGGTGCTAATGGGGTTGCATCGACAATACGTTTGATAATCTCTGGAGTCAGCAATTCCGCTTTAGTTAATGTGCCGCCATGGACAACACGATGTCCTATTGCCTGCGGCTTATAGTTGGCTAAACGTGCCAACAGTGTTTCAAGCGCTTTTTCATGGTCGGCATAAGGAATGGATAATTCAAGGGGTTCACCGCCGACCGTAATCCCTTTAATACGAGCTTCTGCTGTACCTAGATTTTCAGCCAAACCATAAATACGGTTTTCACGACGATCTGAAATCAAAGCATATTTGATAGAGGAAGAACCACAGTTAATCACTAAAACGGATGTAGACACGGTATTGTACCCAAAATATTTTAAATTGTTTCCCTAATACATTGATTTTCAAATCTGATTTTTTTCAGTCCAAACATCAATGTGACACGTTGTAACATGTGTTGTTTTTCTGTCCTAGCTAGACTTTAGCCGATTAGACTTAAGCATTATCGAACAATCTTTAATTTATCGTTAGCATTCATGAGTTAAAACCAACGAATAACCAACCTAAAGGAAATTTCTTTTAAACCCAATATAAGGTTGAATCGCTATTTTTTATAGTTTGATCATGTTGCAATTTATTTAATAAAAAATGTTCCTATTTAAAAAAAGAACTAAATGATTCAGGGCGAATCATTTTCTGGCTCTGTCGCCTAAACGACAAAACCAGAAAAAATCTATTTTATTGACGAATTTGACCGTCACCAAATACGATCCATTTTTGTGAGGTTAAACCTTCTAAACCCACAGGACCTCGAGCATGGATTTTATCGGTCGAGATGCCAATTTCAGCACCTAAACCATATTCAAAACCATCGGCAAAGCGTGTAGAAGCATTGATCATCACTGAACTTGAGTCCACTTCAGCTAAAAACTGGCGAACTAGTGAATAGTTTTCAGTAATGATCGCATCGGTATGGTGAGAGCCATATTTGTTAATGTGTTGAATTGCTTCATCAATACCAGATACCACTTTAATCGCAAGGATCGGTGCTAAATATTCGGTATACCAGTCTTCTTCAGTAGCGACTTTGACGCTTTCACCCAGGATGCGGCGAGTTTGGTCACAGCCACGAAGCTCAACATGCTTCTCAGCATAAAGTTCAGCAATACGTGGTAAGAATTCTTCTGCGATATTTTCATCAACCAGTAATGTTTCCATCGCGTTGCATACACCATAACGATGGGTTTTAGCATTAAGTGCAATCGGGAGAGCTTTATGTAGATCAGCTTCCGCTTCTACAAAAACATGACAATTGCCATCTAAATGCTTGATAACAGGAATACGCGCTTCATGGGTAATTCGTTCAATAAGACCTTTACCGCCACGTGGAATAATCACATCGACATATTCGCTCATGGTAATCAGTTGTCCGACTGCAGCACGATCAGATGTTGCAATCACTTGGACTGCATGCTCAGGTAAACCCACTTTTTTAAGCCCATACTGAATGGCTTCGGCTATGGCTTTATTGGATTCAAGTGCTTCTGAACCACCACGTAAAATAATGGCATTGCCAGATTTTAGCGCTAATGATGCTGCTTCAAGTGTGACATTTGGCCGTGATTCATAAATCATGCCGACAACACCTAAAGGCACACGCATTTTACCGAGTTGAATACCTGTAGGGCGATAGGACATATCTGTGATTTCACCGATCGGATCTTTAAGTGAAATAACATCTTTTAAGCCCTGTAACATGCCTTTAAAGCGTGTGGGGTTAAGTTCTAAACGATCAAGTAGCGCACTTTCCAGATTATTTTCATGCGCTTTTTGCATGTCAATCGCGTTCGCCGCTAAAATTTGCGGTTGACGATCTTCTAGTGCAGTGAAAATGGCTGAAAGTGCATTATTTTTAGTTAAGGTCGATGCGCTGGCTAGCAAGCGGGAAGCCTGACGTGCGTTTTGACCTACTGTTTGCATATAGTGTTCAATTGAATCGTGCATAGCAGTCTTTGATCGGTTAAAATTCCATAAAGGTATTTTGCATATTAACAGGCTATGACCAGATTGGTATAGTCATCATGATGGGGTAAAGATGAGCTAATGCATAATTTTGTAGAAAACTGTGAAATTGTTACGCGACTTTAAATATTTTGAAACTTGAAAAAGCTCGAAACTGGATGAGCGGTTATAGAAAGGGTTGCTTAAAAAAGTCACATCTGTATAGAATGAAACAATAAGGCTATTGACGTTATACAAAAAAATTGAGTTAGGATGTATAGCCGTTGTGTCGCATGGAACGGAGCTTGCATAGATAAAAAACAACGCAGGCAGGAGGCAGGAAATGAATTCCATTATCCAGATGGACGCGGATCTTCACCAAGCGGGTTCACCTTTTGGTTTCTTTGATCTTTATCATAAAGATATTTTTAAACAATCCGCTCGTGAAACGTGGATTGATGGGTGGAAAGTCGAGTACATGGCCATGGCAGATGTACGCACAATTCATCAAACGCCTATTGTGATTGTAGGTGGCGCTTTTCAAAATTTTAATTCTTATAAATATTGTGTTGAGCAGTTGTTTGCTTGTGGGCCTGTTATTTTAATTGATTTACCGTCAATGGGTGCGAATCAGCAGATTACCAATCGTGATACAGGTGTTTCTGCGGGAACACTTGAATTGTCTGATTTATCTAGCATGCTTGGGGTGTGGCTGGATATGGTGGGTATTTCAAAAGTTTCTATGATGGGCATGTCATTAGGCTCAGTAGTTGCTTCTTCATTTGCGCATCAGCGACCTGAACTGGTTGATCGGATGGTTCTAATGGGGGTCATGCAAAAGACCCGTAAAAGCTGGCGTATGATCTTGGAAGAGTCACTAAAGTTGATGCAAGAAGATCGTATGGAGGAATTTGGTCAAGCGGTGATTTTATATTTGGTGAATCATGCCAAAATGGATAAAACCCGTATGTCACCGACAGCCAGACGTTTGTTTTTTCGCCAAATGGCTGAATTTACCAAAACTGAGCGTCTACGTTATGAGATCAACTGCAATCGATTGTTGCGTTTGAAAGATGTGCCAATTCCACACTGTAAAACACTTGTCGCAGCAGGGCAGTACGACAGTTTTACGCTACCATTTGAAAATGCCAATTTTGCCTTGCAATGTCCAGATATGCAGTTTGCGTTGATTGCCAATGCTGACCATGTTCCACAGCTTCAACGCCGTAAAGAAACCATGCACTTGTTTGCAACATATTTAAATGG
This sequence comes from Acinetobacter sp. WU_MDCI_Axc73, assembly GCF_025562455.1. Classification (GTDB taxonomy): domain Bacteria; phylum Pseudomonadota; class Gammaproteobacteria; order Pseudomonadales; family Moraxellaceae; genus Acinetobacter. Next base: position 107,901 of record NZ_JAHPRO010000012.1, read on the forward strand.
CGAATCCATTCACGCTTTGGATGGGATTATTCCAATGACACGTGAACAAATAAAAAATATGGATCGTCGTGGAGAAGAACGTATAGAGGTTATGCAGCCACATACTCAACTGACGCATCGTTACTTGCCAGAACAGTTTAATGTAACAATTAGCGACTTAAGCTTCTTTGGTGTATTACTACAAATTGATCAGCCAAGTGAAGCCCAACGTGTTGAAAGTTATCCACGCGACTTGGCTTTACATTTAGAAGATGATGAAGGTGTATTTAGTATCGAATGTCTGATTTTTCAGGTTGATACATCTGGAGTGAGAGCGATATTTAAGCATGGCAGTTTTGCGGTCGCTGATCGTTTGCTGCGCTATGTTACGCGACAAAAAGAACATCAACTTCAGTACGCTGAGGTGGTGTAACGCGAATAGGGGGCTCTAAGAAACCATCTCTTGCCGCGTTATTTTGGGGATAAAAAACAGCGTTTTTTACGCTGTTTTTTATTGCAGAAATGGAGGCTCATTCAGCATTTTTAGCGCTGGTCTTTATTACTGGCATGAATTGTCCAGACTAAATCCCCTAAATGCTCATTGGTAAGAGCTTGGCGGGAGCTTTCAGAGTCAAAATAACTTTTTGGTTGTGTCACTTTTACATCACTGAAGCCATTGTCTGTAAAGAATTTCTCTACATCCGCTGGCGTGAGAAAATGAAAGCTAAAGGCACTGCGTGACATCCATTTTAGAAGTTTACTGCTACTCCAGATAATATGTGCCAGTTTATTTTTGACAGGTTCAGGATATAAGTCCGTGAGGTAATGGAGTTCCTGAAACTGATTCCCATATTGAGCAATTGATTGTACTAATTGAGCGAGTAAGGGCTTCTCAAAGTAATTAATCAGTCCTTCACTCATCACTACCAACGGAAAATCAGGATTAAATAAATCAAAGGCCTGTTTAAACTCTTCGGTAAATAAATCAACGGATAGCATTTTGGGTGCATTGGTTTCAATCTGTTGCAATGCAGTCTGTTTGATTTGAGCCATATCTGGTAAATCTAATTCACGATAAGTAATCTCTGGATAATGTTGTCTAAACCACCAACCTCGTGGTGAGAGACCACTGGCAATTTCGAGTACCTGTAACTGAGGATGTTGTTCAATGAGCGTTTTAAGCTGATCATCTAGTAGGGTATGTCGTTGTTTGAGTGTGCTGCGCATACTGCCACCCACATATTTTTCTGCCCAGCTTTCCAGAGGGTGAACAAGTGCAGCTAAGGACTTCCCTTTTTTAGTCGCAAATACTTGATGCGAGATCCCCATTTGATACCAGATATAACCTGTGTAATGGGCGGTAAATGAGATATGTCGATGTTTTGAAAGGGGTTGGGTCATATTCCTGAGCCTATTATTTTATTTATCATCCATGTATGATTTGAGACATCATGAATATACCTGCATATTCACGATGTAAAAGCGACTTTATTATAACCTTCAATGCTTTAAAAGCTATCTTTGAATTTCTCAATCTGCGTTTTATGAGACTGCCAGATAGATCCTAACGAAAGTTGATTTCCTATTTCTAACTTAGGAATCTTACCTCGCATACGTTCTAAGCGCTCCTGATTTGGCAACGCTAGATGTTGAATTGAGTCTAGAGCTAAGCAAGCCGATGAGCGGTCATTGCACACCAATCCCATATCGCAGCCTGCTGAAAGGGCAGCTTGTAAACGTGCATCTGCCCCACCAGCTACACAAGCCGCTTGCATGCTGAGGTCATCAGAAAATAATACGCCATCAAAATCTAATTGCTTACGCAAGATTTCCTGAATCCAGAATGGAGAAAAACCTGCTGGGTTCGGGTCAACCTGTTCATAAATTACATGCGCAGGCATTAATGCGTCCAGTTGCGGCATCAGCTGGATAAAGGTTTGCATATCTTTTTGATAAATATCATCATAACTACGATGGTCAATCGCCGCGGCAACATGAGAATCCGCTTGTACTGAACCGTGACCAGGGAAGTGTTTGCCTGTAGTTGCCATACCTGCCTGCTGCATGCCTTTCATAAAGGCTGATGCTAATGGCACGATATCCTGTGGGTTTTTGGCAAAACCACGATCGCCAATCACATTACTTATGTCATTGATATCCAAAACGGGCGCAAAGCTAAAATCAATGCCCACTGCTAAAACTTCAGCAGCCATGAGCCAGCCACATTGCTCAGCCAGTTGAATGGCTTGCTCGGGATGTTGTTGATATAACTCACCAAAACGTCCCATCGCTGGTAATAAGGTAAATCCTGTTTTTAAACGCTGGACACGCCCACCTTCCTGATCGACTGCAATTAAAATATCTGGACGAATCTGGCGCATGTGATCTGTTAATGCACGCACTTGTTGCGGTGATTCAATATTTCGTGCAAATAAAATCATGCCACCGACTTGCGGAGCGCGTAAGAGTTCAATATCTTCTTGTGTAAGTTCTGTGCCAGCAATGTCTAGCATCAAAGCGCCAATCATAAAGGTTGCTCGTCTAATTTTTGGATAAAACAATAGCGGAATTTTGCAATGATTTGCTACATTCTGCCAGCATAGAATATGATAAAACTACACGACATACACAAATTAAGTTGGTTAAGATGTTGAATCTGTGACATTCGGGGTCGATGGCACAGTGGGTAATATTGGAAAATCCAAGGAAGTATTAAAAATTTATGAAACTTCAAACGATAGCTTGCGCAGTTGCAGTCGCGACTGGTGGATTATTCTTCACACATGCGATAAACGAAGCAATTGCGGCAACTGATACTGCACCTGCGGCCATCTCTCAAACCATCCAACCGACTCAGGAACAAGCATTGGTTTCGCGCCAGTTAGCGACACTGGTCGACCGTCAGCATTATTTGAATATGCGACTGGATGCGAATACCTCAAATCGTATCCTAGATATGTATCTGGATAGTCTGGATCCTGATCATTCTTTATTCTTGGCTTCTGAGGTTCAGGACTACAAGGTAAAATATGGCTCGACTTTTGGTGCTGCACTGAAAGCAGGTAACTTGACTGGTCCTTATGCGATACATGATCAATACCGTAAACGCCTACGTGTCTTTTATGAGTACATGTTGTCTGAATTGAAAAAACCACAAAATTTGCATCAGCCTCATGTTTTTATCGATACAGATCGTGAAAAGGCAGCGTATTTTAAAAATACTTCTGAACAGCAAGATTACTGGCATAAAATGTTGGTGTCACAGCTCATTAACCTTACCATTAGTAAAGAAGAAGATCTGGCTAAACAAAAAGCCTTGAAAGACAACCCAGAGCTGGCAAATGGTCAGGATTTAACCAGTCCTGAGGATTTAACACCTGTTCAAACCCTCACAAAACGCTATACACGTCAACTTGAGCGTATTAGTCGCGTAAAGAGCGACGATGTGTTGGATAAAACATTGAATGCCATGATGGCAACCTACGATCCACATAGTAATTACTATCCACCGATAGATGCTATGGAGTTAAATCGTCAAACCACTTTACAGTTAGAAGGGATTGGCGTTTCGATTCGTCCTGAACGTGGTAATGAAGATTACATTAAAATTGAAACCATCGTAGAAGGTGGCCCTGCGAGTAAATCGGGTCAGGTCAAATCTGGCGATCGCATTATTGGGGTTGCTCAAGATGGCGATAAAATGGTGGATGTGATTGGCTGGTCTAGTGCTGAAATTGTTGGGTTAATCCGTGGTAAGCGTGGTACTAAGGTCACTATTAAGTTGTTAGGGCCGGGCGCACCTATGAGTCAGGCACGTACCGTCAGTCTGGTACGTGATGTGATTCAGGAAGAAGATGCTGGTGTGCGTTCACGTACGATCGACATTATGCGTGATGGTAAAAAACATACTTTTGGTGTGATTGAAATTCCGTCATTTTATTTAAACTATCGCGCACGCCGTGCGGGAACAGAGTATCGTTCAGTTTCTGAAGATACTAACAATGCGTTAAAGTCACTTTCTGCTAAAAATGTTGATGGTATTTTGATTGACTTGCGTAATAACCCAGGTGGCTCACTAGAAGAAGTGGCACGTATGCTGGGGCAAGTGATCAAATCAGGGCCAGTCGTGCAGATCCGCGATGGCAATGGCAATGTGAGCGTATTTGAAGACAATGATGGTGGCGCCCAGACTTATGCTGGTCCGCTCGCAATTCTGGTGAATCTAGCTTCGGCCTCTGCCAGTGAAATTTACTCGGCTGCTATTCAGGATTATGAGCGCGGGATCGTGATTGGAAGTACCACCACAGGTAAGGGGACAGCGCAGGTTCAATTAGATACGTTGGCACATGGACAGGCGACTTTAACTCAACGTAAGTTCTATCGTATTACAGGTGGAAGTACTCAAAATAAAGGCGTTATTCCAGACATTAAACTGGTCGATATTTATGATGAGGAGTTTGGTGAACGGAAAGCTAAAAATGCATTGAAGTGGGATACCATTCCGACTGCTCCATTTAAGCGTGAAGGTTCAATCCAGCCGTATGTAGAAAAACTGTCTCAGGAATCTAAAGCCCGTGTTGCGGTTGATCCTCAATTCAAATATCTTGAAGCGCGTCGTGCGATCGCGGATGAAACCAAAGATCAAAAACGTATAGTGTTAGATATTGATCAGCGTAAGGCGGAAATTTTAAGACTGGAAAAGCAAACACTCGATGCTGAAAACCAACGTCGTAGTGCAACTGGTTTAAAACCATTTAGTAATTGGGAAAGTTATCAGGCATCACTGGATGCCTTGAGTGAATCTCGTGCCAAAATGAAGATCAATGCACGTCCGCCATTACCAGAGGAAGAAACTTTCGTGAATGAAGCGGCAAATGTATTGTTAGATTACTCAAAATTACAAAATCATTGATTGATTTTGAGTGAGCAAAAGAAGCATATTTCGATATGCTTTTTTTGTGTCAAAAAACTGTCATCAGGACATCATCAAAATGTAAAAACGATTGTCTAATATTTGATCTATGAGAATAAATCAAATGGATAGTTGTATGCAAGATTCATTCGCTACAACGCTGTTAAAACAAGAAAATTTTCCAGACAATTTTAAATTCTATTTTAAAAACAGACATGCGCAAATTCAACAAAATTGGCATGAACTGGATAAAATAGTACGTCCTAGACTTAAAATTGCCATTGTCACTGAGACATGGCCCCCTGAAATTAATGGAGTGGCATTATCTTTATTGCAACTGTGTAAGGGGTTACAGCAGCAGGGACATAAAATTTTACTGGTACGACCACAGCAGCGTCTGAAGTGTGAAGAGTTTTCACCTCATAAAGAATGTCTGGTGATATCACAAACCCTACCTAAATATCCTGGCCTACAATTTGGTTGGCCTCAATATGTAAAAGTGAGTAAGGCTTTTGCTGCATTCTCGCCAGATGTCGTGCACATCGTGACAGAGGGGCCATTGGGACTGACAGCACTACAAGCTGCAAAAGCTCGAAATATTCCTGTGTCTAGCGGGTTTCACTCGCCTTTTCAGGATTTTAGTCGGTTCTTCGATCTGGCGTTTTTACTCAAACCGATTCAGGGCTATTTACGCTGGTTTCATAACAGCACGGATATGACCTGTGTACCGAGTAAAGATACTGAAAAAGCTTTACGTGGTTTTGGGATCAATTGCCCTTTAAGTATCGTAGGACGTGGAGTTGATACTGAAAGATTTTCTCCACAGTATTGTTGTCAGAAATTAAGAGAAAGTTGGCATGCTGGCGATGACACGACCATCATGTTGTATGTTGGACGTCTATCGCCTGAAAAAGAAATCCAGCTATTAATTCAAAGTTATACAGCAATGAAACGTACGCAGCATCGAAAATTTAAACTGGTGATTGTGGGTGATGGGCCTGACCGTACGCGTCTAGAACAATTGGCAGAGAATTGTGATGTTGTTTTTACAGGAAGTTTAACTGGCAAGAATCTTGCTACTGCTTATGCAAGTGCTGATGTATTTGTGTTTGCTAGTCAGGTCGAAACCTTTGGTAATGTGGTGCTTGAGGCAATGGCAAGTGGTTTGCCGGTAGTGGCTTATGATTATGCTTGTGCCAGTCAATATGTTGAACATGAGGTCAGTGGTTGGCTAACTCCTTTAGGTCAAGTCAATACATTTATTCACACCTTATATCAATTGCCTGCAAGAACACAGTTAAAACAGATGGGAATACATGCACTTCAGCATGTTAAACAAAGCGGTTGGCAACAACCTGTATACCAAATGGAACAAGCCTTATATCAGGTAGTCAAAGAGTTCTACCGAGTATAAATCTCCGTTTAAGCGAGAGGAGTGTCACCATGAATTTTAAAAACGCTAAAATTAGAATACTGGATTTAGATTTAAAAGGTTGTCTTTACCTGAACCATTTTTCGCATTCACAGCGAATCGCGCATTTCTTTAAAATCATTAGTCGACTTGGTGATGGTCTATTTTGGTACGTCATGTTGTTTATGGTTTGGCTATCTCAAGGATTATTTTATGGTCTACAAATCATTTACTTGTTGTTAGGTGGTTCGATTGGAACTGGGATTTACAAATTCTTAAAACATAAAACCACACGCCCGCGCCCTTATCAGGTGCATCAGGTTATTGTACTAGGTGAACGCCCACTGGATCATTTTAGTTTTCCATCAGGGCATACTTTACATGCGGTTATGGCAAGCATCGCATTGGGTTATATCCAGCCAATCTTAGTGATTATCATGCTTCCTTTTACCATTTTGGTGGCGTTGTCTCGTATGGTATTAGGATTACATTATCCAAGTGATGTGATCGTTGGGGCTGTCATTGGGACTGTGGTTGGATGCGGAATTATTTTTGCAGCACCTTTAATGAATATTCATTTATAAGTTTAAATGTGCATTGCTCTTTAATAAATCCAACAGTTCACATGTTCGCTTTGTCTGAAATTTGCTAAAGTAGCGTTTATTTGATTGATGCAACAGGACATACCATGGGCTTACGCTGGACGGATACCATTGATATCGCAATTGAACTGAGTGACGCACACCCAGATGTTGATCCGCAATGGGTTCGTTTTACTGATTTACACGCATGGATTTGTGCTTTGCCAGATTTCTCTGATGATCCTACAAAATCGACTGAAGGACTGTTAGAAGCCATTCAAATGGCATGGATTGACGAAGTTCGTTAAAAAATCATCGGAAATTGATAACTTTTACACAATCAAGGCTGATTATTACCGTTGACATCGGTATAATGCGCCCAATTTTTTACGTTTAAAATTTTAAGCGAGGAGCCACTCATGGCAATCGAACGTACTTTATCGATCATCAAACCTGATGCTGTTGGTAAAAACCACATTGGCGAAATCATTGCACGTTTTGAAAAAGCGGGTTTAAAACCAGTTGCGATCAAATACAAGCATTTGTCTCAAGCAGAAGCTGAAGGCTTCTATGCAGAGCACAAAGAACGTGGTTTCTTCGCTGACTTAGTTGCATTCATGACTTCTGGTCCAGTGGTTGTTTCTGCACTTGAAGGCGAAAATGCAGTTCTTGCACATCGTGAAATTTTGGGTGCAACGAACCCGAAAGAAGCAGCACCAGGTACAATCCGCGCTGACTTCGCAACAAGCATCGATGAAAATGCTGCACATGGTTCTGACTCTGTAGCATCTGCTGAGCGTGAAATTGCATATTTCTTCGCTGCTGAAGAGATCTTCCCACGCACTCGTTAATCGAGAGCATCCAAACCAGATAAGTGGTATTATACTTATCTGGTTTTTTATTTTTCTCTGAATAAATTTGCTGAAATATTAGGCAATATTTCTTCGTCACTTCTATGGTTTAGGTAATCTCATGGCTTCTGTAATAGATCTCCCAGCACCAACAGAACATGCACAGCCTGCTGATGCAGTGCAAAATGCTGTCCGTGCCAAAGTCAATCTATTGGGTATGTCTCGCACAGAACTAGAAGGATTTTTTGAACAATTAGGAGAGAAAAAGTTTCGTGCAGGACAGGTGATGAAGTGGATTCATCAGTATTTTGTCACTGATTTTGCTGAAATGACCAATATTTCAGGTAAATTGCGCACCAAACTTGAACAGGTGTGTGAAATTAAAGCGCCTGAAGTCGTACATCGTCACTATTCTAAAGATGGAACCCGTAAATGGGTGTTTCGTGTGGGCGATGGTGCAGGTTCGTTGGTTGAAACCGTATTGATTCCTGCTGAAGATAAGACAGGCTCACGTAAAACACTGTGTATTTCATCACAAGTGGGTTGTGCGCTGGATTGTTCGTTTTGTTCAACGGGTAAGCAAGGTTTCCAACGCGATCTAAATCCTGATGAAATTATTGGACAACTTTGGGTCGCCAATCAATCTTATATGGAAGAAGTGCCTGTAGCAGAACGTAGCCGCTCTGTGACCAATGTTGTGATGATGGGCATGGGCGAGCCCTTGTTAAATTACGATGCGGTTTTGAGCTCAATGCAATTGATGCTAGATGACTTTGCTTATGGGATGTCCAAGCGCCGTGTAACATTATCTACCTCTGGTGTGGTTCCAAAGATTGACCAGTTGGCGCAGGATATTGATGTCGCTCTCGCAATTTCCTTGCATGCACCCAATGATGAACTGCGTAATGAGTTAGTTCCAATCAATAAAAAATATCCACTTGAGCAATTGATTGCAGCTTGTCAGCGTTATCTGGCAAAAGGTGGCAATGAAAGTACGCGTAAACATGTCACGATTGAATATGTGATGTTAGATGGTGTAAATGATCACCCTGAACACGCACAACAAATGATTAGACTATTAAAAAATTTACCAAGTAAAATAAATTTGATTCCATTTAATCCATTTCCGCATGCGCCTTATGGTCGTTCTAGTCGAAATCGAATTATTGCTTTTCAAAAAACTTTGTCTGATGCTGGATTTGTGTGTACGATTCGACAGACCCGTGGCGATGATATTGATGCGGCATGTGGTCAATTGGTCGGGCAGGTCGCAGATCGCACCCGTCGTGCGGAACAATGGAAAAAGAAAGTCGCAGAGCGACAAGAGATTATTCGTTCACAGGGATAATACATTGGGGGTAGAGTTGTTGAGTAGATTCACTTCACGTTCCACAGTTTGGATTTCAGCATGTTTGATGGCGTTGCTGTTAACGGGATGCCAATCTCAAAAAACAGCCAAAGACCCTAAAAAAGCGGTGCAGGTACGTACACAACTGGCTGCTGAATATATTAAGTCAGGTGATTTGGATGCTGCTAAGCGCTCACTGGATCAGGCATTGGAAGTTAATTCTCGTGATTCCATGGCCAATATGATGATGGGTGTCCTCTTACAACAAGAAGGTAGTGCAACAAATCTTGAGAAAGCAGACACGTATTTTAAGCGTGCAATCTCGGAAGAACCTACCAATGCACAGGCTCGTAATAATTATGGTACGTATTTATACCAATTGAAACGTTATAATGACGCGATTGAACAATTTACGATTGCAGGGGCAACACTTGGGTATGATCAGCGTTATCGTGCCCTTGAAAATCTGGGGCGTATCTACGTATTGCTTGGCGATCGTGTGAATGCTGAAAAGTCATTCAAACAAGCTTTACAGGCAAACCGCGACTCTTATATATCTATGTTAGAGTTGTCAGAGATTTTTTATTTGCAACAGCAAATGCCAGCGGCGACCCAAATGTATGAACAATATGTGCGTACAGTTGGGCAAACCAATCAGGGTGCACGTGCGCTTTGGGTGGGAATTCGTGTTGCACGAGCTAATGGTGATCGAATGGGGATGCAGGCACTGATCAATCAACTTCGTGCTTTATTCCCTGATAGTTCAGAATATAAACGTTATTTGCAATTACAGTACAGTACTGAGGCCGTATGGAAATAAATCCTAATTCACAGCAGCCAACTGGCTCAAGTTCACCTACTTCAGCATTAGGAAATGTTCAACGTCCAGGTGAGTACTTACGCCAGATTCGTCTTGCCCAGAAACTTGAATTAAATGATGTGGCATCTGATTTAAATATTCCGCCTAAGACATTGACTGCTTTGGAACAAGATGATTATAAAAGCTTGCCAGAACCTGCGTTTATCAAAGGTTATTATCGTTCTTATGCGAAATACCTAAAAACGGATGCGACTGCAATTATCCAGCGTTTCGATGAGATTTATGCCAACGATACAGGTCTATTACCAAATCATGCCTTAACCAATTCTCCCATTAAAATTATGGGGAAATTACCAGGTTCAAAAAGTGATCGTAATCGAAAGTGGTTAAAACGTAGTCTGATCCTGATTTTAGCCTTGATTGTAATTGGCGTAATTGTGACGATGCTACAAAATTGGTCTGCCAAGAAAACTAACACGGTCGCACAGCAAAATTCGAATATTGAAGTCTTGCCATTAAATAATGGAGCAGCAACTTCTGGAGATGAGTTGGTGCTCAATTTTAATCGTCCAACTTCGATACATATTGTTGACTCGACGGGTAAAGTATTGGCTACAGGTCGTCAGGCATCGACTTTAACTTTAAATGGCCAATCACCGTTTCAAATTCGTCTGGATGATGCAACCGCTGTGTCATTAAGTCTAAACCAAGAACCGATTTCATTGTCTCCATATACGGTAAATGGAAAAGCAGATTTCCGTTTATCTCGTTAATGAAGATTAAATGAGAGTGAAACCATGATTGAAAATCCAATTAAGCGTCGCCCAACACGAAAAATTCGTGTTGGTTCAGTTTATGTCGGTGGTGATGCACCAATTAGTGTGCAAAGTATGACCAATACTGAAACCTGTGATGTCGATGCAACCGTCGCGCAAATTCAACGTTGCGCTGATGCAGGTGCGGATATCATGCGCGTGTCTGTCCCTTCGATGGAAGCGGCGGAGGCTTTTGGAGCAATTCGTAAGCGTGTTACGGTTCCGTTGGTTGCCGATATTCACTTTGATCATAGAATTGCATTGGCTGTGGCAGACTATGGCGCAGATTGTCTACGGATTAATCCAGGTAATATCGGTTCTGATCAAAAAGTACGTGAAGTCGTTGCAGCAGCGCGTCATCACGGTATTTCGATTCGTATAGGGGTAAATGCAGGCTCTTTGGAAAAAGATCTGCAAAAGAAATATGGTGAACCTACTGGACAGGCTTTGCTTGAGTCCGCAATGCGTCATATTGATATTCTGGATCGACTGGATTTTCAAGAATTTAAAGTCAGTGTAAAAGCTTCTAATGTATTTTTGACTATGGATGCTTATCGATTACTTTCCCAACAGATTGATAACCCGTTACATTTAGGGGTGACAGAAGCAGGGATTTACCGTACAGGTACAGTGAAATCAGCGATTGCTTTGGGTGGTCTGCTGATGGAAGGTATCGGCGATACCATGCGTATTTCACTTGCAGCAGAGCCAGAAGATGAAATTAAGATCGGCTTTGATATTTTAAAATCATTAGGGTTGCGTTCTAATGGTATTAACTTTATTGCATGCCCAAGCTGCTCACGTCAGGAATTTAACGTGATTAAGGTCATGCAAATGCTAGAAGAGCGTTTGGAAGATGTACGTACACCAATGGATGTTTCTGTCATTGGGTGTAAAGTGAATGGTCCTGGTGAAGCAAAAGAAGCAGATATTGGGGTCGTGGGAGCATCACCACGATCGTTGGTCTATCGAAATGGTGAGAAAAGTCACTTGATTGATACAGATCAATTAGTCGAGGAAATCGAATCAATGGTTCGTGAACGTGTAAAAGCGTTAGAAGAAGCGAAGTCTAAAGAAATTATTCGTACAAGTTTTGAGTAAGTCATGAGTTCAATTGTTGCAATCAAAGGTTTTAACGATATTCTTCCAAGTCAGACGGCTGCGTGGAGACGTTTAGAACAACATCTGGCATCTTTAATGGATACTTATGGCTATCAACAAATTCGATTGCCGATCGTTGAACAAACTGGTTTATTTAAACGTGCGATTGGTGATGCGACGGATATTGTTGAAAAAGAAATGTATACCTTTTTTGACAAGGGAACACCGCCTGAATCATTAACTTTACGTCCTGAAGGTACGGCTGGTTGTGTTCGCGCAATGCTAGAGCATAATTTATTGCGTGGTGCTACACCGCGAGTTTGGTATCTTGGGCCGATGTTTCGTTATGAGAAACCACAAAAAGGGCGTTATCGTCAGTTCCATCAGTTTGGTGTGGAAACCTTTGGCGTGGCGACCCCTGATATTGATGCTGAAGTGATTTTATTGACAGCACGTTTGTGGAAACGTTTAGGAATGGCGGATAAAGTTCAGCTTGAACTGAATACTTTAGGCGAAATAGACGAACGCACAGAATATCGTGCCGCTTTGGTTGATTTTTTGACTCAGCATAAAGATGCTTTGGATGAAGATTCACAGCGCCGTTTAACCACAAATCCTTTGCGAATTTTAGATTCAAAAATTGAATCAACCCAGAAAATTTTAGAAAATGCGCCGAAATTGCATGACTTCATCCAAGAAGACAGCATGAATCATTTTAAGCAACTGCAACAGTATTTAACGGATGCAGGTGTTTCCTTTGTGATCAATCAAAAACTGGTACGTGGACTGGATTATTACAACAAAACTGTTTTTGAGTGGACGACTACAGCATTGGGTTCACAAGGCACCGTTTGTGCAGGTGGGCGTTATGATGGTTTAGTTGGACAATTGAAAGGTAAAGCAGATCAATCTGTGCCCGCTGTTGGTTTTGGGATGGGTATGGAGCGTTTGTTGTTGCTTCTTGAGCAAACGGAACAAGCACAGGTCGTGCGTGATTGTGATGTTTTTTTGGTGGCTGAACCTGCTTATCAGGGTCGTGCACTGATTTTAGCAGAACAATTACGTGATCAGCTAGAAAACACTAATAGTTCACTGCGTATCAAAACTGGTTCTCAGGGCAGTATGAAAAGCCAGATGAAAAAAGCAGATCAATCAGGTGCGATCTATGCCATGATTTTGGGTGAGCGCGAATGGAATGCTGGAGAGTTGACCATAAAAGAGTTAGCAACTGCTGAACAATCCAATGTGGCGATTCAGCAACTGGTTTCATTTTTAACTGAAAAATTGGCAAAATAAGCGAAAAAGCTGAAGGGAAAGGAACGTAGATGAGTGCGTTAACTGAAGAAGAACAACTGGATCATTTAAAGTCGTTCGGTAAAAAATATGGCTCTGCCATCATTAGCGGTATTTTGATTGCGCTCATCGCCTTTTTTGGATGGCAATATTGGCAGAAAAAAACACTGGCTGAAAATCAGGTGCGTACTGCAAAAGTGCAGCAACTTATGGATCAGGCGCAAGGCGCTGAATCAAATCCAGATGCTTTAAGTAACTTATATGCATCTGCAGATAAAATTACCAAAGATGCGCCAAATTCGGTACAAGCCATTCAAACTGAATTGATGTTGGCAAAAGTGGCGTATGACAAAGCCGATTATGCTGCAGCAGAAAAATCATTGAAGAAAGTTGAAAACTCTAAACTCAATGATGATGGTTTATTGCAACTGGTTAAACTTCGTTTGGCATATGCTCAATTTGCACAAAATAAATATGACGATGCATTGAAAACATTGACCTTGGTCAACGATCCTGCATTTAAGGCCACTGCTGAAGAAGCGCGTGGTGATATTTATGTTGCGAAAAAAGATATTGCTTCTGCGAAAAAAGCCTATCAAAGTGCATGGGATGATTTGGCAAAGCGCAAGCAAGAGCGCCAAATTTTACAAATTAAACTCGAAAGTGTTGGCGTTTTAGTAGATGATCCTGAGATTGAACGCCCGATTATAGACACACAGGTGGATAAGTCTTAATGGATAGAAAATTTACACTCCCGTTTGCGCTTGCTTTGGTTACAGCAGCTTTAGTTGGTTGCTCAAGTAATAAACTTAAAGTAGAAGAACCGAAACCAAATCCTTTGCCAAAATTAGCACAGGCAAAAACACTGGTACCTGTTTTTTCACAAAGCGTTTCTTCAACAGACAAAGCCGATCCACTACGTTTACAGCTTGACTCTGATAATGGTGTGAATTTTATTGTCGATCCAAAAGGTAAAGTTTCTGCCTATCGTGGTAAACAACGTCTATGGGAAACTCGTGTCAATAAACACGGATTGACTTCTGGGGTTGAAGCAAAAGAAGGCGTGGTTTTAGTGGGTAGTGCGAAAGGCGAGTTGTTTGCACTGGATGAAAGCACGGGTCAAAAAAAATGGCAAGCACAGTTAAGTGGTGCTTTGCTTAGTCCATCATTAATTAAAGATGGACGTGCAGTGACTATTGCGAATGACGGTACAGTTTTTGCGCACGATCTACAAACTGGACAGCAGCTTTGGGCGTATAAAATGCCAAATGTACAATTTAGCTTGCGTGGACAGCCTTCCCCAGTGATGCTGGACGATCATACAGTGATCGTGGCATCTGCTAATGCTTATGTATATGGCATTGATGTGATCAGTGGTGTACCACGCTTCCAGCGTCGTGTTGCAGTCAGTGAGGGCCGCTCAGACGTACAGCGCCTGATCGATATCGATGGTGATCCTGTGGTGGTAGGGCAGTTTTTGATCACGACCAGTTATCAGGGACAAGTCACCGTGATTGATGTGACTGCACAGCAAGTGGTTTGGAGTGAAGATGCCAGTAGTAATAAACGTGCTGAGGTCAGTAACGACAAAGTATTCGTAGCACAAACTGATGGTAAACTTGTGGCTTATAACCTGACCACAGGCGAGAAAGTGTGGGAAAGTGACGTATTGATGCACCGCCAACTTAGTAATCCAGTGGTATTAGGTTCTGATCTAGTGGTTGGTGATTTGGATGGTTATTTGCACCTGATCGATCCAAACAATGGACAACTTGTGGGTCGTTCTAAAACCAGTGGTGAAGTGCTAACTTTACGTGTAGTTGATAATCAGCTTTATGTATCAACACGCAAAGGTGAATTTACTGTTTGGCAAAACCGTTAATTTTAGGCGGTCTTGTGTTAAACTAGTCATTCACGAATTCTTTGCTTCAAATTCGTCGGGGTGTTTGAATACACAATATTCAAAGCCCCGTTGTTTTTTATTCAGGTCTTTGACCTAAAATCTTCCTTATTATTTCCTTGTTCATGCCAAAAAATGGCTGATCTTGAATGTAGGTTAATTTATGAAACCCGTTATTGCGCTCATTGGTCGTCCCAACGTCGGAAAATCAACGCTATTTAACCAGATTACCAAGAGTCGTGATGCACTTGTTGCTGATTTTGCGGGGCTTACACGTGACCGTAAATATGGTGATGCCATTTACCAGAATAAATCATTTATTGTGGTGGATACAGGGGGGATCGGCGAAAGTGAAGCGGGAATCGATGCTTACATGGCTGAACAATCGAAAACAGCCATCCACGAAGCTGATATTATTATTTTTGTGGTTGATGCTCGTGCAGGTTTGTTGGCATCAGACGAACAAATTGCACGTGAAATACGCAGTCTAGGTAAAAAAGTTTATTTAGTTGCCAACAAAGTTGATGGTGTACATGCTGAAGCCGCAGTGGTTGAGTTTTATAAACTGGGTTTTGGTGAGCCAATTCATGTTGCAGCGAGCCATGGTCGTGGTGTGGCGCAGATGCTTGAAGATGTACTTGAGGATGTACCTGAGGATGAAAATCCAGAAGAACATGACAAAAATACGGGCTTGCGTTTAGCGATTATTGGTCGACCAAATGTCGGTAAATCAACACTCGTCAACCGTTTATTGGGTGAAGAGCGTGTTGTAGCATTTGATCAACCTGGAACAACACGTGATTCGGTTTATATTCCGTTTGAACGTGATGGTCGTCAATATACTTTGATTGATACCGCAGGGGTGCGTCGTAAAGGTAAAGTCGATGAAATGATTGAGAAATTCTCGGTCGTGAAAACTTTACAGGCGATGAAAGATGCACACGTTGTAGTGGTTGTGGTCGATGCACGTGAAGGAATCGTGGAGCAAGACTTGCATTTAATTGGTTACGCGCTTGAAGCTGGTCGTGCCATGGTGATCGCCATTAACAAATGGGACAACATGAGTGAGTATGACCGTAAACAATGCAAACTTGATGTAGATCGTCGTTTTGACTTTATCCCTTGGGCTAAGATTCATTTAATTTCTGCACTACATGGTACTGGGGTGGGAGAACTTTATCCATCAATCCACCGTGCTTATGAGTCGGCAAATTTAAAAGTTTCGCCAGCAAAATTGACTCAGATTTTAAATGATGCAACAGAAGCACATCAGCCACCGATGATCAGTGGACGTCGCATTAAAATGCGTTATGCGCATATGGGGGGACAAAATCCTCCGACTATCGTGATTCATGGTAATAAAGTAGATAAAACCCCAGCAGATTATCGTCGTTATTTGGAAAATGTGTTTCGTAAAGTGTATAAGCTTGAAGGTACTCCTGTGCGAATTGACTTTAAAACATCTGAAAACCCATTTGAAGGACGTAAGTCGCAAATCGATGAGCGTGTTGCTGCACGTAAACGTCGTTATATTCAAAAATTTAAGAAAGCCGAGAAAAAATTTAAGCGTTAATTGATACATTAACGAAGAAAGAAGGCATTTAATGCCTTCTTTTATATTTGAATGATATTTTATTTATTCAAAGCGAGAATAGAATGAATAATGCTAAACAACTATTGATATTAATGCCATTGGCTTTATCTGGATGTGTGTCTCTTCAATCTGCACCATTTGAGATTGCAAAACAAAGTTTTTCTCAACCTAAAGTTGTTCATGAGAACATTTATTTTAATCCATCTAATCAAGCCCGAATTCGTTTTTATAACCCGATACAAGCTTTTCCATCAACAAGCTGTGATACATGGAAAAATGGAAAAACACAACGCTATCTGAATAACATTCTAAGTCCAAAATTACCGAATAAAGATATTACTTTAATTGGGATTCCAGAAACTGCCAGTAGTCAGCAAATCCTTAATCATTCAGGCCGTATAAATTTAGATGGATTTAAAGAAATGGTTGTGAATGCAAATGAAAAGATCATTTTTGAAGGAGCAACTTTGGAGGATGATCCAGTACTGAGAAGAACTTGTTCGGTTGCTATAGGTTTTATCCCTGAGGCAGGTAAGGACTATGAGATCAAATATATTGAAAAATACAAAACATGCAGTATACAGATTACAGAAATTGCTGTGCAACAGACACAGGTTTTAACAAAAAATGCGGATAATAAAAATATGACTTACTGCAACTAAGCTTGAGTATTAATGAGAATATCAATTTATCATTGCAGTTTAGCCAAATTACTTGATTTACAAAATGTTAGTGAAATGGCTGAACATAGGCTGACATTAGCACAAAGGGGTGCTATTCAAGAGTTTAGAAATAATTTTCTGGAGCAGCAGTATCCTGAGTTGAGACCATTGGTTGTAAGTTGCAATGATTTTGGTAAACCAATAGCTATAAATCACCCTAAACTGGCATTCAATCAATCGCATAGTCAGCGTGAATATGCTTTGGCATTTAGTTTTGATGTTCGTGATCTTGGGGTCGATATCGAAAGTCTGAATCGTAAGATCCGTTTTGAAGCACTGGCTAAACATGCTTTTCATCCGCAAGAATACCAATGTTGGAAAGCTTTAGGGGAAGACATCAATTATTGGTTTAAAGTCTGGACAACCAAAGAAGCGATATTAAAAGCACATGGCATGGGGATTCGTTTAGATTTAAATACCTTAAATACTCAGATGCATCCAACACACGACAATGGCCAGATTATCGATGAACGTTTAGGTATATTTGCGTATCAATGCTTTGATTTAGGACATGCCATGCTGAGTGTGGCTTGGCGTTCTGGAATGGGATGCGGTCAGTTTATTGTGCCCAACATTCAGATTATAAATATGAATACATAAAACTTTTAGAGAATAAATTGGAAAACCATATGAAATTAAAAATCACTGATCGGGATATCACTTGTCTTTATTATTTATTTTTAATTTGTGCTTTTTGTTCATTAGGTAGCGAACTTTATGAGAAATTTTTTATTACGAAACGAACGATGGATTTATCTTCATTTTATACGTTCTTATTTTTCGCCTTATTGACTCGATACTACTACGCGATTGTTTATTTGCTCATAAAGCTTGAAGGTATCAATCAGCAAGAGCGTCAAAGACAATTAGATAGAGAGAAAGAACTAAAAAATAAATAGCTTTGATCAAATAGATCATGATAAAAATGCCAGCATTTTGCTGGCATTTTTATCAACTTAAAACTTGAAGATTATGGAATATCATCTTCAAATTCAGGTTTAACTTGTACGATAAAGTCTTGGCGGTTCAGACCACGCCACAATGCAAATGCTGTACCGATATAAATTGAAGAGTAAGTCCCTACAAATACACCTACACACATCGCAACAGAGAACCATTTTAAGCCATCTCCACCCAAGAACATCATTGACACGACAACGAGAAGCAGCGTCATAGAGGTATGGATGGTACGACGTAAAGTTTCAGTCAAAGCAATATCTACGATTTCACGAGGTGTTGCACCGCGAATTTTACGAAAGTTTTCGCGAATACGGTCTGATACCACGATATTATCGTTCAGTGAGAAGCCAATCACCGCCAATACTGCTGCAAGAACAGTCAGGTCAAATGGCCACTGGAACAATGCAAACGCACCAATGATGATTAGAATGTCATGGAACAATGACATCACTGCACCCATTGCCAATTTGAACTCAAAGCGGATGGTAACATAGATGAGCATGAGTAGAAGCGCCAAAGCGACAGCACCCGCAGAACGTACATAAAGCTCATTCCCGACTTGCCCGCCTACAGCATCCACTTTGTGAACCATAGCAGTATTATTTGGAAGTTGGGCTGCTTGAGAAATTGCTTTACCTAAGTCATCTACCTTAATTTCTTGTACAGGCATGCGCACCAATAGGTCTTTATTGCTACCTAAAGTTTGCACAACGGCATCTTTAAAACCTGCTTTTTCCAAGGCCTGACTTACTGCAGCTTGATTAACAGGCTGTGAGTAATTAATTTCTGCTGAGATACCACCCGTAAAATCAAGACCAAGATTTAAACCTTTGGTCACGATAAAGAAAATACTGGCAAGTGTCAGTAGAATCGAGAAGATTGCCGCAGGTTTAGCAATCTTCATGAACGGAATAATGCGTTCGTTGTCTGGACGGCCGTATTGTTTAGGTTGAGTCACATCAGTCATCATCGATCTCCTTATATGCTCAACTTTTTCAAATTACGACGTTTGCCATAAATGAGCTGGACAATCGCACGAGTCACTGTAATTGCAGTAAACATCGAACAGACAATACCAATCATTAAGGTGACAGCAAAGCCTTTAATTGGGCCAGTCCCAATTGCAAATAGAATAAATGCAACGAGGAAGGTAGTTAAGTTCGAGTCAAAAATGGTGTTATAAGCTCGATCATAACCT
Source organism: Acinetobacter sp. WU_MDCI_Axc73 (assembly GCF_025562455.1). GTDB lineage: Bacteria > Pseudomonadota > Gammaproteobacteria > Pseudomonadales > Moraxellaceae > Acinetobacter. The sequence continues at coordinate 127,386 of NZ_JAHPRO010000012.1, forward strand.
GCGACAATCGCCTGTTTGGGCGAAGCACCCCATTTCATTTCTTCACGTATTCGTTCACAGATCAGGACGTTAGCATCGACGGCCATACCAATGGTGATCACGATCCCCGCAATACCTGGTAAGGTCAGGGAAGCGCCAATCCACGACATGACGGTCAAAATCATGGCAAGGTTAAACACCAATGCAAAGTTGGCAATCAAACCAAACAGACGGAAGAACACGATCATCCAGATTGCGACTAAAATAAAGCCGACTTCGGTCGATAAGATACCTTTGTCGATATTTTCCTGACCTAAGCTTGGGCCAACCACGCGTTCTTCAACAAAATACATTGGCGCTGCCAAAGCACCTGCACGTAACATTAATGCAAGTTCTGAAGCTTCTTGTGGAGACGCGAGTCCAGTAATACGGAACTGTGAACCCAATACAGCCTGAATTGTGGCGGCATTAATGACGACTGATTCTGTATATGGTGTACGAACTTCAGTCTGTGCACCAGTTACAGGATCTGTCACATAGCTAATGCGTTGTTTATTTTCAATAAACAATACAGCCATTCGTTTGCCGACAGAATTACGCGTGGCATCCGCCATCAGTTTACCACCCGCACTATCCAGTGTGATGTTTACCTCTGCGCCACCAGTATCTTGACTGAATCCAGAACTTGCGTTTTGAACACGTTCACCTGTCAAAATACGGTTGCGATTTAATAATAACTGACGACCACTATCCAGTGATTCATACGCAAAAACTTCTGTACCCGGTGGCAGAGGCTGTCCATTATATTTACCTGTGTAACGGTCAATATATTGATCATTCTGATCTGAAACCAAACGGAATTCCAGATTCGCTGTACGTCCCAAAACACGTTTCGCTTCAGCAGTATCCTGTACGCCTGGTAATTCCACCACGATGCGGTTATTACCCTGAGTTTGTACCAGTGCTTCTGCCACACCTAACTCATTAATACGATTACGCAGTGTGGTTAAGTTCTGATTGACAGCATAAGACTGAATTTCTTGACGACGAGTATCGGTATAAGTCAAACGCAAGCTTGAACCGTTATTCGTTGCCACCGCCTGTTGGGTGAATTCATTGCCATTACGACGTAAGAAATCCATTGCCGCATCACGATCAGTGTTGTTGGCAAACTGAACGTTAATCGCATTGTTATTGAGTGAAAGACTATTAAATTTGATGTTGTTGTCACGAAATTGGCGACGAATATCACTCGCTGAAGTTTCCAGACGTTGCGCAATGGCTTTGTCCATATCAACTTCAAGCAAGAAGTGGACACCACCACGTAAGTCAAGACCAAGTTTCATTGGTTTTGCCCCAATCTTTTGCAACCACTCTGGGGTTGTTGGTGCAAGATTGAGTGCAACCACATAGTTTTCACCCAAATCACGACGCAATACATCTTGTGCTTTCAGCTGATCTTCAGATGAACTTAAACGCAACAAGGCCGCATTGGCACTGAAGGTATCGTCATGGCTTGGAATATTGGCAGTTTTTAAAATTTGCTCTGCTTTTTGTACAATGCTCTGATCAATTTGAGTACCAGCTTTGGCACCTGAAATTTGAACAGCAGGTTCATCTGGATACAAACTTGGCAGCGCGTAGAGTGTACTGATGATGAGTACAACCACAATCAGTACATATTTCCATGCAGGGTAACGCATTCGCTTTCTTCTTAAAATGAAAAAGTCGTGCAACATGCACGACTGTTTTTATGATTAAAGGTTATTTAGGGTGCCTTCAGGAAGAACTGAAATCACACTTGCGCGTTGAATTTTAACTTCATTACCGCGATTAAGTTCAACCACCGCATAATCACCTTCAATTTTGGTGATACGGCCCATCAAACCACCCGCAAAGACGACTTCACTACCAACACCTAGACTCTCAATTAGGGAACGATGCTCTTTGGCACGTTTAGATTGAGGACGCCAGATCAAGAAATAAAAGATTGCGATAAATACTGCAATCATTAGTAAGTTGGTGACCATGCTTGGGCCTTGTGCCGCTGCTGGTGCTGCGTGAGCAGAAGAAATTAAAAAGCTCATTCTGATTTCCTAAACTAAAAACCTAAATTAAAAAAGGATTGTCAAATCCTGACAAAATACGAGTTCGTTCTGCAATTTACCTTGTCTTTTTGTTGAGCGCAAATCTAGTTGCATCAATCTACAGGGCAAGCAGGAACTTCTAAACCACGACGGGTATAAAAGTCTGTCACAAATTCATCGAAAGTCCCGTTATCCAAAGCATTTCGAATATCTTGGGTGAAACGCTGGTAATAACGTAAGTTATGGATAGTTCCTAACATAGATGCCAACATTTCACCGCACTTTTCAAGATGATACAGATAGGCACGAGTAAAGTTCTTACACGTATAGCAATCACAATGCGGATCAAGCGGGCTTTGATCATGACGATACTTGCTATTACGGATGCGAACCAGACCGTCTGTCACAAAGTAGTGTCCATTACGTGCATTACGAGTTGGCATGACGCAGTCAAACATATCAATACCGCGACGAATCCCTTCCACAATATCTTCAGGCTTACCAACGCCCATGAGGTAGCGTGGTTTATCATGTGGCATTTTATTTGGAAGATAATCCAGAACCTTGATCATTTCATCTTTAGGTTCACCTACCGATAACCCTCCGATGGCATACCCATCAAAACCAATCTCAAGTAAACCTTTCAAGGACTCATCACGTAAATCTTCATACATACCGCCCTGAATAATGCCAAATAATGCATTGGTATTTTTCAGTTCATCATGATGATGAGTTTTACAGCGTTTTGCCCAACGCAAAGAAAGTTGCAAAGATTTCTGTGCTTCTTCATGAGTTGCAGGATAAGGCGTACACTCATCAAAAATCATCACGATATCTGAATTGAGTACCTGCTGAATTTCCATTGAAATTTCAGGTGACAAAAATACTTTTGAGCCATCAATCGGTGAACGGAAAGTCACGCCTTCTTCCTTAATCTTGCGCATTGCGCCGAGACTAAAGACCTGAAAACCGCCTGAATCAGTCAAAATCGGCTTATTCCATTTGATAAATTCATGCAGTCCACCGTGTTCTTTGATGACTTCAAGACCAGGACGCAAATAAAGGTGGAAGGTATTACCCAAAATAATCTGTGCCTGAATTTCTTCAATGTCACGCGGTAACATTCCCTTAACCGTACCGTAAGTGCCCACAGGCATAAATACAGGCGTTTCAACGACTCCGTGTTCAAGAGTCAAACGGCCACGACGGGCGCGCCCCGACTGACCTAATTTTTCAAACTTCATGCAACTTTCCAAATCGAGGCGAAAAAACAGTTCGCTGATGGCTAAAATAAAGAGCGCTATTTTCCTAGATTTATGCCGGGAGTTCTACTACTAAATGTTATAAGCACGATAAAAAGCTAAATTCTACGATCAACCGTACACAATATTGTTTTTTCGGTTAGATTGAGGAAAGAAATTAATCACTCAGGGTAGAAGAGTGGTTAATTTCTTTAAAACGAAGATTTAAAAATTAGGACGATAGTCAAAACTTTGCGCAGCAGCATGATCACGAAATGGGCGAATCGATTTCTTACCTAAGGTTAAAGTATTAATCATATTGTTTGGAAATACTTCAATATGATTATTAAATAGTTCGACATTACGGTTAAAGATAGTAATGGCGGCACTGACATTATCATTTTGCTCATCGATTTCATTCATCATGCGTAGATAGATTTCATTGGCTTTAAGTTCTGGATAGTTTTCAACCACGACATTTAAACTACGCATCAATTCCTTATTTAAACTCTCAATCCGCTGTAACTGGTTAATATCTGTATGTTCGACATTCAAATTCAGAATACTCTGGCGCAATTCAGTGACTTTTTCCAAAGTCCCTTTTTCAAAACTGGCGTATTGTTCAACTATTGGGGTGAGTTCATCCAATACTTTTAACTTTTGCCGTTCATAAGTCGCGACATCTGCCCATGCGCGTTTAGTCGCATTAAAATGTAAGACAATTTTATTTCGAATCAAAATACCAAAAACAATAATGACTAAAATAATGAGTAGAAAAATCCACAAACCCATCGTATATCCCCAAGATTTTTATTTTAAAAAAGTACCGAGATCAGAACACAGTTGTTCATAATGTTTTAATCGAAAGGTGCGTAAATGTCCACGTAAACTTGAAATGTCCCGAATTTCCCGTGTCTTGGAGCTTACCTCAAATAAATTAGCATCACCTAAAAAGCACATCATATTTTGATGAGAATGAAAAATCAGTTCACCTTTACGCGATTTAAAAAAATCAGACAAGCGCAGTAATAATGCAGGATTAAGCGTTTTGACTAATTGTAGTTGATCTATCCCGTAAATCGCTAGTTGCTGACTAATCTGGATATCACTACTGTTCCAGCGGACTTCGTATGGAAAACCAATTTGCGACCCTAGATTGTTGACAGCCAGTGCATGTGTCTGTGTTTCAAATATGCAAATCCCATATAAATTTTTGTCGATACGGCGGATAGTCACTTTATCTCCATTCCCATCGATCACTTCAATTCGATTAATATAATGATATTGAAAGATAAAAGTAGGATATGCTTTATCTTGATCATTTTTAATTGTCGCGCTGGCATACCAAGAAATCTGATTGGAATCATGTCCTTTATCAAAAAAAGGAAAGCTGTTTATTAACTGCTGAATAAATAAAGCAGGTCGAGCATATGAGGATAAATAATCTGGAACTTGCCCAAACTTTAAGCCATACCGTGTTTCAATCGACTTTTCTTCCAAATAGCGAATGACTTCTTCAATGGAGTCATCCGTTTCATACAAAATAAACGCCAGAAAAAATAAGCCAATGGTGCAGAAAAGCCCCAAAACAAAAGGAAATCCAAAGCTAGGTAGGACAAACATTCCCAAGAAACTGATGACACCCATTAACATCAGAAACTTGGGTAAGCCATTGTCAAAACGCAACGTAGGATTGTCCCCCCACGGATGCAGTTGATCCAAAATTTGCTGATGCGCTTCAGCTTTTTCGCCAATCTCTTGAAGCCTTGCAATATTACGAAATACATGCGCATTTTTTTTACGACGAATATGTAATGTACGTTGTAGGCTCTCGATTGGCATTGTGATGATTTACCTTGATTGGGCTTGATCGATCAACATGGCATCGCCATAACTAAAGAAACGATATTTTTCACTGACTGCATGTTGGTAGGCCTTTAAAATATTTTCCCGATTTGAGAGCGCGGAAACTAACATTAGTAAGGTCGATTCAGGTAAATGGAAATTGGTAATCAAACGATCTACCACACAGAATTGATAGCCTGGGTAAATAAAAATTTGAGTATCGCCTGTCCAGGCTGCAATTTGACCCTGATGTGCCTGTGCGGCACTTTCCAGTGCACGAGTTGCAGTCGTTCCAACAGCAATGATTTTATTGCCTCGAGCCTTTGTTTGGCGAATTAACTCGACAGTGGCTTCTGGTACATCACACCATTCACTATGCATAATATGATTTTGAATATCATCTGTACGTACAGGCATAAATGTGCCTGCACCGACATGCAAAGTGACAAACGTTTTTTGAATGCCTTTTTGCTCTAATTGCTTAAGCAGAGTTTCATCAAAATGCAGACTAGCAGTGGGTGCCGCAACGCTGGCAATTTTTTCGGGATTATGAAATACCGTTTGATAGCGTTCTGTATCAATAGCTTCAGCTTCACGATTAAAGTAGGGTGGAATTGGAAGTTGTCCATAACGATCTAAGATTGACAATATAGGTTGAGAAAATTCCACTACAAATAAATTCTCATGACGGCCTTGTACAACGACCTTGACTTCGTCTTCACCCACGAAAAGTTCTGCACCCGCTTTTGGGGTGTTACTGGCTTTTATATGGCAATGGGCAATTTTAGTATCCAACATTCGCTCAACTAAAACTTCGACTGCACCACCACTTGCACGTTTACCTTTTAAGCGCGCCTTCATGACTTTGGTATCATTTAAAACCAGTAAATCTCCTTCGTTTAATAGATCTACAATATCCGTAAACATCCGATCATGATATTGACCCTGAGCATCTAGATAAAGCAGCCGTGAAGCACTGCGTGATTCGAGAGGGTAACGAGCGATTAATTCATCCGGGAGATCGAAGTTAAAGTCTGAGAGTTGCATAATACGGGACATTACAAAATTTGCGTCTAGTATAGTCTTTTTGGCTTTTAGAGGGGAGAGATGATGCTTTTATCCTAGTAAAAGTCTGTTTGATCTAAAAATAGGCAATACTCAAAGACTTATCGTTGACAAGTTTTTTAAAAGCGCTATTATACGCAACACAAAGCAAGCATCATACTCTCCCGAGGTGGTGAAATTGGTAGACGCGGTGGACTCAAAATCCACTGTCAGCGATGACGTGTCGGTTCGAGTCCGACCCTCGGGACCACTTATAAATCAATAAGTTATAATAAATTCAATTCCCACGCATTTCACAAATTATGTAGACTTTTTCAATTCTGTAGCTCTTTTGTAGACAGTTGCCAATATTTCCATATCTATTCTATTATCCCCAAATGTTCTGAATTGTCAGTATTTGCATGGCTACCTATAAAATTACTAAATCGTTTGTCGACAAAGTTGAGTTTGAACAATCTGGTCAAAAAATCTATCGTGATGCTTCTTTAATAGGTTTTGCTCTACGAGTTACACAAAAATCTAAAACATATATTGCAGAACGCCGAAAGGAAGGTAAAAACTATCGTATAGCCATTGGTAAATATTTTGAAATAACAGCGACTGAAGCTAGAACTAAAGCTGAATCGATACTGACACAAATTGGGACTGGAGAAGATCCTCGTAAACCACAGAAAATTAAAAAGCAAATTCCAACTTTGATGGTGGCGTATGGGGAATACATCAATGAGCGTAGTCTTAAGGGTAAAACACTGATCTCCTATAACAAGCAGATCAAAAATTATCTTGCTGATTTTCAGAGTATACGACTAAGTGAAATTACTCGTCAGGATATTGTGGTCAAATTTAAGGAAATCACCAAGGTTAGCCCAGCACAGGCGAATGCATCTATGCGCTTGCTTCGCGCTATATATACTTGGGCAGAATTTACTTATACTGATGAAAACGAGCAACCTCTGCTTAAAGATAATCCCATCAAGATTCTTACTGCAAAAAAACTTTGGAATAATATTAAAGCAAAAACATCTTATTTAGAGGAAGATGACGCTGGTAATTTCTTTAATGCTTTATTGAATTATCAGGATGAAACTCGTTGGCACAATAAGCCATACGCAAATAATGCGCGAGATTTATATCTATTAATTATGCTTACAGGTATCAGATTGGATGAAGGGCAATGTCTACAATGGGATCGGGATGTAGATATGAAAAAAGGATTGTTAATTTTCCATGACCCTAAGAATGGCGATAACCAGTACGTCAATCAAAAATATGCTGATTTAAAAGCTGTATATTGGCAGCACCATGCTCGCTTAGGAGCACCTTCATTGG
>NZ_JAHPRO010000013.1 GCF_025562455.1 Acinetobacter sp. WU_MDCI_Axc73
CCTATCGTCTAGAGGCCTAGGACATCGCCCTTTCACGGCGGTAACCGGGGTTCGAATCCCCGTAGGGACGCCAAATTCTCCAAAGCTCGGCATTATCGGTGTCGAGCTTTTCCATTATCTGGAACAACGTTTCTGCTGGATTTAATTCAGCAATTACAGCAAGTTGTAAAATTATTGCTGGCTCTGGTTTTCTTGTTCCGTGTTTTATCTCAGACAATCTTGTCGTAGCGATTCCTAGCATTTTTGCTAGCTCTTTTTGGCTTCCTGCTTTCCATTTTGCTCGATCTACAAGTTCGACAAGCATTTTCCACCTCTTGAAAATTACACTTTTTGAGAATAGATTACAGAAATTGGTAATTACCGATTCCTGTAATTAATATCTATGAACGGTAAATCCATAACAACAATAAATCAAGGCGATTTTGTTTCATCACTTGATTCTGTTTGAACAATAAAAGCGTCTGATACCAGTTTTGTTTTTTCTTCAACTGGTTTAGGTTGAATAGGGGTTGGTTCATCTATGGTCACAATGCCAAAGTCTTTTTGTACTTGTGCAAAATCTGGTGTTCTTTTATATCGAATTACTCGATATCCAGCTTCTGCTATTAATGCATCTCGATCTGAGTCCTTATCCTCATTACCTTTATGTGATGAATCGTCTAGCTCGACGATAGCTACTATGTTGAGTGATTTGTCCAACACTATAAAATCTGCAACTTTACGATTAAATAAATTTCGTGTTGGAAATCCTTTTGCAGTCATGAAGGCGCTGAAAGCGACTTGTGCCAAAACGATATTTTCTGGAAGAGCTTCTCTTAATCTAAAGAATGTTGGTTGTTCATTCATAGTTAAAATGCTTTTCCCTTTAATCGGATTTCGCTCTTTTCTATTACTACCGCCTTGTTTCTTTAGGTTCCCTAAAACAATAAGTATTACAGCAACAACGATGAATAAGACAATTATTGTCGACATTTTAAAAACCCCACTTTTTTCTAAGTTATTGGGAGCATTCTAATGAATGATGCTCAATTAGTCTTTAAAACAAAAACAGATTTTATCCAAGCTGCTTTTGAACAAGTAGCGAAAATCGTTTCTGATCATGCTGAACCCTGTCTTGAAGCTCTTACACCTGCTATTTCAGCCGAAAAATGTTTAATGCATTTGGCGGTAGTCGCTCATGACTGGTCTTATGACGCATCGACTATAGATGCATATGCCGAAGTCTATAAAAACGCAAATCAAGAATTAATAGAAGCGTTTGGAGATCATGACTAATGAATAACTTAATGAATCTCATCCTTGAATTTGATAATTCATCTTTATCTTTGGTCGAAATATTTGAACGCCAAAAATTCATATTTGATGAAATCCATTGCTCAACTGCATTCGGTGATGTTGCTCTTTCAGATGGTCAAATCTTAAAGAACATGCTTGATGGGATTGTTAAAAATAAATTGGCTAAATTTGATCAGCCACAAGAAAAAAAGGCGAAGTATGCTGATACATCTATTCAAGAAATATTTGTACAAAAAATATCCAAAGTGGCGCAAAACACGGCAGAAAGCACCCCTATTTGTAATACAGGGGTAGCGGATACACAACAGGCATCTGAGTCATGGGCTTTTCCTCGTCATTTGGATAATTACAAGCTTATTTCTACGCCTCAAGGTGTTTTACCAGTTTTACGTTGTGTCCCAATTGAAAATAATGTTGTTGGTCTTGACTGGGTAACATTCAGTTTCTGTCAAAGTACCTTTGGAGATAAATACGTTCAGCTTCAACCTGAACAAGTAGATTTAGCTGTAGGCGATGCGATTGAAACTTGGCTTGATCAATTACTCTTTGAAATATTTGGTTTTGGTATCGCTAAAAAACGCGATAAAGGAATGCATTTCAACCGCTATGGCTACGATCTTCAAGACAACTTAGGTCTTGTTTTATACGGTCATAATAATAAGCGTATTACAGTGCAAATTAACGGTACTGCTTGCGCTCTGGCTCGCAAGGGTTGGAATGAACAACTTTATAAATGGCTTAAAACAGAAGCAACTTCACCCAAGCTAAATCGTGTCGATATTGCATTCGATGACTTTGATAGTGAATTTGTATCTGTCGATCTAGCCGATGATTGGGATTCTAAAGATTTATTCTGGTGTGGTGGACGAAATCCAGAAGTTAATTATATGGGTGACTGGAAGCGTATTAATGGTAAAGGACGTACTTTAACCATTGGTAACCGCTCTGGTTCTAAATATCTCCGTATTTATGAACGTGGAAAAAAAGAGGGTGATTCGCTAAGTCTTTGGACACGTGCCGAACTGCAATTAATGTCAACTGAGCGATATTTGCCATTAGATATATTGCTAACACCAAGTACTTATTTTAAGGGTTCATATCCTGCACTTGAAGCACTATGCGACAAGCTAAACGATTTTGTAGCACCTGAAAAATGTGAACTTATAAAAAAACAGGCAACGATCAATGTCGATAAAGCATTGGAAATCGTTAAGCATCAGTTTGGTAAATACATTCGCCAGTTCCGTAAATTCATCAACGATGAAGATTTATTAAACCTTATTTCATCAGATAAAGATGTTGTACCAAAACGTCTTATTTTTTCACACGCTGCTGTTATGGCTGCGTTACGTCTCGATCAACCAATTAAAGGCATAACAAAAACCTTAGATGAAGAATTTCCTCTACTCGTTGGTGTGCCTTTATTAAATCACTCATCTTATAAGGAATTTATCCATGCTATTTAAAACAGACATGATCGTATTAGGGGCTAAATCAAGCAAGGGCGAATACAACGGACGTCCATTTGACAGCACTACGGTATTTTTCAAAGCCGATCTACAAGAGGGCGATAACTTCGCTGGCGAAGTAGGTGAACAAATGAAATGGGGTACATCTGCCAACTTTGACAAGATCAAAGATTTGGAATTTCCAATCGTAGCTGAAGCAACTTTGGAACAGGTGTCAAACGGTAAATCGATGACAACTATCATTAAAGACTTGGTTCCAAAGTCATCCCCTGCTGACAACAAGAAATCAGATGCTAACCAGCCTCAAAAATCTGCTTAGGCTATTTCGGAGTGGCAAATATGAAATATCAATATATAACCTGTTCTGGCTGCGGTGAAAGCATTATGCGCGTTAATTTTCAGAACAAACGTTTTCATAAATCTCACTGTGAATTATTCCAATGATTTTCTTTATGAACGGTGATAACCAATCCGAATGCCCTAAATGTGGCTCGTATTTCCATTATCAATATTTGCCGTTCCATATGTCTAAGTGTACTGGGTGATGTATGAAGCACATTCCAATGATTCTCGTTATTTGCGTATTACTGCCTTTATTGTCTGTAGCAAATAAATCCTGTTCTAAGGGATTAGATGATCATTGTTCAAATAAAGTTGCTCATTGTTAATAGGATTTAAAAAAATGGACGTGTACGTTTGTTCCGCTATTGAAATTGTAAATAACGTAAAAACATGCACGGACTATGTTCCTTTGAGTATTGCTCAAATTTTTGGTGGATTAGCAATTACTCAAGCCGATTCTATCGCAATCACAAAAGAGATTGCGAAGATATGCGGTCTTCTGATCGCTTACAGCTTCATTATGAAAGCTGCAAAACTAGCCTAAACAAAACATAGGAGAAATGTCATGGCTTATTTAAACGTAACACCAATGGTTCAACAAGTTCATCAAAAAACTTGGTTTCAAAAATTTCGTGGTCGCTTAGCTGCGGGTACTGCTGCAACAACTGGTTTAATCCTTGCCAATTCAGCTCATGCTGAAGGTACTGATTTAACTGCCGTAGGTACTGCGATTACAGGTCAATTGGGTGCTGCAGGCACTATCATCGTTTCGATTTTGGTCGCTGCTGCAACACTTACAGCAATGATCATTGGTTATCGAAAACTTAACAAAGGTGCTAATGCTGCCTAAACCTTAGCCCCTTCGGGGGCTAACTTATTTTGGGGTGATGTATGCCAGAAGCTTCAATTTTTTATTGGATTTTACCGATTTCTATAATGGTGGTGACATGGGTCGTTATAAAACATATCTAACAATATTATTGATGTTCAGCGTGTATATGATGCCTTTTAATATTGCTCGTGCTGGTGCTGCTGAAAAATGGGAGCTTGTTGAAAACATCTATGATTCATCAAAAAACGTAGTCAAAGTAACAGCTCGTAAAATTGGACAAGATGCTGCTAATAGTAGTGTTTATAAGGTTAATGTCCCTGTTAATGCCTCTACTTTGGGTGCTTCTGTTAAATCAATGCTTTGGGCTGGTGTCGCTGTTGGTGCTGTAACGTCTTTGATTGAGGGGGTTGGTTGGATTATTGATAAAGGTTCTAAAACAATTAAACGCCCTAAAAATAACTCGGAACTTTGTACTAGTTGTACTGGTCAATATATTTGGTACCCGACTGAATCTTTAACTGATAATAAGAAAGTATTTTATAGTTCACCAAGTAAATCAGTTATTTTAAATTTATTTAAAGCTTATTTAGTTTCTCAAGGTTATAAAGATATAAAAATTGACATTACAAGTTCTAAGGATTGGGGTTCAAAAATTGAGTATTACCATACTACTACTTCATCAAATAAACCCAAAATTACAGGTGTTTTAACATTTGTTCGTGTTTTAAACTCTAATTATGACCCTAGTTCATCTATTGAGCCTGACTATGAAATAATGTCAGATTCACAACTCGGTAATGAAATATTGGGCAATGGGGAAACTGCGGGTGATACTTCAGTAATTCCTGATGTTTATAGTCCTAACAATCCAGTTGATGCACCTGCACCTCAAGAATCAAATGATGCTTTGAATAATGCAAATCCTCAACCTGGAAAAGAACCTGAGGGTAAGTCGGAAACAGAAAAGGAAAAAGATGAAAATGGTAAGGAAACTGGCAAGCAAACCTCGAAATTTGAATTACCAAATTTCTGTACATGGGCGCCTGCTGTTTGTGATTTTTTTAAAGTTCAGAAACAAGATAATAAAGAGATAAAAGAAAATCAAAACAAACAATTAGAACAAGATAAAACGTTTTTTGAAAAGGTTTCTGACTTCTTTGATTGGGCTAAAGCTGATTCTTCTTCAGATAATAAAATAGATATTGATCAAGATACTCAATCAGAACCAGATTCTTCAATTAACTTTTCAACCTCATGTCCTGCAAAGATTCCGCTTACATTCAATTGGAATGGTGGAACTATGGATTTTTCATTTGATTTCACGATGTGGTGTCAAGCTATTTCAACTTTTGTATATCCAATCGTTGTCGCTCTAGGCTCATTACATGCACTCTACATAGTCGCTGGAGTACGTCAAGATGGCTAGTTTATCGACATTACTTGCAAGTGTTCAAAAAGGTTTTTTAAAGAACGTTCTTGAAGGTGCTGGAATAACTTTGGGAACTGCTGGCATAGCTTTAGCAATCATTAGCACTATGATTAATCACTTTCAAAATTCTGTTAATCAATTGCCTGCTGTCTTATTACAAATGCTTGGTGTAACGGGCTTGCATATCTATTTCTCATTAGTTTTGGGTGCAATTGTTGCAAAGCACTATAAACAAGCCTCCCCTTTACATCTACTAAAGAAAAAATGACGACATAGCGCGGGCGCAGGAGTAGGAGCTTCGACGCCCGACTAAGCCCGCGCGTAGGAGTAAAAATGTTACATTTAGTCACTGGTACACCAGGTGCGTCTAAAACTGCTTTTGTTGTTAATGAACTCGATAAATTAGAACGTTCAAATTATATTAATGTCCGCAAAAACAAACTTGTTTATGAACATAACTTAAATTTATTTGAAAAGTTCAAAGAAGAATTTACTTTATATATGTATGAAGAAGGTTCTGGATCTGATCGAAAAACAATTATTGAAATGCTTCCTTTAGATTATTTCGATTTTTTAAAAGAAGACTATGAAGATTTAAGACCTGACGACTATTTTAAAAAAACAACACGATATAATGAAATCGTAGATCGTATTAACGATACTCACGGAAAACAAAATTTTGAATTCTTTCAGCCTGTTCGTACTATATACACAAATATTAAAGCCCTAAAAATTCCGTATACCCGTTCTTTAATTCATGACTGGAGAGATGCTCCCGATGGTTCTGTTTTTGTTCTTGATGAAGTTCAATTAGTTGCACCATATTCAAATAAAAAGTCGGAAGATCAAATTATTCTTGATTTAACGATACATCGTCATCGAGGCTTCGATTTCTACTTTATTACACAAGCGCCTAGATTCTTGCATCCAATTGTTAAAGAATTAGTCGGTTGTCATTATCATATTACTCGTCCTTATGGTTGGACACCTAAAGTTTATCAATATGGTTCTGCACGTGATAACCCTAACGCTTTAGTTAATAAAATTAATTGTGAGGGCAAATTTACCTTTAAACCTTCTGATCGCATTTTTACTCTTTATAAATCAACCACTATTAATACACATAAAAAGCGGATACCTCGTTTTATCTACTTTATTGGTGCTTTCGTGCTGTGCATGATTGGCTTATTTTCTTATTTTGTTTCTCGCGACAACGTGATTTATGATCAAGTTTCTACGGGTTTAAATGGTAAACCTGTAACACCTGAGCAAGCTAAATCACAGAACTCTCAAAATAATTCAACTTCAATCGAAAAAAAAATTGATGCAGATCAAGAATGCCGTAAGGCTGTTAATGTAGAAAAGCCAGAATGCGTAAAATGGTTTGATGAATTATCTAAAAACAACGGTTCTGTTACTGGACAAAATTCACAAACAACATTGGTTTCATACAATCCAAATAAACCCTTTGATCAGCAACAGATTCAAGACTCCATTCAATACAGCGTCACGGCAAAACCTGTGCTTTCGGGCTGTATGAAAACAAATAATGGCTATCAGGCATATACACAACAAGGGACACGACTAAACGTATCACAAGAAGATTGCAAGAAAATCATGTCGGGTGATCGCCCATTCAACTATTTTCAGGAACAACAAAATGGACTATCTACTCAAAACTATAGTGCGACAAATAACACGCAGCCTAGTACGTCAACTAATCAGACTGATAAAGAACAACTGGCAAAAATGGAAGCAGCTAAACAACAAGGGTTAATTTAGAGTTCACTATGCATAACATTACTGTCGAAGACTTAAATTCTATAACTCAACTTTTCTACGCGATTTTGATTATTGGGTTTCTATGTTCATTCTTTATTTTTGTCATCGTGCGAAATCTATTACTCTCAATCGCTAAAAGAATCAATTTCCCTCATCGAGTGAAAACTGAAAATGGTTACTTGTATCGCTCACTTAATGGAACGTATGTACCTAAATCACGCGCTGATGAGATTTTAATTCAGCGTAAAATGAAAAAACGTCAATACTGGATTAAACGCCATGAATACATTATCTCTCGCCTTAAATCCGATTCATAAGCGAGTGTCTACGAGCGACAAGTTAGCATCAAATTTGAAACCTTCTTCCCTGATTACAATCTCCCGCTTGATCTAAAGCGGGAGTCTTAGAGCGTCCCCCATGGGCGCGAACTGACTTGCATTATCTACCAACTGAAGATCTTCGCTGCTGCGATATCCTGGACAAATTTAAAATTTTAAGTTGTTGATATTTATGTATATTAAAAATTCACTTAAAAAACTTGATTGGCAAAATATTACACAAAGGTGAATCATGAATATTAAAAACATATTAGACTTTTATGCAATAAATGGCTTATTTCAGTCAAAACATGAATATCTTGAAAAATTTAAAAATTTACAATGGTTCTATCAATACGATCATATTACGATAGAAATCGTGCATGAATATTGTTTATACCGACAACTCATGGACGTAAAAAATTCAACAATTAATAGAGAATTACACTTAATTAAATCAGCCTTTAACTACTATCTGAAACATAAACATGATGCCAATTTCAAAAACCCATTCAATGGCTTTAAACTTTTTGAACAAGATTTTATTCCGCGTTTTTTAAATGCTGCTGAATGTTCACAACTACTTGCTGCATCTAAGAAATACGGCAATTTTATCCTACACGATTACATCTTGCTTTTACTCAATACGGGTTGCCGATCTGGGGAGTTGTTGTCACTGACATGGGATAACGTATTCATTAATGAAAGATACTTCATTATCAGAAATTCATTGTCAAAAAATAAAAAAACTGTTTTTAAACCACTAAATGATGTATCTATTTATGCCCTATTGCGTCTTAAACGTCATAAGAAATTTGTATTTTATAACGAAAAAACGGATAACAGATTTATGAGTTTTTATAAAGGATTTAAATGTGCGGTCAATCGTGCTGAAATTGGACATGTACGAATACATGATTTAAGACATACATTTGCTAGTTTTTTGATAAAGCAAGGTATACCGCTTTATCATGTTTCACAACTTTTAGGACATTCAGATGTGAGAATAACCCAACGTTATGCTCATTTAGCCCCTGAAAATTTACATGAATGTTTAAACGTGCTGCCACAATTAACGCAAGATTACAAAAGTTTACAAAAATAAAGTGAAAGCGGGCAAGCCCCCTTTCACGGCGGTAACCGGGGTTCAAATCCCCGTAGGGACGCCAGATTCAAAAAAGCCACTGCATGATGCGAGTGGCTTTTTTATTTCTATCAAACCAATCATAATGAAATAGAGATTCTGACGAATCCCTATTTCTATTCAATATATTTATGCAGACTTACGTGAATTCACCTGACCTTTAATCACAGCCTTAATATTACCCTTCGCATAATTCAAAAATACAAGAAGCGGCGATAATTTCGGATTTGGCTTTTTGCCTTTTCCAATACGTCTAAATTGTGCCGCATACCAAATAATTTCCATAATCGCCATTTTATCAACAAATGGTAATCCTGTTTTAATTGGTTTTACTGCATATTTGACATCCTGCCCTTCAATCAAACGATTTGCCAAATTAGTTTCAACTGCAAATGGACGTGCAATTCCGACAAAATCACAAGCACCACTTTGTAAAGCCGCATTCATGCCTGTCACTGTACGAAACCCACCCGTAACCATCAGCTTACATGTGACTTGTTGACGAATTTTTTCTGCAAACTCTAAGAAGTAGGCTTCTCGCGCAATAGTGCTGGCTTTACGTTTTTCTGATTTAACTCCTGCCATCGCAGGGGCTTCATAAGTTCCGCCTGAGATTTCAATTAAATCAATTCCAACAGCATCAATGGCTTTAAATACTGTAATTACATCTTCTTCAGTAATGCCGCCGCGTTGAAAATCAGCCGAGTTAAGTTTGACTGAAATGATAAAGTTTTCTGAAGTTGCTTCACGTACTGCTTTATATATCTCAAGCAGGAAGCGCATACGATTTTCAATCGAACCACCCCATTGATCCTGACGCTTATTCGTTAAGGGTGATAAAAACTGACTAATCAAATAACCATGTGCACCATGTAGCTGTACACCCTCGAAACCTGCTTTTTCACAAATACTTGCGGCTGTGGCAAAGCGCTGAATAATATCCAGAATCTCATCTTCTCGAAGCTCACGAGGCGTTCCAAACATGGTGGCAAGCATAGGACTAAATGGCACGGCTGACGGTGCAACAGTTTCTTTATTCAATCCTTTCGGACACTGACGCCCTGGATGAGATAACTGAATTAACTGTACCATTCCGTACTGTTTGCCAATATCTGCCCATTTTTTGAGTTCAACCAGATCACGTTCACTTTCAACCACAACAACACCAGGCTCATTTTTTGCACAAATATCAACCATCACATTGCCCGTAATGGCACAGCCCAGCCCACCTTTCGCCCATGCTTCATAAAGCCCAAGATGTAGTTGATTCGGCTGCCCTGCGTCATTTGCCAATGCTTCACTCATCGCTCCCTTGATTAAGCGATTTTTAAATGTGGTATTTCTGATTTGAATTGAATCGGCAATTTGTGTCATGTTTTTCTCATTTAAACAATTAGAGTATTAACCCCAATTTAAATTAAAAAAATTAGGAAAAATCATCCTATATTTATAATTTGACAATATCACATGTCAATTATATGCAAAAGTTTAATATTGGCTCGCTGCAATGAGCTGACGCGTATATTCAGATTTCGGTTCTAAAAAGAGTTGCTCAGTGCCCTGATATTCAATAACTTTTGCATGTCTTAATACCAAAACTTTTTGACATAAGGCACGGACGACTTGTAAGTCATGACTAATAAATAAATAGCTCAACTGCTGTTGTTGCTGTAAACGTCGCAATAATTGGACGATTGAACGCTGTGTAGTACGATCCAATGCCGATGTGGGCTCATCCAATATAATCAACTTAGGCCTCAAAATTAATGCGCGTGCCAAAGCAATACGTTGCCTTTGTCCACCAGATAACTCATGAGGATAACGCTGTTTAAACTCACTGGGAAGTTCGACTTGACGTAGCACATCTTCGATCAGTTCTTCCATTTCATCTGCTTTAATTTGTTTGAGAACGAGTCCCTCACCAATAATTTGTGCTACTGTCATTCGTGGATTTAAACTGCTAAATGGATCCTGAAATACAATCTGAAAATCTGTGCGTAATGGGCGAAGCTGATTTTCTTTTAAATGGTTTAAGTCTTTGCCTAATAAAATGATTCTTCCATCGCATTCAATCAATCGAGTTACTGCCAGTGCAAGTGTGGTTTTACCCGAACCACTTTCTCCTACAATCCCAATCGACTCTCCCTGAGACAGGGACAAATCCATGGGTTCTAATGCAACTACATAGTCTTTAACCCGATTAAGTAAACCTTGTTTAATTGGAAATTTAACCCCAAGCTTTTCAAGTTCAAGCAATGGCTGTCCAGACTGGAGTTTTAGTGCATGCCCGAAATCATGATTAAGCAAATGTTGTGTATAACTGGTTTTGGGATGATTAAAAACATCATTGACCTGCCCTTGCTCCTCGACAGCACCTTTGTTCATCACAATGACTTGGTCTGCATAGCGTTTGACCAAATTCAAATCATGGCTAATTAGAATCATTGCCATATTTCGTTTTTGTTGTAATGCCTTAAGCAGATTCAGAATTTGTGCCTGTAAAGTAACATCCAGTGCTGTCGTTGGCTCATCGGCAATTAAAATCTCAGGTTCTTGCGCTAAGGCCATTGCAATCATTACCCGTTGACGCTGACCACCCGATAATTCGTGGGGATAACGTCTCAGCTTAGTTTCAGGCTCGGGGATTCCAACATCGTGCAGTAGCTCCAGTACGTGGGTTCGAGTCCGTTGTTTTGACCATCCTTTTAGCAGCAACGTTTCACCCACGATTTTTTCCACCCGATGTAATGGATTTAATGCGGTCATTGGTTCCTGAAAAATCATGGCAATTTTTTGACCACGAATCTGTCGATACTGCGCTTGATTGAGATGCAATAGATCTTGACCTTCAAATAAGGCTTGACCCGTTACTTTTAAATGCTGAGGTAATAAGCCTAATAACGCCAGACTACTGATTGATTTACCTGAACCACTTTCTCCCACGATTGCTAGGGTTTCCCCCTGTTTCAATTCAAAATCCAGTTTTCGAACCAATACTTGACCCGCTTCATTTTCAATATGCAAGCCATTAACATTTAAACAGATCATTTGTTGTGGTTGATTATTGTCGTCTTGGATCGAATGCATCTCGCGTCGCCTCCCCAACATATATAAGAAGAGATAACACCACAGCCAAACTAAAAAAACCTGAGAGTGCTAGCCACGGCGCGGTTAAATTATTTTTACCTTGTAATAATAATTCCCCCAATGAAGCAGCATCAGGCGGTAAGCCATAGCCCAAAAAGTCCAAGGCGGTTAGTGCGGTAATATTGGCGGTGAGCATAAAAGGAAGTTGAGATAAACTAGAGCTCATGGCATTGGGTAAAATATGTCGAAACATAATCGTTCGATCTTTTACCCCTAAAGCACGTGCAGCACGGACATAATCAAAATTTCGCGCTCGTAAAAACTCTGCCCGAACCAGTCCTACCAATGCTGGCCAGCCAAACAACAGCATAATTAGAAACAGCCAATATACACTTGGAGTAAACATACTCACCAAGATCATCACTATAAACAGCATAGGTAAACCACCCCATACTTCAAGAATGCGTTGGCCTATCAGATCCATCCATCCGCCATAATATCCTTGTATCGCGCCCACCATAATACCAATGACTGCCGCAAAAAAAGTTAAAGCAAAACCAAAGATTAAAGATACACGTAAGCCATAAAGAATCCGTGCCAATACATCACGACCCTGATCATCTGTCCCGAGCCAGTTTTGCTGGCTCGGTGGTGAAGGTACAGGCACCGCTAAATCCAGATTTGGAGTTTGATAGGCAAATGGGATTAGCGGCCATACTGCCCACCCCTTATCATTAATCAATTTTTGAACTGCTGGATCTTTATAATCAGCTTCGGTTTCAAACACACCACCAAAGGTCTTTTCAGGATAGGATTTGATCACTGGAAAATAATAAGACTGATTATATTTGACTAAAATCGGTTTATCGTTGGCAATAAACTCTGCACCTAACGACAAAATAAAGATCACTCCAAACAAAATGAAACAAGTAAAACCCAGCCGATTGTGTTTAAAACGTTTAAAACGAGCCTGCATCATCGGGGACATTATTTAGCTCCCCGTGATTCAAAGTTAATTCGTGGATCAATCATCTGATACAACACATCACTGATCAATCTCAAAACCAAACCAAGCAAGGTAAATAAAAATAAAGTACCGAAAATCACGGGATAATCACGTTGAGTAATTGCCTCAAAGCCGAGTAAGCCCACGCCATCCAGATTAAAAATAATTTCAATAAATAAATTACCCACAAAGAAAATGCCGATGAGTGCTTCGGGTAAACCTGCAATCACAATCAGCATGGCATTGCGAAAGACATGACCATAAAGCACTCGATTTTCAGTCAATCCTTTTGAACGTGCTGCCAGTACATATTGTTTATTCAGTTCTTCCATAAAAGAATATTTGGTGAGATATGTTAATCCTGCGAAACCGCCTAAGATCATGGTGAACAAAGGCAAAGTCATATGCCAAAAGTAGTCTTTGACTTTATCGAAAAAACCAAGTTGTTGAAAATTTTCAGACACCAAACCCTGTAATGGGAACCAGTGAAAATACGAACCACCTGCAAAAAATACAATCAGTAATACGCCAAATACAAAAGTCGGTACAGCATATCCCACCGCAAGCAGCATAGACGTTGATTTATCAAAAAATAAACCATGCTGCTTGGCTTTACGAATTCCAAGTGGAATTGACACTAAATAAATCAGTAATGTACTCCAAAGCCCAAGTGAAATAGTGACTGGCATTTTCTCATATAGAAGCTGTGTGACGGGTTTGTCTTTAAAGAAACTTGTGCCAAAATCTAACGTGACATAACCTTTTAGCATGAGCCAGAAACGTTCAGGCGCAGATTTATCAAAACCATATTGGGCTTTTATCTGCTCAATCATTTCAGGACTTAAACCTCTAGCTCCCTGATAGGATCGATCAGAAGCAACACTTACCGTTTCACCACCACCGCTTTGATTGATTCCCTGAAAATTCTCAGCCTGATGAATTGCCTGTTCAACAGGACCACCTGGCGCGATTTGAACTACTAAGAAATTAATCAGTAAAATCAGAAATAAAGTCGGAATAATGAGTAAAAGTCGCTTAATAATATAGGTGCCCATGTTTTGGTTCCTTTGGCGTCTTTTGATGATTTATTGTCGGCGCAAATAATTTGCAACCGCTTGCGCTTTTTTAGGGTTTGACCACCAGTAATCCAGTCCTACTGAAAGTGTCGGCAAGGTTTGAGGATGCTCATACATATCCCAATAGGCATACCAGTTTTCACCCTTTCCATAGGTTAGGATTTGATAATAACCTGCACGTAACAAACGATCTAGCACTTTGGTATGGGCAATCAGCTCCTCACGGCTAGAAGATTTGACCAGTTTTTGGATGACTGCATCAATCACTGGGTCTTTAATGCCTGCATAATTATAATTACCGACTTGATCAGCCGCAGCACTTCCCCAAAACTGAAATTGTTCATTTCCTGGTGTTAAAGACTGAGGCATCGCCAAGGTTGTAAGATCAAAATCATTACGGCGCATACGTTCTAAATACTGTGGCACATCGACCTGTCGAACCGATACTGTAATCCCGAGACGTTTTAGATTTCGCACCAATGGCATTAAGGTACGCTGTAAACCATCCTGATGGATCAACAACTCAAACTGAATCGGCTTACCCTGATGGTCTCGCAATTGCCCTGCTTTAACGCGATAACCCGCATCAATCAATAGCTGTCTTGCGGTCAGCAAATTTTGACGATTAAAACCACTGCCGTTACTCACGGGATATTTCCAGTCTGCAAGTACACCTTGTTTAATGATTGGATTTAGTTTGGGTAAATACGGCTGTAAAACTTTAAGTTCTGCTGCTGAGGGTTTCCCTGTCGCTGCCAATTCACTATTATCAAAATGGCTTTGTAAACGTCGATATTTTCCATAAAACAACGCTTTATTTTGCCATTCAAAATCATAGGCATAACTGACAGCACGTCGAAATTGAATATCATTGAGTGGCGCACGACGGGTATTCATCACAATACTTTGCATGGTCATCGGATTACGATGTTTAAACTCAAATTTTTTGACCATGTTGTTATTGATTGCAGGAAAATTATAGGCAGTGACCCACTTTCTCGCGGTAAATTCTTCTTGCCAGGTATATTGCCCTGATTTAAATCCTTCAAAAGCAATATCCATGTTACGGTAATAAACATATTTGAGGCGATCAAAATTATAACGACCACGATTCACTGCCAAATCTTTACCCCAATAATCTGGATTTCGCTTGTAAGTAATACTTCGTCCTGCATCAATACGTTCAATCAGATATGGACCTGAGCCTAAAATCGGCTCCATAGTAATACGGCTAAAATCTTTATTTTTCCAGTCTTGCTTGGAGTAAATGGGAAGACTTGCCAAAATCATTGGCATTTCAGCATTATTTTCAGACTTAAAGCTAAATTTGACCTGATACTTAGATAACACTTGCGTTTTAGCTAAATCGGCTATGTACATCTGCAAGCCAGGATTGGACTTGGTCTGATAGGTATCAAAGCTAAATTTAACATCTTCTGCTGTGACGGGTTGCCCATTGCTAAACTTTGCCTTTGGGTTTAAATCAAAAATCACAAAATGAGTATGTTCGGGATCAAAAGTTGCGGTTTTTGCCAAAAGTGGATACATCACCGCAGGCTCATCAAGCGAAGGTGACATCAGGCTATCAAATATAAAATTTATACCGTCAGTAGAACTTCCCTTGCCATTCATACTATTGAGGTTATCAAAAGTGCGATTACTATATTGACTTAGTATTCCACCTTTAGGGGCTTGTGGATTGGCATAAGGCATATGACTCAATCCACTATATTTTGCCGCAGAGTGAATTGCGATATATGGCGTTGTCTGTATCGCAGCGTTTACGGCACCGCCATAGACAGTCACAGCCAAAATAATACTTTTGATCAGCCTTCCCATCATTGAATGATGGGCGCTGAGCAAGCTTCGTCCTGAAATGAAATCCATGATCAGCTACAACTTATAAATTTGGAACTTTAATCACATCACCAATTCGAAGCTGTGCGTTTTGTTTCAGGTTATTCAGATCGGCCAAATCTGTAATTGCCATACCAAACTTACTGGCTAAACCAATCAGCGTATCGCCCCGTTTAACCGTATATTCAGTAATGGTTTTCGGAATTTGCAACGATTGTCCGCGCTGTAACGATGCACGTGCATTGAGATTATTTAGATCTGCCAAATCTTTTGCACTCATACCTAAACGATTGGCAATACTGTTAAGTGATTCACCTGACTTGACCGTATAAGATTCAGTGTTTGCAACTGTTTTACCTTTCGATTTACTTTTTGGATTATCATCTTTGGCAGTTTCAGTTTTTGGTAGATCACCTTCCAATTTTAACTTTTGCCCCACGCGTACTTTAGCATCACGACTTAAGCCATTTAATGCAGCCAAATAATTCAACTGAAGATGATAGCGACTTGCGATACTCGCCAGCGTTTCACCTGATTTGACGGTATGTGTATCTGGTGAAGTTTCTTGTACCTCCACCTTTGCCGAAGCTGGAATATCACCAGTTAGTTTTAATTTTTGTCCAACACGCAAACCTGCGCTACGACTCAAACCATTCAGCTCCGCAAGATTAGAAAGCTCCAGATCAAACTTATTGGCAACACTATTTAAACTATCACCTGACTGAACAGTGTATTGCTCAGGAGTGGTAGAACCCGCAGGAATTTTTAAGCTCTGCCCAACTCGAACACCGCTATTGGCTGCAATATTATTCAAACT
Source organism: Acinetobacter sp. WU_MDCI_Axc73 (assembly GCF_025562455.1). Taxonomy (GTDB): domain Bacteria; phylum Pseudomonadota; class Gammaproteobacteria; order Pseudomonadales; family Moraxellaceae; genus Acinetobacter. Next base: position 16,455 of record NZ_JAHPRO010000013.1, read on the forward strand.
TGCAAGTTCAGCCAGTGTCATTTTAGATCTTGCTGCAATACTCGATAAAGTATCACCACGTTGTACCTGATAATTTTCAGTTTTAATTTGATTCGCGACTTTGCTATTACGAGTTTCCTTTTGCTCTACTTTGTCATCATCGCGTACAGTCACTTCATGTAAGGGTACATTAATTTTTTGTCCCACGTATAAGCTACTGCTTGCCGTCAATCCTGAGGTTAAATCCGCCAACTCCTGATTAGACAAAGCATAACGATCTGCAATCAGCTTTAAGTATTCACCTCGTTTTACTGAATAAGATTTGGTTGCAATACGCGCATTTTTAGCTTCATTGACTTTTGAATCATTTCGATTGCTAACATTATTATTTTTTATAGAAGAATTTTCTATTAAAGATAATTTTTGTCCAACAAATAAACCGCTGGTTACTGACAAATTATTATAGTCAGCCAGTTGTTTAACCGTCAGACCAAATTGATCAGCAACACCTGTCAGGCTATCATTGGCTTTTACCGTATAACTTTCAGGTTTTGGGTCTGCTTTAGCCGTAACTGGTCGATCCATCACTTGCGGTTTGGCATCATATAAATACAAAGTCGCCCCAACAAATAAAGTATTGTTTGGATCAATCTGATTCCATTTTGCGATATCGCGCCAGCTCACACCATTTTTAGCCGCAATAATGGCTAAAGTATCGCCGGGCTGAACAGTATAAGTTGAACGCTTGCCTGAAGGCTGTACCACAACAATATCAGTATCCGTTTTAATATAAGGCTTATCTTTATTATTTTGTGCTTCGTAACTATCTGCATTGACTGTTGCAGCCACAGCTTTAGGATAAGCAAAGCCTTTGGTGACCTCCTTACCTTCAGTATCAGCAACCGATTGACTGGTCTGAATCGCAGTTAATCTGATTTTGCCATCATAAGGATCTACAATTTCAGTGCCTTTAGGTGCAATCGCTTTAAGTTCCGCAACGACCTGATCTTTTTCAGCCTGTGTCGGTTGTGGTTCCAAAGCCTGAGTCACTGTTTCCTTAACTCCCTCTTGCTTCACCAAAGCCACAATTTGTGCGCGCTCAGATTTGGAAATCGGTGGTTCAGTACTTAGGACTTTCACATTAGTGGCAGGCGTTACTGCTACAGGAATACGGGGTGCACTCGGAATATCCGCACTGGCCGCAAACGCAGCCAACTCATCAGCACTACGTGGCGTAGTTTTTAAAGGTCGAGTGATCGATGAAACAACATTACTCGCAGTCGAAGGTCGACTGATACTATTCGCTGTCATGACTGGTGGTGTTGCACGACTGGGCGTTACAGTTTGAGTCGAACCGCGAGTGGATGTGCTGACCGTCACATTGGCATTAGGCGTAGCTGCTGTGTTATTACTTGCCCAGTATCCAGAGGATGATTTTAAGGCTTTGAGCTTAGCATCAACCGATGGATTGACATCTGATGGAATCAAAATACGCATTGGACTTTCTGGGTCAATACGTTCACCACGATAACCCGGATTCAATGCATAAAGTTCAGCACGGCTTAACCCTGTCAAAGACGCAATTTGATTTAAATCAACAGGTGCACTGAGCATGACTTCACGAAAGTGTGGACGATTCGCAATAGGCGGTAAGTTAACATTATAGGCTTTAGGATTTTTAATAATTTGAGCAACTGCCAGAAAACGCGGTACATAGTTCATCGTTTCTTGTGGCAGCTTGAGTGACCAATAATCCGTTGGCAAACCCGCAGCCTGATTTCGATTGATCGCTTGTTGAATACGCCCTGGGCCAGCATTATAAGCTGCAAGAGCCAGTTCCCACGAGCCAAATTGATTATACAAGCTTCCTAAAAACTCATAGGCTGCACGAGTTGATTCCACGACATCACGACGTCCATCATACTGGCTGGTTTGTTTTAAGCCATAAATACGCCCTGTACTTGGAATAAACTGCCACAATCCTGCTGCTGCTGCACTACTGGTTGCAGCGGGGTCGTATGAACTTTCAATCACAGGCAACAAGGCGAGCTCTGTAGGAATCCCACGACGTTCTGCCTCTTTCACCGTGTGATATAAATAACGACTGGCACGTGCGCTTAAACGATCCAGATAGGGTTGGCGTGAAATAAACCAGCTACGTTGCGCTTCAATACGTGGATCCCAGTGATTCAAGTCCATTTTAAAACCGACTGTCATCCGCTTCCAGACATCGCCGTGTTTTAAAATCAATAAGCGATCACCCTCAACCGCGCGCATATCTGTCGCGGAAAGTAAATCTTCAAGTGAATCCAGACTGCTGGCATCCAGATAACCTGAGCCAACCTGTTTTGTCGTATTTGTTTTTGCAGTCTGTGGAGTCGAGGAACAGCCAGTGGTAAGACCCAATGCTGCCAAAGCAGAAGCCAATATCGTAATTTTAAAAAGTGATGCTGCGGGAAATTGCCACACCATATTGGTCGGTTTATACATAAAATGTTCCAAACAACTCGCGTAAAGTTTAATTCTTTGATATGCCATTGTAGTGAAGCATGTCGCTTAGACAAGGTAATAATTTAACGTGATTTGCGTGGAAATGTTACAAGAAATTAAAAAAAACAGTGAATCTAGGGCTCGAACAGCATGATTTGCATATACAATACGAGACGTTAAGTTCATTTTTTCAATTTTAGGTTTTCTATGATGTCACAAACAATCACACTCTATGTTGATGGTGCCTGTAAAGGTAATCCTGGCCTAGGTGGTTGGGGAGCCTATATTATTACTGAAGAAAGTGAACATAAACTTTATGGTGGTGAAGCTGAAACAACCAACAATCGCATGGAACTGACTGCTGCTATTGAAGGTGTTTCTTTTTGTCCAAAGGACGCAAAACTCATCATTTGGACAGATTCCAATTATGTCAAACAAGGCATTACTGAATGGATTCACGGCTGGAAAAAGAAAAACTGGAAAGATGTTAAAAATCCTGAACTTTGGCAAAAACTGGATCAAGTTTGCGCTGGGCGAAACATCGAATGGAACTGGATTAAAGGGCATGCAGGGCATGCAGGAAATGAAATGGCAGATCAATTGGCCAATTTAGGTGTGCAACACCATGACAAACAACATATAGTTGTTCCTGAAGCTGAATGGATTGGACATCAACTGACTCAAATAGATACAAAAACAAAGACTGAAGCAAAAAAAAAATCTGAAAATGACTGGTTACTCGACGATCCGTTTGGATTAGATGTTCCACAAGATACTTTTGAGAACCATGACTTTGATAGTGAAGATTTAACCCTCAATGAATACTCTATAAACTCTACAGACGATGAAACGACCTTAGCAGATGAAATGATAGCTGAGTCAGCAGCAACAATGGAACAATCAGCAACTCCATTAAGCAATCAGAGTATCGATCAAAGTAAAACACATCCACATGTTGTAACTACAGCGGCCACCCTAAATATTCAAGGCCCACGCCAACTGATTTTAGATACGGAAACTACAGGCTTTTACTTTCAAGATGGTGATCGAATCATTGAAGTTGGTGCGATTGAAATGATCAATCGCAAACTAACAGGGAGTTCCATTCATATTTATATCAATCCTGAAAAGCCTGTGGGTGAGTCTGAAAATATTCACGGCATCAGCGATGATTTCCTCAAAGATAAACCCAAATATGCAGAAATTGCTGATGTACTCTTTGATTATCTCAAAGGTGCAGAAATTATCGCGCATAATGCAACCTTTGATATGAACTTCCTTGATACCGAGTTCAAACGCGCCGGTTTAGTTGCTCTTTCAGAAGTGTGTACGGTTACTGATACTTTGGCATTGGCCAAAAGCAAGCATCCGGGACAAAAAAACTCATTAGATGCATTGGTCAGACGCTACGACATTCCTGTACGTGATCGTACTTTTCATGGTGCGTTGCTGGATGCCGAGATTTTATCCGATGTTTATCTGGCGATGACAGGTGGACAAGTTTCTTTTGATATGGATGCCCTCTCACAGCATGAAAATCATGGACAAAAAAGTGGTAAACAGCGTGTCCAGATTGATCTCCCTGTTATTTTGCCTGAACCCGAAGAACTTCAAAGACATGTGACATGGGTCAAACAATTTGAGGAAAAACAGGGTAAGTCTTGCTTTTTTGGCAAATAAAATTCGTCGCATGCTTAGGTTTTAGTATTCCAAGCCTTAAAAGTTCAGTTATATTAGTTAATAAATAAAGTGCTGATGATTAGAATCGATCACCCAAATCACCCTGAACTTAGAAATAAATGACATACGACAGCATGTGTGGGGATGCATGCGTATGTTTAGTGATCTGGGACTCAATCTGATCCGTCAGGCAATTTGACACCAATAACATAGGAAAGGTGCAGCTTACATGTCTTATCAAAGCTCTATTCACTTCGACCCAACTGCATTATTGATAATAAAAAATGAAATTGATAATTCAATCAAACTGGTTGAAAATGCAGTGAGTACATTGGCAGAAGAACAAACGCTACCTTTTGGTATAGATGATGCACTCAATCAATTTGAACAATGCGCTCGTATTTTAGCGATGATTGATATGCCACGCTTGGCACTCATTACTGATTATTCAGCGTCATTGATGCGTAAAATTATGTCTGAACCGCAAAATATTCAGACTCAGGATGTGATTGCCTTAAGTGAAGGCACCACTATGCTGAAACGCTACATCGAATTTATTTGCTTACGTGAAGTCAGAGTTCCCCAATTTTTAATCGATACCCTTAATCGACTTGAACTTGCTCTCGGTAAAGCTCAAACACGAGAAGGTGAACAGATTTTACCGTTGCTGGATTGTTTCCAACCTAATTTTAATTTAGCAGCGACGCCTGAATTAGAAAAATCAGCTTATGTGCATCAACTTTATAAGTTAAGTTTGCGTAAACTACTTCAACATACGGTGCAATCATTAGATTTTCAAGCAATTAAAATTGTCGGCGTTTACCTTGCCTCACTTGCGAAAAATACACCTAGTCAGCAATACTGGGAGTTAGTCAATATCGCATTGGGTTATCTTGATCATCTCATTTTAAATCAGGCGCGTTTACGTGTTTTTATTCAGTTAGAAAGCAATATAGGACAGTTTCTTCAACAACCTGAGAGTTTTACAGCAAGTAGCGCAGATCTTGCTGATATTTTGAGTCTGTGCATCAGTCAGGAAGACGAAATTTCGGAACACATTCGCCAACAACTCAATATTGGGGATGAACAACTTTCGGATACCCAGCTTGAAGTTTTAAGTCGTCACTTGTATGGTCCAGACTACACCACCATTCATACCGCCAGTAAACTGATTACCGATGCCATGACTCAAATTCGTCATGACATTGAATATAATTATCAAAATATGTCGACAGAAAAAATTCAGGAGTTACAGACAAGTTTAAAAAATCTGGCCAATGTGTTTAAAGTCTTAAATCTTAATGAAGCCTATCAAGAGCTATATCATCAAGCAGAAGCACTCAACCAACCGACGATCCTCAATGATGAAAATTATGCTCAACAGTTGATGAAAAGTATATTGGCGGCGATGAATTCGATTGGCATTCTTGAGCGTAATTACTTATCTAGCCGTTTACAGCTTCGTGTCAACAATATGAATATTTCATTAGATCGTCTGGATGATGCACATCAAGCATTACTTACAGAAAGTAAAGCTTTGATTGAAATGGTCATTCAAATGCTATTACAGTATGAACAACAACCAGAAGTACAATTGCTTGAACCTTTATGTGTTCATCTAAAAGAATTGTCAGGTGCAGCCTTATTTTTGGGAAACAAGGAACAACAACTTGCGTTATTGAACACTGCCGAATTTGTGCGCAGAAGTAACGAACAGCAACAAAAGCTGAGTCTTGAACAAATTTGTCTAATTTTAAACGTGTTAGCAAGTCTGGATATGTTGATTGACAATTTAAAAAATAAACAACCTGTTTTACAGTCGATGTTTGATGTAGCATTAGAAAATAGTCAAAAATTACCAACAGCGGCGGCCTAATGTCACAACTTTCACTTGCCTATATTTTTCATAATCAACAACTGCTTGTCGATGAAAATTACCAACTTCCAAAAGTGGCGACACTGGCAAGTGATTTAAAGTTTAAAGCGGGTGATGAAGTCATTGCCCGTGACTTACTAGAACATGAACCTATCCCAACAGGTCTACAACTAATCCCAATTCGACAACTCATTACCTTATGGTCTGTCGATGAGTTTCAAAAAGCCAGCCGTGCAGTTCAATTGCTTGAATGGCGACGTAATCATAGATTTTGTAGTCACTGCGGACATGAAACCCATATTCACCCGACCGAATATGCCATGGTCTGCCCTGCCTGTGGCTATCACCAATATCCACGTGTACAGCCTTGCGTCATTACGATTATTACCAAAGGTCAGGATGAAGTTTTACTGGCTAAAAATGCCCATAATAAAAGTAATATGTATGGGCTGATTGCAGGATTTGTTGAGGTCGGTGAAACACTTGAAGAAGCGGTACAACGTGAAACGCTGGAAGAAGTCGGTTTAAAACTTAAAAATATTCGTTACATGTCCAGCCAGCCATGGCCTTTTCCTAGTAATCTCATGATCGCATTTCAGGCAGAATACGATTCAGGCGAGATCAAACTTCAAGAGGAAGAAATTAGCGATGCGAAGTTCTTCAAGTTTGATCAACTACCTGAAATTCCCTTTAAAGGAAGTATTGCACATACCATGATTATGCAAATCATACATCATCAAGCTTGATGAAAAGCTCATCACGTGAGTTGAGGTAAGATCAATCTGGAAGCTGTATTTTAGGTTTCCAGACTCTCTTTTAGAAAACTTAAAATAGTACGTTTGGTCTTAAAATATCGACTAAACAAGCTGGATAACGTACCAATAATTGAGATATGTCCTATCTTCGGAATAACCGCAATATGGCTATGATTTCCATGTTGTCTCAAAATATAATCAAAATCGATGCTGTTTTTTGCTTCAACAATTTGATCATTTTCCGCCATTAATAAATAATGTCGAATCTGATTAGAATCAACAAAATAATAAGGCATGACTTGTTGATATGGGATGTCCTGATCAAACGCATGCTGCGCCATAGGATCACCCTTATAGTCAAAGTGATAAGGCCCCGCAATCCCAATAATTGCCTTAATATTATCCCGACAATGGACTAAATTGGGATGTGGATGATACACCACAGACATAACATTAAATGCCCCAGCAGAATGTCCCATCAAGATTACATTTTCAGTTGAAATTTTCAGTTTAGTTTGATGCTGATCCAGAAAATTTAGCGCCAATGCCAAATCATCAATATAACTTGGAAAAATATAGTCAGGCGCGAGATGATAGTTGATGACTGCAACATCATAACCCTCTCGAGCAAAGGTCTCACCAATAAATGCATAATCTTTTTTATCGCCGTGCTGCCATGCACCGCCATGAATGAATAGAATCAACGGCTGACCTGTTGCAGCCTTTTTTGTTTTATACAAATCTAAGCGTTGACGTGCTTTCAGCCCATATGCAATATTTTTTTGAACCTCATAACTTGATTTAGGTGTAATAAAATTAAGCGCAAAACTCCCTAGATCATACAACCGAAACTCATGATATTGCTGTTTTGCCTGCTCAATTTTTTGTTTTAAATGCTTGAGTATCTCAGTTGAACTATTGGGCATTCACAGGCTCACCTTGATCAGGATCAATGGCAACAGGTGTTTGCATCTCTGGTTGCGCTGTTGTATTGCCCACCATTGGACTCGCAACTATTGAACTCGCGGTGGTACCCGCGTTCGGTTGGTCAATATTATCAATTAAGGTCACAATTTTTGTCACGTTACCTACTTTTTGCAGGACATCGTTCAAATCATTAATTTCAGCCGTATTTAAGCGCCCCATCACATATAAAACACCATCTTCAGTATGCACCAACACTTTGGTGTCAGAAACCACTGGGGCACGTACCAACAAACCTCGAGTATTCGCAGTTACAGCAGCATCTTGCATGATCGTAGAGTAACTGACTTGAGGGCCTACGGTAATATAATCATGTACTGTTTTTACATCACTCATTGACTTAACATTGTCTTCAGCCAATTGACGAAGATGCTCATCAGGAACCTGTCCTGTCAGTAAAACATTGCTATGAAAGCTTTCAATATTGACACGTGACTGTTTAAAACGAGGATCAAGTTTATATAAATTGATACTTGCAGTACGTTTAATAGAAGAATCAATAAACACTTGACCCAAACTACGTGCACCACTTTCTGTACCCACAGGAGCAGAGCCAGTTCCACCAGAAATAAAGCTGGCACAGCCAGATAAACTCGCGACACACAACGCCGTTATTGCAATACGTTTAAACACTCAGCCAAGCTCCCTGAAAACTGTTTTGAAATCATGTTTGCATCTCGCTCAAGAGTAATGAACTCTAGTTACAAAGTAAATGCATTTTCAATCCACTGCTGATCATATCGAAGTTTAGAAAAATCTTGCTGTACTGTTTTTGCAATTTTGTGCGGAAAATCAAAACAAATTACATCAAAACGACAATAAAACTGGTCATAGGCTGGATGACATATCAAAAAATATTCAGCAGTACGAATGATTTTACGTTGCTGGCTAGGACGAATCATCTCATTGGCATATCCATAGCTACCCATTGAACGTGCTTTAACCTCAATAAAAACAAGTTCCTGACCACGCTCTACAATCAAATCCACCTCTCCAAATCGAGAGTGAAAGTTTTGTTTGACCAGTCGAAAGCCTTGCTGCTGTAAAATACGCAAGGCTTGTTGTTCCGCCCATTGACCAAATGCATGCTGGTGATTGGTTGTCATAAAGAGTTTCGGTATTGAAGTTGCACAATGCTGTTTTTTTGTTTTTGATAACAATGCGGAATTCGTGTCACTCGTTGCGAATTTACATCCAGATCACCTGTACGTCCTTGTAATGTGAAATTTTGAATTTTTGGAGTTTTTAAATAAAGCTCGGTAAGCATCCATGCATCTGCTCCAAAGGCAATCAGACGCTGATACGGCATACTGACAGGCTGCTGCAAATAAGCATGTGTAACATCATCCCAGTTATGTTCATATAAAGCCGGAACATCACAAAATTTTAAACCATTTGGAATTGGCTGATTTTCCTCAATAGTGGTCGGTTGCGCATAAATATTGTTTTTAGGTAGATGCGAAAGTTGATTCATCCATGTATCATCTCCCAAGAGTAGTAATCCTTGCCCCTTTTTAAGCTTTTTCGGCATCTCCTGAACGATTTCCACAGATTGACCAAACTGCGACATAATCGACATCAGATACAATTCACTGTCCTGCTCTCGTCCTGTTTGGCGCAGTACAAGCAACTGTGACACTTTGTCTTTTAACATAACCTGTTTTAAGGCATAAGCATCATCCTGTTTGGCTAAACTAAACTGAATCACATTGGGTGATCGTGTTTCAACTTCATTTAATGCCAAAACTCGCACTTTAGGATTGATCGCGACAATTTGCTCAACTTCACTTTTAGCCAATGGCCCAACAATCAACTGGGTTTTCTTATTAAGATGTTTAGCCAGAATGGTTTTAATCGTTTTTTTATCAGAATTGATAAATTTAAGCGCTACTTTATCTTCAGAGAGTGCATACGCACTCATAAAACCAGACTTAATGCTGCTTGTCGCTCGCGCCATAGGACCCGATTCAGGTAGAATGACCAACACTTCAGCCTGCGCTTGAGATATAAAAGCTGCAAAACCGACCAGCAGCCACCTTTTTTTATTATTCAACATGGAGTAAACCTTATGAGTGCTCAGTTATTTGTTGTAGCAACCCCAATTGGGCACTTGGATGACATGACCTTTAGGGCTATTGATATTCTTAAATCAGTTTCTATTGTAGCCGCAGAAGATACTCGCCAATCTGCGCAGTTATTTAAGCATTATAATATATCAACACCCCTCACCGCATGCCATGATCACAATGAAAGTAACAAAATTCAACAACTAATCGAGACGCTTCAATCAGGCAAAAATGTCGCGCTAATCAGTGATGCAGGTACGCCATTAATCAGTGATCCCGGTTTTAAATTGGTTCGTGCAGCACAGGAACATGGTATCCGGGTCACGCCTGTCCCTGGTGCATGTGCCGCAATAGCAGCATTGAGTGCAGTCGGACTTCCAAGTGATCGTTTTAGTTTTGAAGGTTTTTTACCGTCTAAGTCATCACAACGAATTGGTCAACTTGAAAAACTGAAAGATGAAACGCAAACGCTGATTTTCTATGAAGCACCACATCGAATACTCGACTGTGTGAAAGATATGGCTGTGATTTTTGGTGAAAATCGTCCAGTGGGTTTTGCCCGCGAGATTACCAAAACCTTTGAAACCATAAAAAAAATGACCTTGAAAGAGTTGGTGTTATTCATTGAACAAGATCATCATCAACAAAAAGGTGAAATTGTATTAGTGGTCGGTGGTAACCCCGAACAAAAAGATCTCGATCAGGAAAAACTTGATCAATTGCTCACACGATTATTGCAAGATTTATCAGTTAAAGCCGCATCTCAACTGGCAGCCGATTTAACAGGCATAAAAAAGAAAGTGGCGTATCAACGCGCACTAGAACTGAATCAAGATCAGAAGGATTAAATCGCTTCATAAAAAAAGCATCACCGAAGTGATGCTTTTTTATGGTTAATGTCTTGCTTCTTCGTCAGCAGGCACTTCAGTAATTTTGCCACCTTTTGCGAGAAAAGCCGCGATCTCATCTTCCAGTGCCTGACGTTGCTTTTGCTTTGCCGTTACCGTAAGGCTTTCTGCCTCAGCAAGATCAGCGTCACTTAAATTTCCGCCTTCTTCACTGTCACTGGCACCGCTTTCAGCAGCTTTGGCTTCATCTTCATCGATAGCTGAATCTTCAGCTTCATCATAATCATTTGTATCTGTCATTTTTGCTCCCCATCATGATCAGTAAATGTTTTATGAGACTCATCATAAATTACGAAGAAATGTAGCAATCTCTTTGCCATTCGCAAAGAGGCTTTTATTCTATATTCGTATCTTTTTTAATCATAATAGTAATAATACATAAATGATTGTTTAAAAAACATCTAGTTTCTTATTAAATTGCATATCGAGTCCCTTTCAGACTACTTAATCCACTTGCCTGCTGCATAAATGCATCTTTAAACAAAAATGACCGATTGACTTGGCGCAAGCCTAAATTTCGAGCAAAAATGAAAGGTGTAAGTTCTGTACTTTCTAACCAACCAATTGCAGACATACCATGCATCATGGCTGCATTTTCACCTTTACGTTCGTGTTCATAGCGCGCTAAAGTCTGTTCATGTGCCCACACACCGCGTTGAAGATCATGCAGCAACACATCACAGAGTACTGCGGCATCCAAGCAGCCAATATTAACACCCTGTCCAGCTAAAGGATGAATCACATGTGCAGCATCCCCAATCAAAGCTAGACCAGCCTTCACATAGTGCTGTGCGGAACGCGCTTTCAGCGGAAATTTTGCACGAGATCGAACCGCAACAACTTCACCTAACATATGTTGGCTTTCACGAGTAAGCAGTTGCATAAATTCAGCATCGTTTAAATCTGAATATTCCTCGGCGTAATCATCAGGCAGTGTCCATACAATCGATTGCCAATAACCATTTTTCTGCTCATCCAGACTCGCCATGGGTAAAAAGGCTAAAGGCCCTGTGGGTAAAAAGATTTGTCGCGCGACATATTGATGTGGTTGATTAGTTTTAATAGCACAGCTAATCGCAGATTGACGATAGTCTAAAACATCCAATTCAATATAAGCCTGATCGCGAACAAAAGAATTTGCACCATCGGCACCAATGACTAATTTTGTTTTTAAAACTTGACCATCTGCGAGTTCAACCGTCCAGCCTTGCACCTGCTGCTCAACACGAACCACCTTTACTTGAGTACGATAGTCTAGAATTTGTTGTAACATCTTCTGTTGAATAACGAGATTGAGCAAACTAGGTTCAACCATTGAACCCAAAGCCTGATCAGATGTCGGAAAAGCGACTGAAGCTTGACCAAATTCAATTTCACCATAGCCATTTTTATTCCAGACATGCATGCCTGTATAAGGCATTTGTCTTGGTAGATCGTCCCAAACTTCAACTGTTTTTAATAAATGAATCGTTGCCTGACTCAGTGCTAATACACGTGGATTCAAGATATTCTTAACCTGTTCAGGATCAAGCACAGGAGCAGCATCTAATACGGTCGCTTGCACACCGCCTTTGGCCAATAATAAAGCGGTTAATCCCCCCACCAGACCACCACCGACGATCACCACATCAAGAATTTCACTCATGCTTTTAATCCCATCGCATAGTTGGCAACGAGTGGTTTAATCCCTGGAATAACATCAAACGCAACCAAACCTGTATTACGTAGTAATTTTAAAACAGGATTTTGATGACTAAAACCACGAACAACTGAATCGCAGAATTTAATCACGCGCTGTTGATCTCTTAAACGAGATTGTTCATAAGCCAATAAATTTTCAGGCTGACCAATATCATCAGACTGAGTTAAATGTTGAGTGAGAAAACGCACTAATACATCCGCATCACGTAGACACAAATTAAACCCTTGCCCAGCAACAGGATGAATTGTATGTGCAGCATTGCCCATCAATACCACTCTACCCACGGCTTGTTTGTGTGCTAAAACCTGTGATAACGGATAACTAAAACGTTTACCAGTTTTCTCAAATTTTCCAGCACGATCGCCATAGGTTTGTTGCAAAGCATCCAGAAAATGTTGATCATTTTCTTCACCCAACCATTCACTTTCAGTGCCTTTCTTAACAGGCCATACCACTGAACGGCGATATTCTCCTGGCAAAGGTAGCAAAGCTAATGGACCCAGCGCACTAAAACGCTCAAATCCGATATGTTGATGCGGTTTTGATGTTTGTACTGCGGTGACAATCGCCACTTGATCATAATCATGGACATCGACTCCAACACCAATGGCCTGACGACAGAAAGAATCGCGGCCATCAGCAGCAATCAATAATGTTGAAGTCACGGTGATTGTCTCTTGATCACGTTTAGCATGAATCGTCACTTGTACTGCATCCTGCTCAAGAGCAATGACCTCTACCCCATCAATCAATTCAATTAGGGGCTGTTGGCGAACCTGTGTCAACAGCACACGCCCGAGCCAAGCATTTTCGATGACTTGACCAAAACTTTCGACTTTTTCCTGCTCTGCGACTAAACGAGCCTTACCAAAACTGCCTTGCTCTGTGATATGGACTTGAAGAATAGGAGTTGCATGTTGCTGTAAAGCCTCCCACAAACCAAGCTGCTGGTAAATCATGACACTACGACGTGATAATGCCGTATTTCGAGCGTCAAAACTGGAATGATACGGTGCAAGCTGATCATCGTCGTAATTTGGATAACGAATTGCTTCCAACAGTTGAACAGCAATATTTTGTTTGGCCAGCATTAGCGCTAGACTTAAACCGACCATTCCCCCACCGACAATAATGACTTTTTGCACGGTAAAACTCCTCAATACGTTTATCGTTATATTTTGGCTTGCGCCATGAGTTGCTCAATTTCTTCAATTTCTTTCACTACAGCTCCAGTTAAAACCAGTGGCCCTTGTGCAGTAGCGACTACGTCATCTTCGATGCGGATACCAATACCACGCCATTTTTCTTCTACAGTTTCATCATCAGGTGCGATATAAAGTCCTGGTTCAACGGTCACCACCATACCTTCTTCGTATGGGCGCCATTCATTCCCTTTTTTATAGTTCCCCACATCATGCACATCCATACCCAACCAATGCCCTGTCCCATGCATATAAAACTGACGAAATGCTTCATTTTCAATTAACTCATCCAGCTCACCTTTGAGTAAGCCTAAATCAACTAATCCTTGAGTTAAAATACGCACAGCCACTTCATGCGGTTCACGGTAAGAATGCCCCACACGCACCGCATCAATGGCAGCATACTGAGCTTTTAACACCACCTCATAAAGGGCTTTTTGTTCAGGGCTAAATTGACCATTTACAGGAAAAGTTCTTGTAATATCAGATGCATAGCATTGATATTCACAAGCCGCATCAATTAAAACTAAATCACCGTCTTTGAGCGCTTTATCATTTTCCACATAGTGCAATATGCAACCATTCGCTCCACCACCCACGATACTGTTATACGAGGGCACACAGCCATGCTGACCAAAAATATAATTCAGTTCAGCTTCTAACGCATACTCCATCATTTCAGGTCGAACTTTTTGCATGGCACGAGTATGCGCAGCGGCACTAATCTCCGATGCAATTTGCATCAGTTCAATTTCTTGCTTGGATTTAATCAACCGCATTTCATCAACGATACGATCAAGCTGCAAAATTTGCGATGGCGCTCCATTACCACGACGTTGCTGAGCGTCAGCGTGTTTAATCCATTGACTCACACGTGCATCGAACTCAGCACGATGTCCGATTCGATAATAAAGTCGCTCTTTATTTAATAGTTTTTCCGCAATCTCTTCATCAAGAAGATCAATCGCATAGGCTTCATCAGCATCATAGTCTTCAATCGCGCCATCAATGCCTGCCCGATAACCATTCCATATTTCCATTTCACGATTACGTTCACGGCAAAACAAACTATAAGTGTAATCGTCAACCGCATCGAAGGTCTCAATGACCGCCACAGCTTCAGGTTCAGCAAAGCCTGTCAGATAGAAAAAGCTGCTATCGGCACGGAACTTATAGTCCGCATCACGATTACGATAGGCAACAGGACTAGTTTCAATAATGGCAATACTGTTTGGCCCCATCTGCTCTGCGAGGCGGTCTCGACGAAGTTCAAAATCTGCTTGAGTCAATTTCATGAGGCTATAAGTCTTTAGTTATCAAGTGGTAAAAAATAAACGCTTACATCGCCCAATTAGCTTGGACGATGTGGAGTAAACATTTCAACTACGCTTTGGTTATCTTTTCGTGCAGGATCATTTTGACTTTTGGCGTGAAAGTTTTTTAACAGTGAACTTTCATCAACGGGAATTTTTTTACGCCCCATTGAAAGACTTACAGGAATTAAACGAACAAATTCATATAGTTCTTCGTAACTATTTTCACCTTCTTCATCATCATCAGATTCTTCAAACTCAACGGCTGCAATATCTTGTAAATGTTCAATGAGTTCCAGTTCATCATTTCGAATATGACCTGATGCCAACCCAAAGCCAAGTACCACGCCCGCGCTCCAGTCTGCCAAGGCCTGAACACGTTCTTGCAAAGAATGCTCATCATCTGGAAGCATAGGTAAATAATCTAGCTCGTCTTCCGATAAAGCGTGTGATACATCTTCTGCCTCATCTGTGAGCAGTGCAAGCGCCTCATCACTTAATTGAGGAACATTAAGCGTATTTAAAATTTGTAACCATTCATCACGAGTCGGTGCTTCGGTAACACAAACGATGCCCGTGAGTAAGCCATGAAGCTCACTTGGGCTTGAAATCTCCTCAATTCCGTTAAAATTTGTGAACCATTCATTCCAACCTGAAATATCGTCTTGCATTCGCTTATCCAATCTCTATACTGCGTATATATTACCTTTGATTGCAATTCTGTGCGACTACGTTATGTTAGAACAATTACAGCGTCTACAGACGCATATGGGCGTTTTAAAAACGCGTTTACATCACCTAGAAAGTGAAAATGAGTCGCTGACTCAAAAAAAGCAACAGGATGACGAGCAGCATCACGCTCAAATTGTGCAAAAAAATGGGATTATTACCTCCAAACAGGAAGAAGTTGATCATCTGACTGAACAACTTTCCCAGTTACAAAATCAATTTCAGCAACTCAACACTGATGCGACAGCTCTGGCTGATCGTTATAGCCGTTTAGAAAAAAGTTGTACTGATCTTAAAAATCGTTTTCAGGAAATTTTGGCAGAACGTAATGATTTACGTGTAACTAAAGAAAAATTGCAGTTACAACAAAAGCATTCTCAGCAAGAATTACACGACATCCAACAAGACCGCGAACGTCTGCTTCAAAAAAATGAACTCGCCAAATCTAAAGTCGAGGCGATTATTCAGCGTTTGGCTATTTTAGGTACAGAACAAGATCAACATGCGCAGGAAATTCAACAATTGGCTGATCCTAGTGTTGAAAATAGTGTAGATAATCAAGGGGAGATTTAATCATGAGTGAACAGGTAATGGTTGAATTGCGTCTGATTGAACAAACTTTTCGTTTAGCAACAACGGCCTCTGAAAAAGAAGAACTTGAACGCGCAGGGCAAATGCTCAATGAGAAATTTAATGAAATGCGTCGCAATGCACCGCGTGTAGAACACAATAAACTAGTCATTATGGTGGCGTTACAACTCATGCAAGATGTGCTGAGTATGAACAAATCACTTCAGGAATATGCGCACTGTGAGCGTTTACTTGAAACAATATTAAACGACGTCGAACAAATTGTATAAACAATACCGTGGTATCGAGCAAAGCTTCACCATTTGAAAACTAACTTTACATAACGATTGCTACAATGGATTGTCATCGACCAAAGATCGGTTATACTTAAACTGTCTCTGGGATGTTCGCCAGCGCGTCTGATTCCCCTGAGCCGATACTATCTTTTTAGGATAGCGCTCTGCGTATTTAGAGCGTATGCCTGCCCCGTGCAGGAAACCCAGCAAGTACGCGTCGCTTCCACCTTGAACTTAAGGGTTCAAGGGTAAAGACATTGCAGCGGCATCTTCGGAGGCATTTTTATTTTTATATAATAACAATTCAAATAAATATCTTAGCTCCCAAATGATCCAAATTCTCTTCAAAAATAGACCCTTAATAGACTTCATAATTATGGTCTTGTATCGTTAGATATGCGAATATTGTTGAATAAGGCGGTTAAAAAAAAAGAAGTTATCTAAGTTACTCAAATTTAAGTGACAATCTGGATATAAGATCGGTCTAACGTTTTAAAGTTATTAAGACAGCTATGCGTATATATTTCATTAACCTGACTGTCAAAATTCCTAAAGCTGAGTTTATCGCCTAATAAGTACTTCTTCATAAGATTTAATGCACTGCATCTTGATTTCTATCAAACTTCGACGATGGCAGCATGGCCATTTTTTCCAAATCTTTCTCCTTAAACATTTAACCATTTTTAATCATTCATCTCCGTCTATAGATCTGGCTTGCTTGTCTTTCCAAGGCTTTGAACTTTTTATTACGGGAATAACGGCAAACGCTTGATAATCACCTGTCTGCAATATTTAGTGTCATAGGCTCCATCTGCATAGACTAAATTAATCTGCCCTTGCAACTAGATTTGATTTAGTAAAACATCAATCGCTTGTGAATGACTGGATCAAAATTGCTTTGATTACGTCCATGCTTGGCTTGTTGTTGAGCATACCATTGTGTCTGGAAATCGAAGAAAATTGAAATATTCCTCGCATTATTAAATATTAATTAAAATAAAATCAATTACTTATAAAAAAACTTAGGAGTGATTTTTACTTTAAAAGTATATTGGTGAAAAAGCCCTCAACTATACTTTATTCGAAAGACCTTATCGATTATAAAAATTTTATCAAGATTAACGGCATGAGTGAATTTTATTGACTTAAAATTTATTAAAGTACAAAAAGTGGTCAATGATTTTTTGTTACAAAAAGAATGATAATTTTTGTCAATTTACAAACTATGGCTTAGGAAGATTCCTCTTTTTGCTTCCCAAAAACCATTGCTCGCGAGAGTTTTATAAACTTAATAATTTTTAACGAATACGGATTGTAAGACATGGATGAATTGGTTCAGGAAGGAACTAATATTGATTTTAATAAAAGAAAAAAAATAGCGTGGCTGGTATTTGCCATACTTTTTTTATGTCTTCTCATGAGTATTCTTTACTATTTTGGGGTCTATCGTTTTTATCAATCTACAGATAATGCCTACATACAAGCAGATGTCACATGGATTATGCCAAAAGTGTCAGGTCAGGTTATTGACCTAAAAATTAAAGACAACCAGTATGTTAAAGCAGGTGAAACTTTAGCCGTTTTAGATCATCGAGATTACAAAGCACGTTATGATCAAGCAAAGTCACTTGTACAACTCAAAGAGGCTGCTTTAAATGTACAAAGTCAAAATGAAAAATCAGCTTACGCAACAATAGAAGAAGCCAATAGCGGATTACAAGCTGCTCAGGCAGATTTAAACCGACTTAAAAAAGATTTTAATCGTTATCAAGATTTGTTCCATGATGGTGTTATAACTCGACAAAATTTTGAAAATATTTATTCGCAATATATCTCTGCTCAAGCACAGCTTAGTAAAGCTCAAGCAACGGTCAATTCTAGCAAAGCTCAACTAGGAAGCTTACAGGCAGGTCGTGCGCAACTTTTGGCAGATATCGAAAATGCAAAAGCCAGTTTAAATTTAAATCAGGTCGATTTAGATTCCGCCCAAGTCATTACACCTGTTTCAGGTAGAGTTGGAAATTTAGGGATACGTTTAGGCTCTCGAGTAACGCCACAGACGCGTTTAATGGGCATTATTCCTGAGAATAGTTTATATGTTCAAGCCAATTTTAAAGAAACTCAAATTGAGAAAATGCGGATTGGGCAAAAAGTTCAATTAAAGCTTGATGCCTATCCAAGTCTAACCTATTCGGGAAAAATTCAGAGTTTCTCACCTGCCTCAGGGGCAACTTTCTCTTTAATGCCACCTGATAATGCAACAGGAAACTTTAATAAAGTTGTACAGCGCATCCCCGTTCGAATTTCAATTGATCCATCTCCACACCAAGATTTGATAAAACCAGGAATGTCTGTCGTTGCTACTGTAGATCTAAGATCTTGATCTACGATGTCAAGGTAGAGACATAATGAAAAACCATTTTACTCACGAAATCAGTTTATCGCCACATATCGCATGGGTGATATTTGTTGCGATGATTTTTGGAAATTTCATGGCAATTTTGGATATCCAAATCGTTGCGAGTTCACTGAATGAAATTCAGGCAGGTATGAGTGCAAGTCGATATGAAGTGACCTGGGTTCAGACTGTTTATCTTATTGCTGAAATTATTGCGATTCCAATGTCTAGCATTGTTTCGAGAATATTATCGACACGGATCTATTACAGTATTTGCGCAGTGGGTTTTACCGTAAGTTCACTCTTATGCGCGATAGCATGGAATCTAGAGAGTTTACTCGTATTTCGAGGAATACAGGGTTTTATGGGCGGAGGCATGATTCCAACATCGATGACTGCTTTGTTTTTACTTTTTCCAGAACATAAACGCTCCCTTCCATTAGTGCTTTTTGGGATGGTAAGTACTTTGGGTCCCGCCATTGGGCCAACCATTGGAGGCTGGTTGACCAATAGTTTTTCATGGCACTGGATGTTCCTAATTAACATTATCCCGGGGATTATGATATCAGCCATTATTTTTTCAGGCCCAGATATTGATAAACATAATTATTCTTTAATCAAGAGTTTGGATTGGTTAAGCCTAATTGGAATGGCGATGTTTCTTGGTGGACTAGAATATTTTCTAGATGAAGGAGCGCGTCATGACTGGTTTGCAGATACTGCGGTTCGGTTTTCCTTTGGAGTTTGTATCCTTGGCGCCATGATTTTTTTCTATCGAAGTTTAACCCAACCCAAACCTTTACTCGATCTCAGCGTATTCAAAAATAAAAACTTTAGCTTAAGTGCGATTATTAGTTTTGTGATTGGAATGGCGCTTTATGGCTTAGGGTACATGATTCCAGTTTTCCTTGGTCAAGTCAGGGAAATGAATAGTAGCCAGATTGGTCATATCATGATGGTCACTGGTATCGTCATGTTCTTGTTTGCACCTTTGTTAGCTTGGCTTATACCAAATTTCGATACAAGGAAAACGGTTCTCGTCGGCATGCTCTTAGCTGGATTTGGAGTCTGGCTCAACTCGCATTTAAGTATCCAAAGTGATTACGACTTTATGTTTTGGCCACAGATATATCGTGGTATCGGCTTAATGATTTGTCTTATTGTGGTATCTCATCTTGCAATGAGTACGCTTCCCCTTTCCAAGATTGCCGATGCAAGCGGCATTTATAACGTCACCCGAAATATTGGTGGAGCCGTAGGTTTAGCATTAATCAATTCATCTTTGGACTGGTTAACTGCACTACATATTAATCAAATCAATCAATTTATGACGCCAGAGAACTGGATTTTTATAGAACATCTGGATCAACTTACAGCCCAGTATCATAGCCTTGGACAAGACGCTCAACAGGTTGCGCTAAGTATGATCTACCGTGATATCCATTATCAGGCATTAACTTCAAGCTTTAACGATTTACTTAGAATGTTATCCATCATTATGTTTGTGACTGCTTTTTTAACATTTTTTATGGATAAATCAAAAAAAATGAATATTTAGCAATACAGGAGGATGAAAGAAGAAAATGGATTTTAATAAATCATGATAAATCCTTTTCTAAAACCCAGAACACAGGTCATCTGTTAATGATGAAAAATGGACGTAATTTTTAAAAAATTTGATTAACAAGGATTAGTTTATGTTTAAAACAAAAATATACAAACCTTTATCTAAATTGAAAGGTAAAACATCTCCTTACGGTAAGTATGTAGAAAGGGAAAATATTAAATATTCGCAATTGACAGAAATGTATATCATCTATGAAAAATATTATGAGAATACAAAATTTTCAATCTTTGAAGCTGATTTCAAAAAGAAAAGTGGTGCAATCTTAATTTTTCATCCGATCACGAATAAAATTGTTGGATTTTCAACTGTGATGGTTCAACACTTTTATTTAGATGGTAAAAATTACACTACTCTTTTTAGTGGTGATACAGTCATTGAAAAAGAATTTTGGGGAACACGTGCCTTACAAAGCACCATGCTAAAACTACTGATTAAACTTAGAATCAGTTATCCATTTAATGAATTATATTGGCTACTTATTTCAAAAGGTTATAAAACATATTTACTGTTAGCCAATAATTATTATGTTTATTATCCGCACGTGAACGGTAAGCATGCACATTTGGCCAAAGTCGTTGATTATTATTGTAAATCTTTTTTTCCAGAATACTACGATCAAAATACTGGTTTGATTAATTTTGGAAATGATTATCAGCCTTTAAAAGGTGAAGTCGCACCTATTACCGATGAAATGCGTCGAAATAATCCCAAAATTCGTTTCTTTGAAAAAATGAATCCCACATGGATTAAAGGAACTGAGCTTCCATGTATAGGTGAAATTGCATGGAAAGATTTGGCGCGTTATCCAATGCGTTTTTTTACCAAACCAACCAGTAAAGGTAAAACTGAGGTTGCATTGGCAAAAATGCAATTGGTCAAGGAATGAATTTAATGAGAAATAACGTCCTTACAAAAATATCTCATTCGATATTAAAACACTGGTGTAACTCTAGCGATAAAGTATTCAAGCAAAATATGAGTCAACTGGAAATCATTCAGCGCCAAAAACTTGCATCTATTTTAAGCAACTCATTACTTGCATCTGAGCAAGGGATTGATCATTACAACTCATTTGCTCAAGCATTTCCCCTTTCTCGTTATAGTGATTGGCGAGATTCTATTAATGCTTATAAAAATGAAAAAGCGTCACTCTCGAAAAGTTCACTCGTACGTTTTCAACCGACCAGTGGCTCAAGTGAACAAATCAAATTTATTCCCTATACCAAACTTTTTTTGGATGAATTGGATCATGCCATTGCCCCATGGTTGGCAAGCTTGTATCGAAAATATCCAACACTAGAAAATGGCACACATTACTGGTCGGTGTCATGGCTTCCAGAGAGTCAACGTGAGGTTCTAAAGGATAAAAATTTAAATGATGACAGTGCTTTGCTCAGTGTCGGCAAAAGAATTCTTTCAAAATTCACTCAAGCAGTGCCCAGTAGCGTTGCATTTGCAACCAATGCAGATGATGCATTATTTGCAACTATTTGCTATTTAACGGCAGATCAAAATTTATCGATGATCTCAGTATGGAGTCCAACATTTGCACTCCAACTACTAGAACGACTAGAACAAAATATAAATGAAGTCTGCGTCGTATTGACTACAGGTTCTTGGGGAAAACGTGAGGTATCATTGAAGAACGTAAAGTGCCCATTTAGTCCTGAACAGGCAACTGTTCTTAAAAGGAGTCAAGTTGGACCACATATTGATTTTAGACTTTTGTGGCCTAAATTATGTCTTATTTCAAGTTGGGATACGGCAGGTTCAAAGGAATGGGCTAAAAAACTTCAACAACGTCTCCCTTTTGTACAGTTTGAAGGTAAAGGCTTATGGGCAACTGAAGGTGTCGTGACAATTCCATACAACAGCGACTATCCACTCGCCTATCAGAGCCATTTTTATGAGTTTGAATATCTGGAAGGAGAACAGCAAGGAAAAATCATTCCGTCATGGGAGCTAAAAGCGAATGATCTGGTAAGCCCCATTATTAGCTCAGGCAATGGTCTGCTCAGGTACTGTCTGGATGATTGCCTGAGAGTCACAAATTTTATTGGTCAAATTCCTTGTTTTGAATTTCAGGGTCGACGTTTTGGTGTAGATCTGGTCGGAGAAAAACTTGCTCCCGAAATGGCACAACAGCTTTTAGAGCAGTTGAGCGCTGATGAAAATAAAGCGATTTCCTTACTTGCTGTAGATACCCAACAACAGTCAAAACCTTTTTATTGCGTACTATTTGAAGGAGATGTAACTGAAGCAATGAATCCTGATCATATCGATCTCCTTTTGCGTCAAAACTTCCATTATGAATTAGCACGTGATTTAGGTCAGCTCGATCAACCTAGAATTTTACAAACAACAAATGGCTGGAAGAGTTATAAACAACTTGTCATGAATGACGGCATGATTGAAGGAAATATTAAGCCTGAGCCTCTGAAAAAAATAACTTTAAATAGTTTTAAACAAATGTGTTAAATCAGGGAGAACTCAGGATGAGAAAAACAAAGCTGAATGGATTTAGAACCTTCATATCTGCTTATTTATTAAGTCTAATGATGCCATGTTCAGTGTATGCACTCACTTTAGACGATGCATTGAATGCGAGCCTAAATTACGAAAGCCAACTTAAACTGAGTCAGCTCAATGTTAAGCAATCCACTGCTGCTTTAAATCAAGCAGAAGCACGTGATGGATTGAAAGTAAATTTAGTTGGTCAACTTGATTATGAAAAAGTTGATACTCCATCAGGCGTGCTATTTCCAACTGCAGGAAATAGAAAAGGTCGAAGCGCTCAACTGCAACTCGATTATCCTATCTACACCTCAGGAAGACATCAGCTTGGAATTGAGATTGCAGATCGACAGCTTGCAGCGAATACTGCTGCCTTATCGGATCAAACATCCCTGACCATATTGAATACAGTAAAAGTTTATACGGATGTTCTAAAAAATAATGCCATTGTGGATTTAAAAAAGAATCTTTTAACTAACTTACAGCGTTCATTATACGAAGCTCAAAGACGTTTCAGCGCTGGGGTCATTACTCGGGCAGATTTAGCCCAAGTATTATCTCAAGTTGCTCAAGGTCAAGCTGACCTGACACAAGCAGAATCGAATCTCAAAATAAGCAGTGCTCAATTTTATCAGGTCACAGGTTTACAACCAGATTCTTTAGAGAAAATAAAAAAAATACCGACGATACCTGATGATATAGAACAGATCATTGCTATGACGAACAATCATCCTGCTCTTGAACAAATTCACTATGAAAAACAGTCTGCTGAAAAACAACTTGCTTTAACCAGACGTGAGCTTTGGCCAACTGTGATGCTCACTAGCCGAATTGGTAAGCAACATGAAGCAAATTATATCGGCTCAGAAAGTAATAACTATATGGTAGGCGTTCAAGTAAATATGCCACTGTATGATAATGGATTGAACCGAGCCAACATAAACAAAGCTCAAGTTGATGTTGAATTGGCACAGCAAAAATTAGAAAGCATTCAAAACGACCTGCGCCAACAAGTCCAGAGCAGCTATGCGCGACTGCTTGCGATACGTCAAAATAAAGCGGCCTTACAAAATGCAATTGAAACTGCATCTATTGCACTGACTTACACCAAAAAAGAATTTGATGTCGGAACAAAAACAACCTTTGATTTATTAACCGCAGAACAAAAACTGCTAGATGTTCAAACTCAGGCAGTCACCAATGTTCAGGATGAAATCTTTCTGACGTACCAATTAATTGAACAGATGGGTAATTTGAACAATAAATTCATAGCACAAAAAAATATACAGGATCATTGAAAATGGATTCAAAAAAAACTCAGGTGACTCAAAACAAAAATTTTGTAATACGAGAAGCGACTTTGCTTGACGATCAGTCTTTAAAAAATTTAATCGCAGTGCCCATCACCACGCGAGGTGTTTTACTCAGCTTTCAACGAGAACCGAGTTATTTCAATGCATCTGATGTTCTTTATAAAAAAAAATTGCATTTCATCATTGAGGATACTGAAACAAAAAATATTGTAGCTTGTTATAGTAACGGATATCGTCCTTGCTACGTCAATGGAGAAATCCAAAATATACGATATATCTGTGATTTACGTGTAGATCAAAATTCGAGAGGAAAATCTCTAGTTAAAATGGTTGGAGAGCATGTCAAGCAAACCATGTATGCTCCAAATTTCAGTCAACTTATTATTTTTAATGATAACCATGCAGCACGTGCAGCAGTTCAAACTGGCAAGATGGGTATGCCCGATTACTACGATGAGGGGATGATTGAGACATTGACCCTAACTGGTTTTAAAGATATCAATAAAATTTCTAGATTTCTGCAAAGTTATAAAACATCAAATCCAGAATGTTCAAATTCAGATGAAATCTTGAGTTGTCAAGCGGGACCTCACCACATTGCACTTATCAATGAATTTATAGCAAAAATGGCGAATGATTATAATTTTTTGCCTGCTTATGATTTTAGAGAGTTATTAAATCAACACCATTATTTTAGGGGAATAAGTCTTTCAGATTTTCATCTGTATTTCAAAGACGATAAATTAGTAGGAATATTTGGGCTCTGGGATCAGCATACATTCAAGCAAACCAAAATATTAAATTATAGTTTGATTCTTCAGATTTTCAGACCGATTTATAATCTTTTTGCTCATGCTACTCAAAGAATGCCCTTGCCTGCCCAAGGAGATCATTTTAAATACCATCTGTTACATACCCTGCTTTGCCATCCTAAAGATTTAACTTTACATCATCAGATGATTTTAGATGCTTATCAAATTTCCAAGAAACATGGGCTAGGAATAATCAGTTTTACGTTATCCCATCGTGATCCTCGATATACGCTCAATACATTTTACAAAGGAGAAAAACTAATAGGTATGCATGGTTTTGTAAGCTTTGAAGAAGATCCTCGTCTTAAATTTGATAAAAACAGGATTCCATATTTTGAAGTCGGAAGAATTTAAGATTTTTTTGATTAAATCAATCTATCTAAATTGAAAAAATTTGGGCTTAAAAATATTCAAATAAAAATTTGATAATTCTGAATGATTTCGTTACACAAATTTTTTAAAGGCCAATTCCATATTACTTCATAAAATTCAAGGCATAATTTGAGTACAAGATCGACTGCATTTAGTAAGTTTATTTGTTGTGGAAATTAGGTAGTGTTGCTGTATGAGGAGCATGAATCTCATTTAGTTCAGATTGAAAGTTCCTAATAATAAGCTTATTGCCTAAAGATCACTGTTTGTTATGATTTGATACAGTGAATATATCTCTTAAATTGAGCATTATAAATGCTTCTTTAAATCGAAATATTTCATACATATATTATGCGTGAAAATCTAAAATTTTGAGGATAAAAAATAAGAAAAAAAGATCTTTTTTTGATTGATGAAAAAGATTTATCCATTATCAATTTTTTCTGGATTAGCTTTTATTTATTTGTTGCAGTATTTACTGCAAATGTTTTGTTCAGGGCTTTTAGATAGACTCAAATAAGGTATGAATAAAATTAGAGTAAATTAAAATGAAATGGACATTCTCAAATCTATGTTTAGCCCTAAGTTTAAGCCTGGGAACTACCGCAATCATCACTCATCCCACTACTACGATAGCTGCCTCAAATATCAACATTCAGAACGTATTACAACAAGAACGCGCTTGGGCAGGTTTACAAACCAAAAAATTAAAAGTGGGTGATATTGAATGGGTTTATAGCGAAGGAGGTCAAACATCCAAACCGACGATTATTTTAATTCATGGATTAGCAGGTAGTCGTGACAACTGGAATCGTATTGCACGTTATTTAACCCCCAACTATCATGTCATCACTCCTGATTTACCTGCACATGGCGACACCAAAGTTCCCGACGATTTTGATCTCTCTATCCCCAATTTAACCGAAAAGTTAAGGCGTTTTGCTGAAGCTGGACATTTTGAAAAAGAAGTGAATATCGCTGGACACAGCATGGGCGGAGCGATTGCCCTTCTCTATACAGCACAATATCCAACTGAAACAAAATCTTTACTCTTGATTGATAGTGCAGGTGTATTTAAAACAGCAAATACACCTTATTTGAAAAATCCGACTTTATTAAGTGAACTGATTGTTAAAAAGCCAGGGGACTTTGACAAACTATTTCAGCTTGCCACTGCGACACCGCCCTTTATTCCGACTGAGTTAAAAACCGAGCAGGAAAAGTTAATGATTTCTCAGTCAAAAAGTACACAGCGAATGGTTGATCAATTGGTTGCCATGTCTAAGGTCTACACACCAGAGACTTTTGCTATTGCCGCAAAGTCTATTGATGTTCCTGCCTATATTGTGTGGGGTGACAAAGATAAAATTATTAATGTTGAAGCTGCTCAAGAACTCAAGGAGTTATTGAAAAATGCTGAGCCACCTTTGATTTTGAAAGATGTAGGACATATGCCAATTATGGAAGCTGATCAGATTGTCGCTCAGCAATATCTGATCTTCTTAAATAAACACAAATAGCGCTTAAATACTGCAAAATACACAGGAGCCAAAATTTTGCTCCTGTGTATTTTATACATTTATATAATTAAAGTTTGCGCAGCCTTAGGGCATTTAACACCACGGAAAGCGAACTCAATGACATAGCAATCGCTGCAAACATCGGAGTAAGTAACCAGCCTGTTAGTGGATAAAAAATTCCTGCTGCAATAGGCACACCTAAACCATTGTAGAGAAACGAAAACGCCAAATTTTGTTTCATATTTTTCACTCCCTGCTTAGCCAGATGTACAGCTTGAGCAACGCCTTGTATGTCGCCTTTCACCAAAGTAATCTGCGCAGTTTGTTTAGCAATGTCAGTACCAGTACCCATGGCTATCCCCACATCGGCTTGTGCCAAAGCAGGTGCATCATTGATGCCATCTCCTGCCATCGCCACGACTTTACCTTGTGATTGATAGCGTTTCACGATCTCTAATTTTTGTTTTGGATCTAAATCACCATAGGCATGTTCAATTCCTAATTGCTGCGCAACCATTTGCGCATTTTTATCATGATCTCCTGTTGCCATAATGACTTCAATCCCGTCTTGATGGAGTTGATCAATGACGGCTTTTGCATTTTCTTTGATCGCATCATGGATCACGATATAAGCTATGACTGTATTTTCATCAAGTAAGAAGCTAATAACATCGCCTTGCTCACGTCGTTGATCCAATTCATGGGAAATAGCTACATCTAGCTTTAATCCAAGCTGTTCAACGAGCTTCTGACTCCCCACATAATACGTTTTCCCATCAAATTGACCTTTTACTCCAAAGCCTGTGACATCTTCAAAATCATCAAATTTTAATAATTCATCAGTTTTCACAAGTTTTGTTAAAGTTTGCGCAATTGGATGCGTTGAATATTGTTCAATTGACGCAATATAACGCTCCACTTTTTTTTGATCTAGAGAATCATCCAATAACTGGATTTGTTTTAGGCTCGGTTTTCCTTCTGTGAGCGTGCCTGTTTTATCTATAATCAAAACATTGACTTTGCTTAATGCTTCGATTGCTTCGGCATCTTTAAACAAGACTCCTTTTTGGGCAGCACGACCTGTGGTTGCCATCACTGACATTGGCGTAGCCAAACCGAGTGCGCAAGGACAGGCAATGATTAATACGGCCACAGCACACATTAAGGCTAAATCAAACTGCGCATGTCCAAACATCATCCACGCTAAAAATGTAATCACGCTGATAGAGAGCACTGCCATTACAAAGTATTTGGCTGCAATATCTGCAATGCGTTGAAGTGGCGCTTTTGAACGCTGTGCCTCTGCGACAGCCTGAATCATTTTTGATAATGTGGTGTTGGTTCCAACGGCAGTGGTTTGAATACGAATACTGCCTTGCTGATTGACCGTTCCCCCGATCACTTTATCTTGTAATTGTTTTTTTACAGGTACAGGTTCACCAGTCATCATGGATTCATCAACATAGGTTTTCCCTTCAATCACCATGCCATCCAGTGGAATCTGCTCACCAGAAGAAATCTGTAAAATATCATTCTCTTTAATCTGACTGATATCAACTTCTTCAACCACTTCATCTCGAACCCGTTTTGCAGTATGCGGCTGTAAACGTAATAATGCTCTTAAAGAATCAGCTGTCTGTGCACGGGCTTTCAGCTCCATGATTTGACCCAATAAACTTAAAGATACGATCATACAAGCTGCTTCATAATACACCGCTACACCATGACCTGTTTTAGCTTCCAATGGAATCATAGAAGGGAAAATGGTAGCGATTACGCTATAAATAAAAGCCGCAAGCACCCCAACACCAATCAGACTCCACATATTCAAATGACGTGTTTTATAAGAAATCCAGCAACGCTGAAGAAATGGCAAACCTGCCCATAAAACAACGGGAATACTTAAAACTAATTCAATCCACGGCTGAATATGCGGTGAAATAAAGGCATGAATATGAGAGCCCATTGCCAACACGACCACCAATAAAGTTAAGGGCAAAGTCGTCCAGAAACGTTTACTAAAATCAATCAATTCTGGATTCGGTCCTTCATCTAGTGTAGGTTGCATCGGCTCCAACGCCATCCCACAAATTGGGCAGGTTCCTGGGCCTTTTTGTATAATTTCAGGATCCATAGGACAGGTATAATCAATATCCATTGCACCTTCAGGTACAGCGCGCTCATCAAATGGAATCAAATACGTTTCAGGATCGTTTTTAAATTTCTCTAAGCAAGAAGGATTACAAAAATAATATTCTTTATCCTGATAATGTGTATGCAAAGGGCTTGTTTTACTAACTTTCATACCACAAACAGGATCTATTTCCATTTCGGCATTTTCGTCATGATGCTGCCCTCCACCACAACAACTTTTGACTTGGGACTGAGTCGGTTCAATCGGTGCTTGAATAGATGGAGCAGCTTCAACTGATTTAGTTTCACAACATGAAGATTTAATAGCTGTTTGGGTTGCATTAGAGATTTGATTCGTTTGTTGAGAATCATCGCCACAGCAGCTTACAGCAGCTTTAAGTTGTTTTTTACTCGAACACCCACATTCTGAATCTATTTGACTTTTTTCTTTAGCACCACAACAATTTTTTGTTTGTGCTTTGTCTTGAGCGGGTGGTGAACAACAACTTACAGAACTAGAATCCGCATTTTTTTCCAGATATTTTTCAGGATGTTGTTCGAATTTTTGCTTACAACTAGCGGAACAAAATAAATAACGAATCCCATCTAAATCAAAATGATATTGACTGTCTTCGGCTACTGTCATTCCACAGACAGGATCAATAGAAACGATTTTTTTTGGTTGTACTGTAGTTTTGGAACAACATGAAGTTTGCTTTTGCTCAGTCATCACAATGATCTCATATTCTTTTAGGATTATGTTAAGATAAACTCTGTACATAGGTACGGAGTCAAGCTTTTTATTGATACAAATGAGAGGAATTAGGCATGCTGACCATTGGTAAACTGGCTAAACAGGTCAATTTAAATGTTGAAACGATTCGTTATTATCAACGTATTGGTCTCTTGCGTACCCCCGAAACCATCAGCCACTATCGTTATTATAATGATCAAGATATAGAAACTTTAAGTTTTATACAAAAAGCCAAAGATGCAGGATTACAATTAAGTGAGATTAAAGAACTTATCCAATTACAACTGAATGATCGCGAACAAGTTCGTCATGTGATTGAACAGCGCCTTGAGAAAATTGATCTTCGTATTCAGGAATTACAAGGCTTAAAGCAGCGTCTCAGCAGTTGGGTCGATGAGTGTAAATCGGCACAAGTCGATTGTTGTCCTATTTTATTGGATCTAAAACAGAAGACCAATCTGTAAATAGACTGGTTATGGCTCATTTTTAAAAGCTAAGAAATAAAAAAACCTGAGTTCGAGAACTCAGGTTTTTTTATTTCAGGTATTCTCTGAATTATTCTTCACTAATCTCATCATTTTGAGAAACAATTTCTTCAGCTTGAGATTCAGAAACTTCCCCTTCAATTACCTGAAGAATTTCATCATCTTCTTCAACTGCTTCAATCGAAACCACACCCACCAGTGTTTCGTTATCGCTTAAACGAATCAGACGAACACCTTGTGCATTACGACCCGTCATTGCCACTTCAGCCGCACGAGTACGCACCAAAGTACCGCCATCTGAAATCAGCATCAGTTCCTTGCTTTCATCAATCGATACCGCACCGACCAATTCACCATTGCGTTCCGAAGTCTTGATCGCAATCACCCCTTTACCGCCACGTTTCTTGGTCGGGAAATCATTTACTGGCGTACGCTTACCATAACCATTAGCACTGGCACACAGCACTTCACCTGTTTCTGGAACAACCACCAACGAGACAATGCGACTCACCACATTTGAATCTGAATCATCACTTTCGTCTGAATCATCATTTTCAAGATCAGTATCTTCAGTATCTACCACAGCAGCCAAAGCTACTCGCATTCCGCGAACACCTTTTGCTGTACGTCCCATAGCACGGACATCGGTTTCGGCAAAACGGATCGCCTTACCTTCGTTGGAGAACAACATGATTTGCTGCTCACCATCTGTAATGGCAACACCAATAAGAGTATCTTCTTCATTGAGTTCAATCGCGCGTAAACCATTAGCACGAATATTGGCAAATTGCTCAAGTTCAACACGTTTAACTGTACCTGAAGCCGTTGCCATAAAGACATAGTGATTTTCGAGGAATTCAGTCAAAGGTAAAATTGCGGTAATGGTTTCACTGGCATCGAGTGGCAATAAATTCACCATCGGGCGACCTTTAGCGCCACGTGAAGCCTGTGGAACTTCAAACACTTTCAAGCGATAAACTTTACCGACATTGGTAAAGCACAAAACGGTTGCATGGTTAGATGCAACAATCAGATGCTGAATAATGTCATCATCTTTCATTGAGGTGGCAGATTTACCACGACCACCACGACGCTGCGCCTGATAATCAGACAAAGGTTGTGTTTTGGCATAACCCGTTTGAGAAACGGTCAACACCACTTGTTCTTCTGGGATTAAATCTTCGCGGCAGAAATCAATACGTGACTCAATAATCTCTGTACGACGAGCATCACCATATTGTTGCAATATTGCAGCAAGTTCTTCGCGGATGACGCCCATTAGCAGATTAAAATCATTTAAAATTGCAGTCAGTTCAGCAATCTGACCCAAAATCTCGGTATATTCAGCATGTAACTTGTCTTGTTCAAGACCCGTTAAACGATGCAGACGAAGCTCTAAAATTGCAGCGACTTGAGTTGGGGATAAACGATAAATATCACCAGATAAACCAAATGGACGATTTGGATCTTCACCTTCGATTTCATCAGGACGTACTGAAATTGCACCTGCCTTTTCAAGTAAAGCTGTTACACCGCCACCTGTCCATTCTCCTGCTTGTAAACGCTCACGCGCTTCAGCAGGGTTCGCAGAAGTTTTGATGGTTTCAATAATCTGATCTATATTGGCAAGAGCAACAGTGAGACCTTCTAAGATATGACCACGTTCACGCGCCTTACGCAATTCGAACATGGTGCGGCGAGTCACAACTTCCTGACGATGTCGAATAAAGGCCGCAATAATATCTTTTAAGTTCATCAATTTAGGCTGTCCATTATCCAGACATACCATGTTGATGCTAAATGAGTTTTCGAGTTGAGTATTTAAAAATAGATTATTGACGATAACTTCAGCATTTTCTCCACGCTTCAAATCAATCGCAATCCGCATACCATCTTTATCAGACTCATCACGTAATTCAGAAATACCTTCTAATTTTTTCTCTTTGACTAACTCTGCAATACGTTCGATGACACGTGCTTTGTTGACCTGATACGGAATTTCTGTAAAGACGATGGTAGTACGACCAGTTTTAGCATCTTCTTCAAAATGATATTTACCACGAATATGCAAACGCCCTTTACCCGTACGATACGCGTCTACAATACCTGATTTACCGTAAATAATGCCGCCTGTCGGAAAATCTGGTCCTGAGATATGTTCCATCAATCCTTCAATCGAAATATTCGGATTATCCGCATAAGCAAGGCAGGCATTGACGACTTCGGTCAAGTTGTGCGGTGCCATATTGGTCGCCATACCGACTGCAATACCTGCTGAACCATTTATAAGTAAATTAGGTACGCGTGTAGGCAACACATCAGGAATACGATGGGTACCGTCATAATTATCCACCCAGTCTACCGTATCTTTTTCAAGATCAGCCAATAGTTCATGGGTTAGTTTCATCATGCGCACTTCGGTATAACGCATTGCCGCAGCGCTATCACCATCGACAGAACCGAAGTTACCTTGACCGTTGACGAGCATATAACGCAGACTAAAATGCTGCGCCATACGAACAATAGTATCGTAAACAGCAGTATCACCATGAGGGTGATATTTACCGATCACATCACCGACAATACGCGCAGATTTCAAATAGGCTTTATTATAATCGTTGCCTAACTCATGCATTGCATAAAGTACACGACGATGAACTGGTTTCAGACCGTCTCTCACATCAGGTAATGCACGTGAAACAATTACACTCATTGCATAATCGAGATATGAGTTTTTTAACTCATCTTCAATGGCAATCGGTCGGATTTCCGATACGCTCATGCATACTCCTTTCTATGCAGCAAAGCAAAAGCCAGCCACAATTTATGTATTAATCTCGCAAAACTTAGTTCAAAAAGCTGAACTAAAAGTAAAAAACATAGCTAGTAAGTATAGCATAAATCATGTGGAGATTGTGATGGATTAATACAGCTTACCCATTAATATTTGAATCAATTTATGCTGAAAAAACAGACAGTTCCAAACTGTCATAAGGAATTGAATAAATCAAATACTTAGCGCACATTGTTTTAGAAAGTTTGAGATATATTTAGCAGTCAAAGACCAGAAAAACCACATTATTTTTATCATTCTCAATAAAAAACGCTCTTGAGCAATAGATCGCGCAAGAGCGTTTTATAAACTTAACTCAATAATGAATTAGAGTTTAGAAACCAACTCAGGAACAACAGTGTTCAAATCACCGACCAACCAGTAGTCAGCAACGCTGTTGATTGGTGCTTCTTCGTCTTTGTTGATCGCAACGATCACTTTAGAATCTTTCATACCTGCCAAGTGCTGAATCGCACCAGAGATACCGATTGCCATATAAAGATCTGGCGCAACGATTTTACCAGTTTGACCTACCTGAAAGTCATTTGGTACGAAACCAGCATCAACCGCAGCACGTGACGCACCTTGTGCAGCACCAAGTTTATCAGCTAATGGATCAAGTACTTTGTGATAGTTCTCACCAGAACCAACACCACGACCACCAGAAACTACGATACGTGCAGCAGTTAATTCTGGACGATCAAGTTTTACAATTTCTTCATTCACGAAAGAAGAAACACCAGCATCAGCAACTTCACCCACAGTTTCAACCGCAGCAGAACCACCTTCAGCAGCAACTGGATCAAATGCTGTACCGCGTACAGTACCAATGATCACAGCTTCATCAGATTGAACAGTTGCAATCGCATTTCCTGCGTAGATTGGACGCTTGAATGTGTTTGCAGATTCAACAGAAATAATATCTGTGATCATGCTGACATCAAGCAATGCCGCAACGCGTGGTAAAATGTTTTTTCCTGTTGTAGTTGAAGCGGCTAAAACGTATTTATAGCCACCCTCTTTCACAACATCAGCAATAAGTTTTGCAACATTTTCAGCCAATTGGTTTGCATAAAGTGCATTGTCTGCGAGTAATACTTTGCTGACACCAGCAACTTTAGCCGCAGCATCCGCTACAACTTGAGCGCCTGAACCAGCAACCAATACAGCAATATCACCACCGATTTTTTGAGCTGCTGCAACAACGTTTAAGGTCGCACCGTTAAGTGCTTGGTTGTTGTGTTCAGCGATTACTAAAATACTCATGATTTTATCCTTCTGTATTAGATCACTTTCGCTTCATTTTTTAATTTTTCAACAAGTTCGTCTACAGACTTCACTTGTACGCCAGCTTTACGCTCAGCAGGTGGCTCAACTTTAACAGTTTTAAGTTTAGTTCCCGTTGCTACGCCATAATCAGCAGGTGATTTGGTATCGAGTGGCTTTTTACGCGCTTTCATAATGTTTGGAAGTGCCGCATAACGTGGCTCGTTCAAACGTAAGTCAGTGGTAATGATTGCAGGAAGTGTCAGCTCAACAGTTTGTAAACCACCGTCAATTTCACGAGTCACTTGAACTTTTCCGCCATCAACTTTTACTTCTGAAGCAAAAGTACCTTGACCAGCGCCAAGCAAAGCAGCCAACATTTGACCCACTTGGTTTGAGTCATCATCAATGGCTTGTTTACCCAGAAGAATAAGTTCTGGTTTCTCTTGGTCTACAACACCTTTAAGAATTTTGGCAACTTCTAAAGCGCCAATTTCATCCGTTGTTTCAACCAAAATACCGCGATCCGCACCAAGCGCCATTGCAGAACGAATTTGTTCTTGCGCTTCTTTAGGTCCAACAGAAACCACAACGATTTCAGATACTGTTCCTTTTTCTTTTAGGCGAACCGCTTCTTCCACTGCGATTTCACAGAATGGGTTAATTGACATTTTAACGTTAGTAAGGTCAACCCCACTATTGTCCGGCTTAACGCGAACTTTAACGTTGGCATCAACCACACGTTTTACAGCAACAAGAGCCTTCATGTAATCCTCGGCTGTTTCAGCAAGTAAATGTTGAGAAGAGTTATATTAACGCTTCATATTGAATTTTTTAGGTGCTTTATCTTGCAATGTGTTTGGCATTTCGGTCAAGTCACAATTACACCAACCATGCGAAAAAATAATAAAAAGGCTGAAATGGTGAGTTCATTGTTTTTTTCATTGATTGATTCCCTATGAAATTGAAGCAGTTTTTTTGACTTATTAGTATTTGATTTATAATATTTTTATTTTGATTTATGTCATCAATCTGACTGATACGCGACTTTTTTTGCATAGCTTTTATACAAAATTGCAAATTTATTCAATACTGACTCTTCAGATCAAAAATGTCAGTCCATTATTTTTTAGGAACTTAAACCGATAGAAATGTAACAATAAAACATCATAAATCGGATTAAAGCAGAATTATTACGCTCTCGGATGGGCTTTATCATAAGTTTGTGCTAAATGATCAAAATCAATATGCGTATAAATTTGAGTCGTACTCAAATTGGTATGCCCTAACATTTCCTGTACAGATCGTAAATCACCACTAGCACTCAACATATGACTGGCAAAACAATGCCTTAATAAATGCGGATGCAAATCTACATTAACCCCTGCTCGTTGCGCCTGAATTTTTACTCTGGATTCAATTTGACGTGGCGTAAGTGCGCCGCCATTTTGTGAAACAAAAACTGGACTCACTGGTAATACTTTACCTTTCCAAATCGTATAAATTTTTAACCACTCGATTAAGCTGTGTTTGGCTTTACTGCCAAATGGAATCACTCGTGTTTTATTGCCTTTACCTGTTACGCGTAAAAGCTGTCGTTTAAAATCAAGATCATTCATTTTCAAACTTTGCAATTCAGCCAAACGTAAACCACTGGAGTACAACAATTCAAGCATGGCTTTATCGCGAATCCAAAGCTGTTGATCCTTGATTTTTTCAGGTGCAGGTTGATCCAATATTTGATTGACCGTTTCAATATCAATCATGCCCGGTAAGGGACGTGCTTTACGTTTAAGCTTAAAATCCTCAATAGGATTCATATTCAGGAATTGGCTTTGCTGCGCCCATTTCATAAATTGTCGAATTGCGGACAATAAACGTTGAATACTGCTACTACTCAATTGCGAAGATTCAACCTTATAAGTCAAATATTCACGTAAATCCGAGGCTTCAACTTCACTCAACTCAAGCTTTCTATCTTCACAAAATTTAAAAAAATCAGTTAAATCACGTTTATAAGCGTGAATGGTGTGCTCAGACTGATTTTGAATGGTGCGCTCTTTGAGCCACATTTCGAGGAGTTGATGATTATTGATCGTCACATCATTGCCCCTGATTTAATTGCGAATGTTCATATCGATCTGATCTAAATATAACACAATTTCTTTGGCAACTTGTTCGGCATAGCAATAAGCTAGATCATGCTCTCCACCTCGAATGATCTTGAGCTTTGCATCCCGAAAACGATCATTCAAATATTGCCCGACAGCAACAGGACTCACCTGATCCTGATCACCCCAGATCAGTAAAATTTTCTGCTGAATCTGAACAAGTTGAGGCTCATAATTTATTTTGGCTGTCATAAACCAGTCAGGATAATTTAAAAATGCTTTGGCATAACTTTGTCGCCAATCTGCTACATCAAATTGACTCAGATCAATACCACCTGATGTTGCAATCAAAACCAAACCCTGTATCAATTTAGGCTTTTGTAAAGCCGCTGCGACTGCAAAAATACCGCCCATAGATTGAGCAACCAATATACAAGGGCGCTCAATTTTATCCAGTACATAATGCTGCAATTGTTCAAAGTTATGGATATGAGGATGAGCAGGTTCATTGGCAAAAGCCGGATAAGCAATGATTTGTGTCGTCATTTCTTCGGGTAAATTTTTAATGAGAGGACACCAAAATTCGGTACTACCTGATGCACCAGGAAGAAAAATTAGATGTGGCATGGCTCATTCACAATATAAGTATGCATTTGAGTTTAGCTGAAAGCATAAACAAAAAGCACGACTTTCAAAATCATGCTTTTCATTATCAATGATTTGATCGACTTGGATTAACTTTGAAAATAACGTAAATCTAAACGACCTTCATATACTGTAGACGTCGGTCCAGTCATCCAAACGACTTCACCTTCACGCCATGCAATTTGTAACTTACCGCCTGCGAGTTCAACCTCAACTTCATTGGCGAGTAAACCACGGCGCATACCACTCACTGCTGCGGCACATGCTCCTGTTCCACATGCTAAAGTTTCACCCACGCCTCGCTCAAAAACCCGTAGACGTACATGTTTCTCATCAAGGATTTGCATAAAACCTGCGTTGACACGTTGTGGGAAACGGACATGTGATTCAACTTGTGGCCCAATGGTTGCGACATCCGCAGTTAATACATCTGGCACAATCGTAACCGCATGTGGATTACCCATATTGACCACATCAATTTTTAAACTTTGGTCATTGGCAAGCTCAAGATGATAAAGCGCCTCATGCTCATCTGTCACAAATGGAATTTCTTTCGGAGAAAATTTTGGAAAGCCCATATTAACTCGAACTAAACCATTTGATCCTAATTCAGGTTCAACGATGCCTGCTTTGGTTTGTACCTTGATTTTGGTTTTATTGGTCAGTTGGCGATCATGTACAAAGCGAACAAAACAACGAACACCATTGCCACATTGCTCAACTTCAGAGCCATCTGCGTTGAAAATACGATATTTAAAATCTGCATTAGGGAAATCTGGCGGTTC
The DNA here is from genome assembly GCF_025562455.1 of Acinetobacter sp. WU_MDCI_Axc73. Taxonomy (GTDB): domain Bacteria; phylum Pseudomonadota; class Gammaproteobacteria; order Pseudomonadales; family Moraxellaceae; genus Acinetobacter. The sequence goes on from NZ_JAHPRO010000013.1 coordinate 54,573, forward strand.
AACAATCAGAAGCTGATCAAAACCAATACCAAAGTGACGATCAGCCATCCGCTGAATCGTTGTGGTATCCAGATACGCACGTTGGCTGATTAAATCAACCACAACGAAGTCATTACCCAAGCCATGCATTTTTGTAAATTCAAGCAACATGATTTTTACTCCTCAGGCAATAAACGTTCTTTATCCCACAATGATTCAATCGTTTCACGCTCACGAATCAAATGCGCTTGATCTACATTTACCATGACTTCAGCAGCACGACCACGACTATTATAGTTTGAACTCATCACAAAACCATAAGCGCCAGCACCCAGTAGAGCCAAGACATCGTTTTCTTTTAATGCCAAAGAACGATCTTTGCCTAGAAAGTCTCCAGTTTCACAAATCGCACCGACCACATCCCATACTTTTTCTTCAACATCTGTATTAGCATCCACCGACTGAATATCCATCCAAGCTTCATATAGGGATGGACGAATCATATCATTCATCGCAGCATCAATAATCGCAAAATTACGATGATTAGTCGGTTTAAGCAAATCGACTTTGGTCAGCAATACACCTGCATTGGCACTTATACTACGCCCTGGCTCCATGTACACTTTTAAGCCTAATTTTTGCAACGCAGGTTTCAATGCATTGGCATATTCTTCAACGCTTGGCGGTGTTTCATCTTTATAACAAACGCCTAAACCACCACCAATATCAATATGTTTGAGCTCGATCCCAAGCTTTTTCAACTCAGCAATCATCACCATGACGCGGTCCAAAGCATCGACAAAAGGCTTGGTTTCAGTCAGTTGTGAACCAATATGGCAATCAATTCCGACAACTTCCAAATGGGATAAAGATGCTGCATATTGATAGGTTTCATAAACCGTATCACTTGGAATACCAAACTTATTTTCTTTCAAACCTGTCGAAATATAAGGGTGGGTTTTAGCGTCGACATCTGGATTAACCCGTAACGAAATCGGCGCTTTTTTGCCAAGTTTTGCTGCGACTTTTTGAATACGATCCAATTCGGCATACGACTCAACATTGAAACAGGCAATCCCGACTTGCAGTGCTTTTTCAATATCTGCTTCTGACTTACCTAAACCCGAAAATACAATTTTGTCAGGATCGCCACCTGCCGCCAACACGCGCGCAAGCTCACCCCCAGTCACAATATCAAAACCAGCCCCTAGCTTGGCTAATACATTCAATACCGCAAGGTTTGAGTTTGACTTCACCGCAAAGCAAATTTGATGGTCGATAAAATCGAAAGCACGATCCATATCCAGATAATGTTTTTCAAAAGCTGCTTTTGAATAAACATATAACGGTGTACCAAACTGTTCAGCAAGCTGAAGCAGTGAACATTGCTCAGCATGCAATATCCCTTGAATGCGGGAGAAACTCATGAATGTATCCTTATCTTTGAGACGTTAAGGGGATGGTGTAGGTTCTGAAGCTGAGGATTTGTCTTTTTCCACAGTCGCATTTTTCTGAGCCTGTTGCTCAGCATCTTTAGATGAATATAGTAAATATTTGGCACGTTTGTCATAATTTGGATCAGAAGGTAAGTGTAATGCACCTGACTGACCACATGCCGTGAGCGCAGCACCGCTCAGTAATATACTGATAGAGCAAATGACTTTAAGCATCTGAACACCGAACTTTTACAATTCAGAGCAGTATAACGTGATCATCTCAGCAGCTAAAGTCTAAACATAAAAAAACGCCAGTTTATACTGGCGTTCTCTGAATTTCTTCAGACCTATTTCTTTTTAGCAAAGAAATAACCTATAGCAAGAATAATAAACCAGATTGGACTGACTTTTAATGATTCAAGTGTGGTTTCATCCAAAGCAAGGAAATAAATTGTTGCAAGGAAGAATAAGATCACCACCCAACAAGTAAACACACCACCAGGTAATTTAAAGATCGATTGCTCATGTAGTTCAGGTCTATTTTTGCGGTAGTTAATATAACTCCACATAATAATAATCCACACACAGATGAACAAAATCGTAGACAACGTGGTCGCTAATGTAAACGCGGTGACTTCATCATTTGTGCCTGTTTGTACTTTATAAATGTACTGGACGAAGGCACCAATAAAAATACAAATAGAAGAGAATATTAACGCTTTTGCTGGAACTGCTGACTTAGATAACATCGCAAATAGTTTCGGTGCTTTTTGATCTGTTGAAAGACCAAATAACATCCGGCTAGTCGAAAACACACCACTATTCATGGATGACATCACAGAAGACAGTACCACCAGATTCATAATAATCGCAGCAGAGGCAATCCCTGCTTGTGAGAAAATATTCACGAATGGACTAACTTTAGGATTGATTTGATCCCACGGTGTCACACACATCACGACAAATAATGCCAATACATAGAAAATAATAATACGAATTGGAATCGAATTAATCGCTTTTGGTAGATTACGTTTTGGATCCTGTGTCTCCGCAGCCGTCGTCCCGACAAGCTCTACCCCCACGAAGGCAAAAATGGCAATCTGGAAACCTGCTAAAAAGCCATCTAGTCCTTTTGGAAAAAAGCCACCATGAGTCCAAAGATTACTCACACTTGCAGTTGTACCCGTAGAATTGGTAAAGCCTGTAAAAATCATCCATAAACCGACAGCAATTAATACAATAATGGCTGTGATTTTTACCATGGCAAACCAAAACTCCATTTCGCCGAACAATTTTACTGTAACCAGATTTAACCCAAGTACAAATAAAATCGCAACAGTACTAATCAGCAATCCACCTAATGCTGTAAAAGATTCACCGCCATTGAAGAATTCCAGATAATAAATAATGGCTGATAAATCCGCGATCCCGATCGTGACCCAACACAGCCAATACGTCCAACCTACAAAATAACCCGCCCATGGACCGATTAAATCAGTCGATAAATCAATAAACGATTTATATTTAAGGTTGGATAGCAGTAATTCGCCCAGTGCACGCATGACGAAAAACACCATGATGCCGATTAAACCATAAATAAAGAGAATAGAAGGACCAGCCAAACTAATGGTTTTACCTGACCCCATGAATAACCCTGTACCAATCGCCCCACCAATTGCAATTAATTGAAGATGACGGTTGGATAAGCTACGTGAGAGTTCACCTTCTCCAGAATGTGAACCAAAATTTTCATTTGACATTGTTTTTTTAACTCTCAAATTTTGTTTTTTAAAATAAGCCTAAAACCATTAAAACAAAAAAGTTTTTTAACTTATTGTTTTATTTTTTTGATAAATAACGCCTATAAGATGTTTTTTTAGACATACTTACTCCATTTTTAAGCTGTAATTGAACTTATCCCTGAGATTGCAGTTTACGTGCCAAAGTATTTTTTGGCGATATTTTCCTGCAAAATTTGTGTTTAAAGTTCCCAATTGTTACATTTCACTGATTTATTAATTCCAAGATGCACTGAATATGAGCAAAGTTAAAACGGTTTATCGCTGTGAACAATGTGGTACAGATCATCCCAAGTGGTCAGGTCAGTGTTCAGAATGCGGTGAATGGAATAGTTTGCTTGAGGTACGTGTTGAACCCGCGTCCTCGCATCGTGCTAAACCTAAATTAGGCGGTTATGCAGGTCAAACTTCTGCAGTCACGATATTAAATCAGATCTCTGTTTCGCATGAAACACGTGTTGCTACAGGCATTGGTGAGTTTGATCGTGTGCTTGGTGGTGGGCTTGTCACAGGTTCAGTGGTGCTGATTGGGGGTGATCCCGGCATTGGTAAATCGACCATTTTGCTTCAAACCGCAACTTATATGGCCAGTAGCAATAGTTCAGCATTGTATGTGACGGGGGAAGAATCCTTATCTCAGGTTGCACTACGCGCCCAACGGTTAGACTTACCGACCGATAAACTCAAAGTCATGGCTGAAACCTGTGTAGAACGTATTTGTGAAATTTTAGCTCAGGAACGCCCTGCCGTTGCCATATTAGATTCCATTCAAACCTTATATACAGAAACTTTGCAATCTGCTCCCGGTGGCGTTTCCCAAATTCGTGAATCTGCTGCTTTACTGACGCGCTTTGCCAAACATAGCGGAACAGCCCTATTTATCGTAGGTCATGTCACTAAGGAAGGTGCTTTGGCTGGTCCGCGTGTACTTGAACATATGGTCGATTGTGTTTTGTATTTTGAAGGTCAGTCAGACTCACGTTACCGCATGATTCGTGCAGTAAAAAATCGTTTCGGTGCTGTCAATGAACTGGGCGTTTTTGGCATGACTGATAAAGGTTTACGTGAAGTTGCCAATCCTTCGGCTATTTTCTTAAGTCGTTATGATGAAGCCATTCCGGGTTCAATTGTCATGATCAGTCGTGAAGGTACTCGCCCACTCTTGGTAGAAGTACAAGCATTGGTGGACGATGCACATGGTCAACCACGTCGTGTTGCATTAGGGTTAGAACAAAACCGTTTAAACATGTTACTTGCAGTGATGCATCGCCATGGTGGAGTTCAAACTTCTGGACAAGATGTTTATGTCAATGTGGTCGGTGGCTTAAAAATTACCGAAACAGGTTCAGATTTGGCAGTATTACTGGCCTGTGCTTCTAGCTTACGTGGTAAGGCTTTACCACAGCAATTGGCTGTATTTGGTGAGGTTGGATTATCGGGTGAAATCCGTCCCGTTCCAAATGGTCAGGAACGTTTAAAAGAAGCTGCTAAGCATGGATTTAAATATGTCATTTTGCCGCGTGGCAATGCTCCGCAAAAGACCGTTGATGGGGTCCAAATTATTGCAGTTGCAAGATTGCACGAAGCTTTAACAGAAGCCATGCAACTAAGTGACGAATTAAATTAATTCGTCCGATATGATTTGACATAAAAAAACATATTTTGTTATTGAAATTCGTTAAGAAAGTCTGCATAAATACACTTGTAAATTGAATTTATATAGGAATTTTCGATGGAAGTACGACAGCGTAGTTTATTGGCAGGCGTTTTGATGGCCGCTCTAGTGGTTGCACCTCTTGCTGAAGCAAAACGTGCAGGTGGCGGTAAAAGTCATGGTATGTCACGTTCAGCCGCTCCAAGCCAGTCTTACCAACAACCTCGACAAGTGACTCCTGCACCTCAAACAGCACCTGCTGGTACACCGCAGCGTTCTGGTCCGGGTGTTGGTTCAATGGTTGCTGCGGGTGTGGCAGGTGCTGCTGTGGGTGCTGTTGCTGCCAATGCGCTGGCGGATGACCGTCACTCAACCTCTCCTGAGCAACAAGTCACTCAACAGGATGCAGCAGCTCAAGCGAAAGCTGAGCAAGAAAAGAAAAGTGGAATTCCGGGCTGGATCTGGATTATATTGATTGCTGCAATTGCTTTCTTTATTTTCCGACGTTTTAGCAATAAGCAAAAAGTTGCTGGCAATAATCCTTTTGCGCCAAATAATGGTAGCAATTCTGCACCATTTGGACAAAACACAGCGACAAACCGTGCTAGCTCAGGTGATAACACCAATATTTTTGGGCAAAGTGTCTCTGGCAATGCAAATTCAGCACCATCTTCTGCACCGTTTGGGACTGCTTATACCAACAGTGGCAATCAGCTTCCTGATGGAACAGAACCTGCAACTTTCTTACGTGTTGCACGCCAGCGTTTTAACCATATTCAGTCAGTTAACTCTGCTAGCAATATTGAAGAAATTCGTCGTTATTTGACACCAGATCTTTATAGTTCAATGTATAACGATATCATGGCGAATCAAGATCAGGACGTTGCTGAGTTTAGTAACTTAAATGCAATGGTGGTTGATAGCTCAACTGAAAATGGTCAGTATGTGGTCAGTGTTCGCTTTACAGGTACAGTAAGTGAAGACTTAAACAGCTTACCGCAACCTTTCTCTGAAATCTGGCATTTTGTTAAGCCAGCGGGTTCAGGTGAAGATTGGAAAGTGGCTGGGATTCAGCAAGACTAACTTTTCATTAAAATAAAGTAAGCCGCATCAGCGGCTTATTTTTTTCTGTGATCTTAATATGAATGATCAGATACAATATTAAAACCACCCTTTTACTACGCTATTTCCGCAGGAAAAGTAATGACCTGATCAATACGCATGTTTTGAGTTGCGATCATGAGTAAACGATCGATTCCTAAAGCAATACCCGAACAAGCAGGCATCTGTGGTAAAGCTGCCAAAAGATGTTCATCGAGTGGCATTTCGGTCAAGCCTTGTTGTTTACGCTCAAGATTATCCGCTTCAAAACGCTGTCTTAATGTTTGCGCATCCAATAATTCATCATAAGCATTGGCAAGCTCTAACCCTTCGATATAAACCTCAAAACGAGCAGCAACTTGTTCACCATCCTCATCGATACGTACTTTTGCTAATGATGCCATTTCTGGTGGAAAATCAGTGAGGAATACAGGCGTATCAAAGCCTAAACTTGGCTCAACAAAATGCGAAAAGAGCAAATCCATATAAGCGAGCCGATCATCCCCCAAATCCAGTGTCAGCCCAACACGATGTGCAGTATCTTTCAATTGCCTTAAAGTGGCTTGCAATGGATTAATATCTAGACGATCCTGAAAAGCATGCTTATAACTGAGAATCGTCGGGCGAATATCATCAAAACGATGCTTTAAACATACCTGTAATAACGCTGACGTTTCATGCATTAAGTCTTTAAGGTCAAATTCAGGGCGATACCACTCCAACATGGTAAACTCGCTATTGTGCTTACGTCCATGTTCATCATCACGAAATACTTTACAAATCTGATAAATCGGACCACTGCCACTGGCGAGCAAACGTTTCATCGCAAACTCAGGCGAGGTTTGTAAATATTGAATACGTTCTTTGCCTTCAATATGACGTAATGCACGTACTGAAGCCAAATGTACATCGGTTGCCCCTGCCTGAGAAATAATTGGCGTTTCGACTTCCAGCACATCACGCTCAGCAAAAAATGTACGAATGGTCTGATACAGCTTGGCTCGTGCTTTTAAGGCATCAACCGAACAGGTTGGTTGATAAGTTTTTAAATTTAAATCCGACTGTTGACTCATGCCACGGGGCCTCCATATGCAGCCCATTCACGGCGCAGTGGATATTCTTTTCGTAAACGGTCAAACGCTTGCTGATCGACTTGTCCATCTTTGACGCAAGCACGCAAATTTCGATCATCACGCTGAATATCATAAATCTCTGAAAGATAGCCCTGGAGAGCCTGTTTCAGGGATAAATCTTTAAAATATAGTTCACAAATAGGAAGTTGTGATTCAAACTGTTTCTCTGCTTTAAAACCAAAATGCTGACAAAAAGCCTGATACACCATTTGTGTACCGCGCGCCTTACCTTCCAAACTGTACCCTGCAATATGCGGCGTGACCAAGCTGACCAAATCCAATAGTCGCTCGGAAATGACAGGTTCATGTTCAAACACATCCAATACCACCTGACGCTGCTTTTTTTGAATATTTTCAATTAAAGCAGCTTCTTCAATCACAGGCCCGCGCGCACTATTGATTAAAATCGTTTGATTTGGAATACGTGCGAGTCGATCAGCATTGATGAGATGATAAGTCGGATAATCGCCAGTTTTGGTGAGTGGAACATGGAGTGAAATGGCATTACTACGTTGTAGTAATTCATCTAATGAAACATTTTCAATCTGATCAAGCTTTACATAAGGATCATAGCCAATGACATGCCAATCTAACAGTTTTGCCATATAAGCCAAACGACGACCGACATTCCCCAAACCAATAATACCTAAGGTAAACTGCTGTTCTTGTTGTAAAAGCTCTGGCCTTAAATGTAATAACGATGTAATGACATATTCCGTAACAGCCTGAGCATTACATCCTGGTGCATTACTCCATGCAATACCTTGTTGCTCTAGTGCAATAAGATCCATATGGTCCGTACCAATGGTCGCACTGCCTACAAATTTTAATGCGCTATGATCGATTAAAGCATGATTGACTTTCGTTACTGAGCGGATAATTAATGCATCGGCATCTTTGACATCTTCATGCTGCAAATGTCGACCACCACGATGTTCAACTGTGCCAAATTCAGAGAAAAAATAGTCGGTAAATGCCAGATTTTCATCTGCAATCATCTTCATATGCTGTTCCAATCACTCACTGACATTTATCATAACGCGTCACTCGGCATGTGACTACGCTCCTCATTTATAAATCGAATTTTTTACGAGCATCCATTTTTAAATTTTTTTTGCTCAATCTCAATGAAGACGCGAAATTTATATTTGCTTATTTCTTATTTGATTCTAAGATCAAATGCAACATATGGGTCGCAGTGGTATGTCTAATGTGATCTAGTCGGGCATGAAAATATCTTTGCGATAGAGCATCGCCAGATAAATCTTCCAGTATTTGAAAACCCATTTGATTCACAAGATCATTCAACTCTAATGAATTAAATTGCCCCATCAATGGTTCGCCTAAAATTTTTGTGAATTGAGCAACGGCTTGAGTTCCTATTTTTTCAATCCCCTGAAGCGAATCAAAATTAATCGAATAATCTAAAACGACTTCGCTTTGTGCTGCGGCAAAATCAGCAATACTCATTAAAGTATGTAAAGTGGTTTCGGGTTGCAAATAATGGGTTGTGCCCAGCCACGAATAAAAAGCAGGACGATCTTGAGCATAACCACTGCGAGCTAAAACCTCTCCCAAAGCTTCCTTTTCAAAATCGATGGCAACAAATTTGACATTGTCTGGAAGATCACCAAGTTGATTAAGTTTCTGTATTTTTAAACGCTGTGTATCAGGATGATCAACCTCAAAAATTTTTAAATCTGGATAATACTGAGCCAAACGTAAGGCAAATGAATCTAAGCCTGCCCCAACAAGCACATATTGATCAATTCCCTTTTCAATCGCCTGTTTTAAGCAATCTTCAGCATAACGAGAACGCCCCACGACCTGAGCTGTTAACAAACCTAGCGTTCGATTCAATGGCGGCGAGTTAAAGATTCTATTCACCAAAGGCAAGCTTAATAATCTTTTCCACGCTTTACTGGTCATTTCAAATGCATAAGCATCGACAAAAATCGGATCATGAGCAAATAAATAATGATACGCGCGTAATGCCGCAGCAGCTTCTGCGGTACGACTTGACCGTCCTTGTTTCATGCCATATTCCTTGACAAGCTAAACCAAAATAAAAGCAGTCGATTGAAAACAATAGACTGTTTCATTTGAAAATAAACCAACAAATTAAGCGTCTACTTTACTTTTGCTTAGACTGATTTGATATATCACTTCATAATCACGTAGGTTCAAGGTTTTCAAACGCTTTTTTAATTTTTTTAATGACCATGGCCATGCAGCAAAGTTACGCCCGTTGGCATCTAAATAGTAGCTTTTACAGCCGCCTGCATTAAATACTGTGGTTTTTAAATGCTTTTGCACCAACTCATTATGTGCATGTATGACTTGAGGCTTAATACTTAATTTAGCAATATCGTGTTTTTTGATTTTTTGCAAACCATCGACAATATAATCTAATTGCGCTTCGGCTAAACCAATGAATGAATCATAAACCAATACGTTTGGTCCGAGTACCAAGAACGCATTAGGAACATTTTCAATATTGGTTCCTAAATACGCTTCAGGAGAACTACTTTTCCAAAGATCATTTAAACATTCCCCTTTGTCATTATAAACACGGCGACCAATAGGAGGATGTGAGACTTCAAAACCTGTTCCCCAGATGATGACATCCACTTCATGACGTTCACCATTGGCAGCAATGACCGTATTGCCATCTACTTTGACCAAACCATGAGGAATCAAATGTGTATTGTCGGCCTGTAAAGCTGGATAATAATTGTTCGCGAACAATAAACGTTTACAACCAATAGTAAAATCAGGCGTCACAGCTTTAAGTAAAGCTGGATCTTTGACCTGAACTTTGAGTACCTGTTTAAATACCTCACCGACAGGCTTTAATACAGAAGGATTACGCAAACCAAAATTAATCGCATTCAGAGATTGCGCTACGGTTTTACGCCAAGTCGACTGAATCAGTGGAAATTTTTCGATGACGGATTTACTTAAATCACCCAAGTTCATATCAGGTTTAGGAACAACCCACGGCGCTGTCCGCTGGAATACAAATAGTTCTTTTGCCAAAGGCTGAATTTGTGGCACAAATTGGATGGCAGAGGCACCTGTTCCGATCACGGCAATACGTTTACCTCTCAGATCATAGTCATGATTCCATCTGGCCGAGTGAAACATTTCTCCTTTAAAACTTTCAAGCCCATTAAGTTTTGGAATTTGAGCTTCGGTAATTGGTCCTGTCGCAAACACGACGGTACGAGAAAGGTACTGTCCTTTGTTGGTATCGAGTACCCAGAGATTACGTTGATTGTCCCAAGCCGCTTTTTCAAGTTCTGTCTCAAATTCAATTTTTTTATGAATATTAAATGTATCGCTCACCTCTTCTAAATAATTAAGAATTTCAGGTTGACGCGCAAATAAATGACTCCACTTAGCACTCGGTGCAAAAGAATAAGAATACAATGCCGAAGGAACATCGCAACCGCAACCCGGATAGGTATTTTCACGCCATGTCCCGCCTACACGACCAGCTTTTTCAATAATTTTGTAATTGGTATAACCGACTTGGTCGAGACGAATCGCTGCGGCAATTCCAGAAATACCAGCACCGACAATAAACGTGTCATAAATATGCTGGGGTAAAGCTTTACTTTCAGCCGAGTTTAATTTTTTTGCTTGAGCTGTCATTTACAATATCCTTGTACTTGAAAAATAGATCGTTTAAAACGGCGTTTGACCGAATTCCCATCTAAATTTCATCATTGGTTATTTCATTAATCTGTAGGAAGTCCCTAGAAATTTTGCATAGAGATTAGGTGCTGTACGTTTCATTAACCAAAAAAGTTTGGCGTCGAACTGTGGGATGGTATAAAGCTGGTTTTTATCCAGACGGTCCAGTGTCAATTTTGCTACTTTATCGCTGGTGGTAAATGCCAAATGAGTCAATGCATAATCCAGAATACCTTTATGCGGCACTTTTCCATTTTTTATAATATTGGTGGGGACTAAGGTTGGGCAAAGTACATTCACCTTAATATCAAACTTTTTAAGCTCAGCAGACAGTGTTTCTGATAATGCTCGAACTCCTGCTTTACTGACGTTATATACCGTCATTTCTGGTGCCGCAGTATATGAAGCTGCTGAGGCTACATTGATAATGGCACCATATCCAAGTTGCTTAAACTTAGGCACAAATGCACGACAGCCATGAATCACGCCCCATAAATTGACATCCATACACCATTGCCAATCCGTCATTGTCATTTCATCAAACTTGCCACCCAAACCAATACCAGCATTATTAATGACCAGAGTGACTGGATTTTTCAGTAACATCTCAGCTTGTTCAGCCAGTCGCGATACCTGTTCAGCTTTTGCTACGTCACACTGTACAGAAAATGCAGTCGCGCCCAATTGTTCAATCAAATGTACGGTTTCTTCCGCTGCCTCCAGATTAATATCTGAACACACCACAGTACCACCACGACGCGCAAGCTCTAATGCAAAACTACGCCCAATACCGCTGCCTGCACCTGTCACAACGGCATAAGATTGTTGGCTTGGTTTTTTATTTTTTGAGCCAAATAATTTCATGGTATATCCTTTTTCCTGTCAGCACCTTGACTGAACATGTTTTTTAATCACACAGAACTTAATGACGTACTGGTGGGATAAATGTTTTAACCAGATAAGGTGCTATCGCTCCGCCTTCGGAAAGTAGCTTGTCTTTGTAATATTCGAGATAAGCCGATGTGTCATGATCATTTGGATGAAAATCGGGACGCAAGTAATCGAAGATTTGTCCCATCGTGCTTCCAAAAACGCCATCTTTTGGACTGAAAATCAAACTCACACCGCGACTTGCATCTTTCCAAAACTTTCGAGTCAGCATGTCTTTTGGCTTACGCAATATAGGTACAAATAAAGTCGTAAATGGAATCAAACCTAAAATGGTACCTAATGCGATAAAGAATCCAGCAGCCCGAAGTGGATAATTGCCATTCAATAACTGGTAAACATCATAGGCAATATCTTTATGTTCTGATTCTTCAAGCATATGCCACATCCACATGGCACGGGTTTTAGCATCATCTGAATAATAAAAATTCTTTTCATGTTTCATCATGTATTCAGCAAGCACTGCGGTAAAATGTTCAATACCTGCCATCATGGAAAGCTTTAAAGGTTGCGGGAATTTTAAGAAAATATGGTCAAAAAATTTTTCACCAAGAAAACGATATAAAGCGACAGGATAATTAATTGCTTCGTGTGCTATCGCATCATTAAATTCATTATGTAGTTTGGAATGGATCGCTTCTTGTCCAATGAGTGAAGTTACGCGCTGCTTTAAAATCGGGTCTTTGACCATATCTCGGTGAAAACGAGCTGTTTCAATAACTAAGTCTTCCCCATATGTTAAGAAGACAGACAGCGTCGCGAAGAAAATCGTGGCAAACTCATTATTCACAAAAAATGAAATATCGATATCTTTGCCATCAAATCCAATCGCAATATGTCGAATCGGAATGGCCTGTTTCAAGGCATAGTCAGGTTGTTCAAATTTAGGGGATGATTTGAAAGCTTGGACTGATTTTTTTACTACGGTCGTGATCATGGCGACACCTACTTAAAGCATTCAATTTGTTGCAACATTCAATATTTACGAATTCTAAAGGTGCAAACTGAAATATTGTTCGCACTTTTCTAACAATTTCATCCTAATCTGATCTTATGTTCGGATTCAATTCGGGTCTACATTGCTGAGCTTATCTGTAAGAGTCGAAGCGATTAAAGAGGATGCTCCAACTAAATTTCGATAACATATTGTTTTTATTAGAAGCAAATCCATAAATTAGCAAAAAATAATCTCAATAATGAGCTTTTAAGCAAATGACATCATGCATTTATTTATCTTGATAAAATTGAATGAAATTCAGGATTTTTTGCTGTTCGGATTTATGTTTTTTAATTTGGTAAAAATGGCCCAACATGATAACTTGAATAAATATTCGGATTTCAAGGATGTGATGTTGAGTACACGCAAACCGCGCCAGACTCGCGCCAAAGTCACGGTGGACACCATTATAGAAGCAGGTTTTATCTCTGTCGCCTTGCATGGCACCAGTGGTACAACGACTCGACATATTGCAGATATCGCAGGCGTAAGTGTGGGATCACTATATGAATATTTTAAAAACAAAGAAGAAATTTACGATGCGATGGCGCACTCTTTTGTGCAGGAAATTCTGGAGATGATCCAGAATCTAACTCCAGTCATTATGAATATGGAGCTAGAATCGGTCATTGAACTTATTTTCTATACTTTTCGTGACTTGTTAACTCAAAACAACGAACGTTATTTGATCTGCTTACGTTACGCAAGTGAGCTTAAATATGACAAATATATCAATCAGATTGAACGTGAACTCATGAATATTGTAATGACATACATGATGAATAATCCCAAATATCTGAAAATAAACAATCTTGCAGTGACGGCTTATGTCAGCATTAATAGCGGAATCTTTAATATAGCCCGCCATTTAATTTTGCCCAATCCGTATATCACGTTTGATGAGTTGGTGCAGGGTTTAAAAACCATGATTATGAGCTACATTAATGCAGAGCTGGCAAAAAGTGAGCGCTAAACTGAGATATTCACGTTTGGCGATCGTCATTTGTGGTACTCAGGTTTTTCACCATAATTTCTAGATTATTGCGAATTAAATAAGCTAGATTCATATCGACACCCTGCAACATTTGTTGTTCCAGTTTTTCAACAATTTGATTACATGCCGCTAATTTTTCCAGACCTTTTCCAGTGACGGTCAATAAAATACGACGACCATGCGTTGGATCTGGTGTTTTTTCAATCCAGTCATTGACCAGCAAGTCTTGTAAAATTTTATTGGCAGATTGAGGTTTGATAAAAGAACGCTCTGCTAGCTTGGCATTAGATAAGTTAGGTTTAGCTGCTAAAACTGATAAAGCGGTAAATTGCGGCAAACTAATATTTAAATCTTTAAGATGTTCTGTAAGATGTTTACTAATGATTCGATCCACACGGGCAATCATATAGCTGAGTCTTGGTTCATCTTCTCGTTTTTTTTCAATTGAATTTGAATTTCGCATAGGCTTTATCATCAAAATTTAAAGAAAGTATGAAGCCCTGCCCCATACTTTTCATTTTACTTAAGTTGTATACTTTGGCTATGTGCTAACTGTACTGCCTGTTTAGGCTTCCTGACAAGCAACAAGGCAGAAATTGCAGCGATCAATATCACAGGGATACTTGAGCCTATTACGATCGTAGCACTTTGGCCCAGTGATAACAGAAATCCTGCAAACAACGGCCCTGCAAATGAACCAATTCGCCCAATAGCAACTGCAGCACCAACACCTGTACCTCGCATTTCTGTTGGATAATACATTGCCGCTAGTCCATAAAGTGCAGATTGACCACCGACAATAAACAAACCACAACCCACCGCAGAAAGTGCCAGTAAAGCTACCGTTGGCGAAATTGATAAACAGCAAAGCGCAATCAAAATTCCTGCATAAATAAATTTGATAACCGTTGCCATGCGCATCTGATCCAATAACATCCCCATCAGGATTGAACCAAAAATTCCGCCTACGTTGTAACCCATTTGCACATAGTTGGCTTCAAGTTTGGACAGTCCTTGTGCGCCCATGAGTAGTGGCAACCAGTTCAGCAAGAAATATAAAACCACGAGTGTACAAAAAAAGCTGACCCAAATTTGCAAGGTCGACATACGTCTTTCTTTTGCAAATAGCACTTCGAAAAAAGGCGTTGGCGCTTGTGTTTTTTGTTGTAAATAACTTTTTGATTCAGGTAAATACTTCATCAATAAAGGAATTAACAAGATAGGTGCAATACCGCCTACATAAAAAATATGTCGCCATTCGCTATCACCTGCTAATAACATCGCAACCACCGAAGTTAGCAACCCACCAAAAGGGATGCCGCTGTACATAATACTGACAGCAGTCGCTTTTCGATTTTCAGCAACAGCTTCAGAAGCTAGAGTGATCATCATCGGTAAAGCGCCACCCATACCCAATCCTGTCAAAAAACGGATAAGCAAAAGCAACGTATAATTTTCAGCATAGGCAGTGAGTAACGACATCACGCCAAAAATCAGAATACTCAGAATTAAAATTTTCTTACGGCCAACAATATCAGCTAATCGCCCACCAATAATGGCACCAGGCAAGGTTCCAATAATAGCAGCACTAAATGCCCAAGCCATTTGTGCATTATCCAGCATAAACTCTGCGCGCATTCGCGGTGCTGCCACACCCATTGATTGAAGATCAAAACCTTCAAAGATTGCGATGGCAAAACACAGTAGTAAAGTCAGTTTCGCCCTTCCTGACGGATTCAATACTTTATCCATAGTCCTTTCCTTATTTAGACCATATTTCCATAACATTTTTTATTGTGTTGTGTTTAAATAACACGCTTAAAATATCAGTTAAGCTTATAAAAAAATCAATAGTATTTTAATATAATTTTTTATTTTTAAAATTTTATCTATGTTTTTTATATAAATATAAAAAATATTGAATATTTTATAAAAAAGACTTGAATGTAAGTTTAACTGATATTAAATTAAATCCAGAACAACACAATTGTCATTCAAGGAGAATACACATGACATACGAAAA
The DNA here is from genome assembly GCF_025562455.1 of Acinetobacter sp. WU_MDCI_Axc73. Lineage (GTDB taxonomy): Bacteria > Pseudomonadota > Gammaproteobacteria > Pseudomonadales > Moraxellaceae > Acinetobacter. Next base: position 70,336 of record NZ_JAHPRO010000013.1, read on the forward strand.
CCGTTGGGAAACCGTTGATGTACAATTAGAAAATGGTATTGCATGGGTGACATTCAACCGTCCAGAAAAGAAAAATGCGATGAGTCCAACCCTTAACCGCGAAATGATTGATGTACTCGAAACATTAGAACTTGATGCTAAAGCACGAGTACTGGTACTCACAGGTGCGGGAGACTCATGGACAGCAGGTATGGATTTAAAAGAATATTTCCGTGAAGTCGACGCTCAACCCGAAATTTTTCAGGAACGTATTCGCCGTGACTCGTGCCGCTGGCAATGGCAGTTACTCAGAATGTATTCAAAACCCACCATCGCGATGGTAAATGGTTGGTGTTTTGGTGGCGGTTTTTCACCATTAGTTGCTTGTGACCTTGCAATTGCTGCAGATGAAGCAACCTTTGGTTTATCTGAAGTCAACTGGGGCATCCCACCGGGTAACCTTGTCAGCAAAGCAATGGCTGATACAGTTGGACACCGTGCCTCGTTGTATTACATCATGACTGGTAAAACGTTTAGTGGTAAAGAAGCTGAAAATATGGGCTTGGTCAATAAAAGCGTACCACTAGATCAGTTAAAAGCAGAAGTCACTGAACTGGCACAATGTCTACTTGAAAAAAACCCAGTGGTACTGCGCACAGCTAAAAATGGCTTTAAACGTTGCCGTGAACTGACTTGGGACCAAAACGAAGATTATTTATATGCCAAACTGGATCAATGTATTCATCGTGATACAGAAGGTGGTCGTCAGGAAGGCATGAAACAATTCTTGGACGAAAAATCGATTAAACCAGGTTTACAAAGCTACAAACGTACTGGTTAACTTCTGATTTTTATTGGCAATGTAAGGATACACCCCATGCAAAATGTACAGTTACTTATTCACGGTCAATCTGTTGATGCATCCAATCGTAAAACGTTTGAACGTATTAGCCCAATTGATGGTCAGATTGCCAGTGTTGCTGCTGCGGCAACACTTGAAGATGTTGATCAGGCTATTGAGTCGGCAAGTCAGGCATTTCAGGTTTGGTCCAAATTATCACCAACTGAACGGCGTTTACGTTTATTAAAAGCAGCCGATTTAATGGATCAAAAAACCGATCAATTTATTCAGATTGGTATGCGTGAAACAGGTTCAACTGCAATATGGTATGGGTTTAACGTACATCTTGCAGCCAATATGTTACGTGAAGCTGCAGCAATGACCACCCAAATTGATGGCAGTCTGATTCCATCTGATATTCCTGGCAATCTGGCAATGGGTGTACGCGTTCCTTGTGGTGTGGTGGTTGGAATTGCACCATGGAATGCACCGATCATTTTAGCAACGCGTGCACTGGCTATGCCACTTGCTTGTGGCAATACCGTGGTTTTAAAAGCATCCGAAGCCTGCCCTGCAACACAACGGTTAATTGGTCAAGTTTTACATGAAGCTGGCATCGGTGAAGGCGTCGTCAACGTCATTACACATGCAGCAGAAGATGCACCTGCCATTGTCAAACGCCTGATTGAACATCCTGCGGTAAAACGAATTAACTTCACTGGCTCAACCAAAGTGGGGAAAATTATTGCTGAAACTGCAGCAAAGTATCTGAAACCTGTATTACTTGAACTAGGTGGAAAAGCTCCAGTCGTTGTTCTGGACGATGCTGATATAGATGAAGCAGTCAATGCCATTGCATTTGGCGCATTTTTCAATCAAGGACAAATCTGTATGTCAACTGAACGTGTTTTGGTTCAAGATGGTATAGCTGATCAATTTATAGAAAAACTGATTGCAAAAACCAAGTCACTGAAAGCAGGTAATCCAACCGTTCAAAATAATGTGTTAGGTGTGCTTGAAAGTAGTCGTGCAGCACAACGCATTCAAAGTCTACTTGAAGATGCAAAAAACAAAGGAGCAGATTTACCTTTAGGGATTCAGATTCAAGATACAACCATGCAGCCAACATTGGTACTGAATATTCAACCCGATATGTTGCTGTATCGCGAAGAGTCATTTGGTCCTATATGCACAGTACAACGTTTTGAGACGCTTGAAGAAGGTATTGCACTCGCCAATGACAGTGAATTTGGCTTATCTGCTGCGGTGTTTAGCCAAAATCTGGCACATGCGCTAGAGGTGGCGAAACAAATTGATTCTGGAATTTGCCATATCAACGGGGCAACCGTGCATGATGAAGCACAAATGCCATTTGGTGGAACCAAATCAAGCGGTTATGGACGTTTTGGAAGTAAGGCTTCCATCGCTGAATTTACCGAATTGAGATGGATCACAGTTCAAACTCAATCACGGCAGTATCCGATTTAGAGGTTAATTTAACTTGAGCGGTTAAATGACAACAATAAACGTTTAATAAAAAATTGCATGATGCAAACACAAGCGCAATGATGCGCTTTCCACGGAGTGAAAGAAATGCAAATGAATGCCACTCAAACACAAGACCGCGAACGGTTGGTTAAACTTGGATCACACGATATCACTTATAGATATCAAGATCAGGTACTTTATATTGAACCTAAAGAACAGTTAAAACCTTATCCACAAAAATTAACTGATCGGCTGATTCATTTTGCCAAGACTCAACCTGAGCACATTTTCGCAGCTAAACGCAATGCTGAAGGGCAATGGATCAAACTAAGTTATGCCGACACCTTGCAACGTGCGTGGCATATTGCGCAGGCATTACACCGACGTGATTTAAATCAGGAACGACCATTGCTGATTCTTTCGGGAAATGATCTGGAGCATCTAACGCTGTCCATGGGTGCTATGTTAGCGGGGGTTCCCTTTTCTGCTATTTCCCCTGCTTATTCTTTGATTTCTCAAGATTTTAGCAAACTCAAACATGTCTTTGACGTCCTCACACCTGGTCTGGTCTATGCCAGTGATGGCAATGCATTTGCCAAAGCGATTCAAGCCTGTGCACCATCTGATGTTGAAATCGTAACCAATAAAGGGATTTTGGCGAGTCAAGCTTGTACCTCTTTCCAATCGTTACTCGATACGCCTGTTACCGATGTTCAGGAGTTTTATCAAACACTTGATGAACATCAAATTGCCAAATTTTTGTTTACTTCTGGTTCAACCAAATTACCTAAAGCTGTACCCACCACGCATTTAATGCTGTGTGTAAATCAGCAGATGTTATTACAAACTTTCCCAGAGTTTGAGAAAACACCGCCTGTATTACTGGATTGGTTATCTTGGCATCATACCTTTGGGGGAAGTCATAATGTTGGCATCGCTCTTTATAACGGCGGCACTATTTATATTGACGATGGAAAACCAGTTGCAGGTAAGTTTGATGAAACCATTCGCAATCTAAAGGAAATCTCCCCTACTGTATATTTTAATGTACCTAAAGGCTGGGAGGAACTGACCGAAGCCCTAGAGAAAGATGCAGAACTTCGTGATCGCTTCTTTGCCCGAGTAAAAATTTTATTCTTTGCTGGCGCAGCTTTATCAGAAGCAGGCTGGAATCGTCTAGATAAAATTGCTCAGGCGCATTGTGGGGAAAAAATCAGGATTATGAGTGGATTAGGCATGACTGAAACTGCTCCATCCTGTGCATTTACCACAGGACCACGTGTCATGGCAGGTTTTATTGGTTACCCAGCACCCGGCTGCGAAATCAAACTGGTACCACACGGCGATAAAATGGAATTTTGTGTACGTGGTCAACACGTCATGCATGGTTATTGGCGTTTAAAGTCTGATCAGCAAAGCACTATATTTGATGACGAAGGTTTTTTCCATACAGGGGATGCGGTGCGTCTGGTCGATCCAACTGATCCAACTCAGGGACTAATGTATGACGGTCGCATTGCTGAGGATTTTAAGCTTAATACAGGGACTTTTGTCAATGTGGGAACCTTACGCAATAAAGTCCTTATTCAGGGTAACTTACTGATTCAAGATGTTTGTATTACAGGGTCTAACCTAAATGCCATTGGTTTCCTTATTTTTCCAAAACTGGAAGCTTGTGCAGAATATGCAGGTTTAACTTTTAAGGATCATCCTGCCGATGAAATTTTAAAACATCCTAAGGTACAGCAATGGTTCCGTCAATTTTTATTGAATTTTAATAAAGATGCGACGGGTAGCTCCAATCGAGTATCCATGCTGTATTTGATGACTGAACCACCACAACTGGATTTAGGAGAAATCACGGATAAAGGTAATCTAAATCAAAGCAATATTACCAAGCGACGAACGGACTTAATTGATGAGCTTTATCAAAAGCAAACGGATAATCCTTTGATTCTTCGGGTTCCCACCATAAATAACTAAACATTTGAAATAAAGTAAAAAAGTTCAAATTTAATTTTGAGCTTTATCCTTAGTTTTGCCCTAAAAAAGGTGAAATATGCAGCACGATACGGAATTTGAACTATTTCGGGATAACTATCGACGGTTTTTAAAAGAACATGTTGCACCCTACTATGAACTCTGGGAGCAAGAGGCTCTGATTCCAAGAAATATTTGGAATCAACTGGGTGAAAATGGATTTTTGTGTGTTGATGTTCCCGAAGAATATGGCGGCTACGGTGCACCTATTCACTATTCACTTATGCTCGTTCAAGAAACTGCACAGGCGGGATTTACATCTCTGGCAGTTGCTATTGGCGGCCAAAATGAATTGGTCTCTCCTTATATCCAAAATATTGGAAGTGAAGAGCAGAAAAAATACTGGCTCCCTAAAATGGTAAGTGGAGAAGTCGTCACTGCAATTGCTATGACTGAAGCCAATGCAGGGTCTGACTTACAAGCAATTCGTACTCAAGCAGTTTTAAAAGATGATAATTATCTGATTGATGGTTCAAAAACCTTTATATCTAACGGTCTCCATGCCGATTTAATCGTACTGGTAGCTAAAACTGATCCTCAGGCACGTGCTAAAGGAATCTCACTTTTTTTAGTTGATGCTCATCTAACTGGCGTAACCAAAGGACGCTCACTGAAAAAAATTGGTTTACATGCACAAGACACCGCAGAACTTTTTTTCGATCAGGTTAAAGTTCCTGTCTCACAACGTTTAGGTGACGAGGGACAAGGCTTTTCTTACCTGATGCAGGAATTACCACGTGAGCGTTTAAGTATTTCCATGATGGCGCTTGGTTCCATTTTAGGTGCTATTCAACTGACTAAAGATTATGTATTACAACGCAAAGCTTTTGGACAGCATTTAAGTCAGATGCAAAATACACGTTTTGTGCTTGCCAATGCTCAAATTAAGGCCAAAGCTGCACAAGCTTTTGTAGATCAGTGCGCTGAACTGTATAGCCAACATCAACTCAGTGTTAATCACGTTGCAGCCTTGAAATGCTTTATTACCGATACTCAATGTGAAGTGATTGACCAATTGCTACAACTCTTTGGGGGTTATGGCTATATGCAGGAGTATCCGATTTCACGTTTCTTTGTCGATGCCCGCGTACAAAAAATTTACGGTGGAACCAACGAGATTATGAAAGAAATCGTGGCGCGTGAACTCTTGGGGAAATAATTCAAATTTTAACAAGGAAGCAAGACAGAAAGAATAAACCAGTCTTGCTTAAAACAACAATGATATTTCAGGATGAAATGCCATGTCTAAATTATGGATGTACTCCACGCTTATGCTTTCTAACTCTGTATTTGCGGGGAATTTTATCGATAACAGTAGCGTTGAACTTACCACGCGCAACTTCTACTTTGACCGCGATTATCAGGAGGTTTCCAAATATCCAGCAGCAAAAGACTGGACTCAGGGCTTTATTTTCAAAGCAAATTCGGGCTATACCGAAGGAACATTAGGTTTTGGTCTGGATATTTTAGCGACAGCAGGTTTTAAGCTGGATGCCAGTGCAAAATACGCTGGAACTGGAAATCTACCACGAAACACCGTCACTAATGAACCTGTTTCAAGTTATGGCGAAATTGGCGTCACAGGTAAAGCTAAAATTAGTCAGACTGAACTTAAGATAGGAACACTAAGGCCGATGAATCCTGTCTTAGTGGCCTCTCCTGCACGGTTGCTACCACAAACCTATCGTGGAATTTCACTTGAATCCAAAGACTTAAAAGACTTTGAACTACAGGCTGCTTATATTGATAAGGTTAACCATCGCGATTCAACCAATTTTGAAAATATCAAAATTTCAGCCGTAAATGGACGTTTTAAAAGTGCTGAAACCGATGGACTTTATTATGCAGGAAGTTATTATCATGTAAATCCAAACTTACGCTTAGGACTGTTTTATTTGGATGTTAATAATCTTTACGATCAATGGACTACAGGTTTTCTGTACAAATGGGATATCAATCCAACAACCCGATTGAGTAGTTATCTACATTATTATCGGAGTCGTGATGAAGGACAGGCAAAAGCAGGTTTAGTCGATAATGACTTATATCATGCGCATTTTGAACTTAAACATCAAAATCATAAATTTATTTTTGGGACATTTCAGCATCATGGGGAAACTGCATTTCCCTATTTGACAGGCGGCGAAACAGGTCTATTGATTGATACTTGGCCCGGAGAATTTCTCAACCCTAAAGAACAAGCCTATAGCTTCCGTTATGAATATGATTTTAAAGATTATGTCCCTGGTTTGCGCTTTATGACTCGCTATACCATGGGGCGTAATATTTATGCGCCAAATCTGGGTGGAACCAACCTAAAAGAGCGTGAAACTGATTTTGATCTTGGCTATACCATTCAAAGTGGCTGGCTTAAAAATCTGGGACTTCGCGCACGTTATGCAATCTACGACAATAACATGTCCGCGAATGCCAACATCAAACCTGTGAATGAAACTCGTATTAATATTGATTACACATGGAAATTTAAATAACGCTGATAGGCTCTAGATCATCTGGAGCCTGCTTTACTCTATGGAAAATAAAATGGATATTTCTAAAAAACTCCCACCCATTCATCATCTTCTGGGCGGACATAATATTCAATGGAATAACGATCAAAAAGAACTTGAAATTGATTATGTCGCACTAGAGAGTTTTACCAACCCAAGGGGTACGGTTGAAGGTGGTATGATTTGTGCCATGTTAGATGATGTCATGGGCCTTTTTGCATTTTTTGCAAATAATCAACAATCTGCCACTACAATTAATCTGACCATGGATTTTTTACGCCCCTGTCAGGTCGGTACAATCCAGACCAAATGCCGCTTCGTAAAACAAGGCAAATCTATTTTGAATATAGAAAGTGAGGCTTGGCAAAACAATAAAATGGTGGCGCGAAGTACAGCTAATTTTATGGTACTTTAAGTTTCAGCTTACTCCGCAAAAGAGAAAGAAACCTATTGCTTTCTTTCTCAAACCATTTATTCACTACTATTAAAAATGCTAAGTAATCTTAGACATTATCTTGGACAGTACTTCCCTCTAAAGTTTTAAAATATTCCTACTCAAAAGCCTCAGGGCTTAACCAACTATTGGCAGAATGCCTTTTGAATCGACTGTAGTAAATTTCAATATATTCGAACAAGGCTAAATTTGCCTCTTTTCTTGTAGAAAATACACTGTCATGTGCGACATGACCCTTCAGCGTATGGAAAAAGCTTTCTGTTACTGCATTATCTCAACAGTTAGCGCGCCTACCGTGTACTTCTCTTGCCTTGATCGGTGAGGAAGTACACATGCACTTTTTTAGGAGTCATTAGCCTCTTTGAGCTATTTGACTTCTTTTTCTACATCTAGAATCCTTTTTTGCTCCAAGTAAGTTGCCGTTTACTTGAACCCTCTAAATTAGCAATACAAATCCATTATCTAATGTCGAATATCCAAACGCAAAAGTATCGCTGCCCTCTGTATTGGCAAGGGTGAAGCGACCGCAATTGAAATTGCGGATTAATTATCGATACTGTTTTTTCCCATTCAGGCAAAAATAAGCACCTTATTTTTGCCTTTTTTCCATTCAGAACCTATAAAAATTTATGAGAAAAAACTGCTACAAATACCAAATACTGTCTGTTAGTTTTTGAATTTCTTCAATATCATGACTCACATATAACATCGGAATATGAATTTCCTGCTTAATTTTTTGAAAGAAAGGAATAATTTCAGCCTTATGCGCTGTATCTAATGCGGATAAAGGTTCATCTAACAATAAAAGTTGAGGGGAATATAATAATGCACGTCCTAATGCGACACGCTGTTTTTCTCCGCCCGATAGTTTTACAGGCATACGATTTAATAAAGAGTTTAATTTTAATAGTTCAATGATGTAATCTTCTTTAAAATGTCTTTTTTCAGGGGCGATCCGATTAAATCCAAAGTGTAAATTTTTTCTAACACTCATATGCGGAAACAATTGTGCATCCTGAAAAACTAGTCCAATACGACGTTGCTGCGTTGTTAAATTAATCTTTTGCAAATGATCAAACCAAGTTTGATCCTGAATCCTAATCCAGCCCGATTGAGGTGTATTTAGTCCTGCAATCGCATGTAAAATGCTCGTTTTTCCTGAACCCGATGCACCAAATAAGCCTACGACGCGGTCATCAGATTCAAAAGCCTGAGTTAATTTGAACTCACCAAGTTGCAATTGGAAATGACAGTTCAACATACACGCCCTATCCTCGTTTCTTTTTCTGGTAGCGATGAAACCATTGTGCAAACCAAAGGGCAAAAAATGCGACACTTAAAGATAATATAATTAAACGCCATACTTGATGTTCGGTATCAGGTTGTTGCATTAGACTATACATAGCTAAAGGAAGAGTACGCGTTTCTCCTGCAATATTGCCTACAAATGTAATCGTTGCCCCAAACTCTCCCAGACTACGGCAGAAGCATAAAATTGCACCCACCAATATGCCACTACTTGCCAAAGGCAACGTAATACTAAAAAAAGTTCCTAATCCTGATGCACCTAATGTTTTCGCTGCCATTTCCAAACGCTGATCCACCAATTCAATTGCAAGTCGAATAGATTGAACAAATAAAGGAAAACCCATCACTGCGGCAGCTAAAACAGCGCCTTTCCAGTTAAAAGCTAAATTGAAGCCCCAAGCATTCAGATACTGCCCCAACACACCATTGTTACCAAAAATCTGTAGCAGGAAATATCCAGGGACAACAGGTGGTAGAACCAAAGGCAAAAAAACCAATGTTTCAAATAGGGATTTCCCCCAGAACTCTTTTCGTGCCAATAACCAGCCCACGAGTAATGCAGGGATCAAACTCACTAGCAAACTAAACAGAGCAACCTGACAAGATAACTTGAGAACCTCAAGTTCTTCTGCTGAAAGAGGAAAAAACATTATTTAGCAGGAACAAGAACGGTAAAGCCATAATTTTTAAAGACAACATTTGCCTGTTTCGTCTGTAAAAATTGATAAAATTTTACCGCAGATGGTGTGTTTTTAAGTAGTCCTAATGGGTAAATAATTGGCGCATGAGTATTTTCAGGAAATACTCCCACCACTTTGACATTTTTACTAATCGCGGCATCAGTTGCATAAACAATACCTAACTGACATTCACCACGCGCAACAAAATTTAAAGCAGCTCTGACATCCTCTGTTTCAACTAATTTAGGCTGAAGTTTTTCCCACCATCCCAGTGAAGTGAGTGCCTGTTTTCCATACTTTCCGACTGGAACGCTTTTGGTATCCCCTGTACACCATTTTCCTTGAAAAGCTGTACTTGGATCGATATTTTTATCCATCTTGATACTATTTATTGTCGAATTTTTAGGTGCAATTAAAACCAGTTTATTCCCCAATAAATTAACACGCTGAATAGACAAAATCAGTTTTTTATTTTGCAGATAATTCATCCATTGTTCGTCTGCCGAGATAAATACATCAGCAGGCGCACCTGCTTCGATTTGTTTGGCTAAAGTTGACGAACCTGCATAAGACGTTTTCACTTCTATTTTAGTTTGCTTTTCGAAAGCTTTTACTAAATCTGTAATCGCATTGTTTAAACTTGCAGCGGCATATACAGTGACATCATTGGCTGCATGAACTTGAATGCTTATCCACATACTACAACTCAATAGCGTTGAAATTATTATTTTTTTTGTATGATGAGTCGACATGATGATTGCCTTTTTTCAATATGTTTTCAGAAATATATCGATAATTATGCAAATATACAATTGAGTAGGTAGAAATAAACTCTAGTTTTTGGTTATAGAAAATAAATAATCATTAAATTAAGCATTGATCCATCTTTTTTAATCTAAGCAAAGATCAGATTTGTAAAGTTTGAACAACTAAGACCTATAGAAAACTATAATAAAAAAACATCGCCACCACGATATTGCTTTAATTTTGAGCTTTCACTCTTTTTTTTGATGAAATAATTTGCCAAAACACACTTTTATTTATATCATAGCCGCCATTGGAAGCGTGGCAGAGCGGTTTAATGCACCGGTCTTGAAAACCGACGAGGGTGTGAGTCCTCCGTGAGTTCGAATCTCACCGCTTCCGCCAAATATTTTAAACGGGATCAAACTAAAGTTTGATCCCGTTTTTTATTCATATTTTATTATTCCAAATTTAAGCCATTTCTTCGTTCTTTCTTCTTTTATAAATCTTTTTAATAAAAGTGGCTTTATTGTATAAAGCCACTAAAGATAAAACATCCATACGTTACTCAAATTTAAGTGACAACTTGGGTAGGCCCTTGAATAAATTCTGGAACTATTCGCAAAGAAAGGTGAAATAAAGATTTGATTGTAAAGCAGCATTGAGTCGCTGTATCGGAATAAGTTTGACTTTATCCCTTGCCTTGTGCGTGATCATTTCATTGCGTTCTGGGATCGAACTAAATTGAAATATTTTCTCGCTTTATTAAAGTTTGATTACAAGAGAATGAATTGGTTCTACGATAGATTTTGGGTACAAGCTTTTTCATTCATAAACTATATGAGTAACTAGGTTTTCAAGAAAAGTGTGTACAGCAGCAAAACCGCTGGAAGATAAAATAGTAGCTAAAAAAATAACCCTTTGTAGCAAACAAAGGGTTATTCAGATATTTGGCGGAAGCGGTGTCCGTCTAACAATAGTCCTAAGCAATCCTAGATAATATTATAAACATATATTTTTCAATTATTTAATATTTTTATTTTCCTAAGACATCTTGCCCAATCCTACTATTTCCAGTATTTTATGAGGGGTAGGTTGTGGGGTAAATAAAGGCATGCCAAAAAAATCTAAAGAACTCTCTGCACTCAGTGTAGCAAAAATTAAAGAGACTGGGCGACATTCTGTAGGGGGCGTTGATGGCCTTTGCCTAAATATCGAAGGTAACTCCCGTGTCTGGATTTTGCGTGCAGTAGTGGGAAAACGTCTGGATAAAGATGGGAAGCTAAAACCACATCGCCGTGATATTGGAATCGGTCCCTACCCTGAAGTTTCTTTAGCTGAAGCCCGTGCCAAAGCAACTGAATTAAGATTACAAATACGAAGTGGCATTGATCCAATTGCTCATAAGCAGCAACAGCTTGAAAAGCTTCATGTCCAGCAACTACGTGACAAAACATTCATGGAGTGTGCAAAAGTCGTTATTGCCAATAAAACCCGTGAACTGAAAAATGAAAAACATATCGGGCAATGGTCATCAACCCTAGAAACTTATATTTACCCAACTCTGGGTGACCTTAGCATTAGCGTGATTACCAAAGTTGATATTGCTAAAGTTTTAGAACCAATCTGGGCTGAGAAAAATGAAACAGCTAAAAGGCTTCGTGGTCGTATTGAGACTATTTTTGATTATGCAAAGGCTATGGAGTATTTTGAAGGTGACAACCCTGCTGAATGGAAAGGTAATCTTGAACCTATATTAGGTAATTTAAAGCAGGAATCACGTCCCCACCCTTCTTTGCCTTATGATCAAGTCTCTACATTTGTTCAACACCTTCGCCAAAAAGATGGTATTTCTCCAAAGGCACTAGAATTTGCAATTTTAACAGCATGTCGCTCTGGGGAAATTTTTGGAGCAACTTGGCAAGAAATTGATTTGAAAAATAAAGTCTGGACTATTCCTAAAGAGCGCATGAAAGCTGAAAAAGAGCATCGTGTTCCACTTTCAGAACCAGTAATTGAGTTATTGAAATCTATTCAGATTTATACACAATCACAAGGCTATATTTTCCCTGCACCTCGCGGTGGCGGCATGCTTTCAGATATGTCTTTGACTGCTTTGATTAAGCGCATGCATGAACAGAAGCTAAAGGAAAATTGCTTAGGCTATATTGACCCCAAACAAAACCGAGTGATTACAACGCATGGTTTTCGCTCAACATTTCGTGACTGGTCTGCTGATATGACCGATTACCCTCGTGAAGTTTGTGAACATGTCCTTGCACATAAATTACCTGATGAAGTTGAAGCCGCCTATTTACGTGGAGCTTATCTCGAAAAACGTAAAGGATTGATGACTGATTGGGCTAAATTTTGCATACCCTTCACTCCATGATGGACTGGGCATCTAGCTGTGTGCCCGACGGTTGGAACACGGTAAATTTCACTGGGCTCAGCTGCGTCAAGGTGAAACAGTAGCCCTCAGCCTGGAACAGTTACAAGCACTGATTCAGGGTTTGCCCTAGCAGCACATTGGATGACAGCAGGTGGTCACTATGCTCTAAACTAGACGAGTGCATTCTGCTATTCTCCGAATGTTCTATTTCATTCTTGTCATGACCTCAGGCATACTGCGGTCATGAATACGCTGCCTGATTTAAGCCAACTGAGCCATGAACAATTACTGGAATTTACACAGCAGTTGGCGATGCAGCATCAGCCTCTGGCACAATCAAATCAAGAATTAGAAAAATCAAACTGGCAATTGGATGCCAAAGTTAAACATCTTGAAGTCACCAATCAACATCTTTCCATTCTCACGCAAAAATCTGTGCATGAACTGGCGCTGTTTAAACGGCATAAATTCGCTCAGAGGAATGAACACCTCACTGCCAAACAAATCAGCCTGTTAGATGAAGCAGTTGAAGAAGATATCGCAGCAATTGATTTAGAATTGGAACGGCTGAATGCGGATAAAACAGCATCTTGAGCCACAACAAAGCAAAACCAAACTGTATTTGCCAATGGAAGGTTTCAAACCTTACCGCGATGCAATTCAAGCTTTGTTATTTGGTGAAAATAGCCCAGCAGTGCAAAGTGGTCGTGCTGTAACAATTCAAACTTTAGGTGGTTCTGGTGCACTAAAAGTCGGTGCTGACTTCTTAAAAAATTACTTTCCAAACTCTGAAGTTTGGGTAAGCCAACCGACTTGGGACAACCATATTGCCATCTTTAATGGTGCTGGCTTAAAGACCCATTTCTATCCATACTTTGATGCAGAAACACGTGGTGTAGACTTTGACGGTATGTTGTCGTGCTTACAACAGTTACCAGAACAAAACGTAGTATTACTTCACCCTTGCTGCCACAACCCGACAGGTGCAGATTTACCCCCTACTCAATGGGATCAAGTGATTGCCGTACTAAAAGCACGTCAACTTATTCCATTCTTGGACATTGCGTACCAAGGTTTTGGTGAAGGCATGGAACAAGATGCTTATGCAATTCGTGCACTTGACCAAGCTGGCTTAAACTTTATTGTCAGCAACTCATTCTCTAAGATTTTCTCACTCTACGGTGAACGTGTCGGTGGTTTAACCTTTGTATGTGATGATACAGCGACTGCTCAATGTACCTTCGGTCAATTGAAAGCAACTGTACGCCGTATCTACTCTAGCCCTCCTACAACAGGTGCATGGTTGGTTGACCAAGTCTTGAATGACCACGCGTTAAATCAACAGTGGCAAAATGAAGTTAAAGAAATGCGTGAACGTATTATTAAAATGCGTCGTATTTTGAAAGATGAACTCACCAAAGCCCTTCCTGAGCGTGACTTCAACTACTTAGTCGAACAGAAAGGGATGTTTAGCTACACTGGCTTAACGGCAGAGCAAGTCAATACTTTACGTGAAGAGTATGCGATTTATTTAGTACATAGTGGTCGTATTTGTGTAGCGGGCTTAAACATGAACAATGTTTGTGTAGTTGCCAAAGCTGTCGCTAAAGTTATAGCAAAAGCACCTGCTCAAGCCTAAGATTCACCATATTTAAAAGCGTACACGACCAAGACGGGTAACCCGTCTTGATCTTTTACATGAGCACATGGTTTGAGCTAAAACTGCGCCACGCTACAAAATCGGTGTCTATTCAAATAGTTAATTTATAATAACAAAATACAAAGCTCATAATTGAAAATCTTCATTGTCTATATAATGGATAAACTGTAGTATTTAGTTGGGTATATACTTCAACCGTCACCTCGGAAGGATTACGTACTCGCTTGGATCTCGCCATTTACAAAATATTTAGGATCATCTTTGTATTTTTCTTCTATCTAATTGTTTTGTATGTCTAGAGGAGTACGTAATTTTGAATTTTCTGGACAAGGCTTACTATTAACAAGACCAAGCTCTCCTTTAGATTGATAATTCTTCCTTCACCAATAAAAGGTATCTCTGTAGATACCAAAATACCGATAAGTGAATGCGAAATTACCGATTTGCTCAGTATCAGCAAATACTTTTAGTTTATGCGTGATCTCTCGTTGTGCTTTGGTACTCAAAATTGAAACTCCTTTGAAATGAAATAAAATTTACCAAAATGTCAGTAGAAGTCTCAATTTCCACAACATATCAAAATTAGGACTTTGCCTCATCCATAAACGCTTTAATTTCTTCGTCAGTCGGAGCCTGCAAATCATATTTTTGGATTAAAGTGTCATATTCACCAGATTGTTTTAGCTTTTTTAATCCATCATTAATTAAATTATAGGTAACTGTATCGCCCTTACGTACCGCAATACCACCAATGAATGGAAAAAATGGTTCTGTGGAAGTAATTTCTACTTTGCCATTGAGTTTTTTGACGGTATTACGTGCCACACTGCTATCATCATATTGTGCATCAGCAGCTTTTGCCAATACAGCTTGTACAGCCTGTGGTGATGTATCAAATTCACGAACAGTAATGGCTGCTTTACCTTTAGCAAGGCAGCTTTCTTGGGAAATTTGATTCAGTTGATCCGGATATAATGAGCCTTTTTGTGTTGCAATAGTTTTACCACATAAATCATCACGGACTTTAGGTTTGTAACTAGAGTTACTGAGTACAGTCACCGATTCAGTAGATTTAAAATAAGGGACCATATCTACTTTTTTCAGACGTTCAGCTGTGATGTACATCCCTGAAATCACAGCATCAAATTTTTTGCCCTCTAGACCAGGAATTAAATTTGAAAACCGTGTATCTATAATGTTCGCACTGGCAGAAGATTGTTGCAATATTCCATTTATTAAATCAATATCAAATCCACTCGGTTGATTATTTTCGATATATTCAAAAGGTGGAAAAGTCATGTCTGAACCGATCTTTATTACTTTTACTTGATCAATTGTTGAAGCATCACTATTTTGAGTTGAAGAAGTGTCTTTATTACATGCAGTTAAACCACCAGCAAGTAATAATGCCAAAAATGGATAAAGAGAATATTTCATAATACGCATAGTAAGGATTCCGATTAAGTCGTGTGATATTTACTTGATATCTGTTATGAATAGTTATACTCAAGTTTTGAATGGAAAGTAATTTTGGAATTCCTATGTATGGTTATTAAAAATCCGATCCAGCATGAAGTCAAAAATCTATAGAATAAACTCAATAAGTTCTTGAGAGTATACACCCGTGGATGAAAAACAAATCCGTATTGATTTAGCAGCATGTTTTCGGTTATTTGCCAAAATGGGGATGCATGAAGCTGTAGCCAACCATTTTAGTGCAGCAGTTTCAGAAGATGGTAGAAAATTTTTACTTAATCCCAAATGGAAACATTTTTCCAGAATTAAAGCCAGTGATCTGATTTTAGTAGATGCAGACGATGTTAGTAGTTTTAATCGTGGTGAAATTGATCCAACAGCATGGGCAATCCATGGTCAAATCCATCGTCTAAGACCCGATGTACGTGTAGTGTTACATTTACATCCTATATTTTCAACAGCGATTTCCTGCTTAAACTACCCAGAAATTATTCCCATTGATCAAAATACGGCACGTTATTTTAATCGGGTTTCTTATGATTCCCAATATGGGGGCATGGCTGATTCTAAAGCTGAAGGACAACGTCTTGCCAATATTTTACAAGATAAGAAACGCTTAATGATGGGGAATCATGGCATATTAATTGGATCACATTCTATCGGCGTGGCTTTTGATGATATGTATACCATTGAACGTGCATGTCAGATCCTCGCTACAGCCTATTCAACAGGCCAAACATTAAAAATTCTAAGCGATGACGTTGCCGAAAAAACAGCGCAAGATTGGGAAAAAATTGAAAATTTTAGTGAAGCACATTTTACTGAAATGAAATATTTATTGGCTGAGGAAGATCCTAGCTTTATGGATTAAGATTTTGTATCTGTCGTCCTAAAAAGCCTGATACTTATTTCAAGCAACCGCCAGATAATTTTTATCTGGCGTTTTATATTATCAATGCAATCACTGGCAATCATAATTTTCTATCAACACCACCATTTATGTCATATTCTGAATAGCTTTGGACACAGAAAATATGAATGATAATTTAGAATGAGAACCACATAAAAAAGCAGAGTAAATAAAATTACCCTGCATCTTTAGAAAAAATCTATTTAATTTTAAATACTTAATTCTTTTGAATAAAGTTTTTTAGGCGACTATTTTCAGATTTCAATAGATTAGCTGGACTATCATTGGCAACAACATAACCATTTTCCATAAAGACCACCCGATCAGAAACTTTAAAAGCAAAGTTCATCTCATGAGTGACGATGATCATGGTCAACCCTTCCTTGGCCAATTCTTCAATCACTTTAAGTACTTCACTCACCAATTCCGGATCCAGTGCTGAAGTGGGCTCATCAAACAAAATCACTGATGGATGCATTGCCAATGCACGAGCAATGGCAACACGTTGCTGTTGTCCACCCGACAATTGGTGAGGATATTTTTTGGCATGTTGCTTCATCCCCACTTTTTCCAGCATGGCCAATGCTATGACCTTATTGGCCATTGGCGTATCCAACTGATGATATTGCGGTGCCAACATCACATTTTCCAGAATGGTTTTATGGGGAAACAGGTTAAAACTCTGAAAGACCATCCCGACATGAATAATTTGTGATTTATATTGTACGGATTCATCAGTGATACTTTGATCTTTTAAAAATGGATGACCTAGTAGGTTAACGGTACCGTGATTAAGTTTTTCCAGACCATTTAAGGTGCGGATAAATGTCGTTTTTCCTGATCCAGATGGCCCAATAATAGAAATGACTTCTCCCCATTTCACATTCAAATTAATCCCTTTCAATACCTCATGATCGCCATAGGATTTATGAATATCAATGGCTTCGAGTGCATATTGACCATGTTGTTCCGAAGTAATTTCCTTGCGTTTTGAAATGGAGGCATTAGAAATATCTGACAGCAGAGGATCTTTCTCCTGAAGTAACCCGGGCGTTTTACGGCTTACATCCATGCGTTTTTCCAGCCAGTTCATCAGCCACCCAAAGACAGTAACTATCAGCACATAGTAAAATGCCACTGCCAGCATGGTTTCCATGACCAAAAAGTTTTGTGTATACAGACGTTGACCGACCAATAAAATCTCAGTCAGGGAGATCACTGAAACCAGTGATGTGAGTTTTACAATAGTGACATATTCATTGCCTAAGGTTGGTAACGCAATCCGTAAAGCTTGTGGAATAACAATCAGACGTTGAATACCTGTATATTTAAGACCGAGCGCTTTACCCGCCTCTATTTGACCCTTGGCAATGGAATTTAAACCGCCCCGATGAATTTCGGCAATATAGGCCGCCTCACTTAATGCCATGGCCAGCAAACCGGAAATAAACGGTGAAGCCAATAAAACACTGCTCGATGGATAAATTTGTGGCAGATTATAGATAAATACCAATAAGACCAATAAGGGTAAACTTCTAAAAAACCAAATATAAAGACTGCTACCTTTAGATAGAATCTTAAATTTTGATTGCTTTGCCAATGCCAGCACAAAACCAAATACAATCCCTAAAACCCATACCAGAACACTGAGTTCAATGACTGTAAGTGTGGCCTTCCAAAAATCATGATTGGTTAATAAACTTAATGCGTAAGCCCAATTGAACTCCATTCAAACCTCCAGAATCTGTAAAATTTTTACTTATTATTTTTATAGCGGATTTGCTTTTAATAAGTAATTTCTAAATCGTGATGTAGCCATGTGGAAAATATGAATCTAAAGAATATGAACAAAAAAATGGTTCAGGTTAGGATAATAATGGCCTAAAACACTTTTATTGCAGGCTTTGCAGCAGTTTATGCAAAAATACATCGCATTGTATTAACTGATTAATTTCTACAAACTCATCTGGTTTATGTGCCACTGTAATTGAACCGGGACCACAGACAAGGACTGGACAATGTAATTGATTGGCAAATAAGCCACCTTCTGTGCCAAAGGAAATTTTACCTGTCTGGGTATTTTCTGGCAGCAAGCTTTGCATAAATTTAACGGCTTGAACGGTTGGCGAGGTTAATAAGCCGGGATATTGATTGACTTCTTCAATATGAACAAATTTTTTAAACCTATCCAGAGCAGGATGTTGTTGAATTTTTTCCTGAATTTGATCACTGCTGTTCTGTGCAATATTCCTGATTTCATAATCGACAATACATTCATTGGGAACAATATTTAAGGCTTTACCACCTTCAATTTTGCCAATATGAAGTGTGGAATATGGCACATCATAATCACTATCCTGTTCACCGGCTTGGGCAATGTGTTGCTGGGTATCAACAATTGAATTGATCAATGCATTGGCCACATGAATAGCATTGGTAAATTGTGGTGCAAGCGCAGAATGTCCTTCCTGTCCTGTGCACATGGCTTTAAATACTGCTTTACCTTTATGTCCCGTTGCAATTTGCATTAAGGTAGGCTCGCCAATGACACAACAAATGGGTGGAATCATATATTCTGACAAATGCTGTAAAATCTCTCGTACACCAATACAGCCAATTTCTTCATCATAGGACAGGCATAGATGTAACGGTTTACTCAGAATTTGCGTGCTGGCATGTAACATCACATTTAAAGCACAGGCGATAAACCCTTTCATATCAGCGCAACCACGTCCATAAATTTTACCGTCTTTTTCCAGCGCAACAAATGGATCACTATGCCAGTCCTGCCCCTCGACAGGCACCACATCGGTATGCCCCGATAGTAAAATGCCTGATACATCTTTAGGACCAATACTGGCAAATAAGCAGGCTTTGCTCTTTTCCGGATTGAATTGCAGTCTTACCTCAATATCATGATCTTCCAGCAATTGTTTTACAAAATAAACAAGTTCCAGATTACTTTTGTATGAAGTGGTGTCAAAAGCAATCAGTTGTTTAAGTAGCATTGTACTTTGAAGATCAGACATTATTCGTCTTCCTTAGTACGAATATGTGGGTCATAAAAATGTGGTGCCCCCATACCCGGAATATATTGATCAGAAATAAAGGCTCGACAACGACTAATAAATGCCTGAGCAACCGTATTGAGAACGACATTTTTTGCAGTGACCAAACCGATATGCATTGGACGCTGTTCGCCTGAAATTCTCACACGAACCAATCGTTTGCCATCTAAGGAATAATTAATTTTTGGTCGAACATTTAAAATGCTATAGCCAATATTATTGGCAACCATGGCGCGAACCACTTCCGAATTTTTGGAGGTTTTAATGATTTGTGGATTCAAATTTCTATTTTTGAATAATGAAATAAAATAATCATTACTGTAAGGCATATCCAGTAAAATCATTGGATAAGCTGCCAACTCTTCCATCGTCACTGCGGGTGCATGTGCCAAAGGATGCTCTTCACTAAATAATGCATAGGGCGGTAACGATGCCAATGATTCAAAATTGAGTAAATTTTCATCAATATTAAGATCATATGTTAAAACCACGTCCAGCACATTCCGCAATAAACCATTGATCAAAATTTCCTGATCACCCTCACAGACATTCAGATCAACACTTTTATATAAATTACTAAATCCATGAATAATTTCTGCATACAACATCGGTGCAAATGCAGTAAAACAGCCCAGTTTTAATGGACCACGGATCGAACCAGAGAAATTAGCTGCCAATGAATATAGGCTGCCAGCCTGTGATAAAATTTGCTGGCATTCTTTCATCACTTGTTCGCCAATATTGGTCAGAATCAATCCCTTGGCATGTTGCCGAATAAATAATTGAACCTGAAGTTCTGATTCAATATGTGCAATTGCAGCAGAAATTGAGGGTGAAGATACATGAATTTTTTCTGAGGCAATAATAATGCTGCCACTTTCTGCGGTGGCAACAAAATATT
Source organism: Acinetobacter sp. WU_MDCI_Axc73 (assembly GCF_025562455.1). GTDB lineage: Bacteria > Pseudomonadota > Gammaproteobacteria > Pseudomonadales > Moraxellaceae > Acinetobacter. The sequence goes on from NZ_JAHPRO010000013.1 coordinate 90,787, forward strand.
CCATCTGGCGTAGCGAAATACGATTTAACACGTTTGATTATTCCATTGAGTTACTGCAAATTATGGATCACCTGGAACGCCGTAACTTGGTGAGGAGGAGGGATTCAGGGCACGTAACACATAATCCTCAACTTGTGGTTGATAAATTTTCCATATGTTGTAGAGCTCTCCGATTGGATCAGATTCAGACCAATCGACACGTAAATCTACAATAGGCCACTGAACTTTGTCCACGACCAGTATACCAGCTGAATGAACACTGCCCGCCTCTCCACCTGCGGTAAGACCTGCCTGCATGGCGAGTAATAACCGTTCGGCTAAACATCCCTGACTTTGCTCAAATGCTTCACACATGGTTTGTGGAACATCTGGATTTGCCAGTAAATTACCTGCGCAGGCAACATCCTGACCTGTATGGGCCTGATAAATACCCAGTGTTTTTTCGCCACTATAAGCAGCAACCTGACCTTGCATATTGAGTACAAGTAATTGACGATATTCAATAAAATCTGTATTGGATACCAGTTCCTGAATCGCATCATTCGGGGAGACATCATACTTGATTAAATCAAGCAGAATATTCGCCAAATGCGGATCCGTAATATTTTGACTGGCTGCCACGCCTACACCAGCTTTGGCACGAATACAGCGTGAGGCAACAGCGGGTGAGGAAGAACTCACGGCAGCGCCCAATTGTCCCGTGGTTTTACAACGAGCCACAATGGAAAATGTCATACACCTCTCCTGAGGATTAGTCTGGAATCACAGCAGTCGCATCAATTTCAACCAGCCATTCCGGACGTGCCAGTGCAGAAACCACAATCCCTGTAGAAACAGGGAAAACCCCTTTAAGCCACTTTCCAACGACACGGTAAACGTCTTCACGGTAACGCGGATCAATAATATAAATGGTAATTTTGCAAATATCCTGTAATTCACCACCCGCTTCTTTAAGAAGCATATCAATATTATACATCGCTTGTTCTGCCTGACCTTTGGCATCACCAATACAGACATTTTCGGAAGTATCAAGATTTTGCCCGATTTGCCCACGTAGAAAAACGGTAGAGCCACGCGCCACAACCGCCTGACACAAGTCATTATCAAGATTTTGTTCTGGGTAAGTTTCTTTGGTATTAAAGGTACGAATACGAGTATGTTTCATGTTGCGATCCTGTGTTTTATTACACTTTCTAGTATGCGTATCCCACTTCTCAACTCAATTTCTATTTTCCTTGCTTCTAATTCAGATAATCCGTACTAAAAACTCAATTTAATAAAAGGTGTTTACATTCCGAGCGATTCGTTTTTTTTGATTCACTCCTTTTGGATATGCGATTTTCATTTTTTTAAACAACTTTCTAAGATCAAAACAACATATTTATGGCCTGCTCTGTTAAAGAGAATATATTTTGCAATGCAAGCCCGAAGCTTATAGATCAATCAAGAATTTAGGATTAATCATGAATTTACCAGAACAAATAGATACAGTGGTGATCGGTGGTGGTCAGGCAGGCGTAGCCATGAGTGAACATCTTGGCACATTAGGCATTGAACATGTGGTCCTAGAGAAAGCCAGAATTGCGGAAGCATGGCGTAGCAGACGCTGGGATTCACTGGTCGCAAATGGACCATGCTGGCATGATCGTTTTCCGAGCATGGAGTTTTCCGCAACACCGGAAAGTTTTGTACATCATGATCAGGTTGCAGATTATTTTGAAGCTTATGCAAAAAAAATTAATGCGCCGATTTATACCAATGTAGAAGTTCTGAAAGTCAGCAATAAAGAACAATCTTTGACTTATCAAATCGAAACGTCACAAGGAAAAATTGAGGCACAGCGTGTCGTCATTGCCACCGGGCCTTTTCAAAAAGCAATGATTCCGGCAATTGCACCCAAAGATGAAAAATTGTACCAAATTCATTCAGACCAATATAAAAATCCTGAGCAGCTACCGGAAGGCAATGTATTGGTAATTGGTGCAGGATCTTCGGGAGTGCAGATTGCTGACGAATTAAATCGTGCTGGCAAACAAGTATTTTTATCTGTTGGCAAACATGAACGTCCACCCCGTCGTTATCGTGGTCGGGATAATGTTTGGTGGTTGGGCGTGCTTGGTGGCTGGGAAGCAGAAAAACCGGATAATGGTCCTCTCAAAGGCTTTGCTGTCAGCGGTGCACAGGGCGGCCACACTGTAGATTTTAAAAAGCTTGCACAACAAGGCATTACCTTACTTGGCATGACCAAAGCATTTGATAATGGACAAGTCAGTTTTGTAGCAGACTTGGCAGATAATATTCATCAGGGAGAGGAAAATTATTTAAAACTTCTGGATGAGGCAGATGCATTTGTTGCCAATAGTGGACTGGATTTGCCCGAAGATCCCGAAGCACGAATCTTACTTGATGACCCTGAATGTGTAAAAAATCTTATTCTGGAACTTGATCTGGCACAGCAAAATATCACCAGTATTATTTGGGCATCAGGCTTTGGTTATGATTATGACTGGCTTGAACTAGATATCTTTGATGACAATAAAAAACCAAAACATAAGCAAGGTATTACCAATCAAGCAGGTATTTACTTTCTAGGTTTACCTTATCTGACTGGTCGGGGTTCCAGTTTTATCTGGGGAGTCTGGCATGATGCGAAACGCATTGCCGACCACATCAATATCAAACGTAAATATATGGACTATACGCCTTAATCATTAAAAATTAAGCATAAAGTCATTTTTAGAGGAAATTTTAATATGCAATATCGTTTAGTAAAAACATTATCCATCACAATGTTTGCTTTGGGTGGATTCAATGCAGCACAAGCCGATGCATTAACCATCGGAGATGAAACAACAGCCAAAGGTGCATTAACCTTATCAGGTTTCTTACGTGTAAAATATCAGGATAAAAGTTGGTCAGATAATGATCATAAACTAACCTTTGACGCCGCAAAAATTAATCTGGATTATCAATCGCCAAAATTATTTGGGCATATTGAATATCGTTGCTATCAATTTGATAAATTATGTGATTTCTCCTCATTAGTCGATGGCTATCTGGGGTACAACATGAACCAGACGGACAATATCACCTTAGGTTTACAACCTGTGCCATTTGGTCCGGGACGCTTCTGGGAAAGTAACTGGTATGGTGGCATCGTGACGCAATTTGGTCTTGAAGATGTACACAACCTTGGGGTGAAATATCATTTTCAACCATTTAAAGCAACCGATATTGATCTGGCTTATTTTGCCAAAGATGGTGGTAAATATGGATCAAGTGCCGATGCCAGCCGTTACACAGCCAACTATGTTGAATCTTTAGATGAAAAAAATATGTGGATTGCACGTATTTCCAGAGACTTAAAATTATCTGGAGATGATAAATTATCCGCAAAATTGGGAGGTGCTTATTGGTATTCGGATATCGATAATGATGCTACGCAGTTAACTGGTAATCGCAAAGCATGGACATTATTTTCTACCATTTCTTATGAAAATCTGGCATTCACTTTAACTGGTGGTAAAAACAAAGTGGATAATAAAGATGCTATTAACCCAAATATATCGACCGTGGGTTCATTTAAAGACAATTACGAGATTGCAAATAAAGGGACTTTTTATACCGCAGACATCAGCTATGCCTTTAAAAACGTAGAAAAGATTGGCACGATTACACCTTATGCCATGTACAGTACCTATCAAAAAGATGCGGAAGGATTTAAAGATTCAAGCCGTAGTATTTTGGGTGTATCTGTAGATCACAAACAACTCACTTTTGTCGCAGAATATATTGTCGGCAAAAATGACTTTAACATTGGTGGCACAACAGAGTCTTATGCTGTTGGTGATGATAGTGGCACAAATAAATTGTTTAACTTACAAGCAATTTATAATTTTTAATGGCACGCACACTAATATATAACTCATTGAAATAACGCTATTTTAAAGAAATTACAATATTCTACTGAGTCATACAAATCCTTAAATCAACAATTCATTTGGTAGAATGTACAAATGAATTGTTTTGATCTTACTGTTATTTATGCCGAAAATTAGAATCCTGGTATACCGTGCTGAGATTTCACCTTCACCATGAAAAATGAGAAAAATTATGGCGATTTTAAGAGTTACCTGTGTCGAAAAAAATATATTAATGGATAAAAAATTCCATTTTGACTTTCCATGTATATACAAGGAATATCATCAACTATCTCAACAGGAATTTTATCAAAAAGTATATGATCAGGATGTACTGGTTGTAAATGATCTAGTTGTGGATGAAATAGTCCTAGACCATAATCCCACACTCAAACTGGTCGCCTTATGTTCTACAGGATTTGATCATATCAACATTCCATTATTACGCCAACATGGTGTAAAAGTGGCAAATATCCGAGGTTATGCTGGAGATGCTGTAGCTGAACATGCATTCATGTTGATGATTAATTTGTTTAAAAATATGAATTCACAACTTAACTCAGTTCTAACGGGAAAATGGAGTCATAGCCCAACCTCCTACTGCTTATCTGCTTCCATAAGAGAGCTTAACAACAAAAATTTAGTGATCTTGGGAAAAGGGGAAATCGGTTTATCTTTAGCTAAAAAAGCAAAAGCTTTTGGCATGCATGTATATTTTAGCGAACGAAAAAATGCCCTTACTTGTCGCCAAGGATATATTCCGTTCAATCAAGCCATCAAAATTGCTGATGTATTGTCGTTACATTGTGAATTAAATAATCATACTAAAGGCATGATTGATCTAGAGGTTATCCAACAAATGAAATCATCCAGCATATTAATCAATGCAGGGCGTGGAGGGTTAATTGATGAATATAGTTTGGTGCACGCGCTTAAAAATAATTATATTGCAGGTTTTGGTGCTGATGTATTATCAGCAGAACCACCTCCAACAGATCATATCCTGCTTAATTTTCAGCATCCCAATGTCATGATTACACCGCATATTGGTTGGGCAACAGATGAAGCTCAAGGCAGATTATTTGATATTTTACAAAAAAATATTAATTCAAATATTCATGGTATTGCTAAAAATTTAATCAACTAAATGACTTGAGAAGGATCATTATCAAAAGAATAACTATTATTTGAATTTAAATTATAAAAATATAGAAAGCCCCAAGTAATTCACTTGAGGCTTTTAAAAATTTGGAGTAAAAAAGATTTAAAAATTAATGTTTACCTAAGTTATCTAAATTTAGGAGACAACTTGGGTATGAGGTAAGCCTATTTCTGTAAATTTATTTAAGACTGCCACATATGCTTGAATCTTGTTGACTTGACTGAATGAGCCTGTAAATAAAACTGTGTAAATGTCCAAATCTTAGTACCCTGTAATAGGGATAGATGGAGACATCCACAATGGATCACAGTCAATTGATTGAACTGGCAAAAGAATTTACCAAAAACCTAAAAACAGATTCTGACCTGAATGAATTCAGTAAAGCTCTAAAGAAACTTACCGTTGAAACAGCCCTAAATGCAGAGCTCACTGAGCATTTAGGGCATGAGCGTCACCAGCCTAGTGCCAAAGGCAATGCACGTAATGGCTACAGTAAGAAGCAACTACTAACGGGTGATGGTGAGTTTGAGCTGAATACCCCACGTGATCGTGATGGTACATTTGAACCACAATTAGTGAAGAAACACCAAACCAGAATCACCAGCATGGATAGCCAAATCCTATCGCTGTATGCCAAAGGCATGACCACCCGTGAAATCGTCAGTACATTCAAAGAACTATACGATGCAGATGTATCTCCTAGTTTGATTTCCAAGGTAACAAATGCGGTTAAAGAGCAAGTGATTGAGTGGCAGAATCGCCCACTCGATAACATTTACCCCATCGTGTACCTTGATTGCATTGTGGTGAAGGTCAGACAGGACAACAGCGTTATTAACAAAGCTGTCTTTCTAGCATTGGGTGTTAACCTTGAGGGTCACAAAGAACTGCTGGGTATGTGGATCGCCGAGAATGAAGGTGCCAAATTCTGGCTGTCCGTTCTAACAGAACTAAAGAATCGTGGTGTACAAGACATTCTGATTGCCTGTGTAGATGGTTTGAAAGGCTTTCCTGATGCGATTACTACCGTCTACCCACAAACACGCATTCAACTATGTATTATCCACATGGTACGCAACAGTTTGAAATATGTGAGTTGGAAGGACTATAAAGCCGTCACCAGTGACTTGAAGCGTATTTATCAAGCTGTTACTGAAGAGTCTGCCTTGCAGGCATTAGAAGTCTTTGCGAGCACATGGGATGATAAATACCCGCAGATTAGCAAATCTTGGTACGGGCACTGGCAGAACCTAAATACCTTGTTCGCTTATCCAGCAGATATTCGTAAAGCGATTTACACTACCAATGCAATTGAATCACTAAATAGTGTGATTCGGCAGGCAATCAAGAAGCGTAAGCTCTTTCCAACCGATGACTCGGTCAGAAAGGTAATCTATTTGGCAATTGAAGCTGCATCAAAAAAGTGGAATATGCCAATTCGGGATTGGCGTGCTGCTATGAGTCGGTTTATGATCGAATTTGAAGGTCGTTTAGACGCTTTCATTTAAGCGACATTTACACAGAAGTTTTTACAGGCTCCTCTGATCTTTCTAATACTAAGTTCATCTCCATTAATTTAATGCGAGGCATCTTGGTTTCCAACAGACTACGTCAATGATAGCCCAATCACTTTGAACCGTACCGGGTTTGTCGGAGACTTTTTTATTTAAGTTAGGCCACCTGACCTAACGGGTTAATCTTATCATAGTACATTGCTTCAAACTCAAAAGGCGATACATAACCCAGTGCACTGTGTACACGCTTTTTATTGAACCAATCTACCCAGTTTAGTGTCGCAAGTTGTACATCTGCTAAACCTTGCCAATCTGCTTTTAAATATTCAATCACCTCTGTTTTGTATAAGCCATTCACCGTTTCAGCCAGTGCATTATCGTATGAATCACCAGTCGTACCGACTGATGCTCGTAAATTTGCAGCTTCTAAACGATTGGTATAGCGAATAGAAAGATATTGAACACCTCTATCGGAATGATGAATCACATTCTTTGGCATGCCTCGATCGTGCAATGCTTGCTCAAGTGCATCGAGTACCATATCTGTATTCATCCGTGTAGATACTTTCCATCCAACAATTGCTCGTGAGAACACATCAATGATAAAGGCGGTATAGACCCAGCCTGAATTTGTTTGAATATAGGTAAAGTCAGCAACCCACAAGTGATTAGGCCGATCAGCTCTAAAATTCCGTTTCACCAAGTCAGGTGCTCGTTTTTGGTCATCTCGGCTACGGGTGGTTTGTTTGTTCTTACCTCGCCAAACACCTTGTATACCTAGCTTTTTCATTAATCGAGCAACAGTACAGCGTGCAATAATATAGCCTTCACGTTTCAGTTTTTGCCAGACTTTACGTACACCATACCGACCTGAACTTTCCTTCCAAATTCGTTTAATCTCCTCAGCATGATGCAAGTCATGTAAATCTCGCTTTGCTCGATGTTCCCTTGCGAAGCAATGCTTCTCATCGCAGAGATCTAGAGTCCGGTAATAGGTTGAAGCTGCGATCGGTAAAATCCTACAAATCGCATCAACACCATATAAGTCTTTATTGTTATGGATGAAATCCACCATTATTTGTGTGGGCGGTCGAGCTCCGCCTGGGCGAAAAAAGCGGCTGCTTTACGTAGAATTTCATTGGCACGCTTTAATTCTTTAATTTCACGTTCCATTTGCTTCATTTTTTCTTGATCAGATATCTGTTGTACTTTAATAGGATTTTGCTGATCTAAATGCTTTTGATGCCAGGCACGAAGTGTTTCAGGAGTACAACCAATCTTAGGCGCAATTGCTGTGATTGCAGCCCAAGTAGAAGGATAATCTTTTTCAGATTCAATCAATAATTGAACCGCTCTTTCTCTGATTTCAGAGGTATATTTTAATTTTGTCATCGGGATAGTCTCTCAGAATATTGACTCTCCGACAAACCCGGTACGGTTCACAACTGATTTGACTCAGTTTTGTTATAAATTATGATTAGTGTTAATTTCAAATTCACGTAATAAATTTACTCATTCAACCACAACTCACTCCTGTGTATTTACAGAAAATTTAGCTCTTATATAGTAATGATATATTTAACAATTACCAAAAAGTCTGTACTGAAATAACGCATAAGTATGTACACTTTGGATGAGGGTATATGGGCCGAAATTTACAAGAATATTCAACCAAAATATTAAGATAGAGAAATCATGGATACCGTAGTAGAACATTCTGAAAATACCACTTTAAGTGATCAAATCAAAATCGTAGATGATCTGGAAAAGTATATATTTGAAAAAATCCACTCTACTCCACCTTTCAATTTCAATAAATCTATCAGGATGGTAAATGATCTAGAAATGCTTAGAACAGTAATATATGTATTACATGATGAAGGCCTGTTTAAAGAATCGGATGAGGATCGAACAAAAAGGTTATGCACAGAACCTGTCCAAATACCTATTCCTTGCAAAGGTGATAATAATAAAGTTGAAAAACTGGACTTTGAATATTTGCCTAAACATTATCATGAAATCATTTCAGACATAAAAAGCTATCGTTCCGCCATCGAAACTAAAAATCATACGCAAGCAAAAATTATTTATAAAAGCTTACTCCAGCAATACTCAAAACATCGTGATTGTTACGTAGTCGAATTATTACCTGAAAGCTTTCAAAACACGATCGATAAAATTCAACTCAGCTATCTTTCACAAGAACCTGATGAAATCAAAGAAAAAGCTTATATCGACTTTGTTAAAGAATTTATCAAGAAATACGAATATGATCATGTGTCACTTTGGAATGCGTTAAATTTTTCAAGACAGGATCAGAATACGCTCAAGGAATTGTCTTTTCTTTCATTTCGATTCATTGGTCCATTAAAAAATAAGTTTGCTATACGCCAACGCAATTCAAAGATCCAGTCCCTGAAACCCAAAAAAAATATACTGTTCGAACAACTTATGGAGTATCTGGACAAAAAAGCGACAGCATATGTACGTGAGATTTTAATGCAAACGTATGATCAAAAAGAAAAAATATATATAAAACAACAAGGAAATATTGACAAACTTTTACGGACTAACTTTAAAAAATATCAGACAAAGATATTAAACAGAAAACAACAGGTTAAAATTATTGCTAAGATTAAAACTAAATTTACACCTCAAATAATACAAATATTAGAAGACAAACAGGAGAAAAAACAGCAACAGCTTGATTTTAAAGTGCAACTGCAAGAGCACATTGTGCGAAATCTGACAAATTCGTCAACAGGAACTATAAGCAGTGAGCCTGTTTATGACCCGTACTTATTTACTCCTACTGCATCTATCCATGACACAAATGCTCTAACTGAACTTAAAACAAAAGCCACCCGAAATAAATCTGCTAAAAAGCAGAAAGGTTTTCAGAATCAGGAGCATCCAACTACTCAGCCTAAAAGAAATTTTATTGGTGATACTGAAAGGATGCTCAAAAAGAATCATGAAATCTATCAGTCTTTGAAAAACCTTTTAAATGATTAAGTTCAGCATTTCACACTGAGAAATATATTGGCTCCACGCACTTCCTGCTCCAAATGCAATTCCATTTATGTACTTTCTAATCATTGGTTCAACACCTTCCAGATTGAACCAACGCCATAGAAGGAAATCTAAATGTCTACTATCCAAAACACAATTCAAATGCTACGTCTACATGAGCTGATTAAACTGATAGGTTTATCTCGGTCATCCATTTATGACCGACTCAACCGACGATCTAAACGCTATGATCCCGACTTCCCGCAGCCTGTAAAATTAAATAATGCTTCACGGTGGTTACTCTCTGAAGTTGAAGCGTGGATTGAAAGCAAAATTTCAACACGTAATCAAGGGAATACTGAGAGCTAACGCTGTACTTGTAAATTCAAAACATAATGCAGCTGTGCAATGCATTCTGAAATTATAAGTATGGCTAGGCTATCATTTTAATTTTCAATGAATTACGGTCTTATATATTTACTTACTATTACTCTATATTTATAAATCACAGAATATTCTATGTATTTATAGATAATCAGTAGTCTAAAAGTACTCAGCTATACAATGTTCATGTGACCCGACAGGTCGTTAATGTATAGGCAATACTGGTGAAGTAAAGACGACCATAGCTCACTCTAAATTAGCTGAACCAACCTACATTCCATCATGGATACTGCGCTAAACAGTATCCATTGGATGCATATACCCAGAATACTGATCACAGTTGCGCTTTTAACTTTAAATTAAGCGTAATGAATATGAACATTATCAAAGCAAATGCTGGTCGCTATATGGGAACACATGACCAATGGCTCCAGCAATTTGAAACCGAACTGCAAACTACTCCAGTCAACGATGGTGATAAAACCACCTTTTTAGTAAATTCACAGGATAACATCCTAGCTCCTGCTATAGGGAAAGCTAAACTCGTCAAACAGTTCAAAAAGCGTAACTTCCCTGAAGTCACAGCTGAAACGAAAAGACTATCGAATGGTCGCTATGCCTTTGCCATCAAGCACCCTGCTCAAATGAGTAATTTACCTTCTGATATTGAAGAACTTATAAACTATTCTACGCATTCAGACATTATCAGCGGTCTTGATATTCAGGCATTTGATTATGCATTAAGCCAGATGTCAGAGGATGAGTTAGAGCTTCTACGTAATGGCACACCTCCACCTTCCAGTCTAAAGGAGAATTTGCTCCCGTACATTAACGCAATGAATAAGTTTACTGGATTAATTCGTGCCTTTTTTCGTCGCCCGAACATCAGACGCAAAGTTTATGATGAGCGGAAGAATCTGAAAAAAAATAAGTCTCGAATGATCGAAATGTTCAACTCTTTAATTGAACGGTATTCACGTGTGGTCGTTGTTCGACTTGATTTATATCTCAAACATAAACCTGAAACATTACTGCAAACCTGTTTCAAAGCTGAAGATTGTTTATCTAAAAATGATTTTGATGCATTTAAAAAGTGTGTTGAACAACTACTAGAAAACAAGCGGCATAATCCTGTGTTGAAACAAGCCATCGGTTATATTTTTCGTTTTGAATATACCCCAAGAAGTGGATTCCACTTGCATACATTCTGGTTTTTCAATGGGAATAAAAATCAGGAAGACATCAGCTTGGCACAAGGTATTGAAAAGCTTTGGAAAAAAGTGACCAATGATCAAGGTTATGCCTACATCTGTAATATGCGGAAGCATACTTATGAAAACTGTTTTTTAGGCACGATTGAATACAACCAATCGCAGAAAAGAAAGTGGCTTGAAGATGGCTTTGATTATCTCTGTAAAACCAGCCAGTTATTCATTTTCAGCAACATGAAAAATGGACGACGTTTCCAGATTAGTCAACCTTTAAAACCACAGACTCGTGGTCGTCCGAGAAAAAACCACCTAGAACTCAATGCCTTTGCGGGAGTTGAAGCATGATTAGATTACAGCCTGACGAATCCTATGCATCTCTACTCAGTACTCACCATATCACTCAAGCGTATATCCAGCCTTTTATTGGCTATATACCCAATAATCGCCCTCCTGTTGGCTTGGATGATTATCTGAAGTTGTATTCTATGATTACTGAAAATAAGACTTTTAAGATTATCTCTAAACAACCAACTTACGACTATCTGGTGCCTCATGTTTATCTAACGCCCAAGGGTGTTAATTTACTCAAGATTATTCAGGATATTCCGATTAATCCTTTTCTGACTGGTAAATTTTCAGATGTGATCATCAGACCTGAGATAAAGCTGATGGTTGATTTGCTGTATAAGCACAGGCTCATTGACTTTCCACTTGGATTGTATCAACAGTTTGAGGCAGTTGTTGATGGGTTCTGTCAGGATCTAAAAGTGAGATCTAAAACACGAGATTTTATGAGCTTGAAAAATCACTGGGATTCTTCATTTGGCAATTCTAGAAAGGCTTATAACCGTTTTGAAGAAGCTGTCTTATGTAACAATTCAATGTTTCAGGTTCATTCATTGCTTGTTTCTGCTGAGTTTATGAATGTTGATGATTTTTCAATGGATCAGAAAACATTTAGTCCTGTGACTGTTGAGGATATGCTGCGTGCCACGTCAGGTAAAATTATCGAAGCAGTCTGGGCTAACAATGCTGATGTCAACGGCAATTTAAAACTGACCCCTTTTACCTTAAAAACAGCAAAGTAAAATTGACCCCTTTGATGATTTATTA
>NZ_JAHPRO010000014.1 GCF_025562455.1 Acinetobacter sp. WU_MDCI_Axc73
TAATAAATCATCAAAGGGGTCAATTTTACTTTGCTGTTTTTAAGGTAAAAGGGGTCAGTTTTAAATTGCCGTTGACAACCAATCATGGCATACTGGATTTTACCAATGGCATCTGATGTATCATGCCATGCTTTGTGCGTGAAGTGAGTATCTGTAGAAACAGAGTAGATATCGACACCTAGCTTCTGGAATTCTGCATATTGATCTGCAAGGTCTTCAAGTTCAGTTGGGCACACAAAGGTAAAGTCAGCAGGATAAAAGAAAACCACAGACCATTTTCCTTTTAGATCAGCTTCAGAAATATCAAAGAATTGACCATTTTGGTAAGCAGTGGCTTGAAAAGGTTTGATTTCAGTATTGATTAAACTCATTGTCTTGATCCTCTGAATGGTTTGAGAAAGCTCTTAATGTGAGAACCAAGATAACGCATTTATATAAATCGTAAAAACAGTTATTTTTTATAAAATTAATCGAATTTTTAGATTTTAGATCGTATTTAATGTCATGAAATATTCATACTGAGAAAATAAAGTATCCATAAAAAAAGCCTCAATATGATGTGTTGAGGCTTTTTAGAATCTGGTGGGTCGTCCGCGACTCGAACGCGGGACCAACGGATTAAAAGTCCGCTGCTCTACCAACTGAGCTAACGACCCTGAGCAAGCATTTAAGCAACGCTAGGAGTATCAAAACAATCAATGGTGGGTCGTCCGCGACTCGAACGCGGGACCAACGGATTAAAAGTCCGCTGCTCTACCAACTGAGCTAACGACCCTAAGTGAGGATAAGTAAACAAAAAGCATTTACCCGAACGCAGGAAGAAAACTTAATTTCAAAAATTGTTCAAACTCGACTGGATTCAGAGGAAAGTAAACTTTCTAACACTGTATCGTTTTGATGGAGCGTATTTTAGCAAGATCTTCAACTAACACAAGAGAAAATTGAAAAACAATCGAATAACTGTTTATAAAAAGCACGATTTTCTCTTGTTTAGTCAAAAAATATGCTAGAAACGGTATTTATAGGCCTGAATATTCTCAAAAATCTCAGCAGTTACATCACAATAGGCCTCTGCATTTGGTAAGAGTACCAGTAAACGCTCATCGGTTTGACTCGGATCAAATGCCTGTTCTTTGAGTTTATTTTTCTGATATTTAAAGGTTCCTGTGGTTTCAACCACTTTCTGAACACGTAAAAATACAGGAATGGCATAGGCTGGCAAATTCTTTTTGAACTGATTGACCATTTCGGTCAAGTCCTGCTCATTTAATTCTGCGCCATCGCTTAGTGTGATGGCAGCCATACCTGCTCGACCATTGGTATTCGGAATTTCAACGCCATATACCACTGCTTCTGAGATTTTATCATAGTCGCAAATCATATTTTCAACTTCAGTGGTCGATACATTTTCACCTTTCCAGCGGAAAGTATCGCCTAGACGATCGACAAACTGTGCATGGCGAAAGCCAATGTCACGCACTAAGTCCCCAGTATTAAAGTAAGAGTCTCCTTTTTTGAAGACATCTTTTAAGATAACGGACTTATTTTTCTCAGGATCAGTGTAGCCATCAAAGGGTGAGCGACGAGTAATTTTACCAATGAGTAGTCCAACATCGCCTGTTTCAACTTTGATACAGTGGCCTTTTTTGTCACGAATCGCTTCCCCTTTTTCTTTGTCATATTGCACAATCGCATAAGGAGTTGGAGAGAAACCGACCGTATTGTCAAAGTTGAAAATATTACTAAAACCGACATTACCCTCACTAGATGCATAGAGTTCTAGGACTTCTTTTACTCCAAAACGTTGTTTAAATTTGTCCCAGATATTAGGGCGCATACCATTACCAATCATTTTTGTCACCCTATGGGCGCGGTCAATTTCTGAGGGTGGTGCATCCATAAGATAACGGCATAGCTCGCCTACATAGCCAATCGCAGAGGCATTAAATTTTTGTACATCTTTCCAGAATCCACTGGTCGAATATTTACGACGGATTGCCAATGTCGCACTACCCGCAATCACGCCACACCAACACACCACGATGCCTGTTGCATGGTACAGCGGTAAAGTGACATACATGACATCATCTGGTTTTAAATCAAGAATATGACCATAAGTTCCATACGCTAGTGTCCAGCGACTATGGGTGAAAATCACCGCTTTAGGTAACCCTGTGGTGCCAGATGTATAGATATAAAACAATCCATCCTTACCTTGAACAGTATGGGTGGTCGCTGGATTGAATTTGGCAAAATGATCAATTTTTTCTGCAAGATTGACATAACCAGTTGGAGCGGAACCTACATTTTGACGTGTGGCCTGATCTGCAAACCAATGAAAGCGATCTTCAGCAAGTTTGATATCGGCACGAATATCATCAATACAGGATTGAACTTCCTCACCCAAAATAAGCGCAATTGGATTGACCAGATTGATACTATGCGTGAGTACTTTACCTGTTTGAGAAGTGTTGACCAATGCACTGGTGACACCAATTTTGGCTAGACCAATCACTGTTGCGATCAGCTCGGAACGATTTTCCAACATCACCGCAATAACATCACCCTTACGTGCACCTATCGAAAGATAATAATGTGCAATCTGATTGGCCCATTCATTTAAATCTTGATAGCTGTAGCGCTCATCTTCAAATAATAAAGCATCACCTTGAGGATTACGTTTAACTGCTTTTTCAAAGGCAATACCTAAACCTGCTGGTGTAGACGAAGTGCGCAAATAGGCTTGCTTAAGACCTGTCAGAATGTGCGGTACTTTGGGTAGAAAAGCAGGAAGGCGTGAAGCAACATTAGCAAGCGTAATGATATCGGGTTGTGCAGTCTGGCTCATAAACATCCTATTATTTTTCGATCTATCCAATACAGTTTTATGACTACGGGCTACAAACACGTAGACATTAAAATGACGCAGAAGTTGTTTTAAAGGTTTTGCACTAGTGCAATCAACCTAATCTGACATAAAGTATCAAAAAAAGCCTAGTCACCGAAATGACTAGGCTTTCATAACTTACATGCAATTGTGCAAATTATTCCGTAGTGGTGCTGGCCTTTTTCGGCGGACGACCACGTGGACGACGTGGACGACTTGGTTTATCAGCATCAGCAGCAGTCTCTTTAGTAGCTGATTTTTCAGTCGTTTCATCATTAGCTTTCACTTCTGATGTTTGCTCTGAAGCAGTGATTTCATTTAATTCAGCTTGCACAGGTTGAGTTTGAACTGCAGTTGAAACTTTTTCTGATTCAGCTTTTACTTCAGCCTGTTCGGTTGCTGTAGGTGCTGACGCTTGCTGCTTAGAAACAGGAGTTGCTGTTTTAAGCGATTGCTCAGGTGATGCAGCAGTTTCAGAAACTTCAGTTGCACTCGCTACAGTTTCAGGAGCAACAGCTTCGATTTCTGCGACTTGTTTATTTACAGTCTCAGCTTTTGGTTCAGTTTGAGCCTGTTTGGCTTGCTCATGCGCTTGTTCTGCCGCAAGTTTCGCTAAACGACGACGTTCACGAGGGTCATTTGCCACACGAGTTGCAGGTGCTTCTGGTGGAGTTAATGGCAACACCTCCGCTGGCTCACTTTCTTCAAGCGCTTTTTTGCTTGGAAGTTGTGCATCACGTGTCACAGGTTTTTTGTCTTCCGCAACCGTTTTTGCTTCTGCGGCCTGTGAACTGGCATATTGCTCAGTAAACTTGACCAAAGCACGATTAAACGTTGGCACAAGTCCAAACTGTTCGATCAGTACGGTGCAGTCTTCACCATAGACATGGCGAATGAGGCTACCCAAAGTATAGTTGGCCAACTCAGGAATTTGTGAGGGCTGTACTTTTGGTGCGGCTACTTTAGATGGCTGTGTTCCACGTTGCTGACGACCCCGCATACGTGGATCATTGCTAGCACGTTTGACTTGTGAGCGAGTTTGCTCGGTCGCAACTTCAGTGGATTGAGTCGGAGCTTCAGAAGATTGAACTTCAGTTACAACGGCTTCTTCGATCGGATTTGCGACAGGATTTTCAGCCTGTTTTGGTGATTCCTGCGTTTCAACTTGTGGATTTAATGCCACAATTTCACTTTTCGCTTGATCGACATTAATCACCAATGCTGTCGCCATCATTTCATTACGTGGGGCATCAACCACATCGACTGTGACCTGCTTTGCATCATTTGCTACAGGTTTATGGTTCGTTTGATGGGTATTGTCTAATACACTTTGGTCGCGATTGCGATTTGGACGATTTGGACGTTGTTGATTGTTACGGTCACGACGTGGTACTGCTTCTTCAGCATGTACTTCAGTTTGTCCCTGATTTTGCGTGTGGTTTTGTTCCTGCGGCTGCTGACGTTTTTGCTGACGTTTGAGTTCACGTTGCTCATGGCGTGACAGTTGCACCACTTCTTCATGAACTTGAGCAGGTTGCTGCTCTTGATTTGGCTCACGTGGTTGTGGTTCACGATCATTGCGTTCGCGCTGATCTTTGTGTTTACGTTTTTTGTTGTTGCTATTGCTATTGTTCGTATTCGGACGATTGTTTTTTTCGTCACGTTCAGTGGTATTGTCACGTGCTTCCTGTTTAGCCACAGGTGTTTGAGACATATACGCATTATTGCCAGATGCCGCAACAGTGACAGTTTCTGTCGCACTAGCAACGTTCACCTGACCAAACTGACCACGACTGACTGCACCACCATTCACCATTTGCTCAATCGCTGATGCTGCATTTTGGGCAGAGCGAGATTGATCAACGGTTTGAGCCTGTTTTTGTACAAACAGATTTTCTAACCATGCGCATGGGCTTGCTGCTTTAGTGGCAACAGTTGCTTGTGTCGGTGGCGTAGAGGTTTGAGCTACAGTTTTACGTTTGTTTTGTTCTGATTGAACAGGAGCAGCATGATGTACATGTTCTGCTTCTTCTAAATGCCATTCAGATGATTCATAACCAAGCTCTTTTTCACTTGAACGTGTTGCTTCTGTACGCTCATAGCTAGAAGGTGCAAAACCTTCAGGATTGTACTGAATTTCGTAATGAGGTGTTTCTAGGTGAGGATGTGGTAATACAGTTACACGAACACCCGAGGTTTGCTCTAAATACACCAGACTATGACGTTTTTCATTCAGTAAAAACGCTGCAATTTCAACAGGAACTTCAACCTGTACTTCACCATGACGTTCACGCAGTGCAATCTCTTCCACTTTACGCATAATCGAAAGTGATAGAGAGCGTAAGTCACGCACCATGCCTGTACCATGACAACGTGGGCAGACATAACCTGTGGCTTCTTCAAGAGATGGACGTAACCGCTGACGGCTCATTTCCATCAAGCCAAAGCGTGAAAGTTGACCAAACTGGATACGTGCACGATCACTTTGCGTCGCTTCACGTAATTTGGCTTCTACCATGCGTTGATTACGGTCTTTGGTCATGTCGATGAAATCGATCACAACGAGACCACCGATATCGCGTAAACGTAATTGACGTGCGATTTCTTCTGCTGCTTCAAGGTTGGTGTTGAGCGCTGTCTCTTCAACGTCATGACCACGTGTTGATTTTGCAGAGTTAATATCAATTGAAACCAATGCTTCAGTCTGGTCAATGACAATTGAACCACCAGATGGAAGCTTCACTTCACGTTCATAAGCGGTTTGAATTTGGCTTTCAATACCAAAGTGAGCAAACAAAGGCTCATTCAGGGTATAAGTTTTTAATTTGTCTAATTGACGTGGCATCACTGCTTTTACAAAGTTATACGCTTCGTTGTAGGCCTGTTCGCTATCAATCAGGATTTCAGAGACATCATCACGCAAATAATCACGAATCGCGCGTGTCACTACACCTGCTTCTTGATGCACCAACATTGGCGAAGGACCAGAGCTTGCAGTATTTTGGATTTGATTCCATAAGTCGAGCAAATGTTGCAAATCAAGTTGTAGTTCTTCTTGAGAGCGGCCAATTCCCGCAGTACGTACAATTACGCTCATGCCGCGTGGTATGTTCAGTGAAGCCAACATTTCCTTAAGTTCTTCACGAACTGAACCAGAAATTTGGCGACTAATACCACCACCTTTAGGGTTATTTGGCATTAAGACTAAATAACGACCTGCTAAAGAAATGAAGGTTGAAAGCGCAGCGCCTTTATTGCCACGCTCTTCTTTTTCCACTTGTACCAAAAGCTCAGTACCTTCAGTAATCAGTTCGCGGATATTTGAAGTTTGGCGTGGGTCAGCCTTAAAGTAAGTATTTGCGATTTCGCGCATGGACAAAAAGCCCTGACGCTGCGCACCATATTCAACAAATACGGCTTCTAGAGAAGGCTCTACGCGAGTCACATGACCTTTGTAGATATTTGATTTTTTTTGTTCGCGGGTACGATTTTCTAAATCAAAATCGTATAGACGATTACCAGTGATAAGTGCAACGCGTACTTCTTCAGCATGGGTTGCATTAATCAACATACGTTTCATGGGTGTGACACCTAATAGTGACTCACTCAGACAAAATGCGAACATCAATAAAGTGGACAACTGTTGGCAGTCATCATGCATCTTATTTAACCCAGATCACAATTTTTTTTGCTCTGGCTGCTAAATTCCCTGATCTCACGTGTAGCTTCGGTGAATGATGCTAGTGATGATGTCAGCAGTCGCGTATTCATCCCGTTTCGATTAACGACGAGTCTTGACTTTTCACTGGCGAGTGAGCGGTGCATTGGATGATGACTTTCACTGTCACGGAGCTTGAAGACTTATCTTGTAAAGTCTTGATACGGAATGATCATCGTATCGGTGCTCGGCAGTTCCAATGCATCAACGCTTGAGCCTGAAAGGTCATGATGACGCAACGTGTCTGATGTGCATCAGTTTACGTTTAATAGCCAACATTTAAGGTTGGCGACATATATTTTTCAACAAACTGCATATGCAAAAGCATAATTAAACGCAACAGTTTGTCATTTTGCCGATATAATAAGCCTTCGGCGTCGGCATATTCTTTTGGGACCTTTCCGAGATTTTGATGAAATCTTGAACGAAAATCAATTTCATAAACATTGAAATATTTTCGTTTTTGTTCACTTACGGCGGTATCCGTGCGCTGACTATATCAAACCTTGCAGCATCTGCCTATGGGCTAAATAGATGTTTCTTGTGAAATCAACTGTCTAAGTGGTTATTTTTCACTCAAATTTAATAAATAATCGGGTTTCTAATACTGTATGAATTCTACACAGCAATGGCAAAGTGTCACTTGGTTTGACGTGGACGAGCATCAAGCCGGGCAGCGTATTGATAATTTTTTATTTAGCCGCTTAAAAGGCGTGCCGAAAAGTCGAATTTATCGGTTGATTCGCGAAGGACAAGTGCGGGTCAATAAAAAACGAATAAAAGCAGAAAGCAAGCTCAATATTGGCGATAAAGTGCGTGTGGCTCCAATTCGCTATGAACCAAAAGATGAAACTGCTGCGCCTGTAAGTGACCAAGTGGCACAAAGCTTATTAAAGCGTGTGGTGTATGAAGATGAAGGTTTATTGGTTGTGAATAAACCAGCTGGAATCGCAGTGCATGGAGGTAGTGGTGTTGCATACGGTTTGATTGAAGCGATGCGCGCCGCAACAGGCAAAAAGTATCTGGAACTGATTCATCGGATTGACCGAGATACTTCGGGTTTGGTCATGATCAGCAAAAAACGCAGTACCTTAAAGCATCTTCAGGATTTATTACGCGAGCATAAAATTCGTAAGACTTATGCCGCATTAGTAAAAGGGCAGGTGAGCTTAGATAAACAACTCATTGATGCGCCATTATTACGTTATGAACTGGCCAATGGTGAGCGCCGTGTTCGTGTTTCTAAAGAGGGAAAACCTAGCAAAACTGAGTGGGTGATTGCAGAACGTTTTAAAGAGGCAACATTGGTTTATGCTTCACCATTATCTGGACGTACTCATCAAATTCGGGTACATGGTTTAAGCATTGGTCATCCATTGGTGGGTGATGATAAATACGGACATCAAACGATTTACACGGGCCCAGAAGTGCGACGT
Source organism: Acinetobacter sp. WU_MDCI_Axc73 (assembly GCF_025562455.1). GTDB lineage: Bacteria > Pseudomonadota > Gammaproteobacteria > Pseudomonadales > Moraxellaceae > Acinetobacter. The sequence continues at coordinate 8,042 of NZ_JAHPRO010000014.1, forward strand.
TTATGTTTGCATGCCATGCGTTTGGAAATTCCTGATTATCCTGTAATTGAAGCACCGTTGCCTGAAGATATTCAAAGTGTGGTGGCACAGTTGAGAGCGCAAAAATGAATCGACCAGAACTGATTATCTTTGACTGGGATGGCACACTATTTAATTCCGTGGGTCAGATTGTTGAAAGCCTGAAATTTGCCGCAGCAAAATATGAGCAACCTTTAACAGACGAAGCTGCCCAAAGTATTATTGGTTTAGGTTTACCAGAAGTGATGCAAACCTTGTTTCCGCAAGTTCCACATTTGCATCAGGATCTCTTGGTCAGTTATGGCGAGCATTATGTGCAAAATTCTAAGCATGATGCTTGGTTTGATGGTGTTGCTGAACTTTTGCAAGATTTAAAAGCTCAAGGCATGAAATTGGCTGTAGCAACAGGTAAAAGTCGTCGCGGGCTAGATCGGGTGCTTACCCAGACGCAAAGTCACGCAATATTTGATATTACCCGTGCTGCAAGTGAAACCATGTCAAAACCGCATCCATTAATGCTTGAAGAGATTTTAGAGTTCACTAGCGTAGATGTTCAAAATGCGATTATGGTCGGTGACAGTAGCTATGATCTTGAAATGGCAATGAAGATTGATATGCCTCGTATTGCTGTAAGCTATGGTGTTCATGATGTTGAAATACTTAAGCACTATCAGCCCTTAACTATTGTTGATGATATTGCTGATTTACATCGTTATTTAAAGATGTTGATTGTGGGTAAAGAACTTCAAGTCTAAGTTTTAACGGTTTAGCTTGCTAAATATTATACATACAGTGAGAAGAACTTTAATTTAGTTCTTCTTTTTAGATGAATAAGAAAAATTAGAGATAAAAATGAGTCGTTCAATACGGTTACTCAACTTATTACAACACCTTAGAGAGGCTCGTTATCCATTGACCTCTCAAGTGCTTGCTGAGAGGTTAGGCATTCGTCAGCGTAGTATTTATCGGGATATTGATAGTTTAAGAGAACAGGGAATTCGAATAGATGCCTGTGCAGGGTTAGGTTTTCAACTTAAGGAAGATTTTTTTCTTCCTCCAATGACTCTTAATGAGAATGAAGTGGAAGCTATATTTTTAGCATTACATTGGTTGAAATGCTACTGCATAGCGAAATATTAATTTTACCTATGACGTTATTTTCTTAGAGTACTTGGAAACTCACGCTTGTTATGGATGCTAGTTTGAAATAAAACTCGCTGCAATATTAATACAGATTGCTAAAATTGTGGTGTTAAAGCCAAATGCCAATATTGCATGAAAAATATTTAACAGACGCATATGTCGTGATGTAATTGAAACATCTGCTGTTTGAGCGGAAGTCCCGATGATATAACTAAAATAAACGAAATCTGGATACATCGGATCCTTGGTCTTCGGGAAATCTAAACCATCATCTTTTCCATGAGAACGCGCTAGATAAAAATCATGTGCATAATGTAAAGCAAAGGCAGTATGCATAAATAACCACGCTGAAATAATGGTCAAGAGTGCTAGACCTAAATGCCAATATTGATACGGCGTATTTTTAGTGATGGTGGAAAGTTGCATCACAATTGCAATAAGACACATCAGCAATGCCAAAATAACCAACAGCATAATGACCCATTTACTTTCGTCTTGTTTTTTTGCTTGCGTTTGCATTGCCAAATGATCAGCTTGCCACATCATTTTGCCAACATAAATAAGATATATCCCTACTGAGATATTCCAGCTCAATAAGATGGTCGTTGACCAGTGCCAAACAGTAGTAAAGGTTAAGACGATAGCGGTTACGAAACCGATTAATAGCGCAGTAAAAAAATGCGGGCGATTATAAATTCCACTTTTAAGTCGAGTTAAAAAGAAAAGCATGATCAGATTTCCCTCCAAGATTGTATAATTTTAATCGATGAAACTCATCGCCATTTCTCATTTTTAAATTCGAGTGAGAGACCACACGGAACTATGAAGTTCGCAAGAACAAGATCAGCATTGTTTAACTTTAATCAGTATTCATTTATAACAAAACAGGATTGAACATAGTTACATTAATTTTTAATTCATTGAGATGGATCGCACATTAAAATTTATAAAAAAGTTAAACTGGATAAATCTGTAGTTAAAGTTTTAATGTTCGGATTGCCCAATGAGGCTTGAACAAGGTTTTTTGCATGGGATGCTAAAATAGCGCGATAATCGCAATTACATCAACACAGGATTGAACATGGCAGAGTCAAATAAAATAGTGGTATATGCTGCATTATTGGGAAATCTGGTGATTGCACTGGTTAAATTCTTTGCAGCATATATCACCAATAGCTCGGCCATGCTCAGTGAAGCTGTACACTCAGTGGTGGATACACTCAATGAAATTTTATTACTTCATGGATTAAAACAGTCACAAAAACCTGCTAATTTTCGCCATCCTTTTGGTTATGGTCGTGAACTTTATTTTTGGGCTTTTATTGTATCTTTGCTAGTTTTTGCATTGGGTTCGATCGTTTCAATTTATCAAGGTATACAACATATTCGCCAACCCGAAGAAATGGTTTCGCCCATGATTAATTATATCGTGCTTGGCATTGCAATTATTTGTGAAGGGATATCTTGGCGAGTCGCACTAAAAAGTTTTCGTAAAGAAAAGGGTTCATTGGGTTATTTTGAAGCATTTCGACGTAGTAAGGACCCTACGACCTTTACCGTATTATTTGAAGACTCCGCAGCCTTGATTGGTCTATTGATTGCTCTGATTGGGATTACCGCAGCGCATTATTTCAATATGCCAGTATTAGATGGTATGGCATCTATTCTGATTGGGGTGGTATTGGCGATTTCTGCCTTTTTATTGGCGCGTGAGACCAAGGGTTTGCTGATGGGGGAAACGGCCAATCCAGAGCTTCGAGAAAATCTTTTACTCATTGCTCAACAGGACACCGCTGTTTTTTCGGCAAATGGTGTGTTAACTGAGCAAATAGGTGCGCATCAGGTCATTGCATCATTAAGCCTTGAATTTAAAGATAATTTAACTTCAGATGATATTGAAGTCTGTGTGAATCGTATCGAAATGAAAGCTAGAGAAATTCACCCTGAAATTGTTGCCCTGTTTATCAAGCCTCAGTCAAAGCAGGTCTGGTTGCAACGAATGAAAGGACGGTTACAAGACAAATAAATTGAGCAGTAGCATAATTTGATTTAATCGTTAAGATGGATAAACACCCAACCCTAAACTATTGCTGTATAACCGAATTACCCTATGAAAGAGAAGCCGACATTAACGTATCAATTGCCGACTCAATCCTGCTGGACACATACATGGAGTAAACCACCATTTCGGTATGCAGATTCAGAACATGCGAGCAGCAATCACTTTCACAATCAGATCAAACGTTCTGGTACAAAAGGATCGAAAGAATTATTGCGATGGCTTGCCACTCGTGAATCATTTACATGGCAGGTCGATATTCAGCAGGAATATGAGGCTAGAATCAATACACCGATTGCATTACCTAAAAATCGTCCCGATGCGGATATGGATGATTGGCAAGTGTGGTTCGTGGGACATGCCACGGTTTTGATTCAGATTGGACCATTTAATTTTTTGACTGATCCTGTCTGGTGTGAATATGCCAGTCCATTGCAGGGGCGTGGTCCTCGTCGGGTTTGTCCAGCAGGTATTGCGTTGGAACAATTACCGACGATTCATGGAGTATTGCTGAGTCATAATCATTATGACCACATGGATCTGGCAACGTTACATTGGCTACACCAGAAATTTGCCATGCCGATTTATACGGGATTAGGCAATAGTTATTATCTTTCTAAAGATTTTCATGTGATTGAAATGGATTGGTGGCAGATGATTCCATTTCATGATGAAGTCACTATCGCCTATACCCCTGCACAACATGGTTCAGGGCGCGGCTTGCGAGATCAAAATAAGGCATTGTGGGGCGGATTTTCACTCATTACTCAAAAGGGACACTGTTTTTTTGCAGGAGATACTGCTTATTCTCCACATTTTAAGGAAATCCATGAGCGCTTTGGGGATGCACGAATTGCTTTGTTACCGATCGGCGCTTATGAACCTCGTCAATTGATGCATTATGTGCATATGAGTCCACAGGAGGCTTTACATGCACACTTGGATTTGCAAGCACATCGTTCTATGGCTATTCATTATCGAACTTTTCAATTGACCGATGAGAGTCGTGATGAGCCTGAGCAGGAATTGAGCCATCTATTAAAAACTTCATCGAAGTTTGTTAATCCATTTTATTGTATTAAAGAAGGGCACAAATTAATCGTATAGTCGGTCAAATTTCTTATTTTTATGTGAAAAGTAAAGTAATTAAACACAAAGTTACAACTATGTAACCTCAAACATGTGCTATAAAAAATAAAAAGATCAAAAAAAGAGGTTACTTTAGTATGAAAATAATGAGGCATTTAATCATTCTCATCACGCTATTTACTAGCTTATTTCTCATCATTGGAGGAATAAGCTTAATTAGTGCAGGTGGATCGGTTTATTACCTTCTACTCGGTTTGATTTATCTAGCAAGTAGCTTTTTATTATATAAAAATAATGCGCTTGGTTTTTATTTAACGATCATTGCGTTGGCTTTGACCTTCCTTTGGGCAATTTCCGAACGTGGTTTTGCTTTTTGGCCAATGCTATCGAGAATTATGGTGCCGTTAGGCTTGGCTTTTGTGACGCTCTATGCCTTACGCAAAGAACATTATCATGCCAAAACGCTAGGGTTGAGTTTAGGCTCATTGGTGATTTTCATCGGGATGGCCATTGCAGCATTCTTTCCGCATGATGCCCAATATGCAAATGGCAAGTCTTATCAACCACATACGCCTTTTGGAATGCCTGAAAACTGGACAGCCTATGGGCGAAGCGATGCAGGAACCCGATTTTCACCGTTTACTTTGATTAACCGTGATAATGTTAAAAATCTACAAGTTGCTTGGACGTATCAAACTGGCGATAAAGGTCCTGGAATTGATCAAAACACGCCACTACAAATTGATAATTTGCTTTATAGCTGTTCCAGAAATGGGATCATTGCGGCTTTAGATGTCGATACAGGAAAATCTGTCTGGAAGTTTGATGCCAATGATCGCTCTCCTATATGGCAACGTTGTCGAGGTCTGGGATATTTTGATGCGCGTGTGGCAACACCTCAACATTCAATTGGACAAGTCGCATTAACCCGTGAAAGTCAACAGGCACAATGTCAGCAGCGGATTGTACAAACCACTAATGATGCACGTTTATTAGAGCTGGATGCGAAAACGGGTCAACCTTGTCAGGAATTTGGTCAGCAAGGTTATGTTGATTTGAAGACAGGAATGGGAGAGGTAAAACCTGGTTTTTATTTTCAGACTTCAGCACCTTTGGTTGCAAAAGATACCATCGTGATTGGGGGATGGGTGGTTGATAATCAGGAAGTAGGTGAGCCATCGGGAGTAATTCGAGCTTTTGATGCAAAAACAGGCGCATTAAAATGGGCTTGGGATTTGGGTAATCCTGCGATTGATAAATTACCGCCTGAGGGGCAAACCTATACACGTGGTACACCAAATTCATGGACGACTTTAAGTTATGATGACAAACTTGGGTTAGTTTATATTCCACTTGGCAATAATACGCCTGATTACTATGGCAAAGAACGTCCTGAATTTTCGAATCAATATAATTCATCTTTGGTGGCATTAGATGTTCATACAGGTAAAGAAAAATGGCATTTTCAAACTACGCATTATGATCTTTGGGACTATGATTTACCATCGCAACCTGCATTGATGGATGTCCCAGATCAAAATGGTCAAATTGTTCCAGCTGTAATGCAAACCACCAAGCGTGGACAAATCTTTCTGCTGAACCGTGAAACAGGTAAGCCAATTGCTGATGTCGTGGAAAAACCAGTACCTTCAAAAAGTCCTATTCCAGATGAAAAACCACTTTCTCCGACTCAACCTTATTCAGTGGGTATGCCAACCATTGGTGCAGATCGTATTACTGAAAAGAAAATTTGGGGTGTTACCTTGTTTGACCAACTGGTATGCCGGATTCAGTTTAAAAAGATGAGCTATGAAGGAGACTTTACTCCCATCGGGTTTAATAAAACATTAGAACAGCCTGGAAATTTAGGCGGAATGAACTGGGGAAGTGTTGCTTATGATGCTAAAAATCAGATTGCATATATGAACGATATCCGTATTCCATCTGTATTCTGGCTGGTGAAACGGGATGAATTTGTACAGGTTAATAAAAAATATCCATCCGATGGTACAGGACATGGGCCTTCACCACAGACGGGCACGCCGTATGGTATGGTAACTATGATGTGGACATCTGCTATGGAAACTCCTTGTACTGAGCCGCCATTTGGGACCATTAGTGCGATTGATATGAAAAGTAAACAAGTGCTATGGCAAGTCCCAGTGGGAACTACAAAAGACTTAGGTCCTTGGGGAATCAAGTCTCACATTCCTTTAGCGATGGGGATGCCAACTTATGCAGGCACTTCTGTGACGGCAGGTGGAGTACTATTTTTTGCAGGAAGTCAGGATTATTACCTGCGTGCTTATGATGCTGCAACGGGTCAAGAAATTTGGAAATACCGTTTACCAGTGGGTTCTAGTGCCACCCCGATGACCTATGTGTCGCCTAAAACAGGAAAACAATATATTGTGGTTTCTGTGGGTGGTGCTGCACATTCTAGTGAAGTGGGGGATTATGTGATGGCTTTTGCCTTAAAGCAGTCATGATCGATTAATAAGTTAAAATGTAAAACAGCCAGTAATTTTACTGGCTGTTTTATTTTAGATGAAAGATGAGTCGAATAAGTTAATCTTGAGCTCTACCCATGAAATTTATAATAGACCCGGATTACCTTGAGCTGGATCAGTTGCACGTGCCGCTTGTGCATCTGCAACAGTTTTACCCAACGCTTTTGCGACACCTTCGCCATAAGCTGGATCGCAAGCATAGCAGTTACGAATATGACGATATTGGATAAAGTCTAATGCGCCACCTACATTTCGTGCAGTATTGTCAAATAAAGCCTGTTTTTGTTCAGCATTCATTAAATTGAACAAAGCGCGTGGTTGGCTGAAATAATCGCTATCGTCTTTACGATAATCCCAAAAATCTGCATCCCCATTAATTTTTAATGGTGGTTCACGATATTGAGGCTGTTCTTGCCATTGATGAAAACTATTTGGTTCATAGTGTGGAAGCCCGCCGTAGTTACCATCCATACGACCTTGTCCATCACGGCGGTTACTGTGAACAGGACAACGAGGGGCATTGACAGGAACCTGAATATGATTGACTCCTACGCGGTAACGATGTGCATCTGCATAGTTCACCAAACGTGCCTGTAACATACGGTCTGGAGAATAGCTGATACCAGGAACTAGATTACTTGGTGCAAAAGTCGCTTGTTCAACATCTTGAAAATAATTTTCAGGGTTGCGATTCAGTTCAAATTCACCGACTTCAATCAGTGGATAATCACCATGTGGCCAAACTTTGGTTAAATCGAATGGATGGTATGGCACTTTTTCCGCATCAGTTTCGGGCATGATTTGAACACATAATTTCCATTTTGGAAAATCACCACGTTCAATCGCATTAAACAAATCTGATTGACTACTTTCACGATCTTTACCAATGAGAGCTTCGGCTTCAGCATCCGTTAGATTTTTAATCCCTTGTTGAGTGCGGAAGTGGAATTTAACCCAGAAGCGTTCGTTATTGGCATTAATAAAGCTATAGGTATGGCTACCAAAACCATGCATATGACGATAACCATCCGGAATACCTCGGTCAGACATCACGATGGTGACTTGATGAAATGCTTCGGGTAAAAGTGTCCAAAAATCCCAGTTGTAAGTAGGGTTACGCAAGTTCGTTTTAGGATCACGCTTAACTGCTTTGTTTAGATCAGGAAACTGGCGAGGATCACGGAAAAAGAACACTGGCGTATTATTCCCCACCATGTCCCAGTTACCTTCCTCGGTATAAAATTTTAAGGCAAATCCGCGAATATCACGTTCTGCATCGGCTGCACCACGTTCACCTGCCACCGTAGAAAAACGGGCAAACATTTCAGTTTTCTTACCAATTTCGCTAAAAATTTTAGCGCGGGTATATTGAGTGATGTCATGGGTGACGGTAAATGTCCCGAATGCACCTGAACCTTTGGCATGCATACGGCGTTCTGGAATGACTTCACGGGCAAAATTGGCTAATTTTTCATTAAGCCAAAGGTCTTGAGTAAGAAGAGGTCCTCTTGCACCTGCCGTCATACTATTCTGATTGTCTACAACAGGCGCACCTGCATCAGTAGTAAGGTGGGTGACTGGACACTTTAGTTTATCGTCACTCATTTTAATTCTCCATAAAACAGGGTCTTGTGATTAAAATTTTAATAATGTCATGGGACTAGCAATACTATATAACTAACATTCCCGACCTCAAATGACATTGGATATTTTGTAAAAATAGTCGAATCTGTGATGCCTAAGGTCGATATCTTATGCAACATAAAAGCGCTGTATTGCAATGTGATGAATCGACTTAAAGAGGGTGATCTGTTCGATGCAAATGATTGATGCATTTACCATACGCTGTATTTTAAATAATGTAAAAACGATTAAATTTATTTTAATAAGAGAAAAAATCGATTGTTATTAAGATGTTTGGATAAATCCATAAATGGCCATTTGAATATCTTGTTCAAGGCGTTCCCAGTCAATGATTTGTTCGTGTTGCGAAACCATCAACGTTTGAGAAATAAAACCATAACTAATACGATGAATATTTAGCGCCAGCCGTTCAGCTTCCCTTAGTATATGTTCAGGATGCTGATTTAGCACAAAACACCATGCCTGTACGTGTTGTGAATAATGCTTCTGATAAATCTCGGTATTTGAAATTTGTCGTTCCAGAAGGAATAATTGCTTCCAGAGAGGGCTGTGTTCAGCAATCTGTTCAAGCTGTAAGTGGATTAATTCCTGAATATACATATCGAATTCTGGACATGATTTGATGGCTTTTTCAGACGCTTGCTTTAGAGACAACGCATTACGCTGAACATGATGATGAATGGTCAGCGCGAGTAAATCTTCTTTTTGACTGAAATATTCATAAAAAGTCCCTAAACCAACACCTGCCAGATCGGTAATTTCCCGAATCGTGATCGCATTAGCTTCTTTCTCCAGTAAAAGCTGAACAAAACTATCTATCAGTGCATCCTGAGTAAATCTGGCTCTCGATTGTTTGGGCTTTCTACGCACTTTAATACTGGTGATTTTCATAAATTAAATCCGAACACTTCAGGTCTGATTTATTCCTATACTGTTATAAAAATAATCAAGGATAAGCAATGAATATAAGGATGACCCATCAGATCGAAAATCAATTTGATGAACGACACAACTATAACTTATATCGAACCGATCCTGTTTTACAAGAAATCCTGATGCGTTATGGCAGTCAGAATCAAGCATTGCTTGCAGAGATGGGAGAGAAAGTGGGTACGACTCAAGCGTATCTATGGGCAGATCAAGCCAATCGACATACGCCAGAATTACACGCTTTTGATGCGCGTGGTCGTCGCATCGATTATCTTGAATTTCATCCGGCATGGCATGCATGGATGAAATTAAATCGTCAATATGGCGTACATGCACATCCATTTATTGCTGCACAATCTAAGACAAACTGGGTCGATTGGGCTGCACGGTTTTATCTCAGTGGACAAGTGGAATGTGGAAATTTATGTCCAAATGCTATGACCTTAGGCAGTATTCCATTATTACAGCGAGAACCCAAACTATGGCAGCAGTTAGGCGAAAAACTGTTATCGACAGATTATGATGAACGTGATGTGCCAATTTCAGAAAAAACATCGATCTGGATTGGCATGGGGATGACTGAGAAACAAGGTGGTTCAGATGTTCGTGCCAACCAAACTTTGGCAAAACCAATTACAACTTCTGGTCGGGGGCAGGAATACTTACTCACAGGGCATAAATGGTTTTTTTCAGCCCCGATGTCGGATGCACATTTAGTGGTGGCGCAAACCCCTGAAGGTGGATTGGGTTGTTTCTATGTTCCTCGTTGGTTAGAAGATGGCACAAAAAATCACGTAAATATTCAGCGATTAAAAGATAAAGTCGGTAATCGTAGTAACTCCAGCAGTGAAGTTGAGTTTCATGATGCATGGGGCATGATGATTGGAGAGGAAGGGCGAGGTATTCCGACCATTATTGAAATGGCAGCTTATACACGTCTGACCTGTGTGGTGGGGAGTTCTGCTATTTTACGTCAGGCTTTGGTGCAATGTATGGCTTATACACGTCAGCGCAAGGCATTTGGCAAAGTACTCGCTGATCAGCCTTTAATGCAGGCTGTTTTGACAGATTTGGCCTTAGAAAGTGAAGCAGCAATACAACTCAGCATGCATTTAGCTGCGAGTTATCAAGATCAGGATGATCTGTCGCAGGCATGGGCACGTATCATGACCCCTGCCGCAAAGTTCTGGATTTGTAAGCGTACCGTTGAACTTACAGGTGAGGCAATGGAGGTGTTTGGCGGTAATGGTTATGTTGAAAACGGAATGATGGCACGATTATTTAAAGAAGCACCCGTCAATTCAATTTGGGAAGGCTCTGGTAATGTCATGTGCTTGGATGTGTTACGTGCGATTCAACGTCATCCAGCATCGATCCAGACTTTGTTTGAATCTTTTTATGAGGTGACTTCACAGGTACAACAATTACAAAATGAAGTTAATGAATTATTGGATGCTTTAAAACAATCGCCAGAACAATTGCAATTTATGGCAAGAAGTTTTGTTAGCCGTTTAGTGATACTCGCTCAAGCCGTATTATTAAAACGTTATGCGCCAGATGAAATCGCAAATACTTTTATCGAGTCCCGCTACAGTTTGTTTCATGGTCGTGTTACAGGATTAATGATCATGCCAGAAGCAGGCATGAAAACAGGAATTGTACAGCGGATTTTAGAACGTAGTTTACCAAGCTAAAGAGCTTTGATTTTAAGATCCGAAATAATCATCGGGACGCAATCAATGCGTCTCGATGATGTGATTTGCTATCAGGTATGAAAGTCAATTAGACCGATAAACGATTGGATTTGACCATATCGCCCAAACCATGCTTTTTGAAATAATATTCCATCCAACTCTTAACCATCAATGGATTATTCATTTTAACGACTTCGCTCAGTAACGTTTCTGCATCACTCATTGGTACATGGCAAATTGCCTTGCGGACACGTAAAATATTACTCGAACTCATGGATAATGTGTTGAAACCCATTGCCATGAGTAAGATTGCGGAGAAAGGATCTCCTGCCATTTCACCACAAATACTGACGGGTTTTTCATATTTATGGCATTCTTTCACCAGACGTTGTAAAGCACGTAATACCGATGGATGAAAGTGTGAATACACGCTGGACACCCGTGGATTATTACGGTCGACTGCCAGTAGATATTGAATCAGGTCGTTTGAACCTACAGAGAAAAAGTCAACCAATTCTGAAAACTCATCAATCTGCAACAGCACGCTTGGCACTTCGACCATGATCCCAATTTTGGGTTTGGTGATTTTAACCTGTTCTTCTTCCTGAACTGCGATCCAGTCGCGTTCCAATAAATACAAAACTTCTTCGACTTCGCTAACGCTCGTCACCATTGGCAATAAAATATGCAAATTATTTAAGCCAATGCTCGCTTTGAGCATGGCACGAACCTGCGTCGAAAAAATCTCTGGATGATCCAGTGTAAAGCGTAAACCACGCCAACCCAGGGCTGAGTTTTCTTCCTCAATACTAAAATAAGGTAAGTCTTTATCTGCCCCAATGTCGAGTGTACGCATGGTCACAGGTTTATTTGCAAAGTGACTGAGTTGCTGTCGGTACATGGCGCGTTGTTCCTCTTCACCAGGGAAGCGATCACGCAACATAAATGGAATTTCACTACGGTACAAACCCACGCCTTTGGCACCGCGTTGAACGCCACGAACCACATCAATCATTAAGCCTGTATTGACATACAAACGAACTGCGACACCATCAGGTGTAATTGCATCACGGGTTTCGTACTGTTTTAAATCTTTAGCGATTTGTTCTTCTTCTTTTTGAATCTCTTTATAACGTTGGCGCATTCGTCGTGGGGGATTGATAAAAACCCGCCCTTGATAGGCATCGACAATCATCTCTGCATCATCAAGCGTATTAATCGGCAGTTCAGTGACGCCAACCACAGTTGGAATGCCCAAGGCACGTGCCACAATCACCATATGTGAATTTGCCGCACCTTCTGTGGTGACAATGGCTGCAATATTATCGACAGGCAATTCTACCAGTGCGGCTGTGCTGATTTCTTCTCCGATAATAATACTGTCTGGGCTAATTTCACGATGACTGGAATCGGCTTCCTGTAGTGAGGCCAAAATCCGTCGCCCAAGATCTTTCAAATCCGAAACGCGTTCACGCAGATAATCATCTTCCATTTGCGCAAACAGATTGATGTGTTTATCAATCACACGGCGTACCGCACCTTGTGCCCAGTTTCCTGCTCGAATCAGTTCTTTAATCTCAGCAGGCAGCGCATTTTCATCCAGCATCCGTAAAAATACGCTAAAGAGTGCACGTTCCTCTGACATGAGTGAGTCTTGCATCTTTTCATCAAGCGACTGTATTTCAGTGCGTACTGAAAGAATAGCTTGATCCAAGAGCTGTAATTCGTCACTGATGTCTTCGGCTTCACGATCAGGAACGGCTGCCAAGTCCGCAGGTGGATAAAGCACAATCGCTCGACCTAAGGCAATGCCACCTGCACCAGATACTCCTTGAAAGGTTTTATAGGCAGCACCAGAGGTCGGTTTGCGAAATACATCAATATTACCCACCGCATGGGCATGTGCAATTACCCCTGAAAGTTGGGCACATAAAGTCACGAGAAATGACTCAGCGGCTTCGCTGAAATCTTGAGGTTCTTTATTTTGAACGACCAATACCCCCATCACCTTACGGCGATACATGACGGGTACGCCAAGAAATGAGTGATAAATTTCTTCACCTGTTTCAGGTAAATAGGCAAAGCGTTCGTGTTTTGAGGCATTTTCCAGATTGACAATTTCTTCGCGCTGTCCGACTAGACCGACTAAACCTTCACCGACATGCAGTGAGACATGACCGACCGAATCGGGATTTAAACCTTTTGATGCCATGAGCAGATAGCGTTGATTCCGCTCATCAAGTAGATAAACTGAACAGACATCGACTTTCATGGCTTCGGCAACCTGATTGACCATAATGTCCAAAGATTCATGCAAACTCACCGACGCATTGATCTCCTGAACAATCCGTCTTAAAGTGTCGAGTTGCATGTTTGACATGAATATATGCTCCAAAAAATAAATCGCGCTTAGTGATGTTATAACAGCACTCAGTCAAAAAATCACTTGCTAAAGAAGTGATTTTTCAGTCGATTGTTGTTGCGGCAATAACATGCATAATTCCATCATGGCTCTGCGGTAAACATCGCGTTTGAAGTTCACCACCTGACCAAGTGGATACCAATAGCTGACCCATTGCCATTCATCAAACTCGGCAGGGTCAGACAGGTCTAACTGAATATTGCCCACAGAAGCGGTGAGTTTCAGTAAAAACCATTTTTGTTTTTGTCCGATGCATACAGGATCTGAGTCCGGTCGAATGTATCGGTGTGGCAAACGATAACGCAGCCAACCTTTGGTTTGCGCAATAATCTGGACATGTTCAGGCAAGAGGCCGACTTCTTCTCTCAGCTCACGGTAAAGTGCCTGTTCGGGGGTTTCTCCAAACTGGATTCCTCCTTGTGGAAATTGCCAAGCATTGTGACCAATGCGTTTTGCCCATAAAACCTGTCCGTTATCGTTTGCCAAAATGATCCCGACATTGGGTCGGAAACCTTCAGAGTCGATCATTTGGCTACCTAAATTTTATCAATATCGTTGACTTTGAAATCGGGGGCGGTCACTCTTGAAGCCCAGCACGAAAAGATCAAAGTAAAATGCATTAAAATTGCTATGATCTTAACGAATTTCTATCGACTAGCGGAGATAGATTTACATTTTTTTTCTTAAATTTCAGTTTTAACGAGTATTTTCATGAAATTGGCTTTGTTTGATCTTGATCACACCTTATTAAATACAGATTCTGACCATTCTTGGGGAGAGTTTTTGGTCAATGAGGGCTTAGTCGATCCTGTTCATCATCGCCAGATGAATGATCAATTTTATGAAGACTATAAAGCCGGTCAGCTTGATCCGATTGCTTATAATGAGTTTGTATTTCAATTTTTGACTCAGCATGATCATGCTTATTTAACCGAGCTACATCAGTTGTTTATGCAAAAAGTGATTCGTCCACAAATGCGTCCGCAAGGTTTTGCAACAATTGAACAGCATAAAAAGCTGGGGCATGAGATTGTGGGTATTACAGCGACTAGTGATTTTATTACGGCACCTATTTTTCGTGAGTTTGGGATTACAGAGATTATTGCCACCAATGCCGAAGTGGTAGAAGGCGCTTATACGGGGAAAGTGGCGGGGTTGCCATGTTATCAGCAGGGGAAATTGCTTCGTCTGGATCAATGGTTGGATGGGCGTCAAGTTGAGGAGTCTTGGGCATACTCGGATTCGATCAATGATCGTTTTTTATTGGAATATGCTTCTCATGCAATCGCAGTAAATCCGGATGATCGTTTGGAGAGCTTGGCACAAGAGAAAGGTTGGGATATTCAGGATTGGTCGATTTCTTAAAAATTCAATATTGAATATGATGTGTAAAGAGACCTCTACGATGTCAACGTAGAGGTCTAAATAAGTTTAAATTATAAAAAATTTTAGAATCATTGGAGGGGTAAGATGTTAAAACGGCATAAAAAACCTGCCATTTTAAGTGAAAACAAAAATACATGGTCTTGGTCTAATTTCTTTGGTGAGCTTTTGGGTGAGTTATTTACATATGCTTTGTTTGCCATTTTAGTGGGTTTGGGTGGGGGGATTTATATTGCATATACTTTTTTGGGGATAGGATCATTGCTTTTAATTCTTCCATACGTTGCTTTGATTTATTATCTTTATAAAAAGTTAAATATTTAAAATAACCAAAGATTTTCTTAATTATCAAGGAATGAAAAATAATATGGAAGGTGACATCCATGTCACCTGTCATCATGATCATTACTGATTAAACAATTTATTTCTCGTTCACTTTATACGTTCCCAAAACGTTACTTCAGATAAGGTGTGTTGGAACTTATGGGCAGTTTCCCGAATGACAAAAGGAGTTTTTTGTGGCGGGGCAATTAAACGAAAATGTTGATCTAATAATGCATGTAAACCATCCAGCGTGGTAAAGTTTTCCCCGTCTTTTTTAAACCCACCAATCCATTCCTCACGTGGCGTATGTTCTTCCAGCCATGTATATGGTGAGGCTAGCATGAGCACACCGCCCATATTTAAACGTTCATGAATCTGCTTTAAAAATTTACTTGGACTATATAAACGGTCAATCAGATTAGAAGCAAAAATAAAGTCATAATCCGTAAAATTGGTTTTCAGATTGCAAGCATCACCTTGATAAAACTCAACCCGATCCTGAATAGATTCAAGACCTAAATCACGTAAGGCACAGGATTTATAGTCGACTAATTCACCTTCAGTGGTCAGGGTATAACGTAAAGTTTCTCCTTGAGCAAGTTGTACACCATGTTGGATAAAACGTGCTGAAAAATCGATGCCTGTTACCTGTTCAAAATGTTGAGCTAGCTCAAATGTAGCGCGACCAAGCGCGCAACCTATATCCAATGCTTGTTTTTTTGGTCGATCTCCCAAGGTTTGAACGGCTAAATCAACCAGTGCTTTGGAAAAGTTTTTAACGCCAAAATATTCATCGCCATAATGAAATTCGGCATATTGCGACAGCAATTGATCAGTTTCATAGTGAGAGTCTGGATAGATGGCATTGTGTTCGGAAATCACGTAACGGAATCCTGCATGTTGGAAAAAATGACGTCGAAAAGCATAACGTGAACTATGTAGGGTTTCATTTCCACAGGAAATCCACGAACCGCCTTTAATTAAGTTATGTCGTCCATCAAAAGTAGGGGTGGTGAAATCATCGTAAATTGGATGAACATCAAAACCTTCAAATGGATAAATCGGTGTCTCTGTCCATTGCCAGACATTCCCACGTACATCAAAAAAATCGCCATGTTGAAATTGATCGATCGGACAGGAGGAGGCGCTATAATCCAGACTTAAATTGGAGTTGGCAGGATGTTCATTGAGTTCTTTTAAACCTGCAATATCATACAAACGATACCATTCATCCTCCGTCGGTAAACGAACATTTAAGCCAGTCGTCGTTTTTTTCCAGAGACAAAATGCTTTAGCTTCATGGTAGTTGACTTCGGCAGGCCAATCCCAACGCATGGGTACCTGTTCGGTCATCAGACGCAAAAACCAACCCTGTTTTTTTTTGATCCAAAAAGTAGGATGGGTCGCTTGGCTAAACTCCAGCCAAGATCGACCTTCTTCAAGCCAGTATTCAGGTGTTTGATAGCCGTGTGCCTCAACAAAAGTTAAATATTCCTGATTACTTACTAGATATTTTGAAGCTTCAAACTTCTCAATCTCTGCTGCATGCTGCCCGTATTCATTATCCCAGCCATAGTACGCATCCCCTTTTTCTTTATTGAGCAAGACTTTTCCCGCAGGCACTCTAAGCATGATGTTTTCGGGTGGGTGACGACTTTGTGTATTGGCTTGCCAGCTTGGATGTGACTTTACAAAACTCAGATCATGCTGACGAATGAGTACAGACGATGTTTCTAAATGAATACGTTCATGTTCAACCCCCATGATAATAGCCCACCACGGATTTTCCCAATCTATCGGCATGTTAAGGGGAGCATGTTCAATTAAATCTAAAATAAGAGTACGAACTTTATCCCGATAAGCTTTAACTTGCTGCGGTGTGGGCCATTCATAATGGGTATCATCCAGATCATCCCAACTCATTTCATCGACACCGACCGCAAACATCGATTCCATTTTCTGATCGACACGTTGTTCAATCATTCGAGTTAATAGTAGTTTATTCACGAAAAAAGTCGCAGTATGCCCGTAATAAAAAATCAGAGGATGGCGTAAGGAAATGGGTTTTTTATAAAACGCCTCATCACTCGTCAGACATTCAAATAAGCTTTCATATGTATCAAAAGTATTTAAAAAGTAATCTCGTAAAATAGCGCGCATGCTGGCACTGTCATGATCACGTAAATTGGGTGTCCGTAGCAATTTCGGACGAGTGCTGTTTTCAAATGCATTTTGAGTTAAAACTTCAGATGTTTTGATTACACAAGCAGATTGAGTTGGATCATCAGTATTTTGTTCGCTGGCTAATTTTGAAGTTTCGGTCAACATGCAGAGGCTCCATCTTGGCAGACGATCATTTGATTTTTATTTAGGTTCACCATGCCTTGATATTTCAGTACTTGGATATTTAAATCATATTGATTTGTTATTCTTGGGTAGGAATAAGGTAAGGCTTAAGCACCAACTTACTCCTATTTGGCTTTAAGTTTTTTTATAGTTCAGTAAAGAGCGGTAAATATGGGTTACATAGATCTGAAAGACTCATTGTGTAAATGACATTGTACTAAATGAATAAGCGCTTGAGCTGCTTTGGATTGACTACGTGACGGATGCCAGACCATGCCGAGTTGTCGGTGTAGTTCCATATTTAGATCGAGTTGTTGTAAGTCCTGATTCACCAGTGTTTTAGGTAAAACAGACCAACCTAAACCAATCGAAACCAGCATCCGAATGGATTCAAGGGGATTATTACTCATGGTGATTTTGGGTTTAAGTCCATGTTTTTCAAACTCAGCTAAAGTGATTTGACTGGTATAGGTTTGTGCAGAAGGCAACAGACTCGGATAATTGAGTAAATCTTCGAGGGTTAGGTTTTTTTGCTGTGCCAATGGATGAAATGGTGCTGCTACAAAGACGAGTGGATCTGTCCAGACATTCATATAGCTTAAACGTTCATCACCTTGGGGTGGGAGGGTTAAAAAGGCCAGTTCCAAATCACCTGCCAAAACTTGTTCATGTGCCTGTTCAGAATCTACAAAATGCACATCCAGTTTTACATTTGGAAACTCTTGGACATATTGTTTTAAATAATAAGGCAGATGATGTAAGCCAATATGATGGCTCGTCCCTATTTTTAAACGACCTTGCACCTGATCATGTTCATGACTGAGTGTGTAATGAATGTCACCGAGTTCATTCAGCCAGTTTTTAACTCGTGGTAACAAGGAGTGT
Organism: Acinetobacter sp. WU_MDCI_Axc73; assembly: GCF_025562455.1. Classification (GTDB taxonomy): domain Bacteria; phylum Pseudomonadota; class Gammaproteobacteria; order Pseudomonadales; family Moraxellaceae; genus Acinetobacter. The sequence continues at coordinate 26,489 of NZ_JAHPRO010000014.1, forward strand.
GCAGCATGAGTGGGTTGTACCCCGCGACCTGCGGACTCAAATAATTTGACTCCAAAATATTCTTCTAGGCTGTGAATGCGTTTGGTGACTGCAGGTTGCGTAATAAATAGCTGATCTGCAGCTAGGGAAATTGAACCCGTTTCCATGACTTTTACAAAGGCTTCAAAGGCGGCAAGATTCATGATTATTCACAGATAAAAAATTTTTATACAAAGGCTATTATTGTTAAAAAAACAGAATAAATCAAAAGATATCAACTCTTATCGTTAAGTAGAAACCTTATAAAATATCAATAGATCTAAGCGAAAAATTGATATGCTCACGCACTAATATTTGCATGGTTGGAATAATATTTCGAATATCACCGCGTTTCCATTGAAAAGCATAATGCAGTGAAGGTAAAGGTGGATTACTTTCAAGTTGAATGAGAGCTTTGTCTAGGCCATTTGTCATCCAGCCTTTGGGTAAAAATCCAATACCAACCCCTTCTCGAATCATTCCCGCAACCGCACTCCAATTATTACAAGTAATACGCTTAACTTCATGAATATTTTGAGTTAATAGCCAATCATCTAAAATACGAGTCGTTCCTGCTCCAGAAGGTAGGGTAATGAGCGTATGTTGATTCAATAAGCTTGTGATATGTTGAGATGAGGTTTGATCGAATAATGATTCCGCAATCATCCAAACAAACTCAGCTTCCATAATAGACTGCGATAAAATGCTGCTCTTAGAGGATCGACCTGCCATGATAGCAAAGTCTAGTTCACCTGCTTCTAATTTCTTTTCAAGTATTGCGCCAACATCAACATAGGGTTCCAAATGTAATAAAGGATGTTTTTTTTGAGCAACAGCAATAAATTTGGGTAACCATGTCAGTGCCGATAACTCACCAACACCGAACCTTAATCGTCCATTTAATCCCTTTTGTTCATTTTTAAATGTTGTTTGTAGTTCTATGACCGCTTCAAGTACTTTGCTTGCTAACGTTAATAAACGTTCTCCATCTTCGGTTAAAAGGGCTCTATGCCCACTACGATCAAAAAGTTGATGATCTAAAATGCATTCTAATTCATGAATTCTTTGTGATAACGATGAAACTGATATATGTAGTCGTTGTGCTGCTATCCCAAAATTAATACAGGTTGCTGCCCAATAAAAAGCTTCTAATTGTTTTATGGTAGGAGATGGCATTGTTCGATTTTTCCGAATAACTTCGTTTCAATAATATCGCTTTTATTTATATTCTTATATCACTATAAATGGGTCATGAAAGAAGGATGATTTATTTATGAGCGAAAATAAGCAAGATGCTCAAGGATTAGCAATGGCTTGCAAGAAGATGCCTAAAATTCTAGAGGATATTTTGTGTTTACATGATTTCGAGTTAAAAGCGCGTCAGAAATTACCACGCCCGATCTTTGGTTACATCGCTGGAGCGGCAGAGGATAATATGAGTCTTGATGATAATCGAACGGTTTTTCAAGATTATCGATTTATAACTCAGGTCTTAACAGATGTTTCTCAGCGACATCAAAAAATCGAATTATTTGGAAAAACTTATAATTCTCCTTTTGGGATTGCTCCTATGGGGCTAAATGCATTGTCAACTTATCGGGGGGATGTCGTTTTAGCGCATACTGCACAAGCTGCCAATATTGTTTCAATTATGAGTGGTTCATCCTTAATTCCGTTAGAAGCTGTAGCGAAAGCTGCTCCCAATACATGGTTTCAAGCTTATCTTCCTGGAGATACATCACGTATTTTGGCTTTGCTTGATCGAATAAAGAGTGCAGGTTATCAGACATTGGTGATTACAGTAGATATTCCTGTTTCTGCTAATCGAGAAAATAATGTGCGTTCAGGTTTTTCAACACCATTACGTCCAAGCTTACGTTTAGTTTGGGATGGGTTGACTCGACTTTCTTGGTTATTTGGGACATTTTTTCGGACATTTATGAAACATGGGATGCCTCATTTTGAAAACTCATTTGCCACAAGAGGGGCGCCTATTTTATCTGCTCATGTAGACCGTGATTTTTCAGCCCGAGATCATTTAAATTGGGAACATTTTAAACAAATACGCCAGTATTGGCAGGGGCAATTAGTGATTAAAGGCATATTAAGCGTTAAAGATGCTCGTCTTGCAAAAGAAATGGGGGCAGATGGCATTATTTTATCTAATCACGGCGGTCGTCAATTGGATGGTGCAACCTCACCGATGCGAATTTTACCAGATGTGGTTCAAGCATTGGGTACAGATTATCCTGTAATGATTGATAGTGGTTTTCGACGTGGTTCAGATGTACTTAAAGCGGTCGCTTTAGGGGCAAAAATGGTCTTTGTTGGCCGGCCATTTAATTATGCGGCAGCTGTTGCAGGGGATGTAGGAGTTGCGCATGCGATTCATCTTTTACACGATGAGGTCGATCGTAACATGGCCATGTTAGGTGTGAATACTTGTGATGAACTTAATCCAAGTATGCTGATTCATCGTTGCTCTTCAAATTAGAGAATATTTTTTAAATCGTCCAGTGGTAAAGACAGCTTAAATCACAAACTGTCTCATAGATGGGAACTATGGGCTATAGGGATTGTTCACTTTAAATAAAGGATTATCATTATGCAAAATCTTCATGAAACCGAACAAGAAAAAGCGAAGCGCTTAAAGAAAGTAGCCACGGCGACTATTGTTGGCTCGATGTTGGAGTGGTATGACTTTTACTTATATGCCACGATGGCATCTATTGTATTTAGTAAAGTCTTTTTTGATAAATCAGACCCTAGTACCGCATCAATTGCTGCCTTTGCAACGTTTGCTATAGGATTTATTGCTCGTCCATTTGGGGGTATATTTTTTGGTTTTTTTGGCGATCGTTATGGTCGTAAAAAAATGCTTTATATTACTTTTTTGCTTATGGGCTTATGTACCGTGCTGATCGGATTAATCCCAACTTATGAGACCATTGGTATTTGGGCGCCCATACTTTTAGTCTTTTTTCGTATTATCCAAGGGCTTGGTGCTGGGGCTGAGTTTGCTGGAGCGGCGATTACTTCTTACGAACATGCATCAGATGAAAAACGTGGTCGACAAGGAGCATGGCCAGCACTGGGCTTAAATTTAGGTTTATTATTATCCTCATTAACTATTTTTTTACTGACTCTAAATGGCGATGAATTTTTGTTAAATGGTGGTTGGCGGATTCCATTTATATTAAGTTTTGTATTGGTACTGGTGGGAGTGTGGGTACGAAAGAATTTGCCTGAAACGCCAGATTTTGAACAAAAAATTAATGATAAGCCTAAAATAAATACTCAAAATCCTTTTAAAAGTTTATTGAAAGCTAACCTAAAAGGAATTTTGGTGGTTTTAATTGTAGCAATTGGCTATAACGCTTTAAGCTATATTTTTAAAACATTTTCATTAGCTTATTTAACGCAATTTAAAGATGTTACGGCCCACGTCACGTCTTTATCGATTACTATTGCTAGTTTAGTTGCTATTGTGACTGTTCCATTCTTTGGATGGTTATGTGATTATTGGAGTAGCAAAAAAGTACTTATATTAGGCGGATTTCTATCATTATTATTTGCTTACCCATTTATGAAATTGCTTGAAACAGGTCAGGATATTTGTATTTATATTGCAATTGCGATAGGAACGGGTATTTTGGCTCCAATGATGTTTGCATCGCAGAGTTCATTTTTATGTCGACAATTTTCGGTAGAAAATCGTTCTACAGGTGTTAGTTCTAGCAGAGAGATTGGTACAGCGATTGCAGGTGGTTTAGCTCCATTAGGTGCTTTGAGTATGGTTGCAGCATCACCGACACATTCGACAACTAGTGTAATCGTTATTTTAGCAGTGGCAGCTGTTTTTGTGGTGATTGCAGCAATATGCGATCAGGGGTATCGATTTTCTAAACACAAAAATTAATATGATTCAAAAATTGAAAAATCCCTTTTTGCATAAAAAGGGATTATTTTATTCCAAAAAGTTTAGTAATTGATAAAAATGATAAATTAGATTTATGCAAAACATTCTCTATAATCAAGATAAGATTAGCATTACCCAGTCCAATGGCAAGCACGGTGGAGAGCGACGACATGGCAGGCAATACCCAAGGCGCAAAAACTTTATATGACAAATTATGGGATGACCATTTAGTCTCACAACGAGATGATGGTTCAAGCTTAATTTATATTGACCGTCATTTATTACATGAAGTGACCAGTCCACAGGCGTTTGAAGGGCTGCAACTTGCCAACCGCAAACCTTGGCGCTTAAGTGCCAATATTGCCACGCCTGATCATAATGTTCCAACGTCTAAAAAAGAACGTGAACAAGGTATTGCAGGAATTGAAGATGATACCTCACGGATTCAAGTACAAACTCTTGATGATAACTGTAAAACCTTTGATATCGTTGAGTTTGGAATTAATGATATTCGTCAAGGTATTGCACATGTTGTGGGGCCTGAACAAGGTTTAACCTTACCGGGAATGACCGTGGTGTGTGGTGACTCTCATACCGCAACACATGGTGCATTTGGTTGTTTGGCACACGGAATTGGTACATCAGAAGTTGAGCATGTATTGGCAACCCAGTGCCTTGTTCAAAAGAAAATGAAAAACATGTTGGTTCGTGTCGATGGCACTTTAGGCAAAGGCGTGACCTCGAAAGATGTAGTCTTAGCGATTATTGGAAAAATCGGGACTGCGGGTGGTACTGGGCACGCGATTGAATTTGGTGGTCAGGTGTTCCGTGATATGTCGATCGAAGGTCGTATGACCGTCTGCAATATGGCAATTGAGGCGGGTGCGCGTGTGGGTATGGTCGCAGTTGATGATAAAACCATTGAATATGTGAAAAACCGTCCTTATGCGCCTAAAGGTGAACAGTGGGAACAAGCAGTTGCTTACTGGAATACTTTGCATTCCGATGACGATGCACAGTTTGATACTGTTGTGGTATTGAAAGGTGAAGAGATTGAGCCACAAGTATCTTGGGGCACTTCTCCTGAGATGGTCATTCCAGTATCGAAAGCTGTTCCGACATTGGAACAAGCTAAAGATGATGTACAACGGAATGACTGGACACGTGCCTATCAATATATGGGTTTAACTGCGGGTCAAGCATTGGAAGACATTCGGTTAGATCGCGTATTTATTGGTTCATGTACCAACTCACGTATTGAAGATATTCGCGCAGCAGCAGAAGTGGTGAAAGGACGTAAAGTTGCTTCAAGCATTAAACAGGCAATGATTGTACCGGGTTCAGGTTTGGTTAAACAACAGGCGGAGCAAGAAGGCTTAGACCAAATTTTCTTGGAAGCAGGTTTTGAATGGCGTGAACCTGGTTGTTCAATGTGTTTGGCAATGAATGCAGATAAGTTACAACCAGGCGAACATTGTGCCTCCACTTCAAACCGTAACTTTGAAGGCCGTCAGGGCAATGGTGGGCGTACTCACTTAGTCAGTCCTGCAATGGCAGCAGCAGCAGCAATCGCAGGTCATTTTGTTGATGTTCGTTCATTCTAAAGGAGCAAAATCATGAAAAAATATACTGTAGAACAAGGTATTGTTGCACCTTTAGATCGTGCCAATGTTGATACCGACTTAATCATTCCTAAACAGTTTTTAAAATCGATCAAACGCACAGGCTTTGGTGATAACTTATTTGATGAGTTGCGCTATTTAGACGAAGGTTATTTGGGGCAGGACATTAGCAAGCGCCCTAAAAACCCTGATTTTGTTTTAAACCAGCCACGTTATCAGGGTTCAACCATTTTATTGGCACGGACAAACTTTGGTTGTGGTTCAAGCCGCGAACACGCACCTTGGGCGTTAAATGAATACGGTTTTCGTACCGTCATTGCGCCAAGCTTTGCTGATATTTTCTTTAACAACTGTTTCAAAAATGGCATGTTACCTGTGATTTTGCCAGAAGAAGTTGTCGATCAATTATTTAAAGAATGTGAAGCCAAAGAGGGCTATCAACTGACCGTTGATTTGGCTGCTCAAGAAGTACGCACGCCATCAGGACAAGCATTCCAATTTGATGTTGATCCGTTCCGTAAGCATTGTTTGTTGAATGGTTTGGATGATATCGGTTTGACCTTGCAAAATGCAGATGCAATTCGTGCATTTGAAGCACAGGCCAAACAGTCACGTCCTTGGGTATTTCAAGAATTGCAGTAGTAAAAAGGAGAGCGGTACTTTTTAAAGATAGCAATAGCATAGAAGCTCAACTCTTGTTACCATGCAGGCTAAAAGATGTTGAAAAACTTTACTCTGAATAAGGTTGGGCTCTGACAATGAAGAGGACATTTCTCCATAGTGTGATGCTTGGAATATGCTCAGTTGCACTGAGTGCATGTCAAAGTACTAACACAGTTGTTGATACGTTACGTATTAAACAAGCGGGGACAGGAAATACTCGGGCCAATGCTTCCATCTACTGTGCTGGTGTCAAACATTGTGAGTTTGAGCGTCTAAATACAACGCCCATTATGGATGCAAATAGTCACCGGGTAAGTTCGGAAAGTCTTGAGCAGGGAATTGTCCGCCTACAGGGTTCTGTTTTTAGCTCACATAATGTGATGTATTTGTCTGTACCAGCGGATCAATATGAATTAGTGATTCGTTTCTATCCTATTTCACCTGATCGCGCTGAAACTTTTCATGTGATTCATCAGTTTAAATCGAATCAGCACTATACCTTTAAAATGTACCGTGATCGCTCCAAACATACTGGCGGAAGCTTACTCAATGTGTCTGCACCAGAGCCGTTATGTGTCGCAATGGAGGAAGGTCAGCGTACCATTCGCCGTTTTTGTCGTCCTTTTAACGCTGTGACAGGTATGGGTGAGTTTGTAGAGCAAAAGGTTTAATGACCCATCAGCAAATCGGCTGATACAGTGAAAAATGGAAAGAAAAAATGTCGAAACAAATTTTAATTTTAGCGGGTGATGGCATTGGCCCAGAAATTATGGCTGCCGCTGAAAAAGTATTAACTTCAGTCAATCAAAAATTTAATTTAGGTTTAAGTTGGGAACACGGACTGTTAGGCGGATCTGCGATTGATGCATATGGTGAACCATATCCTGCGGTCACCTCGCAACAAGCCAAAAAAGCCGATGCGATTTTATTGGGTGCTGTAGGTGGGCCTAAATGGGATACGATTGAGCGCTCGATTCGTCCAGAACGCGGGTTATTAAAAATTCGTAGTGAGCTCAATCTATTTGCAAATTTACGCCCAGCGATTCTCTACCCGCAATTGGCAAATGCTTCAAGCTTAAAACCAGAGATTGTTGCTGGTCTGGATATTCTCATTGTCCGTGAGTTAACTGGTGGGATTTATTTTGGTCAACCGCGCGGTATTCGTGAGCTTGAAAATGGCGAAAAGCAGGGTTATAACACTGATGTTTACAGTGAGTCTGAAATTAAACGTATCGCTAAAGTGGCTTTTGAAATGGCAGGGTTGCGTGGCGGTAAGGTTTGTTCAGTCGATAAGGCCAATGTGTTAGAAGTGACTGAGCTGTGGAAGCAAACCGTGACTGATTTGCAACAGGCTCATTACTCAGACATTCAGCTTTCACATATGTATGTCGATAACGCAGCTATGCAATTAGTGCGAGCGCCAAAGCAATTTGATGTGATCGTCACAGGTAACTTGTTCGGTGATATTTTATCTGATGAAGCAGCAATGCTGACAGGTTCGATTGGTATGCTGCCATCTGCATCGCTAGATGAAAATGGCAAAGGCATGTATGAACCTTGTCATGGTTCTGCGCCAGATATCGCAGGACAAAATATTGCAAATCCACTGGCAACTATTTTATCAGTGGCAATGATGCTGCGTTATACCTTCCGTGAAGAAGCGGCAGCGAAAGCCATTGAAGATGCTGTTGGTTCTGTCTTAGATCAAGGCTTACGTACTGGTGATATTATGTCTGAAGGCATGACGAAGGTCGGTACTTCAGAAATGGGCGATGCAGTGGTTCAGGCACTTGCTTGATTTTTATTCATAGTAATAGAGAAAAAACGCAGCATAAGCTGCGTTTTTTATTTTGGCTTGAATAAGCTGTCAACTTAATCTAACAAGCTCGGCCTTGATATTGATAAGATTGAACGATATTGTTTTTAAGTAAAAATACAATATTGCATTGTATATTAAGGTTATAACTATTTGCGCCACTTGCCCCAGTCTGAATAGTCATTCCATCAAAACTTCTCGCAGTTGGAGTGGGTATATTTAAAGAACGTATAACAGTATAAGTAAGTTGATCTGATTGAAGTGTCGGTTTTTGTGCCGTTTGATACCCTAAAGATTTTAAATTGATAGTTTGCTGGACTTGCTGGCTTGTCTGACCCACAAACTGTTGTAAATATTCATTAAGATTGTTTGATTTCCAGCCAGTGGTGGTGCAAGCGGAAAGCAAAGAAAAACTTATACCGAGCAAGACAAGTATCATCCAAGATTTTTTCATTTTAAATATTCCATTGTTTTTGAGGATAAATTTTAAAGTTCTCACATACATTTATGATAATTATTATATAAGAAAAAATAGATGAAAAATTTGAAAATTCATTTAATTTTTCAGAAAATAGAAGACAATATTTATTGTTTTAGTTAAACAATGGACATAAAAAAAGCCACATTTGGACAGTGGCTTTTTTGCATTCGCTAAACGGAATTAACGCGCACGATAAGTAATACGACCTTTGGTCAAATCGTAAGGGGTCATTTCAACTTTAACATTGTCGCCCGTTAAAATACGAATATAGTGTTTACGCATTTTACCAGAAATGTGTGCAATTACTTCGTGACCGTTTTCTAAACGTACACGGAACATCGTATTAGGAAGCGTTTCGGTGACAACGCCTTCGAACTCGATGAGTTCCTCTTTATTGGCCATAGCCTACCTGATGATCAAATTGGAAAGGCGCAAATTGTAGTCAATTTTTTATCAAAAAACAAGACCAATGCCCCAATTTATGGTGTTTGTCAAAGTGGTAAATAGGTCAATGTCAGTAAAAAAAATGTGTAAAAATGACCTGAATTGAGTTGTCAGTTTGGTCAATCAGCGGTAATCTAAATTACGTTTTTAAGTATAAATGAAGAACATACAAGGAAGGATGTCACGTGGGTCAGCTAACAGATGCGTCGGTTGTTTTACGATTTGGCTATCAAGCGATTCGTCGTGCGGGATTGCCAACCGAAGAAATTTTAACAAAAGCGGGTGTCGCCTTAAATCAGATTGATACCAATACGCGAACGCCGTTGAATGCGCAGTATGCGTTTTGGATTGCGGCAGAAGAAGTGAGTAAAGACCCAGATATTGGTTTGCATCTAGGTGAGCATCTACCTTTATATCGTGGTCAGGTAATTGAACACTTATTTATTAGTAGCGCAACATTTGGTGAAGGACTTAAACGTGCATTAGCCTATCAACGTTTGATTAGTGATGCTTTACAGGCGCGTTTAGTGGTCGATGAAAATGGGTGTTACTTGACCAATGGTGAGCAGCCGTTCTCTGATAATATTGTCAATCGACATTTTTCAGAATGTGCCCTTTCTGGAATTTTACGTTTTTTTAAATTTATTACAGAAGGTGCATTTAAACCTATATTTATTGATTTTGATTTTAATCAAGGCGCAGCAGAGGATGAATATCTACGTGTTTACGGCTGTCCAGTGAGTTTGGGGCAAAAAGAAACAAGGTTATATTTTGATGCGGATATTCTAGATTACCCGCTTTGGCAAGCAGAACCAGAACTGTTGCAACTACATGAGCAGCTCGCGATTGAAAAGCTTCAAGAACTGGCACGTTATGATTTAGTCGGTGAAGTCCGCCGTGCGATTGGCTCGACACTGGAAAGTGGTGAAACAACACTCGAAACTGTGGCAGCGCAGCTACATATTACCCCGCGTCGTTTAAGAACGCAGTTAAGTGAAGCGAATACAAGTTTTCAGCAGATTTTGTCGGATTACCGTTGTCGTTTAGCTAAAAAATTATTGGCCAATACCAATGAAAGTGTTGAACGCATTGTTTATCTGACTGGATTTTCTGAACCAAGTACATTTTATCGAGCATTTAAACGTTGGACCAATGAAACACCAGTAGAATATAGAAAGCGTAAGCAACGGGCTTCGTAAATCAAAGCATCCCAAGTGGATGCTTTATTTTTTGATTCAATACGTTTTATTTTCAATCGTGTGAGTGAATGATCGAATTGGATTTTTATGTATTTTGAATAATGCAATTCAATCCTGGTGTAAGGCAACTAGGCAAATGCATCGGGCAAATTGAGCCAATGTGGCCCCAGAGGGGGCTGCGGTAACTCAAATTGATCAGGATAGTAGGCTTGAACGAAATACAAGCCATGAGCAGGAGCTGTAACACCAGCAGCTTTGCGATCTTGTGCAGCGAACATCGTATCAATATGATCTAAATCATACAGTCCCTGTCCAACTTCAAGCAGACATCCCATGATATTGCGCACCATATGATGTAAAAAGCCATCAGCTTGTATATCGAGGACTAAATAACGACCATGCTCAATCAATTGACAATGACTGACATGACGTACTGGTTGATTAGATTGACATGACGCAGCCCGAAAACTTTCAAAATTATGTGTGCCTTCAAATTTAGCTGCTGCCAGCTTCATTTTTTCAATATTCAAGGGCTGATAAATATGTGTTACCTGCTTATAAAGTAATGCAGGACGATACGTTGTATTATAAACGACATATCGATAGCGGCGCGCCATGGCTTTAAAACGTGCATGAAAGTCGTTGTTCATTTGCTTGATCCATTGGATCGAAATGTCTTTAGGGAGTTGACTATTTGCACCCATCATCCAACCACGTTCTGGACGTATAGCATTGGTATCAAAATGTGCAACCATATTAGTTGCATGTACACCTGCATCGGTACGACCTGCACCATGTAGCGTGATTGGTTCATCGGCTATGGTACTCAACACACGCTCTAAAGCTTCCTGCACACTTGGAACGCCTGTTTGCTGCGTTTGCCAGCCCCGATAACGAATACCGCAAAATTCAATACCGATTGCAAAGCGCTGCATATTTAGACCTCAAAAATTAAGATATTGTCCAGTGTTGCTCACGCAGTTCTGGCGAGTCAAATTGTAAATAAAGTTGCAATGCTTTGGCATATAAATCGGCATGGCTATGGGTATTGTTGATCAATATTTTAGCGTTATGGATCCATTCACTGACTGCATAACGCTGATCGATCTGACCAAAACAGACTTGAGTGGTTAAAATACTCAGGCAGCCCCGTTGTCGAAATTGTTGCAATAGCGAAATTATATCTTCATCCACCGCTAAATTGCCCGTTCCAAAACCTTGCAAAATTAAAAAATGCGGTGGATATGACACTAGATTTTGTAGTTGTTGCTTAAAAGCGGGTAAGCCGATCGGTTGCGCCATTAGATTTAAAAGCGATAAATTCTGGCTACGTAATATCATGTCATCATTGACCAGATAGGGGCGTTGCACAGTTTTGCAGGTTTTATTCGCGAATATCCCTGTAAAAGCATCTAATTCAATGGTTTGTACTTTTAGCGCGGTTTGGGCATGGAAAACTTGATGATGAAATGCCAAATAACTTCCTGCGGGTAACTTAATGACTTGATCTAGTGCGTAGTATAAGTTATCCAGAGCATCAGTAAATTCGCGAGTATCTGTTCCTGCTTTGTTGAGCAGGGGGTATTGGCTTCCTGTAATGACCAAATGACAGGATTGTCCTAAGAAACGTGCCAATGTTGCTGCGGCATAACTTAAGGTATCTGTGCCATGAATAACCACAAAATGGACATAGCCCTGTAATTGTAACTGTTGTATTTGTTGAACCAACATAAGCCAGTCTGGAGCAGTACAGGCGCTACTATCTTTTATTACAGGAGCAGAAAAACAATCGACATGAAGTTCTATAGGAATAATGCGTTGTAATTGAGGTGTAAATTGAGAATAGGGCATAGGTGCCAGAGGTTCTCCAACACAGCCAAAGGTTCCACCCATATAGATTAATGCAATTTTCTTCATAATAAAAAAAGCAGTCTGAACAGACTGCTTATGGTAGAACGATCTTTTTTAAGATGCTATCTGATTTAGTAAATTTTTTGAAAGCTCTCGCTGCTCAGCACTAAAAAGGGTTTCATTTTTAGTTAATAAAATACGTGCTGAATCATAGGCACCCAATTCAACATATTGTGTTGCAAGATCAAGATCTAATTGAGTTTCATTGACTTGAGAAAGTTCAGGAAAAGATTGTACCAGTGGATCATTTAAATCAAAGCTAGAAGCAAACTGAGAAGGAGCATGAGTAACGGGCTCGGCTACTTGATCAAGGGAGAATAAAGGTTCTGCAATGGGTTCTAATGATGTTGCTGTTGGTTCAAGCTCTAACTGATCAAACTTAAATTCAGGTAATGCGCCTGCTTGATGGTCTTGATGATTTTCCTGAGTTTTGTTTTCAGGACTTAATGCAAATTGAGAAGTAAAATCTAAATTGGAAAAATCAAGATTGCTTGGTTCTGCTAATTTTGCATCTGTAGTAGATTCTTGTGCAAAATTGACATCAATATTTTGCGCTGTTTCAATATGATGATTTGAAACTTCCCTAGGTTCTAAGGTTAATGAAAACTCAGTTAAATTTTCAGAAAGTGTTTCAGTAGGCGTAGGTGTTTGTTCGTTAGTTTTTGCTGTTTGATCAAAAGAAAAATCAAATTCCAGTGCTTCTATTTCAGCAGAATCTTGCTTTTTGCTGTCAATATGATCAATGGAAATTGAATTGTTTTGCTGCACCGGCTGAACTAAAGCATCAAAATCGGCATCACTGATGACAGGAGAAGATGTTGCTTCTACATGTGTTGGTTCGGTTGAAGGAAAATCTAAACCGATTGCAGAAAACTCGATTGCATCGGGTTGCTTTTGTTGATCATACTCACGTTTTTTTGCTTCTGCTTGCATCACAATATCATTTAAATCGAGTGCGCGTAGGTGAGTAATTAATTGATCAACAGCAAATTCATCTTTTTGTAAAAGATGGATATCTAACAGATGTAGATATAATCCGTGTTGTGAATTATCACGGTTTAAAGCCTGATTAATTTGTGCTTCGGCAGTAGAATAATTTCCAGATTGGATCAGTGAGATAATCTTTTGATGTAATTCATGAGAAACGGGCGTGGACTTTTTTTGTTCAGCAATAATCGTAGGCGTAACTTCTCGAGATTCACTACGAGGGCGAGTTACCGATTTTCCTGCAACTTTTTTCCCTTTTTTATTTGCATTGATCTTGTTTTTAGGTTTTTGCTCTTCTTTGCTGGCTTCTCGTTTTTTTAAAACAACCGCAATGACCAATAAAATAATAAACGGAATCACATACAACATGCTTATACCCCTTCAAGCATGAGCCATTTTCATTGACTCATTTAAATATCTATGCGTTTGACTTTAACGAACTGACTTTTTTGCATTTTCTCGCTCTTTTAGCTGTTGCTGTAATTGTGCCAGACGCGCATTTAAAAGCTGGATTCTTTGATCCTTTTGGTTGAGAGCCAGTTCCATTTCAGTGACGCTTTGCTGTAATTTAACGGTTTTTTCTCGTGCTGTCATAACTTTTAATGACAACTCGGCAGTGCTTTTATTTTGTTTTGTGTTGTGTTTCGCGCTTCCCTGTATAGAATCTTGTTCATTGTCTGCAACCAAGTTCATTTCAGCCTGATTGAGACGATATTTTGCTCGGCCTGATACTTGAGCCGAACTTGGTACAGTTTTGACAGTAGCGTTTTTTTGTGAACTCTGATTGACTGCCGCAGATAGGTTGAGCGCAACCCCTTGTCTTAAACGGTTGACATCACCCTGAATAAACGCGTGACTGTTTTGTTCTTTAATTTGTTGCATCACCTGTGCAAGAGGTTGATTGGTTTGAGTCGCAATTCGATTTGCAATACTCCATAACGATTCATTACGTTGTACAACATGTTGATTTTCATTAGGTGTGCGAGTTTCAGCCGCTGTTTTTTTCTTTGCTTTAGCAGCCTGATTTTGGGTCTTTATTTTTTCTATATGAGTCTCAGGTACTTTCTCTGGTGAGCCAGATTTTACTTGTTCTTTCACCGCTTTTTCAGGGCTTTGTTTGGCCACTTGAGAAGAAGAAGCTACAGTTTGCGCATGACTAGGGGGAGTAATCGCCGCTAACTCACCAGAGGTCTTGACTGTTTCTTTCATACTGAAATGAGCGGGCGGTGTTGCATGGTTGGTCGGATGTATTTTTGTCTCTGTGGCCGCGGTAGTTCTGGTACTTGTTTGTAAAGCAGGTGGAGGCGTCGTGTTTATAGCCAAGACTTGTGAGTGACTTAAACTACGCTCTGGTGTTGCGTTTGACGTGGTTTGTATTGTGTTGGTGCTTTGAGAAGTACTGGCTACCTTGTATTGCGTACTTTCAGGAAGATTTAGTGCAATATCCTTTTCACTCACAATAAACTTTGGTGTAAGTGGTTTTTCATTGGCCGTTTGAAGTGCTGGTACAGCTTTTCGATTAATCGACTGTTTGATGTGCTGTAATCGCGTACCATGACCTTCTTGAATTTTAAGTACGATATCGAGTTCGGGTTGGGTAAATGGACGTGAAGACGTAATCACAATGACACCCGTGCCTTGTCCATTACGACGCGCAAAAAAATTGAGCTGAGTTGTGGGTTGAGATGCAATCCCCAAATCCATTAAGTCTTCTGGCGTTGCAAGACTGACCTGTAAATTGGACGATATATCGGCTTGACTGAAATTCATTTCAGCATACAGTAAATCCCCAGAAGCAGACATAACTTGTAACGGTTCAAGCGTGATCGCATGTATGGTCTGTGTTGCCAGAATAGTTAGAATCGCAATTTTTAATTTGTTATAGACTGTCATCTCGTTCCATGAAGCCAGAGCAAAGCGGTCACGCTATACAATACCCACATGTTAACCGAATGTAAAACTTTTACAGAAAAAGTACATAAAAAAAAGCCGATCATTAGATCGGCTTTTTATTTAAATATGCAATTTAAGCATTTTTATATTCAATCAAAATGCGCAACATACGGCGTAAAGGTTCTGCTGCTCCCCATAGGAGTTGGTCACCTACAGTAAACGCACCTAAATATTCTTTACCCATATTTAACTTACGCAAACGACCGACAGGAACTGAAAGTGTACCTGTTACAGCAACAGGAGTCAGATCAGTCATAGATGCTTCACGAGTATTTGGTACCACTTTTGCCCATTGGTTAGATTGACGAATCATATCTTCAATTTCATCTAATGGAACATCTTTTCTCAGCTTGATGGTAAGCGCCTGAGAGTGGCAACGCATTGCACCAATTCGAACACAATGACCATCAATCGGAATGATTTGCGAATTACCTAAAATTTTATTGGTTTCCGCTTGACCTTTCCATTCTTCTTTAGATTGACCATTTTCAAGCTGTTTGTCGATATATGGGATTAATGAACCTGCTAGAGGAACACCGAAGTTCGCTTTAGGAAAACCTTCACCACGTTGCAAGTTTGCGACAAGACTATCAATATCTAGAATGGCTGATTTAGGGTCGTCCAGCAACTCTTTGGTATTGTTATATAAATAGCCCATACCAGTGAGCAATTCACGCATGTTTTGTGCGCCAGCGCCTGATGCTGCTTGATAAGTCATCGCACTCATCCATTCCACCAAATTGTTTTGGAAGAGTGAACCTAAGCCCATCAACATGAGGGAAACCGTACAGTTACCACCGACAAATGTTTTAGTACCTTTAGCTAGACCATCTTTGATGACTTGCGCATTCACTGGGTCAAGTACGATGATCGCATCGTCTGCCATACGTAATGTCGATGCGGCATCAATCCAATAGCCATTCCAGCCTTCAGATTTGAGTTTTGGAAAAACCTCAGATGTGTAATCTCCACCCTGACAGGTAATAATGACATCCATTTGCTTCAGACTCTTCAAGTCTGTCGCATCCATAAGTGCTGGGGCAGTCTTACCACCAAATGAAGGGGCTTCACCACCTGCATTACTGGTAGAGAAGTAAAATGGCTCAAAATGAGCAAAATCATTTTCTTCAACCATACGTTGCATAAGGACGGAACCAACCATCCCGCGCCAACCGACCAGACCTACTTTCATGTCACTTTGCCTCGGTGCGTTAAAAAATGTAAAAGGGGCTTGAGTGTATCAAAAGCGACCACAACTGCAAGTATTATCCAATGAAAACATGCTCTTTATTGTGAGTAAATTTATGAATATGCTACACAGGAATCTTGAAGAATGAAAAATTAATAAAATCTAGGGTGGATCAGTCATTGATACTATTTATTGAAGTGTGTGCTGTAGTGGTGATTTGGCTGACTTTCTGGTCGCTCATCCCAAGAGATGAATGGTGGATTCGGGATGCTGATTTCCCTCGTTTGCAAATATTAGCTGTGGGGGCAGTCGCACTGCTGTTTTTATTATTTTGGGATGCTCCATGGAATCTTATAAGAGAACTGATTTTATTAGGTTTGATTGCAGCGCTTGCTTATCAGTTAAAAATGGTCTTGCCTTATACATTTATTTGGAAAAAACAAGTTAAGCAAATCAAAGCTGAACAATTCAACCCTGATCAGCAAATCTCTTTGTTGATTTCTAATGTTTTGACTCCAAATGACCAATATCATTTATTAATTGAACAAATCTTAAAGTTAAAACCTGATTTAGTCTTGACGCTTGAAACCGATCAAACATGGCAAAACAAACTGAGCGTGATTGAAGCAGATTATCCGTATCGGGTTCCTGTGCCACTAGATAATTTATACGGCATGCATTTGTACAGCCGATTGCAGCTCAAAGATACAGAGGTGAAATTTATCTTGAGTGATGAGATTCCTTCTATTCATACCACAGTGATCTTGCCGAGTGGTTTGCCAGTAACATTGTATTGTCTACATCCTAAGCCACCGAGTCCGACTGAAGCGAAAGATTCCACTTTGCGTGATGCAGAACTTTTAATGGTGGGAGATCAGATTAAGGATCAGGATGAAAGCTGTATTGTGATGGGTGATCTCAACGATGTAGCGTGGTCACGTACAACACGCTTGTTCCAGCGAATCAGTGGCTTACTTGATCCGCGAGTCGGACGGCATTTTATTAATACCTTTCATGCAAATTATCCTTTATTACGCTGGTCACTGGATCATGTTTTCCATAGCACCGATTTTGCTTTAGTTAAAATGAAGCGCTTGCCATATGTGGGGTCAGATCATTTTCCTGTGTATGTCGTGTTACAAACAGGGCGTATTTTTGAGCAAATTCAAAAGGAATTGCCCGAAACGCAAGATGATCATGAGGAAGCTCAGGACGCGATTCAGGAAGGAGTGAGTAAAGCGGAGAAAGAGCAAAGATCGTGAAGGATGACATTGCACAGACTTATAAAAGCTCAATACTGTTGTAAGCAATTACTTACATTAAATGCGGTCTTGAGCGAATATGCAGTCAAGTTCCCAGAAGGTATTCTATATCCATCAGCACAGGAATAGGGAATGGAAGATCCCGACTATGGAAGACTAAGCTGAAGGATGAGCATCAAGGATTTGATGACGCTAGGGAAGCAACTCTTACAATAACAAAAAAGACTGAAAGCACAACCTCATTTGCCCGAGTTTTGCAGGATGCAGAACTCGGGTTATAATTTTTTAGATGTACCATCTTAACCTGCTCAAATCTTTGCTACAGGTATGTATCACTCAAAATTTCAAGAACTTAAAATTTATATCGTCAATTTTACTGATTTGGCACGAGATGCTTTGCATATTTATGCTGGTTTATTGGTTTTTTTCTGCGTGGCTTTTTTAGATAAACGACAATTAAACTCTATTTGGGCTTTATTTGCAGTGGTTCTGATTGCGATTGGCGCTGAATTGCTTGATGCCAGAGATGATTTGATCAATTATGGATATTGGCATTTTGATGCAAGTTTGCATGATATTCTTAATACGATATTTTGGCCTTTTGTATTATGGCTAATCGCAAAATTTAAAATTTTGAAATAGAAAAATTTTAGATCGTTGATGAGGGTATTTGCATATTCTTGGTTCATTCACTTATGGTGTTATCGCAAAATTGGTTTTTAAATAAACAAGTTTTGATTAATAAAACTACAAAATAGTTATTTTTTTTGAGTCATCATTTTAATTTTGATCTATTTTTAAACAGTTAATATTTGTTAAGAATTTGAAAATTATAAATATATTATTGGTTTGGAGCGCTTTCGCTGATTTTCTTCTGGTTTAGTATTGTTAAATAATAAAATCTCTCTAGAATGTGCCGATCATTTATCGCTCGTTGTCCGTAGAACCTGAAAATTGAGTTGATAGGTCTTGGGCTAGGCCTTATCTCGAATCAAAAAAGAATTTTACGAACGTATTTTTTTGTTCGAGCGCATTTACCCTCCTGTTCTTATATCGTGCTTTTAAGCACAAAGGATTGTCTTATGAAGAACTTTAAAATTAGCCTTGCATGGCAAATTTTAATTGCTTTGATCCTTGGTGTGGTTGTCGGAGCTATTTTACACAACCAACCTGAAATAAAAGACGCTGCGGTTAATAATGTTTTGAAACCTTTAGGTCAGATTTTTATTAGTTTGATTAAAATGATTGTCATTCCAATTGTTTTTTCTACACTGATTTTAGGTATTGCAGGCGTTGGTACAACAAAAAGTCTAGGAAGACTTGGCTTTAAAACAATTTTATATTTTGAAATTATTACTACGATTGCGATTATTGTAGGTTTGGTCGCAGCGAATATTTTTCAGCCAGGTGCTGGCGTAGATATGTCCGCTTTGGTGAAAACCGATATTTCTCAATATCAACATACTGCTCAGGAAGTCGAGTCTCAATCACATGGCTTGATTCAGACTATTCTGGCGTTGGTTCCAACCAATATTATTAATTCAATGGCACATGGCGAGATGCTACCTGTGATCTTCTTTGCTGTTCTGTTTGGTGTGGGTTTATCGTCCCTACCTGAAAAGACCAAAGATCCATTACTTAATGTATTCCATGCTGTTTCAGAAACTATGTTCCGTGTGACGCATATCATTATGAAATATGCGCCTATTGGGGTATTTGGTTTAATTGCAGTCACCGTAGCAAATTTCGGTTTTACATCGCTTATTCCTTTGGTTAAGTTGGTGGTTTTAGTTTACGCAGCGATCTTATTCTTTGCATTTGTGGTGTTAGGAATTACAGCAAGAATTTTTAAGATCAATATTCTGACAGTGATGCGTATTCTTAAAGATGAACTGATCTTGGCGTATTCTACAGCAAGCTCTGAAACTGTACTTCCACGCATTATGCAAAAAATGGAAGCTTATGGAGCACCAAAAGCGATTAGTAGCTTTGTGATTCCAACTGGTTATTCATTTAACCTTGATGGTTCGACACTTTACCAAAGTATTGCAGCGATCTTTATTGCGCAGCTTTATGGAATTGAATTGTCTTTGTCTCAACAAGTGATTTTGGTTGTGACATTAATGATTACTTCAAAAGGAATTGCAGGTGTACCTGGTGTTTCGTTTGTTGTGTTATTGGCAACATTGCATACAGTAGGCATCCCACTTGAAGGTTTAGCCTTTATTGCTGGGGTAGACCGTATCATGGATATGGCGCGTACTGCACTGAATGTCGTGGGCAATGCATTGGCTGTATTGGTGATTAGTAAATGGGAAAATGCTTATGATTTTGATAAAGCAAAAGCTTATGAAGCTACTCTAAATCAACCAAAGACAAGTTAATGATTGGATAAAAATAAAGACCTCATATTGAGGTCTTTATTTTTTAGAGATTACGAAAAAACGTTTAACCTCAATTTACTTTTTTTAATTCAGGCGTATTTAACGGAGCTTGGCGAGGCTGTGCGTATTGTTGCCATGCGTACGCTATTTTAAACAAAGTAGGTTCTGCAAATTCACGACCTAAAATTTCCATGCCGACTGGAACTCGTGGCAGACTTGGACTAGTTGTGACCATTCCAGCAGGGAGGTTCATCGCAGGAAAGCCTGAAAATGGGCTGAGTCGGTTATTAGTACCCGTGGTAGGACTTCCACCTAATACCGAAGGTAGACCTTGAATGGTTGGATATAACAGGACATCATAAGCTGCCCCCTTAGTAACGCCATCAAGGGTTTTATTATCCAGTGCATTATTGAGTCGAGTTCGTACAAAGTTAGGACGCTCCTCGGTATTTTTCTTATATTCTGCCATGATATTTTCAGCGCTTAGATCAATATTATAGGCATTAAAGTTACTGCGAGCTTCTCCACTTGCGAGAATTTCATCGTAGCTTAGATAGTGATGATCTTTAACATTTGACCAAGATTGTAAATATTTGGTCAAACTGGTTTTAAATTCAAATGCTGACACGCTTCTATAACTGGTCAAGATTGCATTTAAGTCGTCTATGTCCACATCATCTACTGTGGCACCAGCGGCTTTTAATTGAGAAATTGCATTATCAATGGTGTTATTGACCAACTGAGTTTCAGTACTGTTGTTGCTACCAAATAATGCACGAACTACGCCGATGTGAGCCTCTTTTAACGCATCTTTGTTTAATGATGCGGTATAGCTTGTTGGAACATTTGTCATCGTCTGATAAGCAATACTTCCATTCAGCAAAGGTGCATTGATATCCATGTTCGAGCGTTGATTGGAGAATAAACTAGCATCATATCCAGTCATCTGATCCATAAGAATTGCACAATCCTGTACAGCTCGGCACATTGGACCTGCGGTATCTTGAAATGGGGCGAGGGGAATAATGCCACTTTGGCTGACTAAACGTAGACTTGGACGTAAACCAAATAACCCTTCAACTGAAGAGGGTACACGTACTGAGCCTCCAGTATCTGTGCCAATTCCCACTTGTGCAAAGCTGGCTGAAATAGATGCCCCTGTTCCTGATGATGATCCACCAGGACCTTTACTTAAATCATAAGCGTTTTTGACTTGACCACCACGTGGATGTGTACCATTGCCCTGAAAACCAAAAGCAAATTCATCTAAGTTTGCTTTACCAATGATAATGCCGCCAGCATCACGAATTTTTTTTATAATATAGGCATCCTGCTCTGGCTGGCTATACATTAATGCTTTAGAGCCAGCACTGGTTGGCATATCGAAGGTATCAATATTGTCTTTTGGCAAAACGGTAACACAATGCATAGGTCCAATAAGCTTTCCGTTTTGTTTAAAATACGCATCTAATTTATCTGCTTCAGTTAATGCAGTTTCACTGACTGTAATCACACTATTGAGTGTTACACCCTGTTTGTCATAGGTATTTATACGATTAATGTAACCTTGTACGACTTGATGACAAGTTATACCTCCAGTTTTAATGGAAGTTTGCATTTGCTCGATTGTCCCTTCTACAAACTGATAAGGCTGAGGTGTGACATGATTATTGCTTTGTGAATTATCGTCGCTGTCATTACAACCTGATATGAAACCTGTAAGGATGAAGAAAGGTAAGCTGAACCGTTTTAAGAGATAGGAGTGGTGAGTCATGATTTTGCCCCGAAATAAATCAATAATTTACAGCAAGAGCAATAAAGCAATATAAGTGCCAATAATTTAACTAAATCATTTTCTTACTTAGACTATTGGCATTTGATAAGTCATCTCTAGTTTTTACGACATGACTTGTTGATAAAGTTTGATGGTTTCATTGCACATTTCGTCTAAACTAAATTGATGTACAGGCGCAACAGTTTGCGGATGATCAATATGTTGACGTACAGCGCTGAATAATGCGTCTCGATCATCTACTTCAATCAAACCTTGTGGGTACAAATGCGATAAAATCTCTGCAACGCCACCACGGTTCCATCCAATGACTGGTGTCCCCACCGAAAGTGCCTCAAGGGCAGTTCGACCAAAAGTCTCTGCTTGATTGGAAAGAGATAGCACAATGTCGCTTAAAGCAAGCCATTCACGAATCTCAGAAGTATGCCCCACAAACGTGATCTTTTCTCTGAGCCCTCGATCCTGAATGGTCGCTTCGAGTTCATCTAGATACGCTTTCTTTTTAGGATCGGCGCCACCTACCACAATCGCATGAACATCGGGTTCATCAGTTTGAAGTTTCTCAATCAATTCAATCAGGGTTTCATGACCTTTAAGACGACTGATACGTCCTGGCAGGCAGATTAAAAATTTATTTTCTAATTGTGGAAACAACGTGTATTGCTGATTGATCCATTGAACAGAAGGCTGATAACCATGAGGAAATGCTTTAGGATCAATTCCACGATAAATTCGAACAATATCTTGTGGCGGGCAGGTTTTATAATGATCGGTAATATATTTCACCACACTGTCTGACACCGCAATGACTTTTTCCGCTTGTGTCATAATCGCGCTATAACGATTGACTGAATAAAATCCATGTACTGTGCTAATTAAATGTGGGCGTTTATCTTTTTGAATGCCGCGTAATGCAAAATGTGTAAGCCATGCAGGGACACGCGAGCGAACATGTACAATGTCGGGTTGATGCTCCTCGATCAGCTTACGCAACGGACGGATTTGCCAAAGGCTAGAGAATGATTTTTTATGAATAGCTAGGGTAAGATGCGTAGAACCTTCAGCTTCAAGCTGAGAGACCAAACGTCCGCCGTTTGATACCACGATTGATTGATGTCCTGCCTTAATCAATGCACGTGCTATTTCAAGTGTTCCACGTTCAACACCGCCACTATTCAGCTCAGGAAGAAGTTGCATCACTTTCATGTTGTATCTCAATGAGGTATTTGAATATTAATAAATGGATTCATAGCCATCAGGACGGCTTTTAAAACGGCGATGAAACCACATATATTGAGTTGGTGCGATTCTAAGTTGGTTTTCTATAATGTGGTTAACACGTGTTGCATCATCAATTTCGTCGTCACTTGGCATATTTTCAACCGCTGCTTCAATTAAAACATGGTATTTCGGATCACGAATATCACCATGACGATAAAAATACAATGGAACTGCTGCTGCTTTGGAAATTTTGAGTAAGCGTCGATGTGCAGTCACCGTTGCTGCTGGTACGCCGAAAAAGGGTGCCATGACACCTTGTTTTAAGCCAAAGTCCTGATCGGGGCTGTACCAGATGGCATCGGTATCTTTGAGTTTACGAATCAGTCCACGCATATCATCATGATCAATTTGATGTTTATAAATCGTGGCACGACAACGGTAAATCAACATATCGAGTAAGGGATTATTTTGTGGTCGATAAACCACATCAGGTTCAAAATATTGTGAACAGATATACCCCCCAGCATCTAGCAATGTACTATGAGTGCCGAGCAATAAAACTCCCTGACCATTTGCTTTTGCATGAGTGATATGCTCAAGACCTTCAATACTAGAACGGTCTTTAAACCACTGCGGTGAGTACCATGCATTAAGTGTTTCAAACACGCCAACCATCATGTCGATAAATACTTGTCTGGCGTGCTGTTCAACTTCTTGTGGAGACCATTCTGGAAAGCAGACTTCAAGATTCCGAATCGTGGTTTTGCGTCTGGACTTTAAATATTTAAAAGACACACGCCCCATGACATGAGCCAAACGCCATTGAATTGACCACGGTAAGATGGCTAGAAGCATTAAAAATACAATGCCGATCCAGATGCCCCAATATTTAGGTAATAAAAAAGACCATTGGAATTCACCTGGCGTATAGGATGGTTGCTGACTCATGCTTATTTAGGAACGACCAATCATGATTTGAGATGACAGCAGTGTAACATGAAGTGATTTTTAACCAACAGATTAGCAGGTGATGTAATCTAAATTGCAATGCATAAGAATGAGTTATATGGGTAGGGTAGAGCGCATGGTGTCATGATAGCGTTTTGATGTTTTCTAAAGTCTTAATTTGAAACAAGGCCTATTTTTTAAATAGACCTTGCTATGATTTACAATGAATATTAATAAATTAATAACCAGCCGCAAGCCCATCGCTGCGTGGATCGGTTGCAGCACTGATTACACCAGTTTTACGATCAATGGCAATCGCGCCTGCATGACCCATAGTGTCGGTATAATCATCCAACATTTCAATCGGTTGACCACGGTCTTTCAAAGTCTTGGTCACATCGGCAGCAATACGGCTTTCAAGTTTTAAAGTATTCGACTCTGCACCCCAAGTACGACCATATAACCAACGTGGAGCGGCAACAGCCTCTTGTACACTCATGCCATAGTCGACAACTCGTGTTGCAATCGCAGCTTGAGTTTGTGGCTGGCCTTCACCCCCCATCGTGCCATAAATCAAAACAGGTTGTTGATTTTTATCTAGCATCATGGCTGCATTAAGGGTGTGAAAAGTACGTTTTTTGGGCTCTAAATGATTAACATTTTTCGGGTCAAGCGAGAAGAAACTTCCACGGTTTTGTAACAATACGCCTGTACCTTTAGCGACCACAGCTGAACCAAAATCATGGTAAATACTCTGAATGAGGGAAACGGCATTGCCATCTTTATCGATCACGCCAAGCCAAACTGTATCGCCTTTAGGCTCAAGAGGTGGATTTTTACCTGCGGCTTTGGTCATATCAATACGTTGTGCTTGATCTTTCCCATGTTGTTCAGACAGTAAAAATTTAAGTGGAATTGGCGAGAATTTAGGATCGGTTAAATATTTATCTCGATCAATGAATGCTTCTTTGGTGGCCTCAACCAACAGATGATAATAATCTGCTGAGCCTTCTGGAATTGCACTCACATTGAAATTGTTGAGGATATTGAGAATTTCTAAGGATGCCATGCCTTGGGTATTGGGTGGCAAATTATAAGCAGTATATTGGCGATATTTTACCGACAAAGGATCGACCCAATCTGCTGTATGTTGTTTAAAATCATTTAACGTCAACACACCGCCATTGGCTTGCAAGTCTTTAACAATTGCTTTGGCAATGGAACCGTCATAAAATTCTTTTGCGCCTTTCGTGGCAATTGTATTCAAAGTCTGGGCAAGGTCAGGTTGCTTAAATACATCTCCCACTTGATAAGGTGAACCATCAGATTTGAGATAAACCCGCTTAAACTCATCGAAACGTTGCAAGTTTCGTGCGACCGAGTCTTTAGTATCAGTATTAATTGCTTCCCAGCGCGCTAAAGAGGGCGTAACAGCAAAACCTTGAGATGCATACATGATCGGTTTATTAAACAAATCTTTCCAAGCTAAACCTTTGTTGGTCATGGAACCAGATGCGTATTTATACGCTTGATCCCATCCTGAAACGATTCCAGGAACCGTATTGGCAGATAGATAACCACGGCTTGGAATTTTGTCATAGCCTTTGGATTTATAAAAATCAATGGTGACATTTTCTCCAGCACGACCACTTGCATTCAAAGCACGTACTTGTTTAGTTTTGGCATTATAAATCAGCCAGAAGTTATCCCCACCAATGGTATTCATCTGTGGATAAACCACAGCTAAAGTTGCGGCAGCAGAAATTGCGGCATCGACTGCATTACCACCTTTTTGTAAGGTTTCGATTGCTGCCTGTGTTGCTAAATAATTAGGGGTTGTAACCGCTGCATTGGTGAGCATTGGATCGAGACAGCTTGAAGCTGTTTGGCAGTATTTGCCGGGTGATTGTTCTGCAAAAATAGATGTACTTATAACCGTTAGAAAAACAGATGCTGTAAGGAAGGAGAGCTTAGACATTGAAAAAATTACCTGAAACAAATCTAGAGGCTGAATTAGCAATAAATATGCCATGATTACAATAATTTAATTTTAATGTTGTTTTAGGTTTTTATTTAAGTATTTTTTAATAATTAGGATTGTTATCTTGCATTTAGTTTAGTTTTTCTAAATTATAGTGACAGTTAAATATACAATTCAGGAATGTATGTCGCCAATAAAAGGCGACATTTTCGTTCAAAATTAACGACGCTGATCCAATAGAATGCGTACTGCGAGTGCTGCCAAAACTGTACCCATGAACCAGCGTTGCAACTTTGCCCAGACAGGTTCTCGTTGTAAAAAAGTAGCAATCGTTCCTGCGGAAAACACGATGAGAGCATTGATGGAAACACTTACCATAATTTGAATGATTCCAAGCTGGATAGATTGAAATAGGATACTGGCATGTTGTGGATGAATAAACTGCGGCAACAATGACAAATACATGATGGCAATTTTAGGATTAAGTAAGTTGGTGAAAAACCCCATTAAAAAAAGTTTGATTGGAGAATCAGACGATAAATTTTTGATATCAAAAATTGGATCCGCATTGGGCTTTAAGGCTTTCCATGCTAACCAAAGTAAATAAATAGCACCAGCAATACGAATGGCATCATAGGCATAAGGAATAGCAACCACGAGTACTGTGATGCCAAGTGAAGCGCATAACATATAAAATATGAAGCCTGTTGCAACGCCAGCAAGAGAAATAAAACCCGCAGTTTTGCCTTGGCAAATCGATCGTGAAATCAGATAGATCATATTTGGGCCAGGTGTAAGTACCATAGCCAGACAAATCAATGCAAAGGCGATAACTTGAGAAGCATCGAGCATACTTGTTTTCTCATGATTTATTATGATTGCTGATTTTAATTGTTATAGCGGCAAACGCGTAATTTTGTAAATCTTATTTTTGACATATATCAAAAAACCTCTCAATCTTAAGTAAGACGAGAGGTTGTTTTTGAATGATTAATTGCCTTTAGTTAAATTTTCCAGTTCGTCCCAACGTTCCAATTTTTCAAGCAATTGTTCCTCAATTTCAGCCAATCGTTGGCTGGCTTGAGTCGCTGCTGTGGCATCTTTTACAAACCAAGAACCATCAGCTAGCTTTTGAGAAAGGTCGGTTTGTTCGGCTTCTAGTTTTTCAATTTCGGCAGGGAGTTGCTCAAGCTCACGTTGATCTTTAAAACTTAGTTTAACTTTCTTGGCTTGAACAGGGGCTTTATTTGATTCTGCTTTGGCTTGAGCTTTTTTAACATCAGATTTTTGATCAACGACAGTTTGATTTGGACGCTGCAATAGATAATCTTGATAGCCGCCGACATATTCTTCGATTCCACCTTGACCATCGAAGACCCATGTTGAGGTCACCACATTGTCCATAAATGCGCGGTCATGGCTAATTAAAAGTAAAGTACCTTTATATTCAGCGAGCATTTCTTCAAGTAATTCTAACGTCACCATATCCAGATCATTGGTCGGTTCGTCCATCACGATCAGATTAGATGGTTTTAGTAATAATTTCGCGAGTAAAACACGATTACGCTCGCCACCTGACAATGCTTTGACAGGAGTACGCGCACGCTCAGGCGAAAACAGGAAATCTTGTAAATAACTATAAATATGGCGGCGCTGGCCATTCACATCGATAAAGTCTGAGCCTTCAGAGACATTCGCCATCACTGACTTTTCTAAGTCCAATTGATTTCGCAATTGATCAAAATAAGCAACTTCAAGCTGAGTACCTGTTTTAACTGTTCCCTGATGTGCTATATCACCTAAAATCGCTTTAATTAAGGTTGTTTTGCCGACACCATTATCACCGACAAGTCCGATACGGTCACCACGTAGTACGATTGCAGAGAAATCACGAATCAGTAGATTACTATCGTAACTAACACTAAGATGCTCAATATCAAAGACCAACTTGCCAGAGCGTTGCGCATCCTGCACACCCATATTAACTTTGCCCTGCTGAAAGCGACGTGCTTTAGACTCTTCACGCAAATCTTTTAGGGCACGAACGCGACCTTCATTACGGGTACGGCGTGCTTTAATCCCTTGACGAATCCACGCCTCCTCTTCTGCAAGTTTCTTTTCAAACAAGGCATTTTGTTTTTCTTCAGCTTCGAGTTGCTGTGCTTTTAAATCTAAGTAGCGAGAATAGTTACCTTCATAGCTACGTAAAATACCTCGATCTAGTTCTACAATGCGGGTTGCCAAACGATCCACAAAAGAACGGTCATGCGAAATAAACAGTAAAGTTAAATTATTTTGCTCGAGTAAGAATTTTTCTAGCCATTCAATACTTTCAACATCCAAGTGGTTAGTCGGCTCATCAAGCAGTAAAATATCAGGTTGGGTCAGTAACGCGCGCGCAAGTAACACGCGACGTTTACGGCCACCTGACAGGTCAGCAAGATCGGCATCTGGATCTAGTCCCATTTTCCCTAAAATCGTATTGACCTTGTTTTCTAGTGCCCAGCCATCCACTTGATCCAGTTTATGCTGTAAATGTCCCATTCGGTCACAAGCATCCATATCGCCTAATACGCAGGCATCACTGGCTTCATGGTATTCTTTGAGGACGGTTGCTGCTTCGCCTGCACCATCGGCGACGATATCCGCAACTTTACCCGAATCCATTGGAACGTCTTGAGCAAGCATGGAAACAGTCAGTCCATTTTGAATAGAAACTTCACCGCGATCGGGCAAGAGACTTCCCTCAATCAGCTTAAGTAAAGTAGACTTGCCTTCGCCATTACGACCGATCAAACACACTCGTTCGCCGCGCTCCAATACAAAATTCGCGCCGTCGAGGAGGGCGGGTCCACCAAATGCCAGTTGGACATCCCTTAAAGTAATATAGGCCATAATGTTTTCCAAAATCCCAAATGAGGAGAGTTAAATGACTAAACCAACAGATTATGATGATCATGCGTCATTTTCCGCACCCATTGAAGATTTGCAAGTCCGAATTGCATTTTTGGACGAATTAGTTGAGCAGTTAAATACTCAATTGGCCGTTCAATCTAAGGAACTTGCTGATTTAAAAAAACAAATGCAGCTTTTGTATCAACGTGTTGAAGCTTCAGATTTATCTGAAGGAATTGCACCGTTTGATCCTTTGAGTAATAAACCGCCGCATTATTAATATGTATTTTGTTTTCATTGAATGTTAAACCAAAGTGATTTTCACCATGAAAAATGTTGTTGTAATTGATCTTGAAAAAAATCCACTCCAAGCCAAGACGCTACGCGCCTATATTGAAAATGATCAATTGGTTTATCTATTTAATTTAATGGGTCATTTTGATTATTCATTGGAAGATATGACTGAGTTTTCTGGTTGGGTCAGCTCAGGTTTTATTATGATTTTGGATGCCCCTGTCACTTCAAGAAAAGAGTTTGGATATGCCATGATTGCAGGACAGTTACTGGCTTTAACTGAGGAAAATATTGAAATTGATTTGATTTCAAATCATAAAGAAATTCTGACTTTCATTGAAATTTTACAAAATTCAGGACGAAAGGTTCACTTACATCGGGCAGATAAAAGCAAGAAATCTGAATACAGCTTACCTACATCGACAAGTTTTCAAACGCAGCCGATATTAATGCAAGTCAAAAAATATTGCGATGCATTAGCCAGTACGAAGGGTTTACCAACGACTCTAGAGGGATTGCAAAACTCGATTTCAAATATTCTTAAATGTACTAATGAGCAAACTTCACAAATGGTTGCGATGTTGATCAATTTAAAAATCATTAGACAAGATACGTCGAAAGTAAGTTTTCGTAAAAAGATTTTGAAGCAATGGAGCAGTTTTGATTTAAATCAAAATAAAAAGCATGAAAAGAAAGCTTTGGAAGAATCTCACCCGACTACATTAAAAGGAAAAACTCAAACGGTCGCTATGCCACAAGTCGTAGTTGGCGATGTAGATAGCATTATGCAGTTTTTACAACAGCAGCAAGCAGTTACAGAAGGACCTTTTCCACCTGAACTTGATGAATTGCAATGGCAAGTATTACAAAAACTGGATGAGCTTCAACACGATCGTCCCAAAGATATTTTTAGTTTAAGAGATCAGTTACACCGTTGGTTTCCTAAAGCAGATATTCAAATGCTCATGAAATCATTGCTAGATAAAGGTTATATTCAACTTGAAGATGACCAGTTACATTATACTGCGCAGATGGTGATTCATTGATTTTATAAAATAAAAGCACCATTAATAATGAAAAACTTGCGTTTTATATTGTGCTTATGCAAATCTAATAATAGAACATGACAGGGTTAAGTATGGAACATTTAGGTTTATGGGTGGCGATCATTATCGTCGTTTTTGTTTTAGGCTCAATTTTTGGCTTACGTGTAAGTCCGCGTGAAAAAGCTTTAGGATTGATGCGAGACAAAGCACGTAAAATGGGTTTGCATCCTCGCTTAGTTGCTGCGCCTGAATGGACAAAAATTCCGAAAGCTACTGAGGATCGTGCCAGTATGGTGGCGTATTACAGTGTCTTAATTCCAGAAGCTCGATTACCATTAATGCGCGCTCGTGTCGTGGATGGTCATATTAATGTGATTGAAGGAGATCAGAAATTTAATGATTCTCCCATTGCATTAAAAGGGATTTATGCTATTGATATGCAGGCAAACTGTGTGGGCTTGTATTGGGATGAAGAAACGGATCTTAAAGCCACACAACTTGAAGACATGAAAGCGTATTTATTACAACTCGCTACGGTCTAACTCTTTATTTACCAACAGGAATATCAGTTTATTATGGCGAATGCCCCTCGATCCACAAGCAAAAAAAGCACGGCAGCATCTTCTGAGTCTGCTGCTAATAAACGTGCCTTAGTGATTGTGGAGTCGCCTGCGAAAGCGAAAACTATTAATAAATACTTAGGTTCACAATATATTGTTAAATCTTCTGTAGGTCATGTTCGTGATTTACCTACAGGTGGTTCAGCTAAATCCAGTGAGAAAAAGCCAGCAACGCGTGCCAAATTGACTGCCGAAGAAAAAGAGCAAAAAGCACAAAATGCGTTAATCAATCGTATGGGTGTAGATCCTGAACACGACTGGAAAGCACATTATGAAGTGCTACCTGGCAAAGAACACGTGGTTGCGGAGCTTAAAAAACTGGCCTCTCAGGTGGATGAAGTTTATCTCGCAACGGACTTGGACCGTGAAGGAGAAGCGATTGCTTGGCATTTAAAAGAGGTGATTGGCGGTGATGACAGTCGTTATCAACGTGTCGTATTTAATGAAATCACCAAAAATGCCATTCAGGAAGCCTTTAAGCATCCTTCACGTCTCGATACCAATAAAGTCAATGCACAACAGGCACGTCGTTTTCTCGATCGTGTCGTTGGCTTTATGATTTCACCATTGCTTTGGGAAAAGATTGCTCGAGG
Source organism: Acinetobacter sp. WU_MDCI_Axc73 (assembly GCF_025562455.1). Classification (GTDB taxonomy): domain Bacteria; phylum Pseudomonadota; class Gammaproteobacteria; order Pseudomonadales; family Moraxellaceae; genus Acinetobacter. The sequence goes on from NZ_JAHPRO010000014.1 coordinate 57,727, forward strand.
TCTTTCTGCTGGGCGAGTTCAGTCCGTTGCAGTGAAACTGGTGGTTGAGCGTGAACGTGATATTCGTGCATTTATTCCAGAAGAATACTGGCAGATTTTTGCTGATACGCTGTCTAAAAAAGAGCAGATTCGTCTAGAAGCATTTAGACAGGCAGGTAAGACGCTTAAACTCAGAAACAAAGCTGAAACGGATGCTGTTTTAAATCTGCTTAAGGATGCTGAGTATAAAGTTGCACAGCGTGAGGATAAACCGACCAAGGTGAATCCGAGCGCACCATATATCACTTCGACTTTGCAACAAGCAGCCAGTACCCGACTTGGTTTTTCAGTGAAAAAGACCATGACGCTGGCGCAGCGTTTGTACGAAGGTGGTTTTATTACCTATATGCGTACCGACTCGACCTTTTTGAGTGATGATGCGGTCAATATGGTGCGTGATCACATTCAGCAAAACTATGGTGATAAATACGTACCTGCCAAACCAAACCGTTATGGCAATAAAGCGGGTGCACAAGAAGCCCACGAAGCGATTCGTCCTTCCAATGTAGCTTTAACAGGTGACCAGCTTGCAGGAATGGAGCGTGATGCACAGCGTTTGTATGACCTAATCTGGCGTCAATTTGTCGCCTGTCAAATGACACCTGCTGAATATTTATCCTCTACCTTGACCGTTGATGCCAATAATGTTGAATTACGTGCTAAAGGTCGTACCTTAGTGTTTGATGGCTTTACCCGAGTTCGTGGTGCCAACAAATCTGACGATGATGTGTTATTGCCTGCGGTAAAAGTGGGTGAGGTTCTAAAACTCGAAAAACTAGATCCAAGTCAGCATTTTACCAAGCCACCTGCACGATTTACTGAAGCTTCTTTGGTGAAAGAATTGGAGAAGCGCGGAATTGGTCGTCCATCGACTTATGCAGCGATTATTTCTACGATTCAGGATCGTGGTTATGTCAAACTTGAAAATCGTCGCCTGTTTGCAGAGAAAATGGGTGAGATTGTCACTGACCGGCTCGATGAAAGCTTTAATAACCTGATGAATTATGCGTTCACCGCAGATCTTGAAGGTCAATTAGACCGAGTCGCGACAGGTGATCGTAATTGGAAAGAGTTACTCGACAGTTTCTATGGTGACTTTAAAAACCGTTTGAATACTGCTGCTAGCGCAGAAGGTATGCGACGCAATCAACCGATTGAAGTACCCGATGTGGCATGTCAATTGTGTAGTCGTCCGATGCAAATCCGCACAGGAACCACAGGTGTATTCTTAGGTTGTTCAGGTTATAACCTGCCACCGAAAGAACGTTGTAAAGGGACACTTAATCTTACACCAGTTGAGTCACTGGCTGCATTTTCTGATGATGATGCTGCTGAAACTGCTGATTTGATGTCAAAGCATCGTTGTCCGAAATGCGGTACAGCCATGGATAGTTATGTCATTGATGGTGGTCGTAAGCTCCATGTCTGTGGTAATAATCCAGACTGCGATGGCTATGAAGTTGAAGAAGGTGAGTTCAAAATTAAGGGCTATGATGGTCCAACTATTCCATGTGATAAATGTGATGGTGAAATGCAGTTGAAAACTGGGCGATTTGGACCGTATTTTGCCTGTACCAACTGTGACAATACGCGTAAAGTCCTGAAAAATGGACAACCTGCGCCACCGCGTGTAGATCCGATCAAGATGGAACATTTACGTTCAGTCAAACACGATGATTATTTTGTGTTGCGTGATGGTGCGGCAGGCCTTTTTCTTGCAGCCAGCAAATTTCCGAAAATTCGTGAAACGCGCGCGCCAAAAGTTGCTGAGTTACGTACAGTTGCTGAGCAGCTTGATCCAAAATATCAATACTTGTTACAAGCACCTGATGCCGACCCTGAAGGTAATCCGACTTTGATCAAGTTTAGCCGTAAAAATCAGGCGCAATATATTGGTTCTGAAACACCTGAAGGTAAACAGACCAAGTGGAGTCTGGTGTATCAGGATGGGAAATGGGCTGAGGCTTAAGTCGTTAATAAATGAATGATAAAGGCGAATAAAATTCGCCTTTATCATATCTAGAGTAAAAATAATCTGAGATAGAAATGGACATTAAAATAAAAAAATGAGCAGTTCTAATCGATGCTGACAATTCTTCAGTAAATTCTATGGAGTCGATTCTTGAGGAAGTTGCGAAATATGGTATTGCGAGTGTAAAGCGAGTCTATGGAGATTGGAGTAGTGAGTCTTTAAAAAAATGGCGTGATGTTTTACTTCCACATGCCATTATGGTCGCGCAAAATGATCAGGTTTGATAAAAATGCTTCATCTCTTCGAAGCCAAGGTAGAGGATAGTCAAATGTATCTCAAAAAACTAAAAAATAAAGCAACTCAATGAAGCCACGCACAAACTCATTCTGGAAAATAATACGTGTAAGTATTCTATTACTCATTTTGTTGATAGTCCTGATCAATAACTGGCGTGATCAAAATCAAAACTGGAACCAACCGATTGTGGTGATGTTACATCCCATTAATGCCGATGGTCAGCCATCGACTGACCAATATATTCAGCATTTACGACTTTCACAGTTCATTGAGATAAAAACATATTTAGAACAGCAATCTGCAAATTATCGACAGCCAATTTTCGTTATGATGAAACTGGGGCGAACGTTAAATGCTAAACCACCACGAGTTCCTGAAGAATCATCCATTTTAAAAGTCATGTGGTGGAGTCTCAAATTTAGGTTTTATGCGTGGCAACAACGAAAATCTGAAGATCAGCATGCATCTGTGACCTTATATCTGAACTATTATGATCCTCAATACATCAATCAACTTAAGCATTCAACTGCTTTGGAAAAAGGAAGAATAGGATCAGTCAATTTATTTGCTTCAAAAAAACAAGATCCACAAAATAATATTGTCCTGACACATGAGTTATTACATGCATTTGGAGCAACAGATAAATATAATTTACAAACAGGGCAACCCATTTATCCAATTGGCTATGCGAAACCTGAACAGCAACCGCGCTATCCGCAAAAACAGGCTGAATTAATGGCGGGGAAAATTCCTGTTTCCGATGATCAAAATAAGATGCCTGAAAGTCTTAAAAATACAAGGATTAATCGTTTAACTGCTCAGGAAGTGGGGTGGTTAAACTAAGTCCATTTTAATTTTTATAGGATAACAAGAGCTGAAAGAAATATAAATTTGTGGATAACTTTAAGGATATCCCCAACGCGATTGGGCGATCCAGACGCAGTTTTTATACAGACAATTGCATGTAATTTATTCAATATAAAGGCATATTCATTACAACGAGATTAATGATGAAAACAGTGGGCAATGATTTAATAAGAAATGAACTGCATCAACAACGAAAATGGTATCTTTTATTTGGTATTCTATTGATCATTTTTGGGATCATTTTACTGGGTTCACTCGCTATCGCGACTTACTCTGTGATTTTGCTGTTTGGTGCATTGATGATGATTGGTGGTGTATTACATCTTATTGCTGCATTTAAATTTTTTGAAGGTGGTAGTCGCTGGCTTTGGGCATTATTTGGTGTGTTATATTTGTTGGCGGGTTATTATGCGTTTAAAACACCCATAACGACAGCGATTGTTCTGACTAACTTGCTGGCTATATTTTTGGTTATCGCTGGAATCTTTCGCACGGTCAACGCATTTATTTTGAAATCAATACCAGGTTGGGGGTGGACATTATTTTCAGGAATTCTGACTTTTGTAACAGGCGTACTAATTTTAATGTCACCTGATGCGCCATTTTGGGTACTTGGGCTATTTTTGGCAGTGGATATTCTATTTCAAGGGATTAACTATTTGAGTTTAGCTTCTGCGATAAAACATTTGCCGCATAGCTCCACTACAACAACATTTTAAGTTTGACCAAAGCTTAAAAAAACAGGTTTAACCGCGTAAGAATAGACTCTGCTACACTAGGGTCTATTCTTTTTTTATATTTGTTCTTATGAGTTTTGAGCAGTTAATTGGCGAGTTAAATCCCCAACAGCGTCGAGCCGCTACGACAGGCGCTCAGCATTGTCTGGTTTTGGCAGGTGCAGGCTGTGGTAAAACTAAAACTATTGTAGCGCGGGCTGCTCATTTAATTCACACAAGTGCATCAGCAGATCAGATTCAAATTTTGACTTTCACTCGTCGTGCAGCCAGTGAAATTGTGACTCGCGTAGAGCAGCATTTGGGTACGCCTGCAAAAGGGTTACGTGCCTCGACATTTCACACGTTTTGTATGTATCTGTTACGTCGAAATCCTCAGGCTTTTGGTTTGGGGCAATTCACGATTATCGATCGGGATGATCAAATGCTGATGTTTCGTTTATTGCGTGGCAAAGATAAAGAAAATGGCTTACCCAAAGCTGCTCAGCTTTGTGATGTATATTCCTATGCGCGTAATACGCAGTCAAAATTATCCGATGCCTTAATCAAGCAATTACCAGATGCAATGGAATATAAGGCTCAGATTGCTGAACTGATGCAGGTTTATGAGCAACGTAAACATGAGCGAAACTTTCTGGATTATGATGATATTTTGGCAATCGTTGCGGTCAATTTGCAAAACTCACCTGAATTAGTCAAATGGGTGACTAAGTTTTGCAAGGTTTTATTGGTTGATGAAATGCAGGATACCAATCCTTTGCAATGGGCGATTTTGCAGCCACTAATTGATCATGTGAGTTTATTTTGCGTGGGAGATGATGCCCAATCAATTTATGGTTTTCGTGGTGCCGATTTTGAAAATATTCATCACTTTAAAGAACGTATTCCCGATGCCGAGGTGTTAACGTTAGAAGAAAATTATCGTTCTACACAGGAAATACTTGATATCTCAAACTGGCTTTTGGCGCATAGTCCAATTGCTTATGATAAGCAGCTTAAAGCGCACCGTGGTCATGGTTTAAAGCCTCAGTTGCATATTTTTAATAATGAGTTTGAAGAAGCCAATTGGATTGCACAAAATTTGCTTCTGCGTGAGCAGCAAGGTGCTCACTGGAACGAACATATGATTCTCGTTCGTTCTGGGTTTTCAGCACGTTACCTTGAAGGTGCTTTTATTTCAAGTAATATCCCATACCGTTTCATTGGTGGCGTGAAACTGCTTGAATCTGCGCATGTCAAAGATGTTTTAAGTATGTTGCGTGTGGTGATTAATCCACAAGATGATATTGCGTGGATGCGATTTTTAACGCTCTGGAATGGTGTCGGTGATGTAGGAGCCAGTAAACTAGCGCATGAATTGATTGCTTTGCCAGATATTGAAGCGCGTTGTGAACGCTTGGAGCGTCACGGCAAAGTAGCAGCATCGGCAATTTTAATTTTAAAACAACTGGATGTGCTGCAACAACATGTTGAAGCCTCAATTTCGTTAGCATTGGAGGCATTATCTGAACAGTTGGAACAAAACTATAAAACTCAGGACTGGTCGCGCCGAGCCAAGGATTTTGACTTGGTCAAACAGTTGGGACGCAAGCATGGTGCATTATCTGAATTTTTAGAAGAATATGTATTAGAGCCGATTTCTATTTCTGAGATTGAGCGATCAGGTGATCAGGACTTAGTAACAATCATTACGATTCACTCGGCCAAAGGTGCTGAACAGAAAGTCTGTTATGTACCACATGTTTCGCCAAATTCTTATCCACATGCGCGTGCGCAGGGTAATTTTGATGAGGTTGAGGAAGAGCGCCGTGTACTTTATGTTGCATTAACGCGTGCTGAAAACGAATTGATAATCACTAGGCAGAACTATAATACTTGGTCGCAGGATCAGTATGATGAGCAAGGGCGTAAAATTGAAAGTTATTTCTTTAACGATTTACCGCAAACGCTTGTTGAGGCAGAAATTCATCAAACCGTGCCAAGATTTCCACAAAAAGCGAAAGTTCGGCAGAAACGATTTAGTTTTGGGATCGATCTCGATTAAACTGTTTCATATATTCAAAGTTTCAATGCGTAGTTCACGCTGTCTAAAAGGTTAAATCATGAAAATCCTCGTCCGTAATCTTGAACGTTCCATTACTGAACAGGAACTGCTTGAGCTGTTTCAACCTTTTGGGCAAGTAGAGTCTTGTGTATTGGTCATGGATCCAGCCACAGGTAAATCCAAAGGCTTTGGTTTTGTGGAAATGCCACATGCGCGAGAAGCCATCAAAGCAATTAAAGGTTTGAATACCTTTAAAGTTAAAGGTGCTGGGATTCGAGTTAAAGCAACAGAGAGCTGAAAATTTTTTTCAGAACTTTTTGTTGTTTGGCAGATGCTCTTTTCGATTTGAAAAAGTTGTGGAATTGCCTCGTATCCAGTTAAGCTAATGTATAGCATTCGTTGAGTTCAGTTAAGGAAAAATCATGTCTCGTGTTGCTCGTTATCATGCCGATCGTACCAATCAAAAGTTGTATTTTGCACGTCTGGCGTGTCAACAAGCCGAGCAAATTGAACACGTACAACAAGCACAAGCTTATCGAGAAACCGCTGTGTTTCATTTACACGGTGCAGTGCTGGCTTTTTTACAAGAGTTAGTACGTTATTATCGCTTAACAGATCTGCAACCGACACTAAAATCGATTGAAGATAAAATGGCTGAGAAAGGGCAGGTGTCGCCTGAGGTTCTTGTTCTTCAGCAACTCGCGAAAGATGGTTTTATTGCTGAACTTAAACGGGCTTATCGGATGTGCCAATACGCACCTGAACCCACTGAACCTAGGCCTGAAGAAGAAACTTCTTCTCACTTGATTATTAAAGTCACACAAGGTCCACAATCATGGTTGCCTGATGTCAAAATTCTACGTGAGTGGCATCGTGAGTTAAGTCATCTGATAGATGGCTTTCGCAATGAAATGGTCGAATTTTAAACTCGATTATTATCCTGATGATTATAAATTACTGACCCTATGCTTATAGAGAACTTGAAATTTGCTGCAAGAGTTCCTATATATAAATCTCACACAGCGCAAAGTGCAATTGCCCTTTGCCGCCATGTTGAACATGGAGGATTTATGTCTATACAACAGTTGAAAGAATTATTTGGTAGCCAGGAAGCCATTCTGGAACTGGTTCAACTTGAAGGCGGTGAATTGGCACTGCGAAATGCTGATTCTGAACAGGAACCTTTGGTCAAGATTCAGTTTAATGATGAAGTGAAAGCACTTCTTGGAGATCAAACTCCAATGGTTGCCCAACATATGATTCAGGCTGCGTTATTTGGTTTGCTGGAAAAACAGATGAATCAATGGCAGGCTGAAGTGGTGGATGAACAACCACAATATCTCAGTTAAAAAATGAGCGTACAATGTGTACGCTTTTTTTTGCATCCTATATTTAACTAATTACAAAAATTATTTTGGTATTGGTAGACCAATTGAGTTTTTGTTTTGCTTGAACCAGAAGCTGTCCAGTTGCTGAGATTATTTAAGGCAACCAGTGCATTGGCTGCACGATTAACCACTTTTTTGGTATATGTTGCATTACTGTCTTCATATTTAAATGAAACTTCGGCTGCGATCGGTTTACTATTATTGGTCGGAGTTCCGTTATACCAAAGAGTAAGCTCCATATCTGCATCAAATTCACCTAAATCAATCACTGCTCCCGAATATTCTCGTTCGTTAATGGTTAAGCCACTTACCAGATTTAATGCTTGGTTGCTGTTATAGCTATAATTCTTGGCAAAACCAGAAAAGAGAGCCTGTAAGTCTGCAAACTGTTGAATATTTCGGGTGTTTTTTGCAGTTGTCGATTTTGAGAGGATATTAATGCAAAAGGTTGCCCCGGTTTTGCCGTTATATCATCTTCAAATTTGGTTTTTGCCCCAGAAACTGAACTCGTCAAATCTTCATAATTGGCAATAAAAGAATCATAGCCACGATATTTTAAAGTGACTTCAGATTTTCCATTTTCGATACGTTCACGAAAAATATAGCCGAGATGATTCAGTGTACAGCTTCCCTGAGTATCATAAAATTTGACAAGACGGGTGCCATCAAAGCTGAATGAACCAGTAACATTACGGGAAATTTTATTTTCGATTGCACTTTTGGCCGCACTAAAATACTCATTAACTGTGCTTGCTTCATTGCTGTAATTAAAATTATCAGGATTGAGTAAAACCTTATATTCGCGGGAAGTCGTTTGAGGGTTTGCGTAAGCTGGATGAATCAGACTTGCAAATATCAAGCAAATTGAAGTTTTAACAAATAATTTGTTCATCGGATTCTATTCTCTTGGTTTTTATCGAACCTGAGCCAAACTTGACTCAGGTCTTTGTGGAGAGAGGCTAATGTTACTTAAATGGTGTTAAATCAAGCTTTTCAATCACATAGAGTTTAGTGGTATCCATCATTGTTTTTGCGCTGTCTAAGAATTTCTGAGTGATTGGCGTATCATCGGTTGAGTTCAAACCAAAGTCATCATCGTTAATGATTCCTAGACGCGAGTTGCTCATCAACCATAAGCCCTCCATTTTGTCATGTGGATAACCTTGCGCTGCCATATCAATCACCAATTCTTTGCGAGCAGGTTTAATATTGTTTTGTGCAAGTAAGTCCCAACCACTTTGTGTTTTGGTTTTATCGGACTTATCAAGATTATCCAGAATCACCTGTTCAAGCGTTCGTTCTTTATAAGTGAGCCCCAGTTTTGCATCCTGATTCCAATCTGTATTGGTTTGAACTTTTTCAAGATTAGTTGCATCTTTCAAATCAATTTTATAAACACGTTTAAAGGCTTTCGCATTTTGTAGTGGCATTTCACCATCGCGTTCCAGAACAAGGAAGCTTGTTCCGCCTAAAGCAACCAGTGAACAGTTAGAGTTGCCAACCAGCTCCTGACGATATAAGTATTGAGAAATTTCACCTGTTTCCAGATTGATGCTCACAATTCGTGTAATATCAAGATTATTTGTTTTTTTATCAGGCAAAGACATGGTGGATTGAATAATTCCAACTAATGTTTTCTGATCTGGCGTAATAGTTAAACCTTCCATGCCACGATTTGGACGACGATATGAAAATTCGTAAGGCAGTAAGTATTTAGGATTTCTACGCGTATCGTTCACAAAAGCATTGATACGTTCAATTTCTTTACCATTTGCGTCAAAATGTACGATATGTGGACCGTATTCATCACTCACCCAGAATGTTCCATCTTTGAGCGCAGCTAAACCTTCAGAGTCAATACCATTATCATCTGTTTTGATTGGATTAGTTTTTGCATCATATGGTTTGCTTGGATCTACTGTTAAAATTTTTAAATCAGGACCAAACGCGATTTCACCTGTACCACCAAGCGTGGAAGAGTTGGGTAAACCTGTCATCAATTTTCCATCTCTTGACTGGAATGGAATAGTTTTGATGAGTTTAATGCTGCCATCTGCCTGAAGTTCGAACAGACCTAAATGTGGATTGTAATCCAGAATTGGAAAGACTTTGCCTGATACGCCATCCGCGTTGGTATAGTCTGCATTTGGACCACGGTCGGTTAATCCGTAGAACTGAAGTGGATTATTAGGGTTACCAGAAATGTCTGAACCATAACCGCCATTCATAATTTTGTAGCTTACACCTTTGGCATCTACATCTGTTTTTAACACATTATATGGAAGCTCTACGCCTTTAGCAGGGAAGTTATTGCATGTTGGGCTGCTGGTAGTAACTTCATTCGCATCAAGAACACCATTATTATTTTTATCGATCCCTGTACTGTTCAATGTCCCACCATACCAACAATTACTGTCGCCTAAGGCGATTTTAGTTGTACTTGAAACCGTGTTCGTTCCGTTATCATTATTGCTATCGTTACAGCCAGTTAACCCCATGGCAATTGCCAATGTTGTAAATAAAAATGTTTTTTTCATTCTGTCATGCTCAAATGATGAAATATGATTGCGAGCATCATCTTAGGATTGAGCTATGACTAAATTATGACAAATAAAAGGTTTATTTTTAATCACAGATAGGTGGTTTTCTCCTACTGAATTTTGAATCCAATAGGAGAGGAGAGAGCTTAATGATGGTGTGCTAATTCAATCTGTTGCAAGATATGGTGGCTCATATTCTTCGCCATTTCTTCTTTAGCATAAAACACTAAACCAATTTCATCTTGACGAATGATTTCGGCTTCTTCTTTACTTTCTGCACAGCACAACACTTCGATTTGAGGATTCAGTTGTTTAGAAATATCAACAATTCGATGAATATCCAGAATATCCATAGGTGAAAGAATCAACATTCGCGCGTGCATGATATGTGCTTGAATTAATACACTTGGCTCGGTGGCTTCACCACTGACTGCTGCAATACCTTTCTTACGCAAATCCTCAACAATTTCACGGTTTTCTTCTGCAATCACGACTTTGATGTCCTGTTGCATCAGCGTTTTAGTGATACGACGACCAACCTCACCATAACCGACCATCACGACTTGATCACGCAGATAATTTTGATCGACTTCATCGGGCAGCATTGCGAGCGGATCACCACTACGTTCAAGTAAGCGTGCAAGATGTGAACGTTCACGTATCCAGCGCTGAATTGGCTCTATACCTGAAAATATAAATGAGTTTAAGGTAATGGAAAACAGAGCCCCTGCAAGAATCAGGTTTTGTGCATCAAGCGTGAGCAAACCTAGAGATACGCCAAGTGTGGCAAGAATAAAAGAAAACTCGCCAATTTGTGCCAAACTAGCGCCCACCGTTAACGCTGTATTAATTGGATAACGGAAGAATAATACCAATGCCATTGCTGCCAAGGTTTTACCAATCATGATAATGGCAATAACCGCAAGGATATGTAAAGGCTGTTCAACTAGGATATGCGGATCAAACAGCATCCCGACTGAAACAAAAAACAAAATAGAAAAAATTTCACGTAGTGGTAAGGTTTCTTCTTCTGCTCGGTGACTAAAATCAGACTCTTTGACTACCATTCCCGCGAAGAACGCACCAAGCGCCATCGACACACCAAATATTGCGTAAGAACCATATGCAATAGATACTGCTGCTGCCACCACAGTGAGGGTAAACAGTTCGCGTGAGCCTAAGCGTGCAACGAATTGCATAATCATTGGCACGAGGCGTTTACCAATAATCAGCATAAATGCAATAAAGCCAGCCACTTTAAGTAAGGTAATACCTAATGTGATCCATATACTCTGATCCGTTGCGGCATGTGCCAATGGCTTACCGCCAAGTAATACTGCCGTAGCAGGTAATAAGACTAAAACGAGTACCATTACCAGATCTTCGACCAGTAACCAGCCGACGGCAATTTTGCCGTTGACCGAATCCAGTAAACCGCGATCGCCTAAAGCCTTGAGTAATACCACGGTACTTGCACAAGAAAGACTTAAACCAAACACGAGGGCTGAGCCAAAACTCCAGCCCCACCACATGGAAACTCCCACACCAAGCAAAGTCGCTACAGCAATCTGCAAAATCGCACCTGGTAGGGCAATACGACGTACCTGAAGTAAGTCACTCAGGGAAAAATGCATTCCCACACCAAACATGAGGAACATCACACCAAGTTCTGCTAGCTGATTGGCCAGCGCCATATCTGCAACGATACCAGGTGTATTGGGACTGATGATAATGCCTGCGATGAGATAACCAATCAGTGGAGGAAGGCGTAGACGTGCGGCGATATAACCAAAAATAAGGGCAATACTGAATCCGACAGCGAGTAATATAATCAGATCTACATCATGTGGCACTCGGTACTCCTTGATCTTGAAGTAAAGTAAATAAGCATAATTAATGCCAATCTTAAAATTATGAAAAGTTTAACAAGCTGAATAAAAAGAATGCAAAAAAAAACGACTTCATTTGAAGTCGTTTTTTGAAGAATCTAAAATTATTTGATTTTAGCTTCTTTGAAGATGACGTGTTGACGGATTTTTGGATCAAATTTTTTGATTTCCATTTTTTCCGGCATAGTACGTTTGTTCTTAGTGGTAGTGTAAAAATAACCTGTACCAGCTGAAGAAACTAGGCGAATCTTGTCACGCATTGCAAGGACTCCTTAGATCTTTTGGCCTTGAGCACGAAGATCAGCAACAACCTTTTCAATGCCCAATTTGTCGATAATACGCATACCTTTAGTGGTTAAACGAAGACGTACAAAACGTTTTTCGCTTTCTAACCAGAAACGGTGGTGGTGCAGGTTCGGCTCGAACCGGCGCTTGGTTTTGTTGTTGGCGTGTGAGACGTTGTTACCAACGACTGGACGCTTGCCGGTAACTTGGCAAACCTTAGACATGGTGGAACTCCATTGATTTAGCCAACAGCAAATCTGTGGCCAGTCATACAAATAAACAGATTGAATTTATTCAAGGGGCGTTTTATACCAAAAATACGATTAAAAGACAAGCGAATTTGGTAAAAACGCGGCATGATCTGGTGTGATAGATCATGCCTTGATCATCCTAACGTAGAAGCGTTTTATAAAGTAATCTGTGAATCGGCTTATTAAATGGTGGTAGAATATATTTTAAGCTATATAGCTTAGGATTCGACATCATTGACCGTCCATGAGACAGATTGAAAAAACCTTCTGGCCCGTGATATTTACCCATTCCAGATGCACCGACACCGCCAAATGGTAGGTCGTCCTGTGCAACGTGAGTCAACACGGTATTTTGACCAAAATGTCCCGAATGGGTACGTTCGGCGATATAATCGGCACGTGATTGATCAAAGTCGAAATAGTATAGCGCAAGTGGGCGAGGACGGCGATTAATAAACTCAATCACATCCTCAATATGATCATATTCAAAGATGGGTAAAATTGGACCAAAGATCTCATTTTTCATGATGTCCATTTCTGTGGTCACACCTGTTAATAATGTCGGTGCAATTTTACGAACATCTTCTAGCTGTTCTTGTTCTGGATTAATTTCAATAATTCGGGCGCCTTGAGTGCGGGCATCTTCCAGATAGCCTTGCAAACGATTGTACTGTTTATCATTGATAATCGATGTATAGTCCTGATTATCACGATAATAAGGATACATCCCTTTCGCAATGGTTTTAAAGTTTTCAATAAACTCTGCCGCACGGCCTTTGGGTAAAAACAGATAGTCTGGTGCGACACAGGTCTGACCTGCATTCCAGAGTTTTCCAACAGCAAGACGTTGTGCTGCATCTTTCATGTCCATGGACGAATGAACAATGGCTGGTGATTTCCCGCCGAGCTCTAATATCACTGGAACCAGATTTTCAGCTGCCGCTGCCATAATGGTTTTACCAACACTGGTTGAGCCAGTGAAAATAATTTTGTCGAAAGGCAAATGACTAAAAGCATCAGAAATTACACCCCCCCCATTGATCACTGTTACAAGTTCTTGCGGAAAGGCTTCAGAAAGTGCATTTTCCAAGACTTGACCAAAGTGTGCAGAGGAACTTGAAATTTTGATCATGGCATGATTACCCGCTGCCAGTGCACAGATTAGTGGTCCGACAGAAAGTAATAATGGGTAATTCCAAGGTGCAATAATTCCTACAACACCGAGCGGTTGATATTGAACCCAAGCTTTGGCGGGTTGGTGAATAAGACTGACATGACGTTTGGATGGTTTCATCCATTCAGTCAAATGCTTGCTATAATAGCCTACCTGTTCAAGACAAGTGAGTAACTCGCCAATTTTGGTTTCGCCCACAGAGCGATTACCATAATCGGCATTGATGGCTTCAACAATCTGATCCTGATATTTGACTAAAACTTGTTTGAGTCGAGCTAATCTATCAATACGATCTTTTGCTGTTGGAACAGGATAACGCTGGTATGCTAACTTTTGATGTTCGAGAATCTCTTTGAGATGTTGGGCATTAAATGAATGAGGAGTCATCGACATTGTTTTTGTTTGACTGTTCATGACACGCTTCCATAACTAAAATTTGCGATATATATGGTATTTTTTAGAGTAAATACTCTAAATAGTCAAGCTGGTTTATGTGTCCGCGTTTTAACTTTTTGAATTTAGGTACGGTTATTAATAATGTCTCTCAGTAAAACAGTCAAAACCAAAGATCGTATTTTGCAAATCAGTTTGCAATTATTCAATGAGCGCGGTGAACGCTCAGTGACCACCAATCATATTGCCGCCGAGCTCGGTATTAGTCCTGGCAACCTGTATTATCACTTCCGTAATAAACAGGAAATCATTAAAGAACTAGCAGAACAATACCAGCATGAAACATTGAAAATGCTGTCATTACCAGATGACCGTCTGGTCAATGCCAATGATAAAATCCGTTATTTTCAGGTCTTGAGTAATCAGCTTTGGGCTTATCGTTTTTTGCATCGCGATGTTTATCATTTAGTTGAAAGTAATGATGACTTCAAAAAGATTTATCCGCGATTTGCAGGCAAGGTGATGCAGCAGGGACAAAAAATTTATCAGGCATTTGTAGACGCAGGTCTGATGAAAATGACCAATTCAGAAATTGAAGCATTGGTCATTAATCTGTGGATCGTGTTAACCAACTGGACTAATTTCCTTTATATGTCAGGGCATATCAGTGATAGTAGTCATTTGGAAGAAAAATGGATTTGGCAAGCCTTGCGTCAGATGGTGTTTTTAGAAGGACCATATTTGATGGGCGAAAGCCGTCAAACCTATGAAAGCTTACTTGAAAGTTTTGGTAGTTCAGAGCTGTTTGCAAGTTTATCTGCAAAAACCCAGTAATTTAGTAATTTGCAAGTAGCTGGTTCAATCTCGTCAACTGAAACTGTTTCAGTCTCTTGCAAAAAAGCGCTAGAATACTCGGCCTATTTTTTAAAATTGACTTATAAGTGATATTAATCAAATGAACACGACCACCGCCAATACAGCACGTTTACTCATCACCTGTGAAGACAAGCCGGGTATCGTGCAAGCTGTATCGAGCTTTTTGTATCATCAGGGAGCAAATATTACCGCACTTGATCAATACGCCACAGAAGCTCAGGGCGGACGTTATTTTATGCGTGTGGAATTTGAGCTAGAGCATTTACAAAGCCGTAAAGATACGCTGATTCAAACTTTTGCAGCCAACGTCGCAGGACGTTACAACATGCAATGGCGTTTGGCCTTTGTCAATGAACTGAAAAAAGTTGGAATTTTAGTTTCTAAAGTGGATCATGCCTTACTTGAACTCTTATGGCGACATGCCCGTGGTGGTCTGACTTGTGAAATTACTAAAGTGGTGTCAAATCACGAGGATTTACGTGAAGCGGTGGAAAACTTTGGTATTCCATTTGAAGTTGTGCCTGTTAATAAAGAAAATAAACGTGAAGCCTATGCAAAAATTGATGAAATCATGCAAGGCAATGATTTATTAGTGTTGGCGCGTTATATGCAAATTCTGGATGAAGAGTTTGTAAGACATTGGGAAATGAAAGTGATTAATATCCATCACTCATTCTTGCCGGCATTTGTGGGTGCAAATCCGTATAAACAAGCCTATGAAAAAGGCGTTAAATTGATTGGTGCAACGGCGCATTATGTGACTGCTGATCTGGATCAAGGGCCGATCATTGAGCAGGATGTAGAACGTGTGAGCCATGATTTTACTGTAGAACAGTTGCGTGAACTTGGGCAGGACGTGGAACGTAATGTCTTGGCAAGAGCAGTGAAATGGCATCTGGAAGACCGTATTATTGTCGATGGCAATAAGACGGTAGTGTTTCAATAATTAACTCGTAGATTTAAGCATGCCTAAGCGCATGCTTTTTTTATTGATAGCAAGTGTTATGATATATCATAATAAATATTTCCGATCATTATTTAAATTTCAGAAGAAATTTTCTATACTTAAATCTTTGATTTATCTATATGAAATATAAGGTATTTCATTATGATGGATACAGTTATATAAAATAACGGTTGCAAATGAAAACACTTCTCATTTATTATTGCGTTACTTTAATTGTTTGAACCGATGAGCCAAATCGTTCCAACATATTGTTACGGACACTTGGTTTTCAACAAGGTAATTAGATTCACATGAGTCAATCTCCTGCAATAACTTTGAATTCTACTCCTCCGAATTCTCCTCATCCGATGAAAAAAAAGATCATCGCTGCATTGGTTGCAGTCGTAATTGGTCATGTGGGAGTGTTATGGGCGGTGAGTCATCTTAAAACTCCTGAGCTCAAACCGATTGAGAAACAACCATTAAACGTTCGGTTTGTTAAAATTCAGGCACCACCTCCATTGCCTCCTAAGCCAAAGGCAGAACCGAAGAAAGAACAGCCAAAGCCGAAAAAAGAGGTGAAAGAGGTTAAGGTCGTAGAAAAAGTTGCACCACCACCAAAGAAAGTGGAAAAAGTGCAGCAGGTAAAAAAAGCTGAAACCCCTAAAGAGGTGGTTAAAGCTGAACCTAAGGTTGACATGAAACCCTTAACCACCACGACGACGACAGTGACTGAAAAAGTGGTTGAAAAGGCAAAACCTGCTCCACAGCCTGCGGTAGAACCGCAACGCGATCCATCGCCAAAAAGCGTATCGATTGGGGGTTCAGGTGTACAGTGGAGTCGTTCTCCACGCCCTTCATATACCAATCGTGATTTACAGGGCGAGACTCGTACTGTAGTGGTCATGATTGAAGCAGATGAAAGTGGCAAAATCACCAATGCGCGTGTAACGCGGAGTAGTGGTGTTGCGTCACTCGATGACAAGATTTTACGCGCAGTGCGTAGTGCAAAATTCAAACCGTATAAAGAAAATGGTGTGGCTTACCCGATTCGGGCAGAACAACCATTTGAATTAACATTGAATCCTAACGGCTAACATTTTCAGGAGTTCGAGTATGAACTTTTCAGTTTATTGGCAACATGCAGATGCAGTCAGCAAAACACTGTATTTTGTGCTTTTGGCAATGTCGATTGCAACCTGGACGATTTTCATCCTGCGTTTGATGGGAACCCGCCAATTAAAACAACAAGCTTATGCTCAACTGTCTAAAGCATTATCTAGCTTAAAAGCAAAATTTATACATTTGCCATTTGATCAGCGTAAGGCGGTAGCTGAACAAGCGTTACTACGTCAGATTTCTGCTGAAAAATCTAATGCAGAAAAAGGTGTGGCAGTTTTGGGTACTATTGCCTCAATTGCACCTTTTGTCGGCTTGTTTGGTACAGTATGGGGTATTTTCCATGCGTTGGTTGCCGTTGGTAAAAGTGGTCAGGCTGGTTTGGCTCAGGTTGCAACCCCAGTCGGTGAAGCACTGATCATGACTGGTTTAGGTTTGGCTGTTGCGATTCCTGCGGTACTGGCCTACAACATTTGTGTACGTTTTAATCGTGGTTTAGCGCATGATTTACAAGATCAGGCACATAGCTTGTTAATCGACACCATGTTATTACAAGACGCTACAGAAGCAAAAGCAGATGTGAAATCAACCTCACAAAGCTATGTTGGAGGTCAGGCTTAATGGCTTTTCAATTGGGTGAAGACCACGACAGTGGCATGAATGAGATGAACCTCATTCCGTTAATTGACATTATGTTGGTACTGATGATCATTTTCCTTGTCACCGCGACGGTCGCTAATCCATCAGTGCCATTAACACTACCAAAAACAACGGCTGAAATTCAGCCGCCACCTCCTAAAGAAATTACGATTAGCATCAATGCTCATGGTGATATCGCGTGGGGACAAGAAAGCATTACGCTGGATGAGCTACAAAAACGTTTTAATGAAGCGGGTCAAGCTGCTCAAAAGCCAACTGTTCAATTACGTGCAGATAAAGAATCACGTTATGATACTGTGGCGCAAGTCATGTCACGTGCGAGTGAAGCCGGACTCAGTGATATTGCCTTTGTGAGCGAAAACTGATTTTCAGTCATGCTGTAAAAAAAGCAACTCAATTGAGTTGCTTTTTTATCTCAGAATTTTATTCACTCAGTTTTTAGTAAATCTTGAAACTTTCCTCTAAGCTTTGACAGCTTAGGCGGGATTGCAAAGTTACAATAGCCCTGTGAAGGATTTTTGGCATAAAAGTTTTGATGATAATCTTCAGCAGGATAGAAAGTTGGTACAGGACTCAGTTCAGTGACGATATCGATACCTTCCTGTTTTAAATCTGCAATCAACTGTTCGGCTTGCTGTTTCTGTGTGTCATCAAAATAATAAATGACGGAGCGATATTGAGTGCCGACATCATTCCCTTGACGATTGAGTGTAGTGGGATCATGTGTGGCAAAAAATACATGAAGCAACTGTGTATAGTTGACTTGTTGTTCATCGAAATCAATTAAAATCACTTCCGCATGCTGGGTTTGCCCTGTACACACAGCTTCGTAGCTAGGGTTGGGAATGTCTCCACCTGCATAACCGCTGACGACTTTAATGACACCCTGAATTTGCAAGAATACCGCTTCGGTACACCAAAAGCATCCGCCACCAAATAAAGCTTGCTGCATATCCTGATCCCTTTCTTTATTGCTCATCACTTAATACTATAGTGTTAGCACAATTTATTCATAAAATTAAATGTATTGGTCTGAATCAGGCGATTATGTATCTGCCTTTTTAAAAGCAATAAGAGTTTGTCCATTTTGATCAAATAAGACCAATAGTTGTGAGCTGGCACGATAACTTGTAACTTTTGCCAATGCTTGTTGATATTGAGTGGCGGTAAGACTATTTTCATCTGGACACATCATTTTGGTACTTGCGATTTGACCAAAACTTAAATGGTCATCTGCTGTGTTAAAACTACCCATAATCTGGTTGCAGCCATCTGAACCGCTAAAACGTTTAGAGCTTGAATCAAACTGGATTTTGGGCATTTTTTCAGAAGATTCCACTTGAAAACCATTAATTTCAGTAGCCACCCAGTGTTGCTGATATAACAGTGTAGGCTGTTGGGGTTGAGACGAGGCGGTAGGTGCTGGTTTGGCTACAGATTCGCTCGGTGCTGAAGTTGTAGCGGCGCAACCTGTAATGGTCAGGCAAGAAATAAGACCAGTTGAAATTATCCACTGCTTGAGCATGAAAATAACCCTTTATATACTGACGCAATTGCTAGATATAAGAGCAAAAAAAACACTAAAAACGCAGTGAAAAAACGTGAAATTGTGTAGTTAATTTTTAGTGTGCTCTCACATTATCTTCACAATTTAGTTAGCCTGTTGATTGGGCAGAGGCAAGCCCTCACGAATTGCAGCGGAAAAGTTGGCACTGCTTTTATTTTTAAATGTTTCATACTCGGCTGCACGCTCATTGATATATGCCATTTGATACCACTCGGGTACCGTATAACGATGACTGAGTACGTTCAAATCATAAAGATAATTGGGTAAATAACCAGACATAATCAGACGATAATCTTTTGGCAATTCATTTGGATTGATGGCTTGCACCATATCAAAAACCAGTGTGGTGCAATTACTGGTCAGCGTATTATACCAGCGAGCTTCTTTTTGAAGTTCATCCACCGTTTTTAAATATTCATTAAATAGCGCTTTCGCTTGTGTATTGGACATCTTGATTGGAAATAAATAGACTTGCTCTTTACGCACATTACTACGTGTATAAATAATATCTTTTTCATCCGCTGCAACCAGACTCAGTTCAAACTGTCTAAAAAAACCGCCGATTGCTGAAAAGTTTTCATTCTTTTCCTTACGAATTTCAATAGAAAAGACCAGAGGAGCTTGATCACTGAAATTAAAACTGACTAAGGTGTGTGCAATTTGTGGACCCATCCAGTAAGACGCCACAATATTAACCCCACTAATTTTATCCAGATTTAGATGTCGAGTTTCCCAGCGTTCGGTATAACTTCCATCAGGTTTCCAGTCAAAGTTGCGAATATTGTGCAACGTGACCAAATCTCCTGTACGTTCATAGGATAAGATTTTAGCGACTTCAGGATTCCAGTCACGATTTTGTAAGGCTGGGATTGAAAAGTACCAGATCAGTATCGCAATAAAAGCCACCAAATAAATCGCCAAATCGATGCGTCGGCTGATCAAGTGTTGAGTGACATAAATCCCGAGAATACTTAAGGCGAAAACAATCCAGACACCAATCAGCACACGACTGAAAAGCCAGCCCAATGGTTGCTGAATCCAAATGGCAATGCATACCCATATACTGGAAAAAATAATAAACAATCCAAAGGCTGCCAGAATCAGTCCTTTCCCTAGAGCGGTTATAAACTCTTTTTTTCCAATATGCTGCATAAGTTCGTGCTAATTCTATTGTTTTGTACTATTTATGATAAGTCGCGAATTCAAAAGCAATACCAGTTTTGTCATCAGTATGTTGTTCACTGGCTGTTTTGCTAAAATTGATTGGGATGGCTGGGTAGTGTGCATCTCCCTGTACATCAAGTTCAACATGGGTAAGTTCCAGACGATCAGCAATCTCAAGAGTTTGATTAAAAATTTCACCACCGCCAATAATAAAGAGCGCAGTTTGATGAGATTGTCTTGCATCTTCTACTGCACCGATTAGAGCCGCTTCGATGCTATGTGCTATTTTAGCTCCATCAAAGTGCCAAGTAGGATCACGAGTGATGACCCAATTGATGCGATTGGGTAAGGTGCGCCCCATCGACTCCAATGTCTTTCGACCCATGATCACGATGCCACCCTGTGTAATTTCTTTGAAGTGTTTGAGGTCTGCGGAGATATGCCACGGCAATGCATTCGCTTGACCAATGCATTGTTGCTGATCCATAGCGACCACATGTACTACTTCAAGGTCTTGAAAAGCCATTTTGAAATTCCTTAACCTTAAACTGCGACAGGGGCTTTAATTGCAGGGTGCGATTGATAGTTTACAATTTCAATATCTTCAAATTTAAAATCAAAAAGATCATGAATATCTGGATTTAATTTTAATTGACATAACGCCAGTGGTTCACGAGTCAGTTGTAATTGAGCTTGTTCAAAATGATTGGTATAGAGATGTGTGTCTCCACCTGTCCAGACAAAATCACCAACGCCTAAGCCACAGACTTGCGCAATCATATGGGTGAGTAAAGCATAGCTGGCGATATTAAACGGCACACCTAAAAAGACATCGGCGCTACGTTGGTAAAGTTGACAGGAAAGTTTGCCATCTTGAACAAAAAACTGGAACAAAGTATGGCAAGGTGGAAGTGCAACTTGACCTGCTTCATTTGGATTCCAACCAGATACAATCAGACGACGAGAATTTGGATTGGTTTTAATTTCATTGATAAGCCATTTGATTTGATCAAAGCCATCAGAGTTGTAGCTACCATCTGCTTTTTGAGTTGCGCCAAAGTTACGCCATTGATGACCATACACTGGACCAAGTTCATCTTCAGGACGACCAAAACGTGCTGTTTGTTCGGCAGTTGCCCATTCATCCCAGATGGTGACTTTATTGTCTTTGAGATATTGAACATTGGTATCGCCTTTTAAGAACCATAATAGTTCAATCACAATGGAACGAAAGTGGACTTTCTTGGTGGTGAGTAAAGGGAAACCTTGAGATAAATCAAAACGCATTTGATGACCAAATACTGAACGTGTTCCTGTTCCTGTACGGTCACCTTTGTCACCGCCATTGTCGAGGATATGTTGTAAAAGATCTAAATACGCGCGCATGATGCTCTCTAATCTGGATGGGCTTTGGTCGGTTCATTGACCGATCAAATATTAAAAAAACGATGCTAAATCTTAACTGCTTTTACTCCGAATGAACAGCGCAGCAGATCTCATCGCGTTTTAACGTGGTGCGCGATTTTGGTAAATCGATACGATAAATAAACCTAAAGCACTGAAACCGATGACCTGTATGGCTAAGACCCATTGATGTGGCTGAGGTAAAAAAGAAATAATGCTGATGAGCAAAATAATGGGAAAGACAAACCCAATGATTGAAAACCCTTGCGCGTAAGGATTATCCGATGCAATTCGGTTTATTTTTTGCTGTAAAAAATGATTAACTATCCCTAACACTAAACTGATGATGACAAAAGGCGCTGCTAATTTTTCTATAGTTGAACTGAGATAAATGATGACACACGTAGCAATGCAAATCCCCATTTTCATACCACGCGTACAGCGCTCAGAATACCAAAAATCTAACATATTAATGATCTTTAGG
This sequence comes from Acinetobacter sp. WU_MDCI_Axc73, assembly GCF_025562455.1. Lineage (GTDB taxonomy): Bacteria > Pseudomonadota > Gammaproteobacteria > Pseudomonadales > Moraxellaceae > Acinetobacter. The sequence goes on from NZ_JAHPRO010000014.1 coordinate 79,820, forward strand.
CGCAATAGTCGCCGTTGTTTTAAGTAAAAACTGAGGTGAAAAGACAAAGACGGCAAGTGCCATAAAAGCAATGCCCTGAATACCCCACCACATCAAATTATTCATGGTTTTCATAAAAAGCAGGGTTAATAACAAGGCGATTGGAATCCATGTCAATAAACGATAAAGCAAGCCAGTTGGATTGTTTTGAGCAAAATGTTGTTTCAAATAACGACTGATTAAAAAAATGATGCCTGCTCCAGCAAACATTAAAAGTACGTCTAAAGGCATTGGGTGAGAGTGATATAAGCCAAGTGCAATCAGTAGCGTGATGATTAAAATCACAAATTTTTTCGAACGCGAAATATCAGAACTAAACCAGAATTCAAGCATATTGATTGGATCAGAATGGAAACCCTGAAAATGTAACATACAAATCTATGGCTGGAAGGTCGAATCCATAAAAAGAGGTGGTTTTGATTGGTAAGATAGATACTATTTTTATTGTATGTATTTGAAAATTAAAATTCTTATGAAAATAAGAATGATCAATTTAGATTTAAAATTATTTAAACAATTTTGTATCGTTTAGCTGTCGTGATGCAAATTTTTTGAATTTTCGGTTTGATAGAAATCAAACCGAAAATAAAGATGACCTTAAAAATCATATTGAACGATTTTTTAAAGGACCCCAATCATAAATTTTACGTTGATAGGCATACCAAATCATCCATAAACCAATCAAAATCATCGGGAATGAAAGGATTTGACCTTTAGTCATCCAGCCAAATAAGATATAACCTTGATCTGCATCGGGTTCACGGAAAAATTCCATAAAGAAGCGTGCGCAGCCATAACCGATTAAAAAGATTGCGGAAACAGCCATACGTGGTCGCGGTTTAGCACTAAACCACCACAAAATAATAAATAACAATAGGCCTTCACAAAATGCCTGATAGATCTGTGAGGGGTGACGAACCAAATGCAGTGGATCAGTTGGGAAAATCATACCAAAAGGATAATTGGGGTCTTGTACAGGACGGCCATAAAGTTCTCCGCCAATAAAGTTACCAAAACGGCCAAACATTAATCCTGTCGGGACACAGGGTGCAATAAAGTCAAGTGTTTCAAACCAGGTTTTTTGGTACTTGCGACACCAGAGAATCATGGCAAGCATGACCCCGATAAAGCCCCCATGAAAACTCATGCCGCCTGTCCAGACCTGAAATAACCAAAGTGGATCAGCCAAGAACTTATCAAACTCATAAAACAGGACATAGCCAATACGCCCACCTAGTACCACGCCAAGTGCGCCGTAGAACACAAGATCGGAAACCATGTCGCCTGTCCAGCCATCACGTTGTTTAGCACGATAAGAAGCAAGTCCCCAAGCGCATAAAAAGGCCAAGAGATACATCAGCCCATACCAATGGACTTTCAATGGCCCGAGTGACAGTGCAACTGGGTCAATATTCGGGTAGGTCAGCATTCCTATTCCTTGATTTTTTATCTTTGTGAGATTCTAACGGAATAAAAGAAAAATGTTGTACATTCAATGTGTAAAAGATGACGAGAAAAATTCATGTGTATTGTCGCATTGGCTTGGCAAGTTTTAGAACAAACACCGATCTGCTTATTATCAAATCGGGATGAATTTTATGCACGACCCACCACACAGCTTTACCCATGGTTAAATCTTCCGATTGTAGCAGGTCAAGACTTACAATCAGGTGGCACGTGGATGGGGGTGACGGCTTCAGGTCGTTGGGCGATTGTCACAAATTTTCGTGATGGTCACGATCAAAAAAGCTATGACACATCGAGAGGTGCATTGGTCGAAGATTTCTTATTATCCGATTTGACGCCGATTCGTTTTGCCAAGCAACTTGAGCAAAAACAGCAACAATATGCAGGTTTTAATTTATTGATGGGAGATCAAGCTCAGGCGGTTTATATGAGTAATCGTGGGGAAGCCCCACAAGTATTAGCCAAAGGTGTGTATGTCGTTTCCAATGGTTTAATGTCAGAGCATTGGGAAAAAACAGCGCATCTGCGTAAGCGTTTTACGCAAGAGTTTCTACCCATGTTGCAAGACAGTACTTATCAAGGTGATCTTGAAAATGCAGCTTGGAATATTTTGGAGGATGAACGAAAAGTGATTTCAGCGCTTTTACCCTCAACTGGGATAAGCTCTGAAATGGAACAACTTTTATCGTCTACCTTTATTCAAAGCCCTATATACGGCACACGTTGTTCTAATTTTTTAAGTATGAGAAATCACCAATGGAATTGGCTAGAAAAAACGCAGTGGGGCGAACATTCGGGTGAGGTTTTAAAATTATCGATTGCTCTTACATCAAATGACCAAGCGAATAAATCACTTGGTCATTGAGGTTAAAACTGAATTTATGATGATTTTTTGATCATGGATGGCGCGATTGGATCGGCAGTGAGATAACCCACTGCAGCAGCGTAACCATTGTTATAATTGGCATTAATGTAGTTTTGTAGTGTTCCTTTCACATTGGCATGAATGCCTTCCCAATCACCAGCATGCTGGAAGTTACTCATAATATACGTCCAACCATTGACCGAATCCACAGCATGTAAACCTGTTGATTCAGCACCTGCAGGTGTAGAAAGAATACGTGATAAAACTTTACTGTCGACGTTATACGCCCACAAGAAGTTATTGACATGCATTCCACTGTCTTCACCAATAAACAGTGTACGAAGTGCTTCTGAATATTTCAGGTTATCTGGGTTGGCAATTTTATCTGGATTTGCAGTATTACCCAATGTATCTGGTGTAGATAAATCTTCACCAGTAATCAGAACGCGAGACTGATAAGCCACCCAATCGCTGTTAATCGTCATGCCTGTCGAATCGGTTTGACCACCTGTCATATCATGTGCAACAACAGCACCTGCATTAATCGCTTTGCTGAATGATACATTGTTCGACTCAACCCAGCCTTTATCATTTTTAACCATCGATTTTTGTAAATAAGAAACTGCTGAGTAAGCGACTTTATCTTTGATATTGACGGTCGTTCCTTCAAGTTTGGTAAATGCCATACTGCCACCTTTTAACGCTGCATAACGATGCGTTTCAAGGAAAGCAGCCGCTTTTTCCATACCAGATTTGACTTTGACCCACAGTGTCTTGGTGTTGAGGATAATCTTGGTATAACCCGTTGTATCCGCGGGTTGCACGGTTAGACTTTCCATGATGTCAGTTGGCTTAATTTTGCTGACATTCACGAGATCTGAAATTTCTTTGCTGGTTGCATGTCCCAAGTTAATCCATTTAATGGAGCCAGGAGAGTTTTCAGAAAATACAGAAGTATATTTAGCAACATAAAGCGTACCTGCAGATAAATCTTTTTCTTTATCTGCAACAAACATGAAGAAACCACCGTTGGTATAATCATCCCCCATAATCAAGGTACGATTATCTGGCATCACTTGAACCAATTCGTGAGAAATACGACCTAAACAGAAATGTTTTTTGACACTCCCTGTTCCGTCTGTATTGACTGTGATTTCTGGCAAATGCCCGTAGTTATATGGGTTCGCAGTCGTTGCATCGCCAAAATAGTTTTGGCTATAACTCGTAACTGTACTTAATCCTGTGCCAACACCCTGATCAAATGCGTCTGGCTCATATTCCTCACTTGAAAGGTGAGTTCCCCAAGGAGACATACTGGCACCACAAGTAATCCACAACCCATAGGCGCTTGACATATCAATGTTGTAATACTTTTTAAGTTCTAAATGTCCAGTTTTTTGATCTTGATCCAAGGTTAGCACGGCTATAGGTGAGGGTAATTTACCATACATGCTGCTACCTGCTTGATCCTTTGTGGTGTATTCAAACTGAACCACATGGAACACAGGATGGGTGACACCTGATACGCTGGCATTTGCAACGGTGATGAGGGAAGAACCGTCTGGACAGTCTGAGAAAAATTGACGTTCTTTACCAGCAACAGATTTATCCATAATTGGATTACCTTTGGCATCTACATAGCCCCCTGCAATTACAGTACCGCCTTTAAGACTTGGAACTTGATCGCCTGTTTTAAAGAACGGTTTATAAGCCAGTTGATAATCGGTTTTAGAACCATCATCCCAATTGACACTAAGTTTTGAGTTTACCGATGTTGTTGCCATGGCTGCTGGATCAGCCAATGTCGGTGCTGTCATCGGGGTAAACGTGGCATTTTTAAAATTAGCAGGTTTAATAGGTGTTGTAGAGCTGTCATTGTCACTGTCATTACAGCCAGCTAATGTTGCCGCAGTTGCCATTGCCCCCAATGGTAAAAAAGGAATTCCGCTGAACCATTTTAGTAAATCACGACGGGTAGGATGATTGCTTGCCAATGTCATAATAAATCCATAACGTTTGTGGGTATATTTGTGGCATTCATTCTAGGCAACTTAGATGACATTTTTTTTACGGTTTTAAGTCAATTTAAAGACAATTTTTTTTTAAAATCAAATAATTAATTTATAATAATAAAGCCTGAATATGTTGAATATTCAAGCTTTTAAAAATATTGATATCTTTAATTTTAATGTTTTAATTTACAGGTTTTTCTAGTAGTTTCCCAAAAAACAATCCCATTTCAAATAATAACCACATCGGGACAGCTAACATCACCATCGAAATAGCATCAGGTGGTGTAATAAACATTGAAATAAAGAAACAGCCGACAATAATAAAACGCCTTTTTTCAGCGAGGCTTTGGGTGCTCACTACACCAATCAAAATAAGGAGTAAAGTGACAATAGGAATTTCAAAAGTAAAACCAAATACCAGAAATAGTTTAAGACAGAACTCAAGATAACTATTAATATCGGTCATTGGTGCCACTGTTTCTGGTGAAACACTAATGAAAAAATGCAAAATAGCGGGCAGGGTAATAAAGTAAGCAAACGCAATACCCGCAAAAAACAAAACAATGCTGCCCACTAATAAAGGTAATGCCAAATATCGTTCTCTTGCGTACAGCGCAGGTTTAATGAATAGCCAGAGTTGATACAAAATAATCGGCATGGCGAGAACTATCGCCAAAAATAAATTCAGCTTAAAGGGAGCCATAAATGTTGCAGTAACATCAGTTGCAATCATAGAGGATGATGCAGGCAACTGCATGCGCAAAGGTTCAGATAACCATTGATAGGTATAATTACGAAACGGAAGTAAGCAAAAAAATAAAAACAGCGTTACTCCCACGATTCTAAATAGATGCTGGCGTAATACTACTAAATGATTGGTCAGCGGCATTTGCTCAAGTGTTTCAGCTGCTGTATTGAGCGTATTTGATGGGAGCTGGTTCATACGGCAATCTTCAGTTGAATAGGGGAGGTCGGTTGCAAAGTCGTTTGTAGAACATCAGCAGTTTTTTCTTGTTGCTGCCAAGTTTTAAAGGGGACATAACTTGAAGTTGAAATAAATGAATACACTCGAACAATTTTTTGTGTTTCCTGATGATTTTGAGGAAATTGTTCTAATTCAGTAAGTTTTCTCTTTTCTATTTCTTCCAGTTGAGATTGTACTTTGCGTTCGAGTGCTTCAATTCGATTTAATTCATCCTGCATTTCCTTACGAAATTCAGAAATTTTGAGTTCACGGTCAATTTCATTTTGAATATTGCTGATATGACGCTTAATTCTGGCATACCAGCGTCCTGCAAAACGTGCTGCTTCAGGCAGCTTGTCAGGTCCCAAAACCAGTATGGCGATGACTGCAAAACACAGAATTTCGGTCATTCCAATATTCAACATGAGGGATATTCCTTAGCCTTTTACAGATGATACAGGTTCAGAATTTTTCACATCTGCATCGATTGTTTTAGGTTGATTAAGCGTAGACTTTTCTTCGTCCTCACGAATTGACTTTTTAAAGTCTTTGACTGCACCCCCCACATCTTTACCTAAATTTTTAAGTTTTGAGGTACCAAATAAAAGCACCACGACAATTAAAAAAATCACGACATGCCAAATCGATAAGCCAGCCATTTTAAAATCCTCCAAAAGTTTGTAGATATTTCAACAGTCCGTAGTGACAGTGGCGTGACAGTAATATTTCATTTTTAAGACAATTCAATTTTAACTATAGAAAAATGCTAGTATTCCACATGATGATTGAAATCTTATTTTAGAGCGTGTTGTGAATCTTCTTCTCCCACTGGTCGCCTTTATTATTGGATGGATACTGGCTCAAACACGATTCGCTATTCGTCTCAAACCCACATTTGCAACCTTACTTGCCCGTGTTTTTATCCCGATTGTGATTATCTACAATATGGTGTTTTATCGGGCTGGTAGTTTAAGCCTGATGCTCTTTAGCTTAGTCTCCGCGGTTTTGCTTTATGCGCTGTTTATGCAATTTTTTAAGGATCGTTTAGGGGCATTATGTTTTAGCTACGTCAATATGGCATGGTTAGGCTTTCCATTCGCTATCGCTTTATTTGGACCTCAGATTAGCTCTGCTATGGTTGCCTTGTATATTGGTGGTTCTATTTTTGGCAATATTTGGGCCGTGACCGCTGTCTCCTCAGCACCTCAGTCTAAGTTAGTCATCCTGAAAAAAGTGATGCAATCTCCACCTTTTGTGGCTTTGGTTTTAGCTGGATTATTTAGATTAATGGGGCTGCAACACGTTCAAAATACGTTCTGGTTTGATCACATTTATAGTGCCAGTAAGGTTGGAATGACTTTTGCGGGAATGTGTGTGTTGGGTATGTGGTTACGTCACACCAAAGTGAATTTGGATGATTTAAAACGCAGTAGTGGTATTTTAGGTTTGAAAATTATTTGTGGCGTTGTGTTGTGTTCTATAGCCTATGTTTATTTACCTATTCCACATATTCAGCAATATATTGGTGTAATGTTTTTGTTGTTCTGTTTGCCACCTGCAGCCAATATTGTGGCACTTGAAACGCATTATCAGGGAACTGGAGTTTCAGCAAAGTATATTGCATCGGGTACGATGGTGAGTTGTATGGTGATTGCAATTTATGGGATGTTGCTGCATTTTTATTTTTAAGTCTAAATGATCGAAGCGCAATAGAATTTAATGTATTAAGTCTTTATTTCAAAAGAGTGTCTAATCATTAATAATGTTTGAAAATAGATTAAACCTACTTTTGTTTTGGCAAAAGTAGGCAAAACTACTGTCGTTCGCAAAACTCATGATCTTGCATTATGTAATAATATATCGCAGAAACAATATATTGTAGATAGTGGTTTGTCTCGAATAGTTGCGAATGACGTTTTCGCGTATCTAATTTAATTCAACTTATTCACTCTCGAGTCATCAAACTCTTACGAAAGCGTTGCATCGCTTGTCCACGATGGCTAATCTTATTTTTTTCTTCTTTACTCATTTCCGCACTACTGATGCCAAGTTTAGGTAGCCAGAATAAAGGATCATAACCAAACCCGTGTTCGCCGCGCGCTACTTCTAAAATTTCGCCGTGCCAAAAGCCCTGAAAGATTTGCGGAAGTGGATCTTCTGCATGCTCTACCAAGGCCAGTACACAGACAAACATCCCTTCAATGGCTTGCCCATTTTTACGAAATGGTTTCAAGTCATGAAGTAGTTTTTCATTATTGGCGGTATCATTACCATGATTGCCCGCATAACGTGCTGAGTAGATACCCGGCGCACCATCTAATACTGGAACACAGATACCCGAATCATCGGCAATCGCAGGTTTACCCGAAATTTTAGCGGCATGCCGTGCTTTAATGATGGCATTTTCAACAAAACTTAAACCATCTTCAATCGCATCAGGAATATTTAGTTGCCCTTGCGGAACGACATCAACAGGAAGCTGAAGCTCCGCAAACAGTTTTTCAAACTCGGTGATTTTACCTTTGTTGTTACTGGCTAAAACTAAAGTGCCTTGAGAGAGCCAATGTGGTGCAGACATAATCAAAACTCGAATCAAAAAAGAGAACTAAAATTGAAAAACAAAAAGCACCCGAAGGTGCTTTAAAATTCTAAAAACTTACTGTGCTTGAATCCACTTGTCAGCACGGTCAACTGCTTGACGAATCTGGTCTTGAGTTAAATTAGCAGCCAAAGCCGTTTTCTTGCTTTGAGACATATTGATTACTTTGTTGTCGAGCATACCGTCACGTGTGGATAACTCATACCATTGATATGCGCCCTGATAGTTTTTCTTTTGTTCTTCCATCATAGCAAGGTTATAGCTCGCACGATTGTCACCGTTACTTGCTGCTTTTTCAAAGTACTTACGTGCCATTGTTTCATTCTTAGCAACGCCAACGCCATCTGCATACATACGACCGACATTTAACTGAGCAGGAGAAAGTCCCTGATCTGCGGCTGCTTTAAACCATGTGAAAGCTTGTTTCTCATCTTTGGCAACATCTTTACCGTATTGGTAATGTGAACCTAAATAAAACTGTGCGCCAGCTTGTCCAGCTTTCGCAGCTTTCATCAGGTCATTTACACCCATCGTGGAAAAATGTGCAGCTTGAGCTGCAATAGACTGTGGTTGGGCAACGTAATCAGCATGTGCGTGAATACTCAAAAGTCCAACTACTAGTGTGCTGAATAATGTTTTTTTCATAGAGCGCTCACTCGATATATTGCGACTTCACCAAACAAGTTAGGGACATGCTTACTTAAAAAGCTCCCTTGCTGATTCCCATTGACGGCAAGTCGATTAATTATCCGAATCTGATTTTCTGCACATAGTGCTTCAAAATCTCGGAAAGTACATAAATGAATATTGGGCGTGTTATACCACATATAAGGTAATGCATCTGAAACAGGCATCATTCCTTTCAAAGCCAAGAAAGAACGTGTCTTCCAATGCGCAAAGTTTGGAAAAGTAATGATGGCTTGTTTGCCCACTCGCACCATATCACGTAATAAAACATCTGGTGCATCTACAGCTTGCAAAGCTTGTGCCATAACGACATTATCAAAAGATTGATTTGCAAAACGGCTCAAGCCAAGATTCAAGTCTTGCTGAATAATATTTAACCCGCGACTGACCGCAATTGCAATCTTTTCTTGATCAATTTCTAGTCCATAAGCACGAATTTGGTGTTTTTTACTCATATGAGCCAATAATTCACCATCTCCACAGCCTAAATCTAGCACACTGGAACCCGGTTTAATCCATTTTTCCGCAAGTTGTTGGTCTATACGCATCAGATCGCCTCCACTTGTCGAGTGGATTTTAACAGCGTTTCGCCACCTAAAAATGCACGAAGTGTTTTAACGTAAAGTGGGATTGGGAACAAAAATGAATCGTGTCCCTGTTCGGCATCTATATCCAGATAAGTGACAGGTTTATGATTGGTAATGAGAGCATCCACAATTTCCTGAGAACGCTCTGGAGCAAAACGCCAGTCAGTGGTAAAAGAGACGACTAAAAAACGACATTTTGTTTGTGCCATGGCTTTAGTCAAGGATTGTTCGTACTCACGTGATGGATCAAAATAATCCAGAGCTTTGGTCATAATCAAATAGGTATTGGCATCAAAATTACGGCTAAATTGTTCGCCTTGATAACGTAAATAGCTTTCAACTTGAAACTCGACATCAAAGCCATACATAAATTTGCCAGATTTTAAATCACGGCCAAATTTCTGTTTCATTGCCTCTTCAGACAAATAGGTAATATGTCCCACCATTCGTGCCAAGATTAATCCACGTTTTGGATAGCTATCATTTTCCAAATAACGTCCATGATAAAAGTCTGGATCGGATAAAATGGATTGTCTTGCAACTTCATTGAATGCGATATTTTGTGCAGAAAGTTTAGGGGCACTGGCAACAATCACACAATTTTTTAAACGATCAGGATAGTCGACTGACCATTGTAAGGCCTGCATTCCACCCAATGATCCGCCAATCACCGCATACCAAACATCAATGCCCAATCGGTCTGAAAGCATAGCTTGGGTTTTGACCCAGTCACGTACAGTCACCAAAGGGAAATCTGGACCGTAAGGACGGTTTTCATTTTCAGGATTGGGCGAAGTTGGACCAGTCGAACCATTACATCCGCCAATATTGTTCAGTGCAACCACAAAAAAATGGTTGGTATCAATTGCTTTGCCCGGGCCAATACAGGCATCCCACCAGCCTGATTTTTTGTCATCTTCATGATGATAACCCGCTGCATGATGATGCCCAGAAAGCGCATGACAAATCAGAATCGCGTTAGATTGATCTGCATTTAAGGTACCATAAGTTTCAACCATCAGTTCGAAACGCGGTAAGCTGCGGCCACATTCTAAATGTAGAGGGTGTTCAAATTGAAACTTTTGTGGAGTGACCAAACCCACGGAGTCAGATGCAAAAGACACGGGAGCGATTCGCCTTCTATCTTTAAACCAATAATAAAGAAAGGATACCATAGGTATCCTTTCAAAAAGAGTGTTTTACGTAGTTTATACAGCGGCAGCGGCCACTTGTTCAGTACTCAATACACCTTGTTCAATTAAACGATTCGTTGAAGCCAAAATCGCTTCAATTGATGAGGTCACTGTATTGTCATGGATTCCTGCACCAAATGCACTTTTACCTGTTCCTTTGACTTGAATTTCAATCAAGGTCAAGGCTTTTGCATTTGCACCTGAGCTAACGCTACGCTCTTCATAATTCAATACATCAATCGGTAATTGAAGCGCATTTAAGAAGGCCGAAATTGGACCATTACCTTCACCGCGTAATTGTTGAATTTCACCATCAATAACTACTTCAAGTTCAATGGCCTGCGTGCCGTTTACGTCAGAAAGGCGATAGTTTTTTGCAGTATAGTGTTGCTGTTTAGCATTTACATAAGTATCTTGGAACAAATTCCAGATTTCTGTTGCGCTAATCTCTGTGCCGTTACTATCGGTATGTTGTTGCACAATTTGAGAAAACTCAATCTGCAAGCGACGCGGCAATACCACGTTGTAGTTGGATTCTAACAAATAAGCTATGCCGCCTTTACCCGACTGGCTATTGACACGGATTACAGCATCATAGTCACGTCCCAAGTCTTTTGGATCGATTGGCAAGTAAGGCATATCCCAGATTGCTTCATTTTTCTGGAATTCAAATCCTTTTTTGATCGCATCCTGATGTGAACCAGAGAATGCGGTGAATACCAAATCACCCGCATAAGGATGACGCGGATGTACAGGTAAACCCGTACATTCTTCAATTGTAGCAATTACTTCATTAATATTGGAGAAATCCAATTCTGGCGCAACGCCCTGAGTGTACATATTCAAGGCAATTGCCGCGACATCAACATTACCAGTACGTTCGCCATTGCCAAACACACAACCTTCAACACGATCTGCACCTGCCATAATCGCAAGTTCAGAAGCTGCAATCCCACAACCACGGTCATTATGGCAGTGAACAGAAATGATCACCCCGTCACGACGGGCAAGATTACGATGCATCCATTCGATCTGGTCAGCATAAACGTTAGGTGTTGAAACTTCGACCGTTGCTGGCAAGTTCAAAATAACTTTATTGTCAGGTGAAGCTTCCCAAATTTCAGTGACCGCATCACAGATATCTTTAGCGACTTCTAATTCGGTGGCAGAGAAGCATTCTGGGCTGTACTGAAATACCCATTCAGTTTCAGGATATTGTGCTGCAATTTCTTTGATTTTTTTAGCAGCATTAACCGCTAAAGCTTTAGAGCCATTGGCATCAACATTCAATACTTTTTTACGGAAGGTTGGTGAGTTAGCATTATAGATATGCACAATCGCACGTTTTGCACCCACTAAAGATTCAAATGTACGTTCGATCAAATGATCACGTGCTTGTACCAACACTTCAATATAGACATCGTCTGGAATGTGATTTTCTTCAATCAATTTGCGGGTAAAGTCAAAGTCTACTTGTGATGCAGACGGAAAACCAATTTCAATATGTTTAAAACCGATTTTGACCAACATCTGAAACATTTTAAACTTTTGGTCAATATCCATTGGTTCGAAAATTGCCTGATTACCGTCACGTAAGTCGGTACTCATCCAGATCGGTGCTTTGGTAATTTCGTTATTTGGCCATTGGCGGTCAGGTAAATCGACACGCTGATACATACGACGGTATTTTTTGCTAGGGTCTGCCAACATCATGGGAATCACTCCTTGTTGTAGCGCACTTGCTCTATATTTTTAGGCAACTCACTACTTTATATATGGTGTTTAAATAAAACGATTAAAAGAAAATAACGAAAAAAATTGAGGCCAATTTTAGAGGCAAAAAGAGAGTATGCGCGCTTGGCGCAGCATCAGGAGTGTAGTTAAATCAGTTGTAGACTTGGAAAAAGCAAAAATGTATTTCATTTCCGTATACCATTAAATAAGCTTAGTGGTTTCACCCGCGTAAAAGATTTTACGACTCGTTTGAGTGTAGGTGAAAAACATTGCATATGCAAAATCATATCCTAAATTTTAATTTGAATAAATGGAAAATACTTCCCTGTTTTTTGCATAATTTACAATTTATGAGAAAATATTTTCCTAAAAATAGTTGTATGTTGGTGATATTTTTTATTTATGGGTGCGTGGAGTGGATTTTATAACTCAGCCCACATTCGCATCAAGTTGTGATAAATATTGGTGAGCTTCATTACTTCTGGATCATGGTCTCCATGTTGCATACGTAAGTTGCGAACGGACTCGTCCAAATTAAATAATAAAAGCCGTTTGTTATCATCGCGAATTAAACTTTGTACCCAGAAAAAAGAAGCAAATCGTGTACCACGAGTAATACTACTTACCTCATGTAAACTGGTTGCAGGATAAAGTACGACATCGCCTGCGGGAAGCTTGACTTCGTGGTAGCCATAAGTATCTTCGATGACAAGTTCACCACCGTCATATTCTTCGGGTTCACTTAAAAATAAAGTACAGGATAAATCAGTACGAATCTGTTCAGTTGTACCACGGATTAGTCGAATCGAATTATCGACATGAAATCCAAAACTTTCAGATTCATCGTAACGATTAAACAAGGGTGGAATTATTTGATGGGGAAGGGCTGCGGTTTGGAATATGGGATGAGTCCAGATAGCTTTAATCACTAAATCGCTTAAATGCTGAGTTAAGGGGTCTTGTTCAGACAATTGTTGATTGTGCTTAACTGAGGCAGACAAAGTTCCCGCAGTCACTTTACCTCCAACCCAAGTGGCTGATTCCATCAATGCTCTAAATTCCGCGACCTGTTCTTTACTCAGTACATTGGGAATATGATGGATCATATGAAATACCTTTGATTAGAAAGTGACAATTAGAAAAATAGCCTCGTGAGGAGGCTATTTTATCTGAATTTTAACTAAAGCCATAAAATGATGATGGATTTATATCTTAGTATTTGAAGTTAATCGCAAGCACTGCGTTACGACCATCACCCTCATATGCATAATGGGCTGCATGGGCGCTTGTGAAATAACGTTTATCTGAGATGTTATTTACATTGAGTTGTAAGTTCACATTTGGATTAATTTCATATTTCGCCATAGCATTATAAATGGTGTAAGCCGGCATATATTTTTCGGCGGTGGTGCTAGAGTTAACATAGACATTGTCTTTGTATTGAGCACCCGCACCTACAGTCAACTGAGGTAAAATTTTATAAGTTGACCAAAGTGTAGCACTGTTTTTTGCAACATACGGGATCGGACCACCTGCGGGTGTCGCTGTACAGGTTGTTCCGCGACAGCTATAGCCAGGCGTTTTTAGTTCGCTGTCTAAATAGCTATAACCTGCTGAAACTTCCCATTTATTGGTGATATGACCGTTTAACTCAAGCTCGAAACCATCAACTTTACTGTCTCCGACATTGGAGTAGAAGCCAGCAGCATCCTGAATACGGGTGTTTTGCTTCTCTGTACGGAAAATAGCAGCCGTCACGTTAGCTCGTTCATTTAAGATATCCCATTTGGTACCCACTTCATAGGTACGAGCTTTTTCTGGCGAGAGGTCTTTCGTTGTAATTGCTACGGCAGATTCACTACTATCGCCTTGACCTACACCCACAGGGTTAGCAGAAGTGGCATAACTTGCATAAATACTGCCATTCTCAGTCGGTTTGAAGGTCACGCCAGCTTGATAGCTAAAGAAATCACTATCGCTATCTATAGACGTTCCAGCAGGAGTGGTGCCTGATGCTTTATTGTATTTTGCATTTGTATCAAATTTATCCCAGCGTAAACCTAGGTTTAATAACCATTGTGGTGTAAATTCGATATTATCCAATACATACAAACCAACAGTACGGCTACGGGTAGTCGTAACCGCCGTGTTGGCGTCTCTTGTGCCAATCACAGCAGGATTATCTGGATTGGTAACGCTCGTACACCAATATGTAACTGCTAGGCAATTAGTATCATTTGGTTTGTGACTTGCATCAGTATCTGGAGCATAACTAAAATTGTATGACCCCATATCTGTAGATTGGTAACTCCACTCAACACCTGTATTAAACGTGTGTTTAATTACGCCTGTATTGAATTTTCCTGTTAGAGCGAGTTGGTCAGAATAGGCATCTGAGTCAGAAATTCGACTCAGGGCATGACCACGATAAATATAACCATTTAAAACATTGTTTAGCCCATTTGTACCCGTTTTAGAGTCATTTGAGTTGGTGTAAACATAATCTGTTTTTGATTTTGTATAGTTCACCACATTAGATAAGGTGAGGTTGTCATTAAAATCATGCTCTAGCTTAAAGGTGCCAATATGGTTTTCGCGTTTATCAAAGTCGCGGTTTTTCCAACCGTAGTAAATACCTTGTTTGGCTTGATAAGGTTTTCCACCAGTAGATAAAAATGGAATACCAGCATCAGGTTCATCATAACTTTGTAAATAATAATAGCTTAATAATCCGCGAGTCGCTGTACCTAAGCCCCATGCGATGCTTGGTGCAATACCGACGCGATTATATTCCGCACCATTACTTTGACCTGGTTTATCATTTTGATGTCCCATGACCACAACGCGACTCGCAACGCCATTACCAAAATCTTTGTTTGCATCTAATTCAATATGACGATAATCATCTGTACCGCCTGCAACAGTGCCTTGATAAACATCGCCCTGATGCGCTTGTTTCGTAATCAAATTAATACTGCCGCCAACTCCGCCACCGCCAGATAAAGTAGAACTTGAACCTTTTGTCACTTCTACCTGTTCGATATCAAACATATCGCGATTTTGTAATGTCGCATTACGAACACCGTCCACATAGATTGAAGACTGGGAGCTGTAACCACGAATATAAGGTGTATCACCAAATGGAGTGCCACCTTCGCCTGCTGCGAAGGTAATTCCTGGCACATTTTGTAAAGCTTGAGTTAACGAATTTGCACCCGTGTCTTGTAGTAATTTTTGAGAAACGATAGCAACAGATTTTGGTGTGTCTAAAAGAGGGGCAACATATTTTTTATTAGCCGAGTTATCTACTTTCAGGCTGTCATTGCTAGCCTCGGCATGAATTGTAGGTAAATGGGAAACGTCATCTTGAGCGATTGCTGGAATAGCAACAACAGACAATGAAGAGGCGATTGCGGAGGAAACAATCTTCTTGCGCGTTTTAATAAAAGACATAGTCACAGATATCAATAATAAAAAGTATGTGAATAATAATGATTATTATTTTTATAAGTAGACTTTTTCTATTGAAATTCTAGTTAAAAAAAGGAGATATTATGGATTTTAAGAAACATTATTTTACATATGTGTATTTAACTTTCTGAAAATTAAATAAATTATTGATAAGGATGAAAAAATACGGTCTTTAAAAAAAGTTTTTTTAAGTTTTTTTTAAGTTTCATATTTTTTTGAAAATATGTTTTTCCCCATTAAATACTTCCTTTTTCATCATCTGTTTTGTATATCGGGAAAGTTGTCATATAATATGGCACTTTTAAAAATTGTTACTCTAACTAATTATCGAGGAAGCCATGCAAGTAACGACTGAAGCGGTTTCGGGCGTTGCCCGTCGTTTAAATGTTTCTGTACCGACGAGCCGTATTAATGAGCAGTTTGAAGCTCGTTTAAAACGCACTGCCAAAACTGCGAAGATCAACGGCTTCCGTCCAGGTAAAGTGCCTATGTCACGTGTACGTTCAGACTTCGGTCCTGGTATTTATCAGGAAGTGGTGAACGACATCATTCGTGACAGCGTATTTGAAGCAATTCAACAAGAAAAAATCAATGCTGTAGGCATGCCGAACATTGAAAAAGTGGAACATAAAGATGACGCTTTAGTGTATGAAGCGACGGTTGAAGTGTATCCAGAAGTTGAAGTTAAAGCATTCAAAGATTTGGAAGTTGAGCGCAAATCAACTGAAATCAACGACAAAGACGTTGACCAAATGATCGAAAACTTGCAAAAACAACGTCAAACTTGGGCTGTTACCAAGGGTATGGCGAAAAAAGACATGCAAGTAACTTTCGACTTTGAAGGTTCGATTGATGGTGAAAAGTTTGAAGGAGGCTCTTCTGAAGACTTTAAACTGGTATTGGGTTCTGGTCGCATGATTCCTGGTTTTGAAGATGGGATTGTGGGCATGAAAGCAGGTGAAGAGAAAGTCATCGATGTTACTTTCCCTGAAGATTACCAAGCTGAAAACCTTGCAGGTAAACAAGCACAATTCAAAATCACTGTAAAGCAAGTTGAAAAATCAAAACTTCCTGAGATTGATGCAGAATTCCTTAAAATCTTTGGTTTGACTGAAGAAGAAGGCGTTGAAAAATTAAAAGCTGATGTTCGTAAGAACATGGAGCGCGAAGTTCGTAACGGTTTGCGTAACCAAGTAAAACAAGCTGCTTTTGATGCACTTGTTGCTGCAAACGAGATCGAAGTTCCTGCTGCGATGGTTGCTCAAGAAATTGATCGTCAACGCGAACAAATGATTCAACAGTTCACTCAACAGTTTGGTGGTGCTGGTGCTCAAGCATTTGACAAGAGCATGCTTCCAGATGAGTTGTTCAAAGAGCAAGCTGAAAAATCAGTAAAATTAGGTGTATTGGTCAGCAAAGTACTTGCTGATGCTAAACTTGAAGTTGATCAAAGCCGTGTAGATGCTTATATCGAAGATATGGCATCTTCTTATGAAGATCCAACTGAAGTGATCGAATACTTTAAAAATGACAAACAGCAACGCGCTCAAATCGAAGCTGTGGTGTTAGAAGATCAAGTGGTTGATCATATTTTGGCTGCTGCAAAAGTGACCGATACTGATGTGAGTTATGAGGATTTGTTGAAAGAACAACAAGCGCGCCAAGCTCGTTAATCTTTCATATAGATTGTGAAAAGGCGCGAAAGCGCCTTTTTTTATGAATCTGTTGTTTTCTGATTTTTCGATAAAATGCGCGTTTTATACAGAAATAAAACGATATTTTGAAAGGAATGCTTTTGCAATTTCGATCATTATCCCTCATATTGTGGGAATGAGTTAAGTTACAAAAATTTAGGAATAAATAACGTATGTATGTTCCAACAATTGAAAATGCTTTAGTTCCAGTCGTCGTTGAGCAGTCTTCACGTGGTGAGCGTTCTTTTGATATTTTTTCACGCCTTTTGCGCGAGCGTGTAATCTTTCTTACAGGTGAAGTCGAAGACAATATGGCGAACTTAATTGTAGCCCAAATGTTGTTTTTGGAAGCAGAGAACCCAGATAAAGATATACATCTCTATATTAATTCACCAGGTGGTTCAGTGACCGCGGGTATGGCAATTTACGATACCATGCAATTTATTAAACCTGATGTGGTGACTTACTGTATGGGTCAGGCTGCTTCTATGGGAGCATTTTTGTTGAATGCAGGTGCTAAAGGCAAACGTTACTGTCTTGAAAATGCACGTGTCATGATCCACCAACCTTTAGGTGGTTTCCGTGGTCAGGCCTCTGATATTGAGATTCATGCGCGTGAAATTTTATTTATCAAAGAGCGTTTGAATCGCTTAATGGCAGAACATAGTGGTCAAGACTACGAAACCGTTGCCCGTGATACAGATCGTGATAATTTCATGACTGCGCAAGCAGCCAAAGAATATGGTTTAGTGGATCAGGTTTTATCTAAACGTCCCTAAAAGTCAAGATTTAAGTTGGAGTAATTATGTCCGAACATCCTCAAGGACAAAAACATTGTTCATTTTGCGGTAAAACGCAGTCTGAAGTTGGGAAACTGATTGCAGGCGAGGACGCATATATCTGTAATGAATGTGTGGACGTGTGTCTTGATCTTGTCCAAACCAGTCAACAAGTTGAAGCTGGAGATTGGGCAAGTCGTGAGTTACCTAAACCGCAAGAAATTCGTAAAGCTTTGGACCAATATGTCATTGGTCAGGATATTGCGAAAAAAACCTTATCTGTAGCGGTTTATAACCATTACAAACGTTTGAAAGTGGGTCAATCTGGACATAAAGCCAATCAAGATATTGAAATTGCTAAAAGTAACATCTTGCTGATTGGTCCAACTGGTTCGGGTAAAACCTTGCTTGCACAGACTTTAGCGCGGTTATTGGATGTTCCATTTGCGATGGCAGATGCAACGACATTAACCGAAGCTGGATATGTGGGTGAAGATGTCGAAAATATCGTGCAAAAGCTGTTACAAAAAGCAGATTATGATGTAGAGAAAGCACAAAAGGGCATTATCTATATCGATGAGATCGATAAAATTACCCGCAAGTCTGAAAACCCATCTATTACTCGTGATGTGTCGGGTGAAGGGGTACAACAAGCCTTACTGAAAATGATTGAAGGTACAGTCGCCTCGATTCCGCCGCAAGGTGGACGTAAGCATCCTCAGCAAGAATTTATTCAGATTGATACTGCGAATATCTTGTTTATTTGTGGTGGCGCGTTTTCTGGACTTGAAAAAATCGTGCAGCAACGTCAGGAAAAAGGCGGTATCGGTTTTAATGCGGAAGTCAAAAATAAAGATGAAAGCAAAAAACTGGCTGAATTGTTCCGTCAGGTTGAACCAACTGATTTGGTGAAATTTGGTTTAATTCCAGAGTTTATTGGTCGTCTACCTGTGATTGCAACGCTTGAAGAACTGGATGAAGCGGCGCTCATGCAGATTTTGACTGAGCCAAAAAATGCATTGACTCGTCAGTATCAATATCTATTTAATATGGAAGATGTTGATCTGGTATTTGAAGATGTGGCATTACGTGCAGTCGCCAAAAAAGCATTAGAGCGAAATACAGGGGCGCGTGGGTTGCGTTCGATACTGGAAAATGTGTTGCTTGAAACCATGTATGATTTGCCAAGTCGCGATGATGTCGGAACTGTCATCATCAATGAGGCAGTGATCACAAAAGGAGCGCAACCAGTTTTCCAAAAGGAGCGCTTGCCACAAAAAAATCATGAATCTGTCGATCATGTTGATTTAAAAGTAGTCGATTCTAAATCAGCATAAGTTTGGTATTCTGACATCTATCTGAAAAAGCATGATTTGCCTTGGCATTTCATGCTTTTTTATTTGCAAATGTGAGGTGAGGTGTTAATCTTGAGGCGAAATTCGCATAGTTTTGCGCTTTAAAAATAAATGAAATAAAACGCCTTGAGGGATATCATGCGTTATTTATTATTATCAATATGTTGTGTCGGGGTGTTAGTCGGTTGCCACAGCGCATCTCAGTTAAAATCTGTGCCTGAAGCCCTAACATCGACCTTACCCAAAGTAGATACCAACAAAGAACCGGGCATATTAGATCAATATCATGTTGGGAAATTCTCTGTCGGTGGTTGGGTCAATCAAAAACTAGGACAATATTTTCAGCCGATTCAACCACAGAACTCGCAAGCAGCAGTGGTATATTTGTATCGTCCTGATTCGCGTTGGAATCAACAGGAAATTGCTGCTGCAAATATTTTTATTAATGGTAAGCGGATTCCGAGTTTATTAAATAATCATTATTACTGGATCGAGTTGCCTGCGGGAACTTATCGAATTTCGACCAGTCGTCCTTTAACAGTCTTCCATTTTCAAGAACCCAAATATATTGATATGACGGTAGATGCAGGGCAAAGCTATTACTTGAAATATGATGAAGAAAATCCTGCAAGAAAAGAACGTTCGGGTCCTTTTTTGATCATGCAGGAAAAAATAGGGCGCAATGAAATCGCTTTTACCCGTTTAAAATCATCTAGCTATAACTTTGTTGCACAGGATGCCTCTGGTAAAATTCGACATAAACCGCAAGAGTTAAAACCAGCAAAATATGATGAAAAATCAGAGGTCTTATTGGTTAAACCATTTAAAATTTGGAATCCAATGACGTGGTAAGCTTAACTCGGCTGATGTGTGGAAATATCACTACAGCCGAAAATATAAAAATCATAAAATTGAATGAGTTCGTGGTTGATCATGGCGTGTTTTGATTTTGTTTTTTATCGGCGATCAGTGGTGCAATAATAGTCATCATTTTTTCCTGAAAATTTTCGCGAGTTTTATCATCATTAAACATTTCTTGACCTAGCTGCATCATATAGGTAGACAATTCGCCCATCATTTTGGCATTTTTACGAGTAATGGATTGACCTTCTGGTGTCTTGAGAAATTTAATACTCGCTTGTAACTCTTCTTCGCTGTAAGTTTTCAAGTAAATATCTTGAATCACCTGCTGAGTTTTGGGGTTAGTAATGATTTGATTGCTGGATTCTTTTAAAAGTTGGCTTAACTGGGTGGCTGCTTGTTTCTCTTTACTATTCAGTGTTTGCGAACCAGTTGTATTTAAAATAATTTGCTCTGCCTGTTTATTATAATAAGGTTCTAACTCTGCGAGTGATTGACGTAATAAATACTCAATCTGACTGACCTGCATAAGTTCCTTGACTGTACTGAGTTTCGCAGGCGAAGCCAATAAACCAGTGCTAATGCAAGTGAGACATAAACTAATAGAAAGGCGTTTAATAAGTTGTTGAACAGCCATGAGGATGCCTTTGGTCTAAATTATAAAATTAATTTGAAAATAAAGTATAAAAGTGGATCTAGTTTAATCTATATGTTGGTTTTTTTAATATTATTTTGTAGTTCTTTTTAAACCCTGATTCAGTAAACCCAAAATGTTTGATAAAAGAACACTTTAAAATGGCGGATTCAAGCGGCAAGTGCAACAGTATAAAAACCAGCCATAACTTCACTCGGTGTATACCAACCTAGTGTTTTT
>NZ_JAHPRO010000015.1 GCF_025562455.1 Acinetobacter sp. WU_MDCI_Axc73
GAACAGACAGGTGGCAAATACGCCTTATGTTCAATGTGTATTGGTGTGGGTCAGGGTATTGCGCTGATTATTGAACGCGTTATTTAAAAGGAAAGAACGAATGCTATTTTACGTACGAAAAGATGTGATTTTACCTAGCCATTTAACTGAGCAGGAAATCGAAGATATCAAAGCAAGAGAACGTGCTTATTCACAAGAAATTCAAAGACAAGGAAAATGTCGCCATTTATGGAGAATAACAGGGCAGTACGCAAATATTAGTATTTTTGATGTCGAAAGCAATGAAGAGTTACATAATTTATTACAGGGCTTACCACTCTACCCTTATATGAAAATTGAAGTAATTGCTTTAAATCGACATCCATCTTCTGTTAGAGAAGGTGATTTTTAATATTACTCGAATCCTTTTTATCTGTATTTGAGTAATATGAGTAATCAATTTATTTTTAGAGCAAAGATAATAGCCAAAAATATAGATTGCTTTTGTTTCAGTACATCTTGCGAATACTTCAGATATCTAAACAAGCTATTGGTTAAGTCTTTTAACTAATAGCTTTTCTGCTTAATTATTTCAATTGATTTGCTAATGCGTAATTTGTGCTTTGAAGTAAAACTTGAACTCAATTTTCTGGTTGAGAAATGATTATTAGCACCTCAATTAAAAAGGCAACACCATGTGTAGATATTGCCTTATGACATTTTAATGTTTGACTTGTTGTAGACCTTGGTCTTCGATAATTTGTGTTGCCTGTGGTGATTTCACAAATTGAATAAGTTCTTTTGCAGCTTTTTCATGTTCAGAGTTTTTACCAATACCAGCTGCAAATACAGTGACTTTTTGATAAGGTGCTGGAATTGGACCTACCAAATCTACTTGACCATATTTTCCAGTAAAAGGTTTAATTTCACTTATTTGCTGGAAGCCAATATCAAATTGACCTTCTGCAATACGTTTGGCAACGCGGTCACCGATGACTTTCTCTGATTTGCTAGAAATAATTTTATATTCTACAGGAGGAAAGCTTGGAAAAACGTCTTTTTCAAGGTGGGTACCACTCGCACTTGCTGAATATCCGATATGCTTGGCATTTAATAATACTTGCTCAAACTTTGCTGCTGAACTAATGTCTGGCTTGGGTGTCCCTTTAGGAACAGCCATACCAATGCTTGAGTTGACCAATGCACGTTGTGAACTCGGATCTACATAACCTTTTTCTGCAAGTTTACTGAGTTCTGGTGCAGCGAGCACTACCACATCAAAATGTTCACCCCGATCAAGACGATTTGGAATCGCTGTTGGTGAAGCTCCCATTGAAGAACCAGAAGACAAATTAACATTGTGACCGGTTTGTTTCTCAAAAATCGGAATCAATTTTTCCATTGAAGAATAAAAACCGCCAGAGCTAATCACTTCAAGTGTGTCTGCATTTGCAAGGGTAGAGCCAAACCCTGCACCAGCTAAACAAATTGTCATGAAGATAGGGGACTTTTTCATAATGCCTCACATAAGTTAAAACGAAAAGGCGATAAAATGCTGGATAAACATTTAATCGCCAGTTTTGGAGTATTCGTATTTTGGATACTAAGCCTTAATTTCTATTGACTCAGGCGAAATTTTTGTTTCAGTCTTTTTTGAACCTCGGCATAAGTACAAACTTGAAATTAAGCTACATACTGCAGCAAGCATGAGCCAGAATGCAGGTGTACTTGCATTCCCCGTATGTTCGACAAGGAACGTACATGCCATTGGTGTCATACCACCGAAAATTGCAGCTGCAAGGCTAAATGCCAGTGAAAAACCCACAGTTCGTACGCGTTTTGGCATCACCTCTGCAAGTGTTGCAACCATAGTGCCGTTATACATACCAAATAAGAATGAGAAATAACCGAGTGCGATAATTAAGTTAATAAAGCTAATGTGACCTACTAACCAGCTCAAAACAGGATATGTTGTAAAGATTGCCAGTGTTGTAATTCCAACCAGTACTGGACGACGACCAATTTTGTCAGAAAGCAAACCGCCCATTGGAAGCCAGAAAAAGTTGGATAAACCTACAAATACCGTTGCCAGTAAACTATCTGTAATTGACATTTCCAATGTGCGTTTTGCATAAACTGTTGTATACACAGTAATGAAATAGAAAGTCGTTGTTGTCATGGCACTCATCATCATTCCTGCGAGTACGATGCGCCAATTACTCATAAGTGTTTGAAAAATTTCTTTTGAAGTTGGATGAGTTTTCTGAGCTTTAAAGTCTTCTGTTTCTTCAAGCGTACGACGGAACACAAAGATGAGTGGAATAATCAAACAACCAATTAAAAATGGAATACGCCATCCCCAATCACTTACTTGAGCATGAGTCAAAATGTTATTTAACCAATATCCTAGAAGTGCAGCAAAAACCACGGCAATCTGTTGACTGCCTGATTGCCAACTTGTAATAAATCCGCGGTTTTTATCCGTTGCGATTTCTGCCAGATAAATAGATACACCACCAGATTCTACACCTGCTGAAAAGCCTTGTAATAGACGGCCAATGACCACCAAAATTGGAGCAATAATACCAATAGCATCGTAACTAGGTACAAAGGTGATTAAAATGGTTCCTATTGCCATTAGACTTAAAGTAACAATTAAGCCTTTGCGGCGTCCCACTTTGTCGACATAAGCACCCAAGAAAATAGCACCCAAAGGACGCATTAGAAAACCCGCAGCAAAAACTGTGAATGTCATCATTAAAGAAACATATTCATTTTCTGAATGAAAGAATTTGGCTGCAATATATGTTGCGTAAAAACCGAAGAGAAAGAAATCGTATTGTTCTAAAAAATTCCCACTTGTGACATTTAATATTTTTTTGAAAGTGGCGCTACGTTGTTTAGCGGTGTCCATTGAGACCTCCTTGGCCTAAAAAAGGAAACATTCACAATGTCTTACCAATATGAGTGCAGCAACGTAAGCTAGTCTAAATATATTAATTAGACCATTTGAGTCATATTTTTAAGAGATGTGATGCCTTGTTTCCAGTTGAAACTACATTTTTGATAACCGATAAATACTGTTTATTTATCTTTCAAAATTAAATGTAATCGGAAATAGGGCGAAGGAGTAATAAGTCGAAACTAATCGGGTATTTAAAAAAATTAATGACCCTTTATAAAATAAGTTCAGCACACGGCCATTTTTGTTCGTTTACCAGTTTCTTAATACATGCTTTGATTGCTGATTTTGCAGCCAGTGCAGCAGGAGATAATTCTTCTTCAGCAACACTGACCAGATAATTAATACGAACAATTTCTGGATCAATTAATTTGAGTAATTGTAATTTGTGTTGATATTCAGGAAGGCAGGCGCTGCCCGGTCGTACACTCGCCAAATCAAGATGGATTAAACAATCCATGAGTAAATGCAATCCATCAATTTCATACATAACATTGAGTTGCCCAATCTTCTGCTCAAGTGATTTTCTGAGACTATGCCGTTGTCTTGGTAAAACTAGTGGAATATCTTCAATTTGTTCAGATCTAACGATTCCAGTGATTAGACAGTCATCAAGATTATATTGTTCTAATACTTCCTTTCGGGCCATCAGATACATTTGTTCTTTAACTAAAGGCTGAATAGACCATTGTTTATCTACTTCATCAGTAAAAATAATGGCGAGGTCTAGCTGTCGTGAATTGACGGATTGAATAAGATTACCAGACAAGGTTTCTACAATTTCAAGATGGATATCTGGATATCGTTCAGACATTAATTTAACTAAAGGAATTCCAATCAAAGCCGTGATGGTTGGTGGAAATCCTAGACTCACATGACCCGATAATCGGGCAGAATGCGCTGCATCTACGGCGAAATTAATTTGGCGCAGAATGAGTTGGGAATGTTTTAAAAATGCAAGTCCTGCTGGAGTCGGTGTAACACCAAACGCATTTCGTTGCAGCAAGCGAATACTTAACTCTTGTTCAAGCTTACTAATTTGTTGACTAATAGCAGATGCTCCCACATCTAATTTTTGTGCAGCTTTACCAATGCTTCCTGCTTCAACCACTGCTAGAAAATATTTTATTTGCTTAATTTCCATATACGTAAAATTTTTATTAAGTTTCCAAATTATATAGACTTTTGATTTGGTCATAAAGTTTGATAATTTTATAATGTCTGGACTTCTCCCAGTATGCTAAAGGAATTTCAGGATATTGATCGATTTTGAGTATTTTTGCTTTAGTAAGAAATCGTTAGTGATAACGCTTGAATTTGCTACCAGACGGGTGGGATTTTATAGGAAGTCCTGAATGATCAGCCGTGCAGTATAATTCTTGATGTGGGTCTAATTTTTTAATTTTTATATTATTAATGGATATGATGTAATTTTCACATCCCGAGTTATACAAAAAATCCCTAAGTTAATCAGGTTTTTTTGTATAACTGAAATTTTCATTTTTTTGATGAAGAAACGCTCTAAAAATCGCAGTGTTTATACATAACCTCCATGATTTATCCGTTTTTTTTCTACTATGAGAATTTATATTAAAAATACTTGTATTTAAATAAAGACTCATTGATTATCAATGGATTATTTAAGTTGGTTGTCGTTGCAACTGAACATTTTTATTTGACATTTCGCTCCCTTACATTGGAAGTAAAGCGCTCATGCTCTCCAGATTTTTTATTGATCGTCCCATTTTTGCTTGTGTACTTGCCATTATTGTCATGGCAGTGGGTTTGTTTTCAGTTTTAAATTTGCCAGTTGAACGTTATCCAGATATTGCGCCACCACGGATTACGGTTTATGCAACCTATAGCGGAGCCGATGCCCAAGCAGTTGAAGACAGCGTGACACAAGTATTGGAGCAACAGATCAAGGGAATTGACCATTTACTATATTTTAGTTCCAGTAGTGATGCCAATGGTAATAGTCGCATCAGCCTATATTTTGCGCAAGGTACAGATCCTGATGAAGCACAGGTTCAGGTTCAAAATGCGGTAAATGGTGCGATTAACCGTCTTCCAGATGATGTACAACGCCAAGGGATTACAGTTCGTAAATCCTTAAGTGATTCATTTATGGTGATTGGATTGGGTGATCGTTCTGGTCGTTCAAGCAATATTGATATTTCTGACTATTTAAGCAATAACTTTGAGCTGAATCTAAGCCGTATCGAAGGTGTCGGTGAGGTCAATGTTTTTGGTTCGCAATACGCCATGCGTATCTGGTTAGATCCAATCAAACTTAGACAATATCAATTAATGGTCAGTGATGTACGCACTGCCATTGAAAGTCAAAATACCCAAGTTGCGGCAGGGGCAATTGGTGAATTACCAGCCAGCAATGATCAATATCTCAATGCTAAAGTGACATCAGGTTCACTGCTGCAAACACCAGAACAATTTGAAAATATTATTATTAAAGCCAATCAAAATGGCAGTTTTGTCTATCTTAAAGATGTGGCAAGGGTTGAGGTCGGTGCTGAAAACTATCAGGTCTTTAACCGACTCAATGGTTATCCTGGTTCAGGATTATCGATTTCACTTGCAGTGGGTGCAAATCTGATGCAAACCGCAAAAGCGGTATACGCCGAAGTCGAAACCCTTAAGAAAAATTTGCCAGACGGTTATTTTGTGATTTATCCACGTGATGATACACCGTTTGTCAAAGAATCAATCACCCAAGTAGTGTCAACATTGGTAGAAGCCATCATGTTGGTGGTCTTGGTCATGTTTTTATTTTTACAAAACTGGAGAGCTACTTTAATTCCAGCCATCACTGTTCCTGTGGTGATTTTAGGAACCTTTGCGATTTTGTCTATTTTGGGGATGAGTATTAATACTTTGACCTTATTTGCAATGGTACTCGCCATTGGTTTATTGGTCGACGATGCGATCGTGGTGGTTGAGAATGTCGAACGGATTATGCATGAGCAACAGGTCGATGCCAGACAAGCCAGTATTCAGTCTATGCAGGAAATTGGGGGAGCTTTGGTGGGGATTACGCTGGTACTCACTGCTGTTTTTATTCCGATGTCATTTTTTAGTGGCGCAACGGGGATTATTTATCGACAATTTTCGATTACCCTTGTTGCAGCGATGGCACTGTCTTTAATGGTCGCTTTGATCTTAACGCCTGCTTTATGTGCCGTACTTCTCAAGCCCCAAAAGAAACAGTTCCGATGGGCGCAGTGGTTTAATCGCAGTCTGGATAAACTTAAAACCCATTATTTGGCACTTTCTAAAAAATCCATTGATTTTAAATATATTTCTGGTGCAGCTTTTATCCTATTGATTGTCAGTTTTATTTTTGTTTATCGGGCATTGCCGACCAGTTTCCTGCCACAGGAAGATCAGGGCGCCTTGATGGTTCAATTCACTTTACCTGAAGGGACACCCTTAAGTAAAACTGAAGAGATTGGTAAACAAATCTCCGATTATTTCCAAACCACTGAAAAGAACAACACCAATGGCATTATGGTCATTAATGGTCGTAATTTTTCAGGAACAGGGCAAAATCTAGGGCAAGCCTATGTCTCATTAAAACATTGGGATGATCGTAAGGGTAATGAAAATAGTGCACAACAAATTCGTGCCAGAGCTTCGAAATATTTTTCAAAAAGTAATCAGGCGCGAATTAACGTCCTGATGCCTTCAGTGATTCGTGGTTTGGGGAATTCAGATAAAGTGGATTTCTGGATACAGGATGTAAAAGGTTTAGGTCGTGACAAACTGATAGCTAGTTTTCAAAATCTTCAACAGCAAAGTGCAAATAGTCAGCAAGTCACCAATCTTGATAAAAAAGGTAATGATGATCAAGCTGTCTTGAACATTAAAATTGATCATCGGGTTGCGATGGCAAATGGTGTCAATGTCAACGATATTAACCGAACCTTATCGACCGCGTGGAGTGGAACCTATATTAATGACTTTATTGACCGTGGCCGTATCAAACGGGTTTATCTGCAAGGCGATGCGCCTTATCGTTCTAAGCCTGAAGATTTAAGTTACTGGTTTGTCAAAAATACTCAAGGTCAAATGATTCCGTTTAATCAGTTTAGTGCTGTGCAATGGCAAGGTGCACCGCCTTTGTTGGAACGGTTTATGGGTTATCCTTCGATTGAACTGGAAGCTGATCCCGCTCATGGTTCAAGTACGGGGCAGGCGATGCAGCAGATCAGCCAAATGGTTGCACAAATGCCTGAGATCGGTTTAGCGTGGAGTGGACTTTCATATCAAGAGTTACAATCGAGTCATCAGGCGATCTGGCTATATATTATTTCGATTGCGTTTATCTTTTTATGTTTGGCTGCGCTTTATGAAAGTTGGTCGATTCCGACTGTCGTAATGATGGCGATTCCATTAGGTATTGGCGGAACCATTCTGTTTAGTTATTGGTTTAACTTTGCCAATGACATCTATTTTCAAATTGCTTTACTCACCACGATTGGCTTGTCCTGTAAAAATGCGATTTTGATGGTCGAGTTCGCCGCCAATTTGCAAGAGCAGGGCGCGAGTGAAATTGATGCAGCATTAAAATCTGCGGGTCTGCGCTTACGTCCTATTCTTATGACTTCACTGGCTTTTGGTGCTGGTGTCGTACCTTTGATGTTTTCGACGGGTGCAGGTGCACTCAGCCGTCAGGCCATTGGCTATAGTGTATTTGGTGGAGTTGTATTTGGCACGATTCTGGTTCTTATATTCATTCCATTGATGTATGTCGTGATTCGCTCTATGTTTAAATACAAGCTAGGTAAACGATGAAATCAAAACGATCATTTGATTAAAAGTAAAATAAAACGTTGAGCGGCTGAAAATTGATTAAAAATTCTATAGCCGTTTAAGTCATCGTTACTTTTTTGATATGTATTCGATTGATTAATTCAGGTAAAAAATAAAATTAAGCCAGACAGAATAGTCTAATTTTTATTCGTGTCTTTACATACTTTATAAGCATAAACAGATGAAGTTTGAAGCACTGCTTCAGTTTTTGAGGGTCGATCATGAATGCTGCGCTTTTATCTCAAGTCCACGAAGCGATGACTCAATTTGATATTGAGCAAGCTATTACACTAGTTGATGGCATGAAAAAGGCAGATATTGCCGAGGTGCTAGAACACATGCCAGCACAACTTAGTTGTCAGCTTCTAGAGCATTTACCACGTCGGGCGAAAATCTTTGCCAAAATTCATCCAGATTATCAGGCCAAATTGGTACAAGAATTTTCACGAGCGAGTTTAGCTGAAATCGTATCTGAAATGCCGTCAGATAAACGTACCGATTTATTCAAACGTCTGGAGTCTCAAGAACAACAAGCTTTACTACCCGCTTTGGCGCAAGCACAACGCGAAGACTTACGCCGTCTTTCGACTTATCAGGAGGAAACTGCGGGTGCGATTATGACCTCGCAATATGTCACGCTGAATCAGGACATGACTGTTGCAGAAGCGATGCAGATGATCAGGTTACAGGCACCTGATGCGGAAACCATTTATGAATCTTATATTATTGATGAAAAACGACATTTAATCGGGGTAGTGTCATTGCATGAACTGGTTTTAGCTCCCTTACAACAGTTGATTCGCGAATTGATGAGTACCGATGTGATTAGCGCCTATGTGGATGATGATCAGGACGAAGTTGCGAAGAAAATTGCCCATTATGACTTACTTGCACTCCCAGTGATTGATCATCAAGGGACTTTATTGGGGATTGTAACTTATGATGATGCCATGGATGTTGCCAGTGAAGAAGCCAGTGAAGACTTTTTAAAAGTGGGTGGGGTTGAGGCTTCAGCACCAAGTTTAAATATTAAGGAAGCCTCTCTTTTTCTACTTTATCGTAAAAGAGTATTTTGGCTGGTGATTCTGGTCTTTGGTAGCTTGTTATCAGGTCTAGGAATTTCACATTTTGAGTCAGTCATTCAATCTAATATTGTGTTGGTTTTTTTCTTGCCATTACTTGTTGGCAGTGGAGGAAACGCAGGCTCACAATCAGCAACCTTGATGGTTCGAGCTTTAGCCACTGGCGATGTGGTTATGAAAGACTGGTTTAAATTGCTTGGTCGAGAATGTGTGGTCGCGTTGGGATTAGGCATTACCATGGCAATTGCTGTGGCGATATTAGGCTATATTCGCGGTGATGCGATGGTTGCATTCGTGCTCATTTTAAGCATGATTGGAATTGTCTTGATTGGGAGTATCATAGGAATGAGTTTGCCATTTATTTTAGATAAACTCGGTTTGGACCCTGCTAGTGCTTCCGCCCCATTGGTCACTTCGATTTGTGATGCAACAGGAGTGATCATTTATTTATTTATTGCTGCTCAGTTGTTGAACAATGTGAACATGTAGAGAATGAGGGTCTGTTTACATTTTATTTGTATTTTCAACATCTGTGAAATAACAACAGACCTTCGATGAAAGTCGAAACAAAAATACTGGAATGCATTAAAATACTTCAATCTGTTTGATGTAGAGTTTTTATGACAAAACAAAAAAAATTAACAGAACATGAAGTCATTAAGTTAGAACGTGATTTGGCCAAGTTCGCCAATATGATGGATAGTGTGGTGCGTATACCATTTACCAAGCAAGGTGTGGGAGCAGATGCCGCCTTAAGTACTATTCCTTTTGCTGGCGATGCAGCAGGATTTGTGTTGACTTGTTATGCTGTTTATAAAGCCAAGCAAATTGGAGTACCGCAACACAAGTTGAATCCAGTAATAAAACTGGCTGCGATGGATGCAGTACTAGGCTGTATTCCAGTCGCAGGAACGATATTTGATGTTTTTATTCGCCCCAGTCGTAAGGCGCTGGATATCGTACATGAACATATTCGTGAAGAATATCACATTCAAAGTCAATCACATGTGATACACCCATATCTGCATGAGGCGCTGGAAAGAAAACAGCAACAGTCTGCATTTTGGCGAAATTCTGTGGTGAGCTGGATTTGGTTGCATTTACCAGATTTGATTGGACTGATTTTTCTAATATTTTTAGTCGCGGGTTTGTGGATGGGAACGCATTATCTTTGGTCACTGTATCAAGGTCATTCGTGATCGTGATTCCATCAATAAAAAAAATGCCAGTCGATCTGGACTGGCACTTTTTTATTGCTTCGTTAATTTATGGACAATTTAATTGTTGTAACGCAGCAACACGTTGTTCAATGCTCGGATGAGTATGGAACAATGCGGCTAAACTAAAGCCCTGTTCTTTACCTTCAGCAATTGCAAATGCTTTCATTTCTTTTGGCATTTGATCAGGTAGTTCAGATTCAGCCTGTAGGCGTAATAATGCAGAGATCATGGCTTGCTTACCTGCTAAACGTGCACCCGCTTCATCGGCACGATATTCGCGTTGGCGGGAAAACCATAGCACAATCGTTGAAGCCAAAATACCGAACACGATATCCAGTACAATGCTCACTACAAAATAACCCATACCTGGTGCTTCGCCGTCTTGACGACCAAATACGTTACGATCAATAAAATCACCGACCACGCGCGCAAAGAACATGACGAAGGCATTGACTACACCTTGAATTAGAGCAAGCGTGACCATATCACCATTGGCAACATGACCAATCTCATGTGCCAGTACTGCACGTAATTCGTCTTTATTCATCCGCTCAAGCAAACCACTTGAAACAGATACAAGCGCATCGTTTTTATTCCAACCTGTTGCAAATGCATTGGACTGGTAAGAGGGGAAAATTCCCACTTCGGGCATTTGAATGCCAGCACGCTGCGAAAGTTCTGCAACTGTTTGCAATAACCATGCTTCCGCCTGATTACGTGGAGCATTCGGATCAATCAATTCTGTGCCTGTGGTTTTCTTCGCCATCCATTTAGACATGAACAGTGAAATGAGAGAACCCACCATACCAAACACAAAACAGATGACCAAGAGGTTGCCTAGATTTAAGCCACCCGCGCCATGGTAACTACCGACACCGAAGAGTGACAAAATAATGCCAGCTACAACCAGTACCGCGAGGTTGGTTAGCAAAAACAAACCAATCCGCATCATTGAGTAAATCCTCTTTTAGGGTATAAAAATAAAATACAACATGATCCTAAAATCATAAGGCTAAATATGAGGGGCTTTTCTTAAAAATTCAAGACATATTATTTTAATTAAGGAATTTTTAAGTTAACTATTGTATGTGGCCTAACTCTCTAATTTGAAATATGAATTCTGGCAGATGCTGTTGCATTATCAGTCACAAAGGTACCCGGTGCATCGGTGAAACTGTTATTCGCTACAGAAATAACCTGACGATTATATTTAGTTGTGTTGTCAGTACGAGCATTAGATGGTGTTGTCGAGCTATAATTGGCAGACTGGGCGATAATTTGAGGTGCTGAGGTGGTTGCTGCGCTATTAGCAACCCCTGAGGCGTAAAGGTTATTAAAGCGACTGGTGACACGTTGCACATAGTCTTGTGTTTCGCGAAATGGGGGAATACCGCCATATTTATCGACATTGCCTTCACCAGCATTATACGCAGCCAATGCGAGTTGAGTGTTGCCATTAAAGCGTTTTAGCAACCAGCTTAAATATTTGGTACCGCCAAAAATATTTTCGTAGGGATCATAGACATTAGACACATTAAAGCGCTTGGCTGTGGCTGGCATCAGTTGCATTAAGCCTTGTGCACCTACAGGCGAACGCGCATTGGTATTAAAGCCAGACTCAGTATGCATGACAGCTTTAATCAAACCTTCAGAAACACCGTGCTGTTGAGCCGCCTGACGAATAATTTGATCAAATGCATTTTTATTTTTACTGTAGCTGGGTAAAACTGCAGCTTCAGAGGTACCCCAGTTGCGATAAGAATGAATATTACTGTCTGGATAATAAGTGGCTTTAATTTTTGTCAGTGATCGATCTGAACTTTTTCGATTGGTCAGTAATGTGCCGCCCTCTCGATCCTTATAAATGTAAATTTGTCCAGCATGAGTAGCCATAGCCATAGCCATTATGCCAGTAACGACTACCCCAAAAATAAAATGTAAAGAAAAATGAATACGCTTTTTCATTGTATATTATTCGCTGTATCAAAATGTGTAACGTCACGTAATCTAGTTTAACAAAAAAAAGTAAAATGGCTAGATTTGATGTTAGTTTTTTTTAAAGCTGTTTGACAAATAAAATCAAGTTTTTTCGTCTGAATCTTCATCAAAAAAAAATTAAAAAATATTTTAGAAAAGTCTGCTTGACTTATTTAAATCA
Organism: Acinetobacter sp. WU_MDCI_Axc73; assembly: GCF_025562455.1. Classification (GTDB taxonomy): domain Bacteria; phylum Pseudomonadota; class Gammaproteobacteria; order Pseudomonadales; family Moraxellaceae; genus Acinetobacter. Next base: position 12,232 of record NZ_JAHPRO010000015.1, read on the forward strand.
TTGAAAAATATAAATAAAAATAATTGATTAAAAAATGATCAATTTAAACAAAAGCCTTATTTTCACATCACAATACTTTGTCAAGCCTAAACAAATCCACAATTTTATCCACAGGTTTTGTGGAAAACTGTGGAAAAGTCCAAAATATAAGCTTCTTGGCGAAATCTTATTCAATCAAGCTTAATTTTTCTTTAAAGCCGACCAGTATAAATTTTAAAAATGACAAAGCAGAGAAATTAAAAATTCTTTAGGTGCGCTTGATGAATGAATCGGATAAAATTGTGCAGTATTTTTCTTATGGTAACGTGTGTCTATGTACTCGCCAGTTGAGTCCGATCAGGGATTTAATTTTAAACCTGAGCTGCCAACCAGTTCAGCATATTATCGCTTGCTCAAAAAACTTCGCCGTCAGGTCGGTCATGCTATTCGTGACTTTAAGATGATCGAGGAAGGCGATAAGGTCATGGTCTGTGTGTCTGGCGGTAAAGACAGCTATACCTTGCTGGATATTTTATTGCAATTTAAACGTATCGCGCCGATTAATTTTGATATTGTTGCAGTAAATCTGGATCAGAAACAACCTGGTTTTCCAGAAGACGTTTTGCCGCGCTATATGGAAGAAAATCATATTCCTTATTATATTTTGGAAAAGGATACCTATACCATTACCAAGCGTTTGACTCCGGAAGGTAAAACCTATTGTGCGGTCTGCTCACGGTTACGTCGTGGTTCACTTTATGGCTTTGCGCAAGAAATCGGGGCAACCAAAGTCGCACTTGGACATCACCGTGATGATATTATTGCGACTTTCTTTTTAAACCTGTTTCATGGCGGTAGTTTGAAGGCAATGCCACCCAAACTTTTATCTTCAGATAAAAAGAATATTTTGATTCGTCCTTTGGCATATGTTGAAGAAAAAGACATTATTAAATATGCAGAAATGCGTCAGTTCCCAATTATCCCTTGTAATTTGTGTGGTTCGCAGGAAAACTTACAGCGTGCCATGTTAAATGACATGTTACGTGAATGGGACAAACAGTATCCAAAACGTCTACATAGTATTTTTGGGGCTTTGCAAAATGTCTCACCATCACAATTAGCAGATCGTGAGTTATTTGATTTTGAAGCACTTGATTCACAACGCGAATTGGATTTTAAAGATCCTGAAGAAATCAAGAAAAAACTGGATGTGGTTAATCTAAGTTTTGCTGCTGAATAAGTAGTTTAAAAGCTAACTTTTTGATAAGTTAGCTTTTTTTATATAACGCGTCTGAAAATTATCCGAAATGAATGGTGCGTACAAAAAAGGTTAGCTCAAAATAAAAAGAACGTGCTATAACAATGCACAAGCACATTGCTTCAAAATGATGTTGTCTATGCTTGATTTAGTCAACACAAGGAATTGAACAAATATATTTGAGGAAAAAACATGCCTGCATTTTTAACTGATGACTGGTTTTCTACTGTCGACCAATTAACTGCCGAGGCAGGTGACTTAAATTTACCACCAGCATTGGCGAATTTGGCAATTAATCTTGTTGTTACCGACTCTACTGGCAACACCGAATTAGCTTTAGATGGCGGAAAAATTCAAAAGGGTTTGTCATCAAATGCAAAAACAACTTTGAATATGGATGCTGAAACTCTTCGTAAAGTGTTTCTTGAGTTTGATATGGCTGCCGCTATGCAGGCATTTATGACTGGTAAAATTAAAGTACAGGGTGATATGTCTCAATTGATGGCATTGCAAACTGCTAAACCGAGTCAGGAACAAAAAACTTTGTTTAAAAAAGTGCTCGAACAAACAGCGTAAGAGTATGTTAGAAAAAAGCTTAGTTCGTCTAGACTAAGCTTTTTTCCCCAAACCGTTACAGACTTTAAGATAAATCTAAATATTAAACATCAATCCAGCGTTCACTGGTTTTAATGTGCTCTACATAAGTTCGAATACGAGTTACATACTGTACAGCCTGACGATAACGACCATTGCTGGCTTTATTACGATTTAAATAATCATAAAAAACCACCCAATTATTTGGATTTTTACCTTGGTTTTGCAAACGTTTCTGGATCTGACTCACTGCACCTGGTCCCATGTTATAAGCCACTAGCGCATACCAGTTACGGTCTGGATAGGGGATATCCTGATATTGACTGAGCATCAGATCATAATATTTAGCGCCCCCTTGAATACTTTGTGCTGGATCAACACGATTGGTTACACCCATTGCTCGCGCAGTATTGTTGGTGAGCATCATCAGACCACGGACACCTGTAGGTGAAACTGAATTAGGTTTCAAATACGATTCCTGATAACCAATTGCAGCCAGTAACTGCCAATCCAAATCATACTGTTCAGCAGTTTTCTTGAAACTTGCCTTATAGATCGGTAAGCGATTATCTAAATCACGCTTAATGGTTGGCCATGATTCGGGCGTTACCACATTGCGATTATAAAATGACGCGAGTTGACCAGTAATACCATTTTGTTTGCTTTGACAAATAAATCCACTAGCCGTTTGCGAGAGTGGATCGTCCGCATATTTAAACACCCAATTTAGCTGAGTATTTAGACCATTTTTGGCTAAATTGGCATCATCACCGCAACTGGCTGAAAATGAAATCAATTGCTTATTTTCGACCGTTTTAAAAGTTGCAGTCGTCATGGCAAAGTTTGCTTTGCCTTGTGCAACCATATTTAGGGCTGTTGCATCGTCTTTCACAGTTTTAAAATTTAGCTTAACATTTAAACTTTTTGCATACTCTCTCGTAAGGTCATAGCCAAAACCATGTAAAAACTGACCTTCTTTGAACACAGTCGTGGGAGATTCAACTGCGACAACAGTGAGTGTACTGCTATTTACGACATCATTATATTGATGTGTTTTACCCGCATTAATACTATGAAAAGGAATGAGGGCGGTGCTTAGCGCTAAGGCTCTAAATGGGATAGAAGGAAATAGAGAATTGAGGCCAAGCCTCGATCCAGTGGTTGAACTACTGTGCATGTTGTCTCCGCTACAGATAATTTACGCCCTAAAAATCCAGACAAAATGCTTCCAGATTTTCAACAAGTTGGTAAATCCAAGAGGGGTGGGCAGTCATGACGTCATTCAAAAAAATGACTATGGAAGAACTGATACTATGTAGAAAAACTACATAGTTTAAAAAATGACCAAATGTATGTCAGGGCGAATAATAATCACCTTGAATCTAAATGTCAAATATTCTGCATAAAAAATATACCAACTAATTGCTAAGTTAATGATTTAAAAAAGAGATGTATTTATATAATTTATGAATGTTGAAATCACGAATAAAATGCTAATTCTTGTAAAGACAATGTTGTGTTTTGGTAGGAAGAGATCATGAAATTTCACTTAAAGAGCATCGTCAGTGCACGCAAATGAAGTTCGCAGTTTTTAAAGGCTGGGATGAGTTTCATGCAGATGGATTTGAATAAGTAATTCCAATAATATACCAATTTTTCTTGCCAGAAGGTGTTAAGACCTGTACTTCATCATCCACGGTTTTTCCTAAACACGCTTTTGCTATAGGCGACTGAAGGGAAATGTAATCTTTGCGACCATAAATTTCTTCGTCTCCGACAATACGAAACTGAATGGTTTCTCCTTCATCATTTTCTAACTCTACCCACGCGCCAAAATATGCTTTACCCTCTTGTTCAGGACTATATTCAACTTTGCGTGCAACCTCAAAGAGTTTGGTTAAGTATCTAATTCGACGATCAATTTCTCTTAATTTTCTTTTATTATAGTGATAGTCTGCGTTTTCAGACCGATCGCCGAGACTGGCTGCCCAAGACACAATGCTCGTAATTTCAGGTCGTTCTTTACGTACTAAATGATTTAACTCGTCTTGCAAACGTTGATAGCCTTCCGCTGTTAATAGTTTTCGGTTCATTCGTCCCTCCATATTTAAAAAAAAGTAACTGATTGTACCAGTCCGTAAACTGGTGGTCATTTTTATATCCAACAAGTTAAAACCGCATTGAAAGCTTTGATAAGTTTTATATGTTTTTAGCACATTAAATAATGGAATAATCACGATCCGATCTATTTTAAACATCATCTGTCGAGTAAAAGCCTAAGTTATACATAAAAGTCGTAAACAGCTTGTAAATCATTTGTTGTATCAAAATTATAGGTGTGTGGTACAAATAAATGGGTTTTATGGTGAGACATTGGACAATAAGGATTTAAAATCTTCAGGATTCCATGATGAGGAAAATATACATTCAATAATGGGCTAAAGATGTGATGCAAACTTTATTATTGTCCTTACTTTTAGTTGCGTGAAAACGAGAACAAGGGACATTTGACCAAATTTTAGTGAATTCTTACAACGCACTTCAAATCACGATTGGTAAAGCATTACCATCTATTTTTTTTATTGGTTTGATACAATCGACTATTATTTTACTAATTATTATGTTTCGGTTCGATATTCCATGAATGGTTCTTTGGAACTTTTATATTTTGGTCTATTGTGACTTAAAATTGCTGTAGTGGCATGGGGTTATCGATTTCTGCAATTTCCCCCAATATACAATAGTTGATGTTATTTACTTTCTTTTTGAGCATGTCTTTAATGTTGTTATCAGGATTGTTAACCTTTATACAGAATATGCCACATGCAGTATAAATTGCGACATATGATAATCCTTTACTTTTTGGAATTGATTTGGTGCAAATCGCTTATCTGGCAAGGATAACTTTTAAATAGATAAAAAATGATATTGGTAGCTATATTTGTTTTAGCAACTATTACTTTACCATTGGCTGCGCGGCTATTTAGAAATCGTTTGTCCTAATAGAATTTGGATAATTCCACCCTCATTTTGAGATTGCTGCGTAAATTATGCTTCGATTTTACTTATGCGCTGTAAAGATTAAACACGCTTCGGAAAAGCCGGCTTCATAGTTTAGCCGTTGTTCATTGAGTTAAATTTCTTCATTTTTACATAAGTTTAAACAAGGATGTAAAACAATGAAGAAGGCACTTTTATTTTTAGGTTCAATGGGCATTTTGGCAAATATGCCTGTATTCGCCGCAGATTTAAGTATCGGTGATCCCACTGCTGAAACGGGTCAACTTAAACTTACAGGGGCGATTCGTACCCGCTATATCCATAAGGATTATGTGGTTGAGGCTAATGAGGGTTCAAAAAATGATGACTGGCAACTTGCTGATATCAAAACTGTTTTAACATATGAAAATCCTGACTGGATTGCATCGATGGATGTTCGTTGTTATCAATACAGTCGTTTATGTGATGCGTTATTTTTAAAAGATGCTTGGGTTGGATATAAGATTTCTAATCAGCAACGTGTTTCAATGGGATTGCAATCAGTCGATTTTGGGTTTGGACGGCTTTGGGGCAATAGTTATTATGAAACTTTACTCAATACAGTCGGACTGGAAGATATCCAAAATTTAGGCGTAAAGTATCAGTTTAAGGATGATCAATACAACTTTATTTTAGGTTTTTATCCCACCGATGGGGGAAACTATAAAGGCACTTCTAAAGATTCCAGTCGTTATAGTGGTAACTTTGTTGAAGCTGATGATTTGACCCAAGGCACCGATATTGATGAAAAAAATATGTGGGTGACACGTCTTTCACGGAAATTTGAATTGAACACTAAACAAAGCTTTTCGACTGAAATTGGAGGGTCTTACTGGTATTCTGAGCTGAAAAATCATCGCACAGATCAAGATGGACATCGTCGTACATGGAGCATTTTTAGCACTACCAATTATCAGGCATGGCAATGGTTATTTTTATTTGGAGAGCAAAATATTAAGAATGGTGATGATTTGTTGCCAAATAGTTCAACAATCGGAGCATTTGATTATCCTTATCAAGTCGCTAATAAAGGCAAATATATGGCCAATGAGATTAATTACACCTTTGCCAAGCCTTTTCACCAGTTAGAAAATATCAAACCTTATGTTTCATATAGTCGATTTTATAAAGAAGAATCGCACTATCAGGATTCAGACCGTTTAATTGCGGGCATATATTTTAACTATAAAGCAGTTGGAATACAGGGTGAATATATTTGGAGTCGTAATGATCCAATGACTGGCAGCGGAGCCGATGGACTCGCTCAAGGCGATACCAATCAGTGGAATAAATTATTTTATTTGTCCATTGGATATTATTTCTAACTTTATTTTATTTATTTAAAAAGCCAGCCTGTAATAAACAATGCTGGCTTTTTTGATTATAAAAATACCTTTTCTGTTGGTGGTGTCATGGGTTCAATTGGTTGAATAAACTGACCACGAGAGACATTTTGAACATGCTGTAAACGATTAAGTAGTTCATTCTGGATAAATAAAATACAGGTTTGTAATTTAGAAGAACTTTTTAAACGGGATGGATAAACGGCCCAAATATCAGCATCTTGCCAGTATTCTGGTAAAATATGTTGTAATTGACCATTAATCAACTCATCTGCCACGTCCCAGATTGAACGTAAAATAATACCGTGCCCTTCAGTTGCGAGCTGATGAATAATTTCGCCGTTATTGGAAACAAAGCGCGGGGTAACATGCACAGATCGATCTTCTAAAGCATGACGAAGTTTCCACAGCACAGAGGATTGGTCACGTTCACTAATGGTTAAACAATCATGTGTCCGCAGATCTTCAAGACTTTCAGGCATTCCATTTTTCAGTAGATAGCTCGGGGCTGCACAAAAAATCCGAAAATTGGATGCTAATTTTTTAGCAATCATATTGGGTGCAATTTCATTACCAATCCGAATATCCAGATCAATGCTATGTTGAATAAGATCTTTGGTGTTATCAATCGTATCAAATTGAATTTCCAGTTTGGGGTACATAGTCATGAGTTTCGATAGGATAGGTGCAATATGTTTACGACCAAAACCAAAACTACTCACAATATCCAAACGACCCGTTGGCGTGCTGAGAGGATTATTCACTAGCTCGCTGATTTCATCAAATTCATCCAGAATATTTGATACGCGATCTAAAATCAGTTTCCCATCTTCAGTCAAACTTACATGGCGGGTACTACGATGAAAGAGTTTGCAGTTTAAATTTGTTTCTAAAATATTGATACGTTTACTGATAAAAGCAGGTGAAACACCTAGCTCTTCTGCAGAATCGACAAAACTCTTGAGTTTTGCGACTGTGCAAAAAACCTTTAAATCCGATAGGTTAGGTAGATTATTCACGATCCGTGTCCATTGGGATGATAGTTTTCTTATTGATCATTGCTGTTGAAAATAGCATGTTTACATCTAAGGATATTAACCAAAGGTGTAAGGGAGCGTTATGGCAAAAAAGTATAAAGTTGCCACGATTGCGGGTGATGGGATTGGTTTAGAAGTTCTACCAGAAGGGATTAAAGTTGTAAAGGCTGTAGCAGATAAATATGACCTTACGATTCAGTTTGATGCATTTGATTGGGCAAGCTGCGATTACTATCTTGAACATGGCAAAATGATGCCAGATAACTGGTTTGAAGTCTTACAGGAATACGATGCAATCTTCTTTGGTGCTGTGGGTTGGCCTGAAAAAGTCCCAGATCACATTTCATTATGGGGTTCATTATTACAGTTTCGTCGTCGTTTTGACCAATATGTAAATTTACGCCCCGTTCGGTTAATGCAGGGAGTGAAATGTCCACTTGCAGGTAAACAGCCAGGCGATATCGATTTTTATGTGGTGCGTGAAAACAGTGAGGGAGAATACTCTGCTATTGGTGGTAAAGCTTTTGAAGGAACGGATCGTGAATTTGTATTGCAAGAGGCAGTGTTCACCCGTCATGGTGTTGACCGCATTTTAAAATATGCCTTTGAATTTGCCGATCAACGTGATGCTAGAAAGATTACGGCAGCAACCAAGTCCAATGGTATTGCGGTGAGTATGCCGTACTGGGATGAGCGTGTTGACGAAATGGCAAAACAATATCCCCACATCAAAGCAGATAAACAGCATGTGGATATATTGGCGGCACGTTTTGTACTGCAGCCTGAGCGATTTGATGTGGTGGTGGCATCGAATTTATTTGGTGACATTTTGTCGGACCTAGGTCCGGCATGTACTGGTACGATTGGTTTAGCAGCTTCGGCAAACTTAAACCCAGAACGTAAATTCCCGTCACTTTTTGAACCTGTACATGGTTCTGCACCTGATATTTTTGGACAACAAATTGCCAATCCGATTGCTGCGATTTGGTCGGGTGCGATGATGCTGGATTTTTTGGCAGATGGTGATGAACATGTCATTCAAGCTGGACAGGAAATCATGCAGGGGATTGAGCATGTTCTGGTGCATGGCCCTAAAACGCCAGATGTCGGTGGAACTGCAAAAACCTATGAAGTGGGTGATGCAATTGCATCCTTTGTGACTGAGCAAAAAATGGATTTATTCGCGATGGAGTAAGTATCTCTTAGGGAATAGTCACTATCCGAGATGGATTGAATAGATATGGATAATCAAATTACAAAACCTTATACAGATAAGACGCTTGCGATGACCAGTTTAGCCGTTGTATTTACATCGGTGGCAGGTCTAGCAATCTACTCATCTGAATCAATACAACTGGCTGCAAAATGGATGCAGTGGACTACGTCGGTGTTTACCACGCCAGTACTTTTATTTGCTTTTTTATCAATTATTTTTATCTTCGGTTTGGCTTTTAGTAAATACGGCAAAATCAAGCTCGGAGAAGGCAAGCCCCAATATAGCACCATGTCATGGATTTTCATGTTCATTCTATCTGGGATTGGGTCTTCCACCTTGTACTGGGGTTTTTTAGACTGGGCTTATTATTACCAAACCCCAGGTTTAAATTTAGCACCTGAATCGGCAGCAGCACTGAAATACAGCGTGGCTTATTCCTTCTTTCATTCTGGTTTGAGTGCATGGTCAATCTATGCTTTGGCATCCATTTCACTGTGTTACAGCTACCATGTTAGAAAGAATAAAGGTTTGAGTCTTGCATCTGTGATTGAAGCGGTGACAGGCTTTAAAGCAACGGGTCCAGTCGGCCGTGTGGTTGATCTGATGTTCTTGTTGTGTATGTTTGGTGCTTTGACCATTTCATTGGTTTTAACTGCTGTCACCTTTACCAACATTCTGTCGCAACTAACTGGTATTCCAAATACCTTCATGACCAAAGTCATTATCATTTTAGCTGTATCCATTTTATTCGCGCTGAGCTCTTATGTCGGTATGGATAAGGGGATGCAACGCTTAAGTCATATGGTGTGTTTGGGTGTGGTGCTGTTCGCGATCTATGTACTGTGCTTTGGTCCAACTCAATTCATTATGAATAATTCGTTGATGAGCTTTGGCCTCATGGCGACCAATTTTGTAGATATGAGTCTGTTTACTGACCCTATGGGCGATGGAAAATTCACACGTGAATGGACCGTATTCTATTGGTTGTGGTGGATTTCTTATGCACCGGGTGTAGCGTTATTTGTTACTCGTGTCTCAAAAGGACGTACTATTAAAGAAGTCATTCTTGCCATGGTGATTGGCGGTAGCGTTGGTTTATGGTTCATCTTCGGTGTATTTGAGAATTACAGTGTCTATAGCTTTATCCACGGTCTGGTCAATGTACCGCAAGTCTTGACTCAGCAAGGCGGTGAAGTAGCGATCGGTCAACTGCTCGGTTTACTGCCAGCAGGCAAGCTGATGATGTGGTTATTCCTTGGCATTATGGTGATTTTCCTTGCAGCACATATGGATGCGGTCGGTTATGCCGTCTCTGCAACCTGTACCCGTGGTTTGCGTGAAGGGCAGGATCCGTCTCCAAATGCACGTTTATTCTGGTGTGTGATGTTAACACTGGTGCCGATTGCGATGATTTTCTCGAAGGCGCCGTTAGACACTATGAAAACTGCGACCATTGTGACTGCCTTGCCGTTTATTGTGATTATTCTGGTGCAGACCTATGGGTTGGTGAAGTGGCTGATTGAGGATTATTCCAAGGTGCCATCGCATTTGATCGAGCAGAATAGCTTTAATGACTTGGAAGCACTTGAGCATACGGACTCAAATCAACAAATGCAGATTGATATCGCGGCAACAGCAGTTGCACATAAAAGCAGTCAAAAGGAATTGTTATGACCCAGCAACCGAACACGCGCTATGAGTTAAGCGAAGAAATGCAAAGTCTGGTGTATTGGAGCAGCATTTATTCAGCAGCGGATAATGATATTGATTCAATTCGTGCAGCCTACGATGCCATGTGCCTGCATTACACCTTGCCACGCGATGGTGCGGTCAATATTGAAGATAAAACCGTTGCGCATGCCACTCATCCTGTCAATGTTCGGTTGTATTCACCATTGGGTGAGGCCCCTGAAGCGGGTTGGCCTTGTATCCTGTTTATCCATGGTGGTGGCTGGATGCTGGGCAATCTGGATTCGCATGAATTTATCACCCGATATTTATGTCGTGATCTGAATGTTGCAGTACTAAGTGTCGATTATCGTTTGGTACCAGAGCATCATTTTCCAGCCGCTTATGAGGATTGTGAAACGGTTTATAAATGGCTCCGCGCGCATGGCGCAGACTGGAACATTAACCCGGCACAGATTGTGTTAGCAGGTGACAGTGCAGGCGGCAATTTAGCTGCGGCACTGGCGGTTCAGTTGCAACATACAGGTAATCAGGCCTGTGGTTTGGCCTTGATCTACCCATGTTTGGGTAGCAGTTTTGATACGGCGTCTTGCCAGCAGCATCCACATGCGCCGTTACTGACGCTCGAGGAAATGCATTATTACTTGAAGGAATATGCACCGAATGAAAGTGACTGGAAAGATACACGTTTAGCGCCATTAAATGCACAGGATTTTTCTGACATGCCCCATAGCTTTGTTGCGGTGGCTGAATACGATCCACTGAGTGATGACGGACGTATTTTCGTGAACAAGTTAAAACAAGCCAATATTGCCGCCGAGTTTTATCTCGGCAAAGGATTACTGCATGGCGGTTTACGTTTAGTACGTGATTGTCCTGTGGTGCAGGATTTATATCAGCACATGCTGAGTTCGTTAAAGCAAATGTTCAAGTGATTTGAACATCAGCCAATTTTGATAAAACGGTCGTTAGGACAAAAGAGTTTAATGGAGTAAAACCATGAATGCAGTTGAAAAATTACCAGAAGATTTCTGTTCAAACCCAAATGTGGCGTGGACATTTCCAAAAGTGTTCTACACATCTTCTCAGGTTTTTGAACGTGAAAAAGAAGAAATTTTTGCGAAAAGCTGGATTTGCGTGGCACATGGCAGTGAAGTTGCCCAAGCCAATGACTATATTACCCGTAAGGTGATTGGTGAAAATATTATCGTGATTCGCGGCAAAGACAGTGTATTACGTGCCTTTTATAATGTCTGCCCGCATCGTGGTCATGAGCTGTTAAGTGGCAGTGGCAAAGCGAAAAATGTGATTACCTGTCCGTATCATGCATGGACGTTTAAGCTGGATGGTAGTTTGGCATTGGCACGTAACTGTGATCATGTTGAGTCTTTCGACAAGCAAAACTCAAGCATGGTGCCGTTAAAAGTTGAAGAATATGGTGGTTTTGTCTTTATTAATATGGATGAAAATGCCACTTGTGTTGAAGATCAATTGCCTGAATTTGCACAGAAACTCAATGAAGCTTGTGCTGTGATCAAAGACTTGAAACTGGCTGCGCGTTTTGTAACGGAAACACCTGCAAACTGGAAAGTGATCGTGGATAACTATTTAGAATGTTATCACTGTGGTCCAGCGCATCCTGGTTTTGCTGATTCAGTACAGGTGGATAAATACTGGCACACCACCCATCAAAACTGGACGCTGCAATATGGTTATGCACGTTCTTCGGAGAAATCCTTCAAGCTTGATCCATCAGTCAAAGACCCGACTTTTAGCGGTTTCTGGACATGGCCTTGCACCATGTTTAACGTGCCACCTGGTGCAAATTTCATGACTGTGATCTATGAATTCCCGATGGATGCGGAAACCACTTTGCAACATTACGATATTTTCTTCACCAATGAAGAATTGACCCAAGACCAGAAAGATTTGATTGAATGGTATCGCAATGTATTTCGTCCTGAAGATCTTGAACTGGTTGAAAGTGTACAGCGTGGCTTGAAATCACGTGGTTATCGCGGTCAGGGTCGTATCATGACTGATAAGCAACGTTCAGGAATCAGTGAGCATGGTATCGCGTATTTCCAGAATCTTGTCGCGCAGTACCACAAGTAATTCTGTTTCAGACTCATTCAAGGGTACGGTGAAGATAAGACCGTACCTTGCTTTCAATTGATAGGATCATGACATGTCAAGTTTGCAAGGAAGTCAATTATTTCAACAACGCGGATTGATTAATGGCCAATGGGTCAATGCGCAGACCAATGCCACCCTTCCTGTGACCAATCCAGCGACGGGTGAAGAAATCGGTCTGATTCCGAATATGGGTGCTGCCGAAGCCACAGAAGTGGTTGAAGTGGCTTATCAGGCTTTGGCAGCGTGGAAAGGGTTAACGGCACAAAAACGTGCTGACCTGTTATTGGCTTGGCATCAATTGGTTTTGAGTCATGCTGATGAACTGGCTCGGATCATGACCATTGAGCAGGGTAAACCTTTAGCTGAAGCTTTGGGTGAAGTGAAATATGCAGCTTCATTTATTCAATGGTTTGCGGAAGAGGGCAAACGCGTTTATGGCGATGTGATTCCGACCACCAATAGCCAACAGCGGTTTATTGTGACCAAAGAACCTGTTGGCGTGGTTGCGGCGATTACGCCGTGGAATTTTCCGATTGCTATGATTACCCGTAAAGCCGCACCTGCTTTGGCAGCAGGCTGTACTATCGTGATTAAACCTGCCAATGAAACCCCGTATTGTGCACTTGCGATTGCCAAGCTGGCAGAAATGGCAGGTATTCCAGCAGGTGTTATTAATGTGATTACAGGCAAATCTCAAGAAATAGGTTCGGTATTTACCAGCCATGAAAAAGTCAAAAAACTGACTTTTACGGGTTCTACGCCTGTCGGTCGTTTATTGATGCAGCAATGTTCAGATACCATCAAAAAACTGGCACTTGAATTGGGTGGCAACGCACCATTAATCATATTTGATGATGCTGATCTGGATAAAGCGGTTCAAGGCGCGATCTTTGCCAAGTTCCGTAATGCAGGGCAAACCTGTGTCTGTGCCAATCGAATTTATGTACATGACAAGATTTATCAGGCATTTACCGAAAAATTTGTACAAGAAGTACAGAAATTCAAAATTGGTAATGGTTTGGAACAGAATGTACAGATTGGTCCGTTAATCAATGAAAAGGCTGTACTTAAAGCCCAACAGTTAATTGATGATGCCTGTGGCAAAGGTGCTCAAGTGGCGTGTGGTGGTAAACAACATGCACTTGGACAAACCTTCTTTGAACCGACCGTGTTAACCGATGTTTCGCGTGATATGGAAATTGTTCAGGAAGAAATTTTTGGCCCTGTAGCGCCTTTAATTCGCTTTACCGATGAGGCGGATGTGGTCGCGCAAGCCAATGATACGATTTTTGGTTTAGCGGCCTATGTTTATAGCGAAAACATTTCACGGATCTGGCGTGTTGCTGAACAGCTGGAATATGGCATGGTTGGGATGAATTCAACTGCGATTTCTAATGAAGTTGTGCCATTTGGTGGTGTTAAGCAATCTGGTGTTGGCCGTGAAGGTTCAAAATATGGTTTAGAAGAGTTTATGACCATTAAATACATGTGTTTGGGGTTATAGCAACAATGCCTGTTAGGACGATCTAAATTGACAGTCCAACAGGCAAGCAATATGCACTTCAAATTAGAAAATGCTTAGATGAGCAGCATGCGGTAAAGAGGATTTAGACATGGCTAGTCATTATGAAATGTTCCCATCAGTAGTCACTCGTGTAGAGCAACTAACACCACTGATTAAACGGTTCACATTTAAACGTCAGGACGGACAAAATTTCCCTCAATTTAATGGTGGCAGCCATATCATTGTAAAAATGAATGATCAGCTGTCCAATGCCTATTCATTGATGAGCTGTGCTCAAGATCTTTCGACTTACCAAGTCTGTGTTCGTAAAGATATTGAAGGTAAAGGCGGCTCAGTTTATATGCATGATCAGTGCAATGAAGGCTGTGAGATTCTGATTTCTGAACCTAAAAATCTATTTCCGCTGGCGGAAGATGGTGAGAAACATATTCTAATTGCAGGAGGAATTGGGATTACTCCGTTTGTACCGCAAATGGGGGAACTAGCTGCACGTGATACAGACTTTGAATTGCACTATGCTTATCGTTCTCCTGAACATGCGGCACTCTTGCAAGAGTTAGAACAAAAATACGCGGAACATATTTTTAGCTATGTCGATTCTGATGGAAAATATTTAGATCTGGATCAATTGATTGGTGACCAAGCGAAAGGAACACATGTGTATGTGTGTGGACCTAAACCAATGATTGATGCTGTGATTGAACGCTGTAATTTTTATCGTTATCGTGATGAATATATTCACTGGGAACAGTTTGCTTCAGCTATGCCTGAAGAAGGTGAAGCATTTACTGTGGTGTTGGCAAAATCCAATCAAGAAGTTGAAGTTCAGGGTAATCAAACTATTTTACAGGCAATTGAAACTCTCAATATTGATGTTGAATGTTTATGTCGCGAAGGGGTCTGTGGCACTTGTGAAACTATGATTTTGGAAGGTGAGGCAGAACATTTTGATCAATATCTGAGTGATGATGAAAAGGCATCTCAGCAGTCCATGATGATCTGTGTGTCACGTGCCAAAGGCAAGAAGTTAGTGTTAGATTTATAAGTTTTAAGGAACTGAAGTGATACGTTCAGGAAAAAATAATGATAGGATAAATGTATAGTTTATGCCGAATCGCGGATAAGAAACTGACTTAAAAATAGAAGGACCAGAGCCGTCAGTTGAGTTACTACACAAAACTTACAACTCTAGTCCTGATATTCAATATTACTCAATTATTCTGTCTTTTGGATGATTTTTGCAAGATATTAATAAATCTTTAGAAAAATCTCTTATCTCTCATAAAAATCAATTGCGACAAAAGTCAGCTTTAAGCCTATCTGAGGTCATGACTATTGTGATCTTATTCCCTCAATCTGGATTTCGATTCTTTAAATATTTTTACTGCCAAATGGTCGTTCCTTTTTGGAAATCAGCTTTTTCTAAACTTCGTAGCTACGATCCTATAATCGTTTTATTGAAATCATGCCACGCCGCTTACACCCATTAAGTTGTTTCTTTCATAAAATCAAAGGTACCGATAATGGCACCAGTATTAAGTATATATTAAGTCATTGTTTTAGTGCAGGCTCATCTGAATCATTTAAAATTTTGCTATGAGTTTTAGGTTTGATCAAAGGTGAAGTTGGACGAGGTTGATGGTCAGTATTTGAAAATTGAAAACCTATACCTGCATCCATGTCATCCGCTGCAATTTCAGTTTCAAATCGCTCTTTATCCAATTCTCGTATTTCTTTGGTGATCGTGTGGATTTCATTACTCTCTACTCCCAAAGCTTCAAGTGTAGCGCCACCAAACATTAATGCCGACTCAAAGGTTTCACGAATTTGATAATCGATATCTTTTTTGACCAATGATAATGAATGTTCACGATCATAAGAGCGCACTAACAATTTTGCCAATGGAAATTCATGTTTGACTAATTCAACTATACGATTGGTCATTTCTTTATTATCCACACATACCATGATTGCCTGGGCATTTGCGGCTCCAGATGCATGCAAAATATCTAAACGAGTCCCATCACCATAATAAATTTTAAAACCAAATTTTGTGGCATTTTGAATCATGTTGATATCCGTGTCGATCAACGTGACATCCACGCCACGCGCTAATAAAAGCTGACTGGCAACTTGCCCAAAACGTCCAAATCCGATGAGTAGCACACGTCCATGTAAATTGTTGGCGACTTCGATATCTTCAAGAGAGACAGAGTTCTTTGGACTCATGAAGCGTTTCGCCAAAATACCAAGCAGTGGTGTAAAAATCATGGACAAAACCACAATCGCGGTAAGATTAGATTTAATAGTTTCATCAATTACTTGTGCACTTGCAGCGGCTGTAAAAAGTACAAACGCAAATTCACCCCCTTGTGCCATAAGTACCGCACGATCTAGAGCAACTGCATGATTACTTTTAGTGAGTCGCGCGACAAAATAAATGAGCATGGCTTTGGTGAACATTAACGCAATGACGCTACTGAGAATAAGGAGCCAGTTATTTTGTACAACTGATAGATTTAGTGACATTCCTACACTAAGGAAAAATAGACCTAATAAAATACCGCGAAATGGTTCAATATCAGCTTCAATCTGATGGCGAAAAGTAGATTGAGAGAGTAAAACACCAGCAAGGAATGCACCCATTGCCATAGATAAACCACTGACTTGCATGAGTAATGCCGCACCTAAAACGACCAGCAATGCAGCGGCTGTCATGACTTCTCGAGCTTTGGCAGCTGCCAGCAGTTTAAATAATGGGTTGAGCAACCAACAGCCAGCAGCAATGAGGCCTGCGATAGCAACCAATGCAATTCCGATATCTTTTAAACGATCTGGCGTACTTTCAACCACCTGATTGGGGGACATAAATGCAACAATGGCAAGTAAAGGTACAATGAGTAGATCTTCAAATAATAAAATAGCGACAATTTTTTGACCATTGGGTTGGCTCAAATCACCACGATCACCCAAAATTTGCATCACGATGGCGGTTGAAGTGAGAACAAAACCTGCCGCGCCGATAAAGGCAATTTGCCATGCGAAACCATACAGTAAACCAATTGCAGTGAGTCCTATGGTGCAAAACGTGATTTGTAGTGTCCCTAGACCAAAAATATCACGTCGCATATTCCATAAATGAGAAGGTTGCATCTCCAGTCCAATGATAAAGAGATACATGACAATGCCGAGTTCAGCGATGTGTAAAATAGAAGCGGGATCATGGATAAACGCAAAACCAAATGGACCAATAATTAAGCCTGCAATAAGATAACCAAGGACTGATCCAAGCCCTAAACGTTTAAAGATTGGAACTGCGATTACTGCTGCAGCCAGTAAAATAACAGGACTTAGTAGTCCTAGTGAATGTGCTTCTGCTGCCATGAATTTTGCTCAGAACTTTTATTATTCCAAAATAGGAATCGTTATTGTTGAATAAGTAATGTGATTCAAATCATAACAAGTTGTTTTGATCTTTATCCAGTAAAGTTGATGTGTTTGCTTAGTTATTACATATTTTCTTCCAATTTCTAAATCATCTATGCGATGACGAACACGAGGGGAACGACTTGGGAACGACTTTTTAATTTCTAAATCATCTATGCGATGACGAACTTTCCGCTGTCTAAGTGAACCACGGTAATATCTTTCTAAATCATCTATGCGATGACGAACAATCAAACGCAATTTCATGGGTGCAAATTACATTTCTAAATCATCTATGCGATGACGAACTGTACGTTGAAGTTAAAGCTCCAGACGGTAAATTTCTAAATCATCTATGCGATGACGAACAGTTGCTACTGGCTTCCCGTCAAACTGCTCACTTTCTAAATCATCTATGCGATGACGAACGCACAATATTGCGGCAAAGTTTTACTACCGACTTTCTAAATCATCTATGCGATGACGAACCTCTCGAAACTACCGCGCCGTTGTGTACTTTTTTTCTAAATCATCTATGCGATGACGAACGAATTGCATCTAAAATACTAAAATCACCATCATTTCTAAATCATCTATGCGATGACGAACCAGACAATTCCAATGCTGCGAGTCGGCTGGTATTTCTAAATCATCTATGCGATGACGAACAACAGAAACCCTTAAATCTGATAATTCCTTTTTTTCTAAATCATCTATGCGATGACGAACAAACTGACACATCATACACACCAGTGTGCGTATTTCTAAATCATCTATGCGATGACGAACTTTTCATTCACGACAGGTTGATCGGTGAGAATTTTCTAAATCATCTATGCGATGACGAACCACAAAACTTTAACACACTGAATTCAAAGTTTTTTCTAAATCATCTATGCGATGACGAACTTGTGCATTGAGAATATACACGCCGATGCCGTTTTCTAAATCATCTATGCGATGACGAACAATATAAGCGCTGGCAGTTCAATGGGCAGGAATTTCTAAATCATCTATGCGATGACGAACGAAACAGCATGATTTACGGGGGTGGAGCGAGCTTTCTAAATCATCTATGCGATGACGAACTAATGAACGAGCATTACATTAATACTGTAACATTTCTAAATCATCTATGCGATGACGAACTAGACACAAATAAGCAAATATATTTCCGGGTATTTCTAAATCATCTATGCGATGACGAACTACCAAAGCCTGAAAGAATAATCTGACTTGAATTTCTAAATCATCTATGCGATGACGAACTGTCGATGACGGGTTTTGGCTTAACTCGGGCGTTTCTAAATCATCTATGCGATGACGAACAAAATCTTGATTCGCCCATGCAATCACCTCTTTTTCTAAATCATCTATGCGATGACGAACGTCGATTGTACCAAGCGATTAAGGATGGTGATTTTCTAAATCATCTATGCGATGACGAACTAGAGTTCACTCGAAACAAAACTACTTAAATCAATTATATAAGTTTTTAATGAGTAAAAATACTTCAAAAAGAAGTATGTTGCATAATGCTTTGATTTTACTTGATTTTATCACATGTATCAGAAATGAAGCCAAACATGTAATCTAAAAGGTCTTGGTCTTGGCAAGTTTCAATTAACTGCATACGAAATTCTTTTTGATTTTGCCCTTTAGCTGCGCAAGCAAATGCAAGTGGCATGACAAAAGCATCTTTGACCAAATCGGCAATATCAAATACCAAACCGCCACGACGAGTTTTTCCATGCAAAATAGGTAAAGCAAAACTAATTCCCATGCCATTTAAAGCCACTGCGGCGTAGCCGTAAGCAATGTAATTACCATGATCTAAATAGTTGTTGGCAATATCAGTGACGCTATCATGTGAGTTTTTGCCTTCATCGCGAGTGAAATCAACGTTAAAACCCTTGGCTAACTCTTTATATAACGCCTTTGCCCAGCGACCTTCAGCAGCTAATAACTCTTGTTGATTCTCTGCTCGATCAATATCTTGCTTAAAAGTATTCAATGCATTTTCATTGACATAAATGCCATGCTGAATCAACTCAATATTCTTATTCCATGTATTTGAAACGAGAGCCACACGTTCCAACAATAAAATTTTTGCCATCAGCAAACGGGCTTCATCATCAAGCCAAGTTCGCATCCAGATTTGCATATATTCAGTTGGACGGTATTCACTTTGAGGTGCTAGAAAAGTCAAATCTAAAGATGAAAATAGGGGCGAACCCCCAGAGCCACAAAATCCAACCATCACATTGGATTCTGCTAAACGTCTGGCAGCCGCATCGGTTAATGAGCTACCTTTACCAAGCAAAAGAAACGCAGTATTTTTTTCGGGAATATTATAAAAATATTCAATTAGCTGAAGATTTTCAGTTAGGTACACAATGCGATCATCTTTTAAAACGACTCGTACTTTTTCCAGATAAAACACGCAAGCACGTTTGGAAAGCATAAGTGCACGACTGCGTTCCTGACGGAGTTGGCTCATTTTATTTCCTTAAAACACAGGCAGGGCAAAAGGACTTTCTTGACGTGCAAGACCATAACTATCAGGCAAACCCTGTCCCGCATGCTCAGATTCTTGAATATCAATCGTGACCGTAAACCCTTGTCCTGTACTTTGGCTCAAGACTTTAAAATAAGGCATATCTTTAGCTGTTTTTAAACGTCTATCTCGCAAAGGCTCTTTCTTTTCTGATAGTTGTGTTCGTTCAGCATTTTTGGTGGGAATTCGAAAACGTCGATAACTTTTCCAGCCTGATATTTTCGCCGTAGGCACGGCAATTGCAGTGCCTAAAACCGTATAATCCCGAATTTTCCAGTGACCTTTGATCGCCTCAATTAATTGATCAAGATCATCCTGTTTTTCAGCAAAGACTCTTAAAATATCAAAGTTGGGTTTAGCAGGTCGATCATGTTTTTTCTCAAAATATTCCTGCTTATTTTTCAATTTATCCGACATTTCCACTGCCAGTGCATAATGCGCTGGCAGTTTGCGAAATGCGCCGTGAAGCACAGTATAAATCTGATTACGAATATGCCCGAGCTTTAAATCCGTGTCATCGGAGGATTCAAGTACGCGGATATCCAGATAATAATTGGCATCCATGATTATTCGCCCTCTGAGTACACGCCACCACGAATTAAACAGGCGATTAGGAACATGCCTTTTTCACTATTTGGATCAAGCTCATCCACTTCTTTTAAAATATCAAATGCAGAAACTTTTTCTTTTCCAACACGATAGAAAATTTGACCTTCCAAATTGGCACCATTAGGTTCAACTGCAATTGGCTTTTTATCATTGTCATCAAAAGCTGGATACCATGTATCAATCGTACGTAGAGCATTACCAATTTTTTGATCACGTAAAGCGGCTTGACCTAAATACTGATTGTCATTGACATTGCGTTGTGGTTTGACTGGATTCAGCTGATAAAGTGAACGGGAAAAACCTTTGGGTTTATCTTCCAAATAGTTTTGAGAAGGGAATACTTCTACACCACCCATGCCAAAGTCAACAATCGCTTCAATATGCAATGTTGCACTTGTTGATTCGCCTGTAATTCCTTTTAACAAAATGTCTGCTAGTTTTTGTTCTTGTTCAGAGGATTGATCAAAACTCTTAAGGTTGTAAGAAAGTGCATCAAAGCTATATGTTTCAGGGGAGTCTGGAGCAGTTACTTGAATGGTAATGCTTTCAGCGACAATACGGTTTCGCCATAACCAGCGGCCATTGACAATATTACGCACATAACGGCGTACCACTTCTTTAAGTCCATCGCTTTCTTTAGCTCGATTTACAAAATTTAAGAAAGCTTGACGGAAATTATATTCTTCGCTTTTATCTGCACCTGCTTTAGATGCACTGGCAAAAAGCACATAACTTAAATCAATAAAACGGAAGTCCCATTTCACCAAAAGTTTAGCTTCTGGTTGTAATTTGGCAGATTCAGTCAATTGAATATTGCTGACTTCACGCGCCGCTGAGTTTCCAGTTGCAGCCCCTTTTTCTTTATTCCCTGCGACGTTCTGAGTACCTCGAATACCGTGGTACATTACATTTAATGGCGTTTGGGTTTGCTGTTCATTATCAAATAAATTAAAAAAAGCAGCATCACTGACAACTGTACCACGTTGTAGAGAAAGGCTACCTGGTAATTTTTTAAAAATGGTCATGTTAAAATTCCTTATGTTTTAAAATTCAATTTGCATTTATGCGGTTTTGTTGTAAAAGAAAAACGTCATCTTGCGGCCAGTGATATGACCACAGTAATTGTTCTAAATCATGCCATGTAGGGTTTTCAGCATTTACTGATTGTCTTAAAATTTCACCAAGAGAAAAATATTGCACAATTCCTGTCAATGGTTCGGCATAAGCATGTGCTGTACTTTCTTGATCCTGAGCTTGGCGAATACCAGCGCGTTGATCTGTTTCAGGTTCAAGTAGGGCATAACCTAAATTAGTCGCTGAAATCCAGCTTAGTGTTTGGTCATTAAAAAAAGTTCTCAGCGCATCTGTTTTTAAAGCTAAAAGTTGAGTAAATGCCTGAATCCGATTCACTTGTGTACGTTGTTGATATTCAATCAATAAGTCTTGTCGATCCAGAATCACAAAGCCTGTTTTAATTTGTTTTAAAGCATCATCTAGTTGGTTTTCTTCCTTTTTAGTTATCTCTAAAAAATCAATGATCTGACCGCCTGCAAAACGACTACGTTTTAGGATATTAGTGACTTGTTCAGGACTGATTCTTGAACTAGAAAATTTAATGATCAGACTGAGTTCCAAATGACAAGATGCTGTTGGCTGGAGTGACAATGCATATTTATTTTTAGAGGAATAATCCGTTTTACCAATAAATACTGCACCACGGCGTTGCGCAGGGGTAAAACGACCATAGGCTTGCCCACCTAAACGCTGCTGATCATGATGAATATAAATAATGCCTTCATCTGTTGTACCAAGCTGCCTAGCTAAATGATGGGCAAACATATTGGCAGCCATCAGTGGTGCACCGCCTAATAAGAAACCATTGCTTTGCATATTGGCATTTTGTACACGCAAATGAGGGATGATGATATAAAGACTCATCGAATAATCTCCCTTAAGCGACGGGCAATGTAGCCTTTGGCGTTATCATCTAAAGGAATTTTAATTGCAGGTAAGGTCGGATCTAAAATAAAAGATTGCCCAATAATTTTGTCGGCTAAATCATCGGCGAATTGTATCCGCCAAACATCATCTCTTAGTTCAGAAATGATAAGTCCTTGGATGATAAATGAGACTTGAGGATGTAATAATGGACTTAAAGCCTCTTGCTGTTGTTCTTCACTTTTAGTGTAAATAGGCAATTTGTCCTGAACTTTTTTGAGTAATTCGAGTTGTTGACTTGCCTGATATTTCACAATATTAAAAATATTTTTTAGAAAAGTCTTTTCGCCTCGACGCACTTTTAGATTGGTTTCTGGAGAAAAAACATCTAAATCATGCCACTTTTGATGTTCATTTTGTGCGGTTGTGAGCAGTTTTTCTTCTAGCATTTTGGCCCACAAGATAATATCTGGAACATCTTTTTTGCTATTTTTAAGTAGGATTTTATTCGGAATATAGTATTCAAAACCTGTGTGAAAAATTTTAAATGCTGCACGAATATCGTCATCGGTTTGGGGTGAATCTAAGGTAATCGGACGTTGCATAGAACGTACCAAACTTCCTACATTTTGCGGATTTGCACCGCCAATTCCAAAAACAGCAGTTTGAATTCGATTTAAAACACTGTCTTTTTCTTTTCGGGCTTCATTAATTTGGTCAACTTCCTGATTAATCAAATAATTAACACCTGCGGCAGTCAATGGACTAATAGATACATATTCACCATGTTTTGGAATTAACAGTTGACGCATACGAATATCAATATAATCTGTGCCTGCCTGATAAGACTCATCAAAAATAGGTTTAATTAAAGGTTTTAACTGTGCAACCTGTTGTTGAAATTCAGTTTCTTCTGCGCTGACATCATCTCCGAGTATGGCAGCTTTAACCACTTTAAAAATAGACGCTGTTTTGCCCGCATTGGCTTGATAGTCGGTTGGAATTAGAAAATCTTCATTAAGTAGGGTTCGCGCACTTAAATACGGTAAATCAAGGGCTTGTTTTTTACTTAAACGGAGACCTCCTTTTTCAATATTAGAGTTAATAGTTTTAACACTAAAATGTACCGATTCTTGTAAAGCGTTTTTATAAACATCATTGTTAGGTTCAGGCATTATTTTCACCGTTTTTTTATCTGTTTAATTTTTAGCAGATTATTTAAGAAAAGAAAGTCTTTTTTAAATGTTATTACGACATTAAGTGACGTTATAAATTGCTACATGCTGTACCATAAGAAAAGTCGATCCTAAATATATTAGAATCGACTCTTAAACAGTTAAGTTGTATGGCAAGCATTACAGCAGTAATAACAGCCATTGATTCTGTTATTAGGCCACTTACTTTTGGCAAATGAAACAGCAGAATAGCAACTTGGATGTTCTCCTAAATCCAGTCTATTTGCTAGATTGGGCATAAAATTACAACCAGTAGTGAAGTTGTGAACTTCATGATCACCATTTGCTTGAGTATTTCAATTAATAATGAACTTAGTGGCATTTGTATTTTTCATATCAAACTGCTTGAACTGTTTGCCCATATTGAATCACTTTTTCATCTGCACTTAATAGCGTGATTCCTTCAATCCGAGATTAATCAATCAAAATTCGGTCAAATGGATCTTTATGAATTTGAGCTAAATGTTGGGTTCCACAGAATCCAATAGGTATTTCATTCATTTGTACTATCAAACATTGTTTCGATCGCATCTTTACCTAAACGATCAAAATCATTAGGAACACTCATTGGCATGAAGCCAATGCGTCTTGGTGATTTTGGTGCATATGGTAGAACTTGTGCGACAGGTTTTCCTGATTTTGCATTAATAAACGCCTGATTTTGGCTGACCAATTTTGATAAATGTATTTTGGCTGACCAATTTTGATAAATGTATTTTGGCTTCATGGATATTAATAATTTGTATTTTTACAACATAAAAATTAATTGAATTTATTTCAATTAATTTAGTTTATTTTTACAAGGTGACTGATAATTTAGCAGAATCCAGCTATTTTATGATTCTTAGATTAAAACCATACGACAAAAAATGTCGCTTCGCTCTTATCTAAGCTTTCTCTATCTAAAACAATCCACTATATTGATCATCAAACCAGATTTTAATAACTAGAACATTATGCACGTCACTATCATTTCTGCTTGCGAAAAAAGAGCTTTAAAAAAGACCAGAGCGATTTTGGACAGTTATGCCATTCGTACAGGGCATAGTTCATGGCAAGCGCCAATGACAATGGATGGTTTAAAAGAAATTCGTACCGCACTCAAAAAAGTCGCAACACGGCAGACTGCGGTTGCGGCCTATGTCAATTTTGATATGCGCCGTATGAAATTGGCTTGGGTGGTAGGTGCAAAACACAAGTTTGCAAACGATGGCGCATATCCAGTGGCATCGACTAAGAAAAATCAAGAAAAGTTAATGCTTGAGCAATGGGTTAAAGCCAGTAGTCTGCTGGCTGGTGCAGCAGGCGATATGCATGATATTGGAAAGGCATCAAAACATTTTCAGCATAAACTCAACCCTGAAATGGCAAAGCAGCGAGTTAAAGATGATGTACGGCATGAATGGTTATCCATGAAGTTGCTACAAAATTTAAGAAAAAATGATTGGAATTGGCAACAGGCTTGGAACAATTTAAATAAAGGTTTGGATCGTTTCACTTTAGGTGATCGTGAAATTAACAATAATTCAGATAAAGGGATCCAAACTGAATTAGAAGCTGTGGATTATCTGATTGTTAGCCATCATGGGTTATTGGGGATCGAAGAAATTCTAAAAGGCGATGCAATGGCATTGCCACATTATGAAAATCATGTTCGTCAGCGCATTCCATCAATTGAGCAAATGAGCTGTGCAGGTGATTTATCAAAGTCTATTTCTAATAGTCATCAAAAACGTATGCAAAGACTGATTGCATTAGTACCACAACACAATAAAGACCAGCTTTTGTATTGGAAAGCACTGGCGTTGCATTCCAGAGCAGCACTGATTCATGCCGATCATATTGTGTCAGCACAGCAATACTCTGCGGTTAAACCTGAAAAAGTCCAATTATTTGCCAATACCAAATTTAAAGAAATTGCCATAGGTCAAAAAGCCAGAATACAGGATCAGCCTTTAGATTGGCATTTGCATCAAGTTGGTGATCGTGCATCACGGATTGCGGTGCAAATGATGACCGATTTAAATTTATCAGGGTTATCTGAACAAAGCGTTGAATATATTTGTCAACCGACGACTCATCCACGTTTTCAATGGCAAAATATCGCAGCAACAGCGTTACAAAAACAGATTCAGAAAAATCCAGAAGCAGCTGCACTTATTTTTAATATTGCAGGAACGGGTAGTGGTAAAACTCGTATGAATTTGCGCGCAGCCTGTACCTTACGTCCTGATGATCCTAGAATAAGTATCGCACTTAACTTACGCTCTTTAACTTTGCAAACTGGATATGCTTTGCAGTCCTCTATGAATTTATCTGATGATGAAATCGCGGTCATTATTGGCGATACCGTAACGCAAGACTTATTTAATCAGAGTAAGGAAAAACTAGAGTTTATTGATGAAGATGAAAATCATCCAGAGCCGATTTTTGATGCGTTTGGTGAAGATTATGAATTACCTGAATGGCTAAACCCTTTATTTACCATTGAACAAAAGGGACGTAAAGTTTTAGACAAAAAAGATCAAACCGTATTGGCTTCACCGCTTTTAGTGTCAACCATTGATTATTTAATTGCTGCGGGTGAACCACATAGACAAGGCCATCATGTTAAAGCTCTATTACGTATCATCAGTAGTGATCTCATCTTGGATGAAATTGATGGTTATGAACCGAAAGCACTGATTGCGGTATTACGTTTGGTTCAGCTTGCTGCTATGTATGGACGGCATGTGATTTGTTCATCGGCTACTTTGTCTCTAACGGTTGCTAAAACCATTCATCGAGCTTTTGAGTCAGGGTTGCAAATGCGCGTAGCCTTATATCAAAAACCACAAAAATCAATTATTGCGATTATTGATAATGAATTAAAGCCTCAAGTCTGGTTAGATGATTCAAATCAAACATCATTATTTAAACAAAATTATCAACAGCATTTGGATGCCTTACAGCAACATCTAACAACGAAAACAACCTATCGTTTAGCACAGCTTTTGCCTCTATCGGATACCACCGTGTTGGCATGGAAGCGCTCTGTGCTTGAAGGTGCGAAGCACTTACATCAAGAACATGCTTGGAATTTTAATAAAACTGATAAGAAAATATCACTGGGTCTGATTCGAGTTGCTAATATTAAACATGCGATTCGCTTAGCACAGTTTTTGTCAGAACATTTACCAGAAGCGAAAGTGGCTTGTTATCATGCCAATGATTGGCTGATTTCACGTTTTTATAAAGAGCAACGTCTTGATCAATTGCTAACACGTCACAAAGATGGCAAAAAAAGAAAAACAGGCAATGAACAGATTGAGCAGGATGATGAGTTATTGGAGTTGGTGAAAAATAGTCCGTCTTCTAGCATTCCTTTGATTGTGATTGCTACACCTGTAGAAGAAGTCGGGCGTGATCATGATTTTGACTGGGCGATTATTGATGCTTCTAGTGTGCAATCGATTGTTCAAACCGCAGGGCGGGTTAATCGGCATCGCTTAGATACAATTCAGCAGCCGAATATTATAATTCCACAGTGGAACTATCGTTATTGTGATCAACGTGATAAAGAAAAGCATAAAAAATTGCCGAAACAACTGAAAGCAGTTTTTCAATATCCAGGTTACGAAAGTTATGGTGCTTCAAAGAAAAAAGTATATCAATCTCAAGACTTAACAGAACTTTTACCATGGAATGAAAATCAGCAATTAGTGATTAATGCACGATTACGTTTTGATCAAAAAAACTGCTTATTTGCACAATGCGATGATCATGAAATTGGTGAGTTTTGTAAAAAATATTTTGATGATCAAGGTGATCAACTTTTTTCACGTTCCGATGTGGACGCCAGCATTATGACTGAAAATATTTATGATATCACGCCGCTGCGTGATCATGAAATGCAAGAGATTTATAAGTTTGATTGGGATAATGCTTTGATTGCGGAAAAGCAGGTTTATGGCATGGATGTGAAAGCCAGTAAATATGCTGGATATGAAAAATATGGCCTTATTTGGGATAAGGTAAAATTTGAGGAAATTGCCGCAGCACCACAGGCATGGTTGAGTTTAAATCCAGAAGAAATGATCAGCTATTGTCAGGACTATCATATTTCGGCAGAACAGGGCTGCCGAGTTTCTTTAGCTACTTATAATAAAGAGCAAATACCTCATTGGTGTTATGACTACGGCTTTGGTATTTTTAAAGAATAAAATGCCACATAGATATCTGATAAAAACGCCCTGTTTCCGAAGAAACAAGGCGCTTAGTAAATGACTTAGTTGGGTAAATCAAACCAGATCATTTCACTATCTTCAAGTGCTCTGATTGAAGTTTTTTCATCAAATAATAAAGCATCACCTGCTTTAACAATTTGATTCTCAATCATAATTTGACCTTTGATCACATGCACATAGTTGTGCTTTTGAGTTGCAGAAATGGCTAACTCTTTACCAGCTTGTAACACGGCCGCGTTCACTTCCGCATTTTGGCGAATATGCATAGCAGCATTATCATTTGGACCTGCAATCAAATGCCATTGATTTGGCTGTTCACTCGGATCAAGTTTGATTTGTTGATACGTTGGCTCAGCATCGCGTACATTTGGATGAATCCAGATTTGAAACAGATGTACTGGCTCATCGCTATTATTGAACTCACTATGTGCTACACCTGTACCCGCGCTCATCAACTGCCATTCACCTGCGGTAATATGTTCTTCATTACCCATCGTATCGCGGTGGCTTAGGCGACCATCGGTGACATAGGTCAAGATCTCCATATTGTCATGTGGGTGCGTACCAAAACCATTATGCGCAGCAATCGTATCGTCATTAATCACACGAAGTGGACCAAAACCCATATATTTTGGATCATACCAGCTACCAAATGAAAAGCTATGATAAGTATTTAACCAACCTGCTTGGACATGACCACGGTTTTCACTACGATGTAGATATGCATTCATTTTGCAACTCCCAAATTCTTATGTTTTACTTTATGAACATATAGTAGCCATCTCTCAATATAGTAAAAACACCAGTATTGGAACATGTTGTTCTATTTTTGATATGATTTTAAAAAAATTATATAATTACTAAAAATAATGGAACAATAAAAAGCATCAAAATAATTGATAACTATTAAAGTGAAATATAAAAAAGCCCGCATTTAAATGCAGGCTTTAAAAAGGTTAATTGATTTTATTCAAGAAATTTGACTGTGACACCACTGCTGACTTTATTGCCCAAATCATTGGCATCCCAGTTGGTTAGACGAATACAACCATGTGATGCTGTTTTGGAAATCGCAGAAGGGTTTGGTGTCCCATGAATACCAAAAGATTTTTTACTTAAACCAATCCAGATATTACCTACAGGGGCATTTGGACCAGGTGGCAAAGACAATGGTTTTAGGTTATTGCCTTGAACGAAGTTACTCGGTGAGTAGCTATACCAAGGGTTACGTGCAACACCAACTACCTTATAAGTACCTGTTGGAGATGGTGTATCACTACTGCCAATTGTTGCAGGAAATGAGGCAATCATTTGGTTGCGGCTATTAAATAGATATAACTGACGCGCACCTTTATGGGCAATGATGAGATGAATATCTTCTGGAAGATCATTACGCACATTGGCGACAATAATCTTTTCACCTTCTTTTTTAAAGTTTGCCTTAGGATTTAACTTTTTCAAAAAGTCTTCATCCATATGGAATTTTTCACCCAACATTTCTGTAACACGAGTGTAGTACAAACCTTTCATTTTGGCCTGTAGTGCATAATCATGGGGAATAGATGTGGCATAAGGACCTTTTAAGTCTTCTGCTGTCAAAGTGTATTCTACAAAAGCGGGTTTGTTTTGCTTTGCGACCAATGCATCCCACGTTTCTTTCGTCAGCTCACCTGTTGGTTTTAAACCATTCATTTGCTGAAAAGATGAGAGAGCTTTTAGCGTATTCATCCCACTTGTGCCATCGATTGCACCTGGAGATGCATGGGAATTATTCAACATGACTTGCGCGCGGGCATAGACTGGAAATTGACCACGACCAATATTTTCATACCAGTCAGCATTATTTAGACCATCAAGTGTCCAAGATGCTTTACCTGCCTGAGTTTTTGTAGCAGTGGTTGTCGCTGCTGCTTTTTGAGCAGGAGTAGGTGCAACGCCAGTATCCGCATTTTTGGTCTCGCTGCTTTCAAGATTTTGCAACGTCGCAGATGCTTGATTCAGGTCATGTTCTTCCTGAGCACTGACTTGTGCTTGATCTGAACTTGCTGGACTAGATGTAGCCGCAGCTGAATCAGAATTTGCAATAGGTGACGAAACAGGACTAGATGCAGAAGATGTATTTTGAGAGAGAGGCTTACGTTCAATCGCAAGTGGATCAATCGGATCTTGAACTGACTGAGTGGGAATCACTTTTGGATTTAACGGTTGCTCTGCCGTAGGTGCAGCAAACGCTGTGCCAGTCATAATACAAGTCAGACTCAAAGCGAGCAAAGAGCGAACAAACATGTAATTCAACCTTAAGAATTATTCATATAGTTAGGACAGGAAACAAAGTAAGTATTACAGAAAATACATCACGATGCAGTAGTTCTTTTGTGTAGTTATCCAATTTTATCTTGCCTGAACTAGATTTTATCGCATAGAGAAATTATTAAATCGCAAACCTTTTTGTTATGATGCATGCAATAAAAATTGAGATAGAGAAAGTAAATGACGACCTTAAAAAACGATCGTTTTCTACGTGCTTTATTGCGTGAACCTGTGGACACCACACCTGTATGGATGATGCGACAAGCAGGTCGTTATTTACCAGAGTACCGCGAAACGCGTGGTAAAGCCGGTGACTTTTTATCTTTATGTAAAAACACTGACTTTGCTTGTGAAGTGACTTTGCAACCTTTACGTCGCTATGACTTAGATGCAGCAATTTTATTTTCAGATATTTTGACAGTACCAGATGCATTGGGTTTGGGGCTTTATTTTGAAACGGGTGAAGGACCAAAGTTTAAAAAGACCATTCGCACTGAACAAGATGTTTTGAATTTACCTAACTTCAATGCCAAGTCTGACCTAGATTACGTGATGAATGCAGTTTCAACGATTCGTTCGGCTTTAGGTGGGCAAGTTCCTTTAATTGGATTTTCAGGGAGTCCTTGGACATTGGCAACGTATATGATTGAAGGGGGTTCTAGCAAGGACTTTCGTCATACCAAACATATGCTATATGCGCAGCCAGAAGTCTTGCATGCTTTGCTAGATCGTCTTGCTGTCGCTGTCATTGATTATTTAAATGCGCAAATTGATGCAGGTGCTCAAGCGATTCAAATTTTTGACAGTTGGGGCGGGGCATTGGCGCATCGTGAATATGTTGAGTTTTCACTTAACTATATGCAAAAAATTATCGCGGGTTTACAACGTGAAAAAGACGGCCGCCGTATTCCAGTAATTTTATTTACCAAAGGGGGTGGTCAATGGTTAGAACCCATGATTGCGACAGGTGCAGATGCTCTTGGACTAGATTGGACAACACCGTTGGATGTGGCGCGTCAAAGTATTGCGGGTCGTGTTGCTGTACAGGGGAATCTGGATCCTGCGGTGTTGTATGGTTCAACCGCATCAATTGAAAAGTCTGTCAAAGCCATGTTAGACGATGCTTACGCTCATGCTGAAACAACAGGTTATGTCGCAAATCTTGGACATGGCATCACGCAATGGGTAGATCCTGCGCAGCCGAAAATTTTTATTGATACCGTACATGAATATAGCGCCAAATATTTGGAATAAGATTTTTGTGTACGCCCTCAACCTCATTTCTCAATTTTGTTTTAAGGCAGCTTCGGCTGCCTTGTTTGGTATTTTATTGCTGTTGGCATTTGTATTCACTGCGCCGATGGGTAGTCATGACTATCATGGCTTTTATCGCTATGACTATTTGCTTTTTTACGCCTTGGCAATTCAAGTTTGTTTACTTTACTTAAAACTTGAATCTTGGGCTGAGGCCAAAGTGATTGCTTTATTCCATATTATGGCGATGGTAATGGAAATTTTTCTGACTCATCCTGCGATCGCCTCATGGCAATATCCGCAGCCTGCCATATTTAAACTTTGGACAGTACCACTTTTCGCTGGGTTTATGTATTCAGCAGTCGGTAGTTTTTTTGCGCGTTCATTGCGTCTATATCAAATATCATTTGAAGCTTTGCCACGTTTTGGCAATATGCTGGCATTGGCGCTTTGCTCGTACATTAACTTTATGAGCAAATTTTTTATTCCTGATATACGTTATGGGTTATTTCTGTGGAGTGTCATCATTTTTTGGAAAACCCGATTAACTTTTTGTTTATCTGCAAGAACTTTTCAACTTCCCATGTTACCTGTGCTTTTAGTCTTGGCATTTATCATCTGGATTGCTGAAAACATCAGTACCTTTTATAAAATCTGGCTATATCCAAGTCAGGTGAACGCTTGGCATATGGTTGGTTGGGGTAAGCTTGGATCGTGGTATTTATTGTTGCTGTTAAGTTTGGTTTTAGTGTTAAAAATACTGGGGAATCGAAGTCATAATGGTCGCTGGAAACTAAACGAATTTCAATAAAATATAAAATTATCTTGGATTTTCCAAAAGCATTTTATCGTATTTTTTGAGAATGATAGGGCACATACGTGCCCTAAGTTTTATGGATTGATTCGTGTTTGCAGCGCGAACTTTCGGGTATAGATATTGATCAGACAACCTAATAATGCGCAAAACGCCGCTGCGATAAAGACCGATGGATAGCCCAGATAAAGGGCGACTAATCCAAATACAGGGGCATAAATGGCGTAGGCAATGTCCTGACAGGCTGAAAATACGCCCATTGCTGTACCACGAATTTGAGCGGGTGCGCCTTTAATCAGTTCCACTCCTAAAGCTGGATAAATTAAAGAACATCCAGCACCTGTGACGACTGCACCCAGTAATGCAATTTCCACTCGAGGTGATATAAATAATAAAAATAGGCCAATGGCTTCAACGATTAATGAATATTTCACCAGTTTAAAGCCCGAAACTTTATCAGTTAAATGTCCACAGAAAATCCGCACAGCCACAAAAGCCAGACCAAAAAAGGTCAATGCATAGCCTGCATACGCCCACTGCTGCTGTTTAAAATAAAGGGCAACAAAAGTTCCAATACAAGCAAAGCCGACACCTTGTAAAGCTAATACCAGACCAAAACGCCAAACGTATTGAATGACCTGTTTGAGTGGTGGATAAGTGCCTGTATGGGGTTGAGTCGCTCGGATAAAAATATCAATGAACAAAGAGACAAGCGGTAAACAGATCAAAAGCAGAGCAACTGTGTAAAATCCAAAGCTTTCATATAGCCAGAGTCCCAAGGGCGCACCTGCGGCCAAAGCACCAAACATGACCATGCCTGTAAAGGACAGTAACTTACCAGCACGTGCTTGTCCGACTAAGCCAAGCCCCCAAGTCAGATGTCCGCTGACCAGTAAACTTTCTGCATAACCATGAACCAAACGCCCCACCAGCAAGATCACGAACTTGGATATCATCGAAACAGGTGCAAAAAAAGCTAGAATATAAATACATCCTGCAATTAATAAAGACCCCATACCTTGCAAAGTCGCGCGTTTTGCACTGATTTGATCGGCAATACGACCTGCATAAGGTCGAGTCAAAACGGTTGCGACAAATTGTGTGCCGACAGCGATACCCACCCAAAAATTATTGAATTTTAAACTGTCATGCACATACAGTGGAATCACTGCAAGAGGAGCCGAGATAGTAAGATAAGAAAGAAAAAGCGCAATGACTAAAGGGTAAAGTGTTTTAGCATCGTTATCTAACGTGGAGGGTGTTGTCATGGTCATATTCTGATTAGACTGTGTCATTTGGTACTCCGTGGAAGGGATACCGTATAGACACGTACATCCACTTCCATTATTAAAAAATACTGGAACAGATGCGTTGGATAACGTGAACGCTTACGATTTTAGTCAGGTAGGGAATGACCTGCTAACGCTTTGGCAGAATATCCCATGTTTTACAGCAATGATCAAGCTGATTTTTTATAAATCAGATCATCACTATTTGATGGCGATGAGCTATCTTGCATAGCTGTTTAGCGCCTTTTAGTTTTTTCCCATTGGAGGAAATAAAGCAGATTTATGAAAGAAATCTATTCAATATCACCGATAAACATCACAGTATGACCCAGTAAATAACCTGCGGTTACCAACAAGGCTATCCAGATAAAAGCCCCGACAATGTTATACAATGAGAATACGCTATAATTCATACCACTCGAACCCGCAGCAAAAGGTGCAAAAGAGCGTACAAATGGGATAAAGCGAGCGACTAATATCGTCAAGGCACCATGTCGTTTAAAGTAATCATGGGTTTTTAATAAATGTTCATGTTTAATCAATCGTGATTTGATTTCAAAAATACGTACTCCCATACGACGACCAATATGATAATTCACCATATAACCGAGTGTTGCCGCCACAGAAAGCAAAATAATAATAAAACCAAGATTCATCATGGGAATGGTTGAACAAAGCGCACCAACCGCAAGAAGTAGACTATCCCCAGGCAAAAAAAACATAAAAACGAAAGCCGTTTCACAAAAGATAATCAAAAAGAGCAGGGCATAAATCCATAACCCATATTGTTGAATCAAAATAGGCAGATAATGTTCAAAACTGAGTAAAAAATCGAAAAATTCCACTAACGATCTACCTTCATTATTACATTCGTTAATGTACAAAATCGCCAGACTTTATCATAACGTCTGGCTAATCTTTTAAATATTGAAAGTCGGTTAATAACTTTCAGGTACTGCACTTAAAAACTCACGACGAACTTCTTTATCTGTTTTAAAGTCACCTAAAAAAGACACAGTACGCGTCGTCGATTCCTGTTTACCTACGCCACGCATCATCATACACATATGTGCTGAATCAATCATGACCGCAACACCACGTGCTTGAGTGACTTCCAATACAGCTTCTGCAATTTGCTGAGTCAGATTTTCCTGAATCTGTAAGCGACGCGCAAACATTTCAGTAATACGAGCAAATTTAGATAATCCTAAGACTTTACCCTCAGGTAAGTAGGCGATATGCACACGCCCGTAAAATGGCAAAAGATGATGTTCACATAAAGAATAAAATTCAATATTTTTAACCAACACCATTTCATGGTTATCTGATGGAAAAACCGCACTGTTGGTCACTTCTTCCAGTGTTTTGCCATAGCCCGAGGTCAAAAAAGAAAATGCCTTGGCAGCTCGAATAGGCGTATCTTTAAGCCCAGGACGATTTAAATCCTCACCCACTGCGGTCAGAATATTTGCATAGGATTGCTGCATTGACATAAGACGTATTGGCTTACTCTATTAAACAAGCTCGGCATTGTATCAGAAAACCGATCAAGTGAGTCATGTAACTTTGCAGGATATTTATTCATATGGTACTTAATATAGAAAAGCTGAATAAAATTCAGTTTTATTGTGGCTGATATTTCATCAAATACCAATTTTTTCCTCATTTTGTGATAAAAATCTGCTAAAAAAGTACAAGAGCTTGACTATTTATATTTGATTTTAAAGATATATCTGAAATCTTATATCAGTTATTTGCAACTGCAAAAATCAACTCATCACAATTAATGTGGCATTTTATTTGCTCATCACTGAGTATCTGGATGCAGAAGTAAAAAAGGATAGAAAATGTCAGCACGTCCCATCACGTTTTATTTCCGAGGACAATGCCAGCAAATTGAAATGCTTGCACCAACCACGACTATTTTACAATATTTACGTGAATATGTTTCGGCTGAAAAAACGCGCCAAACTGGAACCAAAGAAGGCTGTGCAGAGGGCGACTGTGGGGCATGTACGGTGGTCATTGGAGAATTAGTGGGTGATCAATTACAATTGCGGAGTGTCAATGCCTGTATTCAGTTTTTACCCACTTTAGATGGTAAAGCCCTTTTTACCGTAGAAGATCTTCAGCAACTCGTTTCGGCTTCAATAGATCAAATGCATCCTGTGCAGCAAGCAATGGTTGAGCAGCATGGCTCACAATGTGGCTTTTGTACTCCAGGCTTTATTATGTCGTTGTGGTCAATGTATGAAAATGAGCAACACGCTCCTAATAAAGAAAAAATCAGTGATTATGTTTCAGGTAACTTATGCCGCTGTACGGGTTATCGTCCAATTTTAGATGCCGCACAACAGGCTTACAACTATCCACGCGTACAATTAGAGCGTGAAAAAGTCATCAAAGTTTTGATGGAGATCCGCGCTTTACCATCTTTAGAATTAAATTATCAGGGACAGCAATTCTTTGCGCCTAAAACCTTACAAGAGTTTGCTAGTTTACGTCAGCAATTTCCACAGGCGCGTATTGTCGCAGGTAGCACCGATGTCGGATTGTGGGTGACGAAGCTCGGTCGCGACTTGGGTAGTATGCTGTATATTGGTCAGGTTGATGAGTTAAAGAAAATAACCGTAAGCAATGATCAACTTGAGATTGGTGCCAATGTCAGTTTAAGCGACGCATTGGCTAAAATATCTGAAATTTATCCAGATTTTTCTGAATTACAGCGCCGTTTTGCTTCCATGCCCATCAAAAATGCAGGTACTTTAGGAGGAAATATCGCCAATGGTTCTCCGATTGGCGATTCAATGCCTGCATTAATCACACTGGATACCGTATTACGATTGCACTGTGGCGACAAAACTCGTGAAATTATTTTGGCTGATTTTTATCTGGATTATCAAAAAACAGCACTTCAAACAGGTGAATTTATTGAAGCGATTCTCATTCCTGTTCATTCATCCAAAGCATTGAAATTCGCCACTTATAAAATCTCGAAACGTTTCGAGCAAGATATTTCGGCGGTATGTGCAGCAGTCTG
Organism: Acinetobacter sp. WU_MDCI_Axc73; assembly: GCF_025562455.1. Lineage (GTDB taxonomy): Bacteria > Pseudomonadota > Gammaproteobacteria > Pseudomonadales > Moraxellaceae > Acinetobacter. The sequence goes on from NZ_JAHPRO010000015.1 coordinate 48,746, forward strand.
TTGTGTACTGGATGAAAATGATGTAGTTCAAACGATGAAGATTGCGTTTGGTGGGATGGCAGCAATTCCAAAACGCGCTTTAAATGCAGAAAAGGTTTTTTTGGGTCAAGTTATGACTCTTGAATTGATCGAACAGGCTCAAGTTGCATTAGCACAGGATTATCAGCCACTGAGCGATGGACGAGCCAGTAGTGCTTATCGACTGCAAGTGGCACAGAATTGTTTACAGCGGTTTTATGTGGAAAAAATGCAGGCGCAAAATTTCACTCGCGTTGAAGATTTGATCGCGTTGGTGGAGGTGTAATATGAATCAGTCCATCGAATTGAAAGGTTTAAAAGCATCGGCCAAAGCTGGGCAATCGATTCCCCATGAAAGTGCACATCTACATGTTACAGGGCAAGCGACCTACATTGATGATTTGCCAGAACTTGAAAATACTTTGCATCTGGCAGTCGGGTTTTCTCAGTGTGCCAAAGGTAAAATCACGCAATTTGACTTAAATGCGGTTCGTCAGGCAGATGGTGTGTATGCAGTGTATACGGCTGATGATGTCACCATCGAAAACAATTGGGGACCCATTGTTAAAGACGATCCGATTTTTGCCAAAGATCAGGTTGAATTTTATGGTCAAGCCTTATTTGTGGTGGCTGCCAGAACTTATCAGCAAGCACGCCGTGCAGTACGTTTAGCTAAAATCGAATATGCTCCTGAAACTCCGATTCTCAGTATTCAAGAGGCGATTGAAAAGCAATCGTGGGTATTACCCCCTGTCGATTTTAGTCATGGTGAAGTCGAGCAAGCATTCCAAACTGCGCCACATCAGTTAAGTGGTTCAATTGAATTGGGCGGACAGGAACATTTTTATCTGGAAGGGCAGATTTCATATGCAGTTCCACAAGAAGATCAAACTTTAAAAGTCTATTGTTCGACTCAGCATCCGACTGAAATGCAGTTGCTGATCTGTCATTCTTTGGGATATCACATGCATCAAGTAAGTGTTGAAGCACGTCGTATGGGGGGGGGGCTTTGGAGGGAAAGAGTCGCAGTCGGCACAATGGGCTTGTATTGCCTCTCTTGCGGCACAGAAATCTGGTCGTCCATGCAAACTTCGTTTAGACCGCGATGACGATATGAGTTCAACCGGTAAACGTCATGGTTTTGCTTATGAATGGTCTGTGGCATTTGATGATGATGGTCTCTTGCAGGGATTAAAAGTTCAGTTGGCATCAAATTGTGGTTTTTCTGCCGATTTGTCTGGTCCAGTGAATGAACGTGCTATTTGTCATATTGGTAATGCGTATTATCTAAATGCGGTACAACTGCGTAATTTACGTTGTAAAACCAATACGGTATCCAATACAGCCTATCGCGGTTTTGGTGGCCCGCAAGGCATGTTTGTCATTGAAAATATTATCGATGACATTGCCCGTTATTTAAAATGCGATCCAGTCTTGGTGCGTCAGCGAAACTTTTTTGCAGAAAAACCTGGCAATGGTCGTGACCATATGCATTATGGTGCAGAAGTACGAGATAATGTTGCACCGCAAATTGTTGAAGAATTATTGGAAAGTAGCCAATATTTTAAGCGAAAACAAACGATTGATACATTTAACCAAAACAATATAATTATTAAACGTGGGATTGCGCTGACACCACTCATGTTTGGTATTTCCTTTAATGCGGTGCATTATAATCAAGCAGGTGCACTGGTCTATGTGTATATGGATGGCACAGTGGCGATTACGCACGGTGGCACTGAGATGGGGCAGGGTTTATATACCAAAGTCCGTCAAGTGGCTGCGCATGAATTAGGTCTAGCTATTGATCAGGTACGTCTTGTTGCGACAGATACCTCACGCGTACCGAATACTTCAGCGACTGCTGCTTCTAGCGGTGCAGATTTAAATGGTAAAGCGGTGCAAAATGCCTGTATTAAGATTCGTGAACGCCTTGCCAAACTTGCGGCTGAAATAAGTCAAAGTGACATCGAAGACATTCGGTTTGAAGATAATCGAGTAACCACAAGTAATGGGCAGTCTTGGGCATTTCCTGATCTTGTGAATCGTGCTTACATGGCGCGGGTGCAGCTTTGGGATAGCGGTTTTTATAAAACTCCAGAGATTCATTATGATCAGGTCAATCATTTAGGTCGTCCATTTTTCTACTATGCATATGGTGCGGCGGTAAGTGAAGTGGCGGTTGATACTTTGACGGGGGAAATGAAAGTATTGCGAACTGATATTTTGCATGATGTTGGACGTTCGATTAACCCAGCCATTGATATTGGTCAAATTGAAGGTGGCTTCATACAAGGCATGGGTTGGCTCACGACTGAAGAGCTGTATTGGCAACCGCAAGGGCCACATGCAGGTCGCTTATTCACCCATGCACCCTCGACTTATAAAATCCCGACTAGCGTCGATATTCCACATGTCTTTAATGTTAAATTGTTTGATAATCAAAACACTGCGGATACGATTTATCGCTCTAAAGCTGTGGGCGAGCCGCCATTTATGTTAGGACTTTCTGTATTCTCTGCGATTCGCCAAGCGGTACAAGCTGCAATTCCAGAGGATGCCGTGCTTGAGCTAAATGCACCTGCGACCGCAGAAGAAATTTTACGTGCGATTTCAATCGGTCGAGGTCATGCGTTGTCGGATCGCCCACAACCTAATTTGCGCTAACAATTGAACATGATACAGCACTTACAATGGTGGCGAGACTTCGTCGAATGGCAGCAGCAAGATATTTCTGTCGTATTGGTCACGGTGCTTCGTGCAGATGGTTCTACCCCACGAGAAGTGGGGGCAACGATGCTATTACGACTCGATCAGCAACAACAGGTTCAACAATCCGATACCATTGGTGGCGGTCATTTGGAGTTTCAGGCGATTGATATTGCCAAACAAATGCTATTGGATTCTGAATCATGCGATCAACGGATTGAACGATTTAATCTCAGTGCACGTTTAGGACAATGTTGTGGCGGTGTGATGTGGCTGCTTTTTGAAAAAATAGAAGCAATTAGGGATGAACTGATTACTTGTCAGACTGCATGGCAAAAGGGGCGAAGTATCATCAGGACAGTGTCGGATGGTCAGGCATCCACTTGGTCGATTGCAAATGATTCATCGGCTTCATCCAACTATCAATTTCAGCAAAATGATGCCAAATGGCTTTGGCAGCAGAAGATCCAGCCCAATATTATGAAAGTGATGATATTTGGTGCAGGACATGTGGGTGAGGCGATTGTGCGTTGTTTGTTGCCAATCGGAGTACAAATTAAGTGGGTAGATAATCGAGATGATATTTTTCCATTAGATTTAAGGAATCAAGTCAATTGCATCGGTACAGATGTACCAGAAGTGGAGATTAGACATTTTGACCGTTCTGGTGCGATTCTAATTTTGACTCATGATCATCAATTAGATTTACAACTCTGCTTTGAAGCATTAAAACCGACACAACAGCCTTTTGCTTATGTGGGTATGATTGGTTCAAAAAGTAAACGGGCGATTTTTGAAAAACGCATGAGTGCACGGGGTTATCCACAAACTCAACTTGAATCTCTGGTTTGCCCGATTGGTATCGATGGGATTAGCTCCAAGCAGCCTGCAATCATTGCAGTTTCTGTAGTTGCTGAATTACTCCAGCTATTTGATAACAAGAAATAATTGTAGTGAATCATTTCTTTTGCTCATATTTTGGATTTTTTTCGGCACGTTTGAGTAAAACCAGAACGGCGCCTGTTCCACCTTGATTCTCAGGCGCACTGACAAATGCCAGTACATCACGATGCTGCCGCAACCAACCATTTACATAGGTTTTTAGAATGGCTTCTGGACCTTTGCCATGTACAATTTTAATGACATTTTGATTTTCAGCTTTTGCTATTTGAAGGATCTGTAAGACAGCTGAACGTGCTTGTTCGACGGTACAGCCATGTAAATCTACTGCTTCAAACCAGCGCAGTTTACCTGCTTTTAAGTCTTCAAACACTTTATGTTGTAAAGTGGCAATGCGATAGCTGAGACTTGCTTGACTCGCAACAGGGTTCAAAATGGCTTGGGTATCTGAAATTTCGGTCATTTCAGTGTCGACACTACCTTCGGCTGCTGCTCGTTTTGCAAGAGTTTGGGCATCCACTTTTTTGACGCGGTTGGGTTTGATATTTGCAATATTGCCATGATCAATTGGTTTTACGCCTTGTAGTGCTTTACTAAACAATTGGCTATCATCTTCTGGTTCAGCTTGGGGGCCGTTATAGATGGGTTGTTTATTCACAGTCTGTTTGTTGGCAGATTTTTCCTGACCATTTGAGATTTGTTTTTTAAACTGTTTTAGCAAATCTTGTTGGGCTTTGGAAAGGGAGGTATCGTGTTTGCTCATGATTAAAATAAATCACAATAAAAAGTCATGGTAACCATTATAGTATGAAAAGCTTAATAAGAAGAAAGGTGATACATATTATGCTAGTTACAAATATGTATGCCTTTTATATAGATAAAATATTGGGGGAGGCAAGCGAATGAAAAAAATACTATTTTTTGATCTTGATCAAACGATTTTGAACAGAACTGAATCACTTAAAAAATTTTTAAGCTGGCAAATCAATTTTTTTCAATTTATTCCTCAAGAGTTAAAAATAGCATTTATCGAAAGATTTATTGAACTTGATAACAATGGTAGTGTTTGGAAAGATATTGTTTACAGTCAAATTATTAAAGAATTTGGTTTAAAAAGAGCATATGTTGATAGATTTTTGGAATCGTATATTAATGATTTTAATAAATTTTCTGTTGGTTTCGATCAAGCTTATGAAACCATCATTCGCTTATATAAGAAAGGTCATAAGTTAGGTCTCATTTCGAACGGTAAGACACCATTCCAAGAACATAATTTTTATGCCTTGGGATTAGCTGAGTTTTTTTCAGTTATTTTAATTTCAGAAGCTGTGGGTCTGAGAAAATCTGATCCGAAAATTTTTAATTATGCATGTGAAAAATTAGATTGCAGACCAAGTGATTGTATTTTCATCGGTGACAATCCTATAGCGGATATTGAAGGGGCTAAACAAATAGGAATGAAAACCATATTTTTTCATACTACAGATACTTTTAAATCCCCCTTTTGTGATAAGAGTATCCATCACTATAACGAGTTAGAAATGGCAATACACCTATTAAGCTAGAATATTCCAAAAATCTTATAATAAAATTTCTATCAATGAATATATGAAACTACTTCGTGGATCGTCACTCAGTAGTTTCATTGTACAATTAAAACTTATATATTCTTTGGCACCCCAAACAACTCTGTAAATGCCAAATCTGGTCGTGGTTGTTTCATAAAGCTTTCTCCGACCAAAAATGCATGAATGTCATGATCCTGCATCATGGCGATATCGGCAGGAGTGGAAATCCCACTTTCAGTGACCAATAAACGCGAAGGATCAAGCAGCTTTTTCAAGCGCAAACTGGTATTTAAATCAACCTCAAAGGTTTTAAGATTACGATTATTCACGCCCAACAAACATTGCTCAGAAAGCTTGAGCGCACGCTCCAGCTCTTCTTCGTCATGCACTTCAACCAATACATCCAAATTGTATTCAAATGCGGTCTTAGACATTTCTTCAAGTTGTTGATCAGACAAACACGCCACAATCAACAAGATACAATCGGCTTGTAATGCACGGGCTTCAATGACATTGTAAGGATCGATCAGAAAATCTTTACGCAAAGCAGGTAAACTGCAATGATTTCGGGCGATGGTAATATTTTCATCTGCACCCTGAAAAAAATCGACATCGGTCAACACGGATAAACAGGCTGCACCTGCTTGTTCATATTGCGCCGCAATTTCAGCAGGATTAAAGTCAACTCGAATGACGCCTTTAGAGGGCGACGCTTTTTTAATTTCAGCAATCACACCGGGACGTTTACTACGTAAAGATTGCGCAAAGCCACGCACTGGTGTTGCCTGTTTAGCCCAATCTTCGACATCTTTTAGGCTGCGTTGTTTTAAACGATCAGCCAGTTCTTCATGTTTACGATCAACGATTTTACCCAGAATGGTATTTTGAATCTGAATCATTTGGATAACCTCAGTTGTTTGAGTATTGCTTCAATGCTTTGGTAAATTCAGACAGAATGCTCATTTTTTCTAAAGCCTGCCCACCGTAAATAATATCATGCGCCAATGCAACACCTTGTTTATAACTGGTGCTGAGTCCTGATACATAAATACCAGCCCCTGCATTGAGGGCAATCATATTTGCGGCTTTTTCTCCAATTTCAGATTTCTTACGCCCTAACGCATCTTTAATCAATTTCAGACTGGCGCTGGAGTCTTCCACAATTAAACCACTCAAAGTTTGAGAAGGAATCCCGACATCTTCAGGGTTTAAAATCCATTCGATAATTTCACCATTTTTCAACTCTGCGACATAGGTGGGGGAGGCAAGGCTAATTTCATCCAATCCATCTTTGGAATGAACCACCATGACGTGCTCTGCACCAAGTTGCTTCATCACTTCTGCAATTGGGCGACACAGTTCATCTGAAAATACCCCAATCACAAAGCGTTTTACCCCAGCCGGATTCGTAAGCGGGCCAAGTAAATTGAAAATACTACGAATACCGAGTTCTCGGCGTGGACCAACCGCATATTTCATGGCTTTATGATGATTTGGCGCAAATAAAAAACCAACGCCCATCTCACGAATGCAACGTTCCGTCTGTTGCATATCCAGATCAAGGTTAATCCCGGCTTGTTCTAACAAATCGGATGAACCAGATTTGCTGGATACACCGCGATTGCCATGCTTGGCAATGGTGGCACCAGCGGCAGCAATCACAAAACTAGATGCAGTGGATACATTAAACAGATTTTGACCGTCACCGCCTGTACCCACAATATCAACCAAATAGTTGATATCACTTACATCAATTTTAATTGCAAGATCACGCATGACACGTGCCGCAGCAGTAATTTCATCGATACTTTCACCTTTCATGCGCAAACCCATCATCAAGGCGCCGATTTGTGCCTCGGTGGCTTCGCCCTGCATGATGCTACGCATTACATCTTCCATTTGTGCTTGGGTTAGATGAATATTTTTGGTGATATGATTTAAAGCTTGCTGAATATTCATTTATGCATAAATCTCTAAAAAATTCTTGAAGATTTGGTGACCATGCTGGCTTAGAATCGATTCTGGATGGAACTGCACACCTTCTACAGGCAATGTCTTGTGTTTAACACCCATGATTTCTTCCATAGCACCATCTGCTTGGTTAGTCCAGCAAGTCACTTCCAGACACTCAGGCAAAGTTTCCTGTTCAATCACTAAAGAGTGATAACGTGTTGCTGAAAATGGCGATGGCAAATCACTAAAAATGCCTTTATCGATGTGATACATATCGGATAAACGACCATGCATCACCGTTTTGGCACGAATAATATTGCCACCGAAAGCCTGACCAATTGCCTGATGTCCTAAACAAACACCGAGCAGGGGAATTTTGCCTGCGAAGTGATGAATAGCAGGAATGGAAATCCCTGCTTCAGTTGGCGAACAAGGGCCAGGACCGACTACCAAATACTTCGGTTGCCATCGCTCAATGTCCTCAAGAGTGACTTGGTCATTGCGAACTACCTTAACGTCTTGATTTAACTCGCCAAAATACTGGACGATGTTGTACGTAAAAGAGTCGTAATTGTCGATCATGAGCAACATTGTAATTGCAACCTATTGAAAATTAATTAGATATTAAATTATTGGCTTAAGGTTGACCGTTTGGTAACCCGTTTGTGTAACTCTACCCAAAATAAAGCCGCTAAATTAAGCGGTTACTTTATCAGAATTTGTATTCTTTGTGATGATCTTATTCATGTATCAATCAAGCCTGTATGATGTTTGACTGGATTTAAAAGCAAGTCATTTTATGAAAACCAGTTCTTAGACTTACTGAAGAATCGAGAGTTAACATAAAAAAAACCGCCCGAAATTAGGCGGTTTTCTTAGAAGAAATAAAAATTATTTTTCTACGCCTGCTGGTTGACCTGCAAGTTTTGCGTTTGCATAGTCCCAATTTACAAGGCTTTCAAGGAAAGTTGAAATATATTTTGGACGCGCGTTACGGTAGTCGATATAGTAAGCATGTTCCCAAACGTCAATTGTCAATACAGCAACTTGACCATGTGCAAGTGGAGTATCGGCATTTGAAGTTTTAGTAATCGAAAGTTTACCATTCACTTTATCAGCTACTAACCATGCCCAACCAGAACCGAATTGAGTCGTTGCTGCATTCGCAAATTCTTCAGCAAATTTTTCGTAAGAACCAAATGCTTCATCAATTTTAGCTGCGATTGCGCCAGTTGGTTTACCGCCACCATTTGGAGCAATTGAGTTCCAGTAAAAAGTATGGTTCCAAACTTGAGCAGCGTTATTAAAGATTCCTGCTTTAGATGCATCACCCGCAGAAGCTTGGATGATTTCTTCTAAAGTTTTACCTTCAAGATCAGTACCTTTGATCAAATTATTTAAATTAGTGACGTAAGTTTGATGATGCTTATCATGGTGAAATTCTAAAGTTTCTTTAGAAATATGTGGCTCAAGCGCATCGTAAGCATAAGGTAATGCAGGTAAAGTAATGGTTGTCATGTTCCAATTCCTTGCGTTAGCTGGGTAATAGAATTAAGTGGCTTCATTGTAAATGATTATTTATACAAAAGGTGATTGTTTTAAATAACAATACACAATAAAGCCTTAATTAATACGTATATATAAATACTTGTAATAAATACGTCTTAAATCGGATTATTCAACTCAATATAATCATGTTCGAGTGAAAATTGGTCAGATAAGGCTTTTGCCAAACGTTGCACTCCGTACCGCTCTGTTGCATGATGTCCACAAGCAAAATAATGAACATTCAGCTCGTGCGCTTCATAAAAAGTCCTTTCGCTGACTTCTCCAGAGATATAAGCATCACAGTCCTGTAGCGCAGCCTTATTAATAAAGTCTTGAGCAGCGCCTGTACAAAAGCCAATCTTTTGAATATTAGATTTTCGTGCAGCTAAATGAACGATATTAAAATCAAAAATCTGTTGTAATTTATTTTTAAATTCTTCAGGGGTGAGGGCTTTTTTTAAGTAACCGATATTTCCAATAGGATGCCGTTCACTGTTATCTAATGCTTCTATTTCATGTAATCCTAAAAGTTCAGCAATTGCAGCATTGTTACCTAAAGCGGGATGAGCATCTAAAGGAAGGTGATAAGCCACTAAAGAAATATCATTTTGAATCAGTTTTTTTATTCGATTGCCACGCATTCCGGTAATTGGGTAAGGTTCACCTTTCCAGAAATAGCCATGATGAACCAAGAGTAAATCTGCATCAAGCTTAATGGCAGCATCAATTGCTGTTTCTGAAGCAGTCACCGCAGATACAATGCGTTTGACATCTTGTTTTCCCTCGATCTGTAAGCCGTTGGGTGCATAGTCTTTAAACTCCGAACTCTGTAGGGTTCGGTCGCACCACTTTATAATGTCATCTAAATTTGCCATGAATCACTTGACTCTAAATCTAATTAACCAAGTTCATCAAAACATATTTTTAATAGTAACTAAAGCTAGACAAATCTTTTTTGTGTTTTTCAGTTATCTATAAACTTATGCTTTACAATAAGTAAATTCTTTTTTCTTCAATAAAGTAAATCAAACTTAGAGGGTGTAAACGTGCGTCGTGCTTTTACATGGTTACCGTGGGTACTTCTCATCATTGTCATTATTAGTTTCCTTTCATGGCAAAAGCTCAATCAACCGAAAGCGCCTGTTGCTGCTGACGGGGTCAAAATGCCTGCTGAAAATGTCAAACCTTTAATTGATACTTCACGCGCAGGTGGCGTCGTTTCTTATAGTGCGGCTGTGAAAGTCGCTGCCCCAGCAGTGGTGAATATTTTTACGACACAAAAAATAAAACAGGCGACAAATCCTTTATTGAATGATCCTGTTTTTCGTGAGTTTTTTGGTAATCAGTTGCCAAAACAACCGAATCAGGAAAATGAAAATAGTTTAGGGTCTGGTGTGATTGTCCGCCCTGATGGTTATATTTTAACAAATAATCATGTCATTGCGCAGGCGGATCAAATTGTCGTTGGATTGAATGATGGTCGTCGTGCAGTTGCTAAAGTGATTGGAACTGATCCAGATACAGATTTAGCTGTGATCAAAATTGATCTGGATAAACTTCCTGTTTTACCTTTTAAACTCAGTGGTAATGAAGTGGGTGATGTGGTTCTCGCCATTGGTAATCCATTCGGGGTCGGACAAACAGTGACTCAAGGTATTATTTCTGCGACAGGTCGTTCAGATTTGGGGATTAATACCTACGAGGACTTTATTCAAACTGATGCAGCGATTAATCCCGGTAATTCTGGCGGGGCATTGATTGATGTCGCAGGAAACTTGATTGGAGTCAATACCGCGATTTTTTCACAGTCTGGTGGCTCTTTAGGTATTGGATTTGCGATTCCTGCACAGGTATGTCAGCAGGTATTAAATTCGATTTTAAAAGATGGTCGTGTGATTCGTGGTTGGTTGGGTATCAGTCTGGTTGCACCAAATCAGGATCAGGATGATGTTTTAGCCCCTCGCCAAACAGGCGTAGTGGTCGCTGACGTATTGCGCGGTGGGCCTTCGGATCAGGCGGGTGTTAAAGTAGGCGATAAAATTTTAAAAGTGAATAACGAAGTGATTAATTCGGCATCACATTTAATTAATTATGTGGCTTTACAAGCACCAAATACGACTGTGAAACTTGAAGTAGAACGTAACGGTCAAATGGCAACGCTGGATGTTAAAGTGGGTGAGCGTAAAAACCAAAATCAAAGTTCACAGTATATTCCGCTACCAAAACGATAAACTTTTCAGCAGACAAAAAATAAGCCTCACAATGAGGCTTATTTTTTATGAGTTATTTTATTTTTTCCGGCGTCTAAATACAGGATGTAAGACAGCAGCTTCTTCTACCGCAGCTTCATTTTCTAGCTCCTCATTTTTTGCCTTTTTCTTCTTTTTTTTCTTTTTCTTGGGTTCGTCCTCGACTTCGTCACCATCTTCAATGGCTTGCCAATATTCGAGTTGCTCCATGACTGCCGCGTAAATAGAACCTTTGCTATAACGCCCTTTTTTATCCAGTACACCCACTGGTCGTGCCATCAATATTTCTAAAGCCTGATCAATGGTTTCAATGGCATGAACATGGAATTGACCTGCTTCAACAGCTTCAATTACATCCTGACGCAACATTAAATGCTGCATGTTTTGGCGTGGGATGATGACCCCTTGTTTGCCAGTCAGCCCTTGTAGTTTACAGGCATCATAGAAGCCTTCAATTTTGGCATTAACTCCACCAATAGGTTGAACCTGCCCCAATTGATTCATCGAACCTGTAATTGCCCATGATTGATCAATTGGAATCTGGCTAATTGCAGAGATCAAGGCTGAAAGCTCAGCAACAGTGGCACTATCACCATCCACTTGTCCATAACTTTGTTCAAAAGCAAGCGCCGCAGAAAAATGTAAGATTTGTGAGCGACCAAAATGTGCTTTAAGAAAGCTCGACATCAAGAGGACACCTTTGGCATGCAAGGATCCACCTAATTCGACACTACGTTCAATATCCAGAATATCACCGCCGCCTTGATAAACCGAAGCGGTTAATCTTGACGGTAGACCAAACTCGACATCTGCATAATGTATGACAGAAAGCGCATTAATCTGACCCAAGCGATGACCTTGTGTTTCAATTAACTGAGTTCCACGTGATAAATCTTGCCAATACAACTCACGTAAATAACCCAAGCGATATTGGCGATGATGTAAAGCTTGATTAACATGTTTGTCGGAAACAGTTTTGTCACCAGCAGTAAAAGCATGATGATGGGCTTCACGAATTAAATCGCCCAATGTAGATGCATGTAAAGATAATGAGCTTTGATCTTCTGCCTGACGACTTGAATCGGTTAAGAGTGCTGATAATGCCGAACGATCAAAAGGTAATAGCTTATCCACTTGAACATAATCAGCAATGAGTTGCATATAGGCCTGCTCATTACTGTCATTACGTTGTAATGTATCAGTGAAATCGGCGCGAATCTTAAACACACTGCCCAATTCGGGTTCAACTTCTAAAATTTCATAATAAATTTCAGGTTCTGCTAACAATACCACCTTTATTTCTAAAGGAATTGCTGCAGGCTCAATTGAAATACTGCCAGTGAGGGTCAGCATATGTTCAAGTGAGGAAAGTTTGAGCTGTCCAGACTTCAGTGCACGTTTTAGCCCTTGCCATGCATAAGGTTGCTCAAGTAACTGTTCAGCTTCCAGCATCAAAAAACCCCCAATGGCTTTGTGCAGTGAACCAGGGCGAATCAAGGTGAAGTCTGTGGTGATCGTACCATTTTGGGTTAACTGTTCAACATGTCCAAGCAAATTATAATGAGTTGGGAAGTCTTCAAAAATTACAGGTGCACCAGCGTTTGGCTTATTGCTAACAATCGCATTGGCCTGATAGCGCGCAGGAACTCGATTAAACAGTGCAGGGGAAAAATCATCTTCTTCCTGCGCTAGAATAGTTTCGACATTTTGAATAATATCTTCGGCATAACGCTGTAAAAAATCTTCTAGACCAACAACACTCTGATTCTTTTTGATCAATAAATCAATTCGTGGTAGAACCACTTGTTTGGCTATATCACGATTGAGTTCAGAAACCTGATCACGTGCATCGTCTTCCAGATCGCCTAAATGCAGTCCTAAGCGTTCTAGTTTTTTATCCATATAACGCATGTTAGCTGCAATTTCAGCACGTTGTTTTGTGGTCAGCAAATTGATTTCATTCTGGGTCATTTCCTGAATTTGATCATCTTTGACATGTACTGGTACAAAACAATGTTCTTCATTGCGTGAAATCAGTTTTAGATCTAGCGTTTCACCTTCTTTGGTCAGCTCAACCAAGGCTTCTTGTTGTACATCACCTGTTTCCTGACGAATCTGTTCAATACGATTGTGATAGGTTTCGGCGGTGAAACGTCGTTCAAGTTGTTTTAAAATGGTTTGCCAAGCTTGATGCAAGGCATTTTGAAATTTTGGCCCTTGACCTGCTGGAAATCTTAAAGCGAGTGGTTGACGTGGATTTTTAAAGTTATTTACATACACCCAGTCATCCGGTGTCGGCATATTTTTCGCGTGTTGCTGAAGCAACCGCTTGATCATGGTACGCTTACCTAAACCTGCGGTTCCAACGGCAAAAATATTATAGCCTGAGTATGGCAGAGAGATACCTGCCTCCACAGAGGCTCGGGCACGATCTTGACCTAAAAAATTATTCAGCGGTTTAATCCGCCGTGTAGATGATGGGATTTTGTCCAGATTAGTGATATGAGTCAGTTGTTCAGCTTTTAATGTGGTCTTTTCTAATGTCGTCTGAATCTCTGCTTGTTCAAATGCCGATGGTAGATTATTGCTTTTTAGAGTTGTCGCTGTGGTTGAAGTTAAAGATAATGTTGAAGCCATTTGATCGTGTCTTTGGGTCACAGGTGAAATCCAAAAAATAAACTAGAGGTAAGATTTAAAGGTATACAGGTTTAGGGCAAAATATCAAGCTTCACAGCATTTTTTCTCAATTTAAATGACCAGCTTTTCACAAACAATATTGAAAGCTTGGACATAACACGATTGAATAGGCTGTTTTATAAAATCTTTGGAAAATAATAATCGAATGACCACACAAACTACTGGATGGAAAGCTGCTTTTGAGGCCTTTCTTGATCGCCGTGCCCTGATTATGCTATTTCTGGGGTTTTCTGCGGGTATTCCCATTCTGCTGATTTTTTCAAGCCTATCTTTATGGCTCGGGGAAGCTGGCATTGATAAAAGCGCGGTGACTTTTTTTAGCTGGGCGGCACTTGGTTATTCGTTTAAATTTGTGTGGGCGCCATTGATTGATGAACTGCCCGTTCCTTTTTTGACCAAAACTTTAGGTCGCCGTCGTGCGTGGTTGCTGATTGCACAGTTACTCATTGTTGCAGCTATTTGTATTATGGCATTTTCAGATCCTTCGCTCGGTCAAAGTTATTTGATTCAGATGGCAATAGGAGCGGTGTTGCTGGGTTTTTCCGCGGCGACACAGGATATCGTGATTGATGCGTATCGGATTGAACTTGCTGAAACGCAGATGCAGACAGTTTTAGCATCGACGTATAATGCAGGTTATCGTATTGGCATGATTGTAGCAGGCGCTGGGGCTTTGTTTTTAGCAGCTTATCTTGGAACATCCAAGAGTAACTATATCTATGAAGCTTGGAAATATACTTATTTAACTATGGCGGCAGTGATGCTGGTGGGTATCATGACCACGCTTGTGGTGCGCGAACCACAAGTCAATCGAGTATATAAAAACTATAAACGTAGTGACTATTATCGTTTGGTGTTTGTGTTTTTTGTGGCAGTGGCGACTTTTGTCGTGACTTATATTTATTCGGGCAAAGTTACCGATCTACTCGCAAGTGCTGCCAATGTTACGGATACCGCGGCTTTATTTGGTTTGGAAGCTTTACGCTTTTTAACGGCGGCTGCCTGTGCTTTATTGATTGGTTACTTGCTGGTGCATGCTGGTGTGGTGAACAAACAAATGGCCTTAGAAACATGGGTCGCACCAGTACTGGATTTCTTTAAACGCTATGGCGTTAAACTGGCATTAGTATTGTTACTTTTAATTGGTTTTTATCGAATTTCGGACATTATTGCGGGTGTCATCTCCAATGTTTTCTATCAGGATTTAAATTTTAGTAAAGAACAAATTGCGGAAGCAGTGAAAGTTTACGGGGTTATTTTTAGCCTGATTGGTGGTTTTTTGGGTGGCTTGCTTGCACAGCGTATGAACATTATGAAATTAATGTTCGTCGGGGCAGTGCTTGCAAGTTCTACTAATTTAATTTTTATCGGATTGGTTAAATCTGGACAACCTTTAGCAGATGTACAGGTTCAGGTGGGATCGCATCACTATACGGCAAAAACAGATGAAGTAGGGTATTTTAAGCTCGCGATTCCAGACCAAGCTTTGTCGGAAAGTCAGCATATCACTGTTCAAAGTCAGTTCGCACAGGGCCAGTCAGATTCAACTTCTGTCGATTTACCTTATTTAACGGCTAAGCTGAATCAGCCACAAATTCAGATTTTACCGATTACCAGTGATAATCAATTATCAGTAGAAGAGCTTAAACAAAGTGTGGTGGTCAAAGGTCAAGTTTCTGGACTCAATGCCAGTCAGTTAAATACAGATCAACCCATTGTGCTCAAGCTAGATGGAAAAAGCTTTAAGACAAAAGTTGATTCCTCAGGTACTTTTAGTGGGATTATCGATCAACAAGCCTTGAAAAACTCTGCAACTAAAACGATCTCTGTAGAAGCAATTTCTCCAGTTGGTGAAGTTATCGTTCATAGTCAACGAAATTATGGAATTACACACTCTGAACAGGCAAAAGCTTTGGATATTGAACTTGATCCAATCACGCCAGTAAAAGCTAATTCAGATGCAACGACTGAGCTGAAAGGTAAAGTCATTAAGCCATATAGTTCTCATTGGCTTTACTTTGCAATTATTGTAGATAATATGGCCTCAGGATTGGCAGGTGCCGCTTTTATTGCATTTTTATCAAGCTTGACCAGTGTCTCATTTACCGCCGTTCAATATGCGATTTTTAGCTCGCTGATGACTCTAACCCCTAAATTATTAGGAGGTTATTCGGGTACAATCGTGACTCATATCGGTTATCCAAAATTTTTCCTCATGACCACGCTGATTGGAATTCCTATTTTAATTTTGGTGGTATGGGTGGCCAAACTATTGAGAGAGCATCAAGCGCTTGAATCAGAAAATACAAATCAATAAGACTCAGGGGTTCTTGTGTGACTTAATTTAAATCTAAATCAAAGGCTTCTTTCATCATTGTTTAACCCCCTTTATTTTTCTCTTGTAGCGAGAAAAAGGGACTTATGAAAGAAGTCTGATGGTTTTATTTAAAGTTTAAAGTGTCCAATCAGATTGAATACGCATATAATTACTCATTCTATATCTTTGATTTAAAAGTTAAGTTTTTAAATAAATAATGAATATTTTATTTGAAAACTGGCTTTATCAAGTCATCTCGGTAACATGAATATTTACTTACTGGTAAATTGCATTTATCGGGATTTTTTATAAATGACATACAGGATGTAATGCAATGTTGAAATTACTGGCTCTGGATCGTTTTACTATCTTATTAATTACGATGGTTATTCTGGCAAGTATTATCCCCGTTTCAGGACAAGCAGCCAGTATTTTCGAAGTCGTCACTAATGTTGCAATTGCTATTTTATTTTTTTTGCATGGTGCCAAACTTTCGAGAGAAGCTATCGTGGAAGGTGTCATGCATTGGAAACTGCATGTTTTAGTTTTTGCTTTTACATTTGTGGTATTTCCAATTCTTGGTTTAATGGCAAAACCAGTTTTACTTCCTATATTAGGGCAGGAGTTATATTGGGGCTTCCTGTTTATGTGTTTTTTGCCATCGACAGTCCAGTCTTCGATTGCATTTACTTCAGTTGCGAAAGGTAATGTTGCTGCTGCGGTTTGTAGTGCCTCTTTTTCAAATTTAATTGGTATGTTTATTACACCAGTATTGGTCAGTTTTTTTATTTTTGGTCAGTCGAAACATAACTATGATCCAACAGCATCGATCATACAGATCACGTTGTTATTATTGGTTCCCTTTATTTTGGGGCAGGTACTTCGTTCGTGGATTTTTCCTTATATGAAAAAAGTGCCGGGTATTGTAAAGGCGTTTGATCAGGGCACCATTTTGATGGTGGTTTATGGGGCTTTTAGTAGTGCCGTGGTTGCAGGTTTATGGCATCAGGTCAACCTACTTACTTTGTTCTATTTGGTATTGGCGTGTTCAATTTTGCTCACCATCATTATGCTTCTGGGCTTATTTGTACCTGTTTGGCTTGGCTTCAATCGAGCAGATCAAATTACGATATTCTTCTGTGGATCAAAAAAAACATTGGCCAGTGGCGTACCGATGGCACAAATTCTTTTTAGCGGACAGCCTTTGGGTATGATTGTTTTACCTATTATGATCTTCCATCAGATTCAGTTAATGGTGTGTGGGGTGATTGCAAATTACTGGTCGAAAAAACATGATCAAAATGCCATCAAAGATAAAACCGTACTGGAATAATTCGCTATCTGATGTTTTTTAGCGTATAATCATGTCCACTTGTTGTGCTTAGCTCTGACGGATACGTCTCGGTGGGCCAAGAGAAATGGTCTGTTGTGGTGTTGATCTGCTGCGTTGTCTATATGCTATATGCCTTTAGTTAACCAGCCTTTTCCTCAATTGATCAGTCTTTTTTAGGACTGAAAGTTGAGAGTGATCAATTGCGATAACAGCTTAAGCCTTTCTTTCATTAGGAGTAATCGACCATGCGCGCCGATATTCACCCAAAATACGAAACATTAGTTGCAACTTGCTCTTGCGGTAACGTGATTGAAACACGTTCTGCTTTAGGTAAAGAAACTCTTTATCTTGACGTATGTTCAGCTTGCCACCCATTCTATACTGGTAAACAAAAGAATGTGGATACTGGCGGTCGTATCGACAAATTCAAACAACGTTTTGCTGGTATGTCACGTTCTATCAAACGTTAATAAGACAAAATCTGGAACAAAGACGTTATCGAGTTTCAGATTTCAAAAAAGAACCGCAAATGCGGTTCTTTTTTTATGCTATTTTTAAATCATAATCATAGACTTCTTTCACTCGTCCTTTTTCTTTCTGCCT
This sequence comes from Acinetobacter sp. WU_MDCI_Axc73, assembly GCF_025562455.1. Lineage (GTDB taxonomy): Bacteria > Pseudomonadota > Gammaproteobacteria > Pseudomonadales > Moraxellaceae > Acinetobacter. The sequence continues at coordinate 66,641 of NZ_JAHPRO010000015.1, forward strand.
ACGGAGGAAAAATTAAGCGAGTTTAAATTATGATGAAAGGAATCTTGTCATATTTGATCATTCATCTGGATAAGCCACTCTTTTCAATGCTTTGGTATCTGCTTCAGGTGAGCATAGTGAGATAAACTCATAGCCATAGCCACGCAGCAAATGACCTTTGCGTACAGCAATCCATGTGGTGTTTAATCCAAAAATATCCGTTTTAATTTGTTTTAAGCGATAATCCCGCTCACGGTCATAAGCCACATCATTGACAATACCAACGCCCATACCAAGTTCAACATAGGTTTTGATGACGTCGGCATCAAGTGCGGACATAACTAAATCAACATCAATACCCGCCTCTTCAAAAGCTTTGTCGATTTTGGAGCGACCTGTAAATCCACCATGATAAGTAATAATAGGGAAGTTGGATAAAGCTTCTAGCGTAATCTCTCTTTCCTGACTAAGTGGATGGCTTTGTGGAACAATAATACTGTGTTGCCATTGGTAGTATGGAACACTTGCCAGATTTTCCTCAGTCGTGAGCGACTCGGTCGCAATACCAATATCGGCTTCGCCTTGGAGTAGCATTTCCGCAATTTCAGTCGGACTGGCTTGCTGCAAGATTAAATGAACTTTTGGAAAAAGTTTTTTAAACTGATTCACAATTGGTGGAAGCACATAACGTGCCTGAGTATGCGTGGTCGCAATTGTCAATGTACCTTCATCAACTTTATTAAAGTCATCAGCCAGACGTTTAATATTTTCAGCATCCACCAGCATTCTTTCTACAATACCCAATAGCGACTGACCGGGTTCAGTTAAACCAAGTAAGCGTTTACCCTTACGGACAAAAAGCTGGACGCCAAGTTCATCCTCTAAATCTTTGATATGTTTACTCACACCTGATTGAGAGGTGTAAAGCGCTGCCGATGCTTCGGTCAAATTAAAGTTTTGACGAACCGTTTCTCGTATGATTCTTAATTGTTGAAAATTCATAATTCTTTATCTCTCTTTTGAAGACGGGATACATCCTCAAATTGAATCTAGGCGACTTGATCGGCAAATAAATGAAGCTGTGAGGCACTCACCCAAACATTTTGATTCGGCCTAAATTGATGCTGTCTTGCTTCTTCTGGGCTTAATGCAATTTCAATCAAGCGACCTTGATGATCTTGTAATTCGGCAATCACTTTTCCTGCAATCCAAATTTCACGTACAAAAACAGCCTCAATACTATTTTCATGCGGTTGGGCATGAATATGTAACTCATCTGGACGGGCAAAAGCAATGACTTTACCTTGAGGCGCATGAGCAGTGGTAGGCAGAATGATTCTATTTTCACCAATATGTAGAGTACCATTTTGATGTTCAGCATCGAAACGGTTTGCCTGACCCAAGAAATCAAATACGAAAGGCGTTGAAGGTTTTTCATAAACTTCACGTGGCGAACCGATTTGTTCAACATTCCCTTTATTCATGACGATAATCTGATCAGCTACTTCAAGCGCTTCCTCCTGATCATGGGTCACAAAAATAGAGGTGATATGCAGTTCATCGTGTAATGTTCTTAACCAGCGGCGTAATTCTTTGCGCACTTTGGCATCCAATGCACCGAAAGGCTCATCCAAAAGCAGAACACGAGGCTCAACTGCTAAGGCGCGGGCAAGGGCAATACGCTGACGCTGACCGCCAGAAAGCTGTGCAGGATATCGATCTGCTAGAAAACCAAGCTGAACTAGGTCAAGTAAACGACTGACACGTTTTTTGATCTCAGCTTCATTTGGACGAGTACTACGTGGGCGAACGCGTAAGCCAAAAGCAATATTTTCAAATACGGTCATATGACGAAATAGAGCATAATGCTGAAATACAAACCCGACCTGACGTTCGCGCACGTGTATGTGGGTGGCATCATTGCCTTCAAGTAAAACTTGACCTGAATCTGCTGATTCTAACCCCGCAATAATGCGCAGTAATGTTGTTTTACCACAACCAGAAGGGCCAAGAAGTGCAACCAGTTGTCCTTCTGGAAAATCCAGAGAAATATCTTTCAGTGCATGGAATGCACCAAAGTGTTTTTCAATATTTTTAACTTGAATACTCATTGATCATTCCTTAAGAAGAGGCTGAATCGTTGCGGTTGTTCTGTTTTTCCTGACGAATTTCTACCCATGTTTTTAAAATCAGAGTAATAATTGCTAGAAAGGCGAGTAAAGATGCGACCGCAAAGGCTGCACTGTAGGTATATTCGTTGTAGAGAATTTCGACATGTAAAGGCAAAGTATTGGTTTCACCGCGAATATGTCCTGAAACGACAGAAACTGCACCAAACTCACCCATAGCACGGGCATTACATAAAATCACACCGTAAAGCAGTCCCCATTTAATATTAGGTAACGTGACTTTGCAGAAGGTTTGCCAACCTGATGCTCCTAGTACAATCGCTGCTTCTTCTTCTTCAATGCCTTGAGCTTCCATTAAAGGAATGAGTTCACGGGCAACAAATGGAACAGTAATAAATACAGTTGCAATCACAATCGCAGGCACTGCATACAGAATTTTAATATCATGATCTATCAACCATGGGCCAAACCAACCCTGCATACCAAATATCAGAACTAACATTAAACCTGCAATGACAGGGGATACTGAAAATGGGATATCAATCAAAGTGGTTAATATGGATTTGCCACGGAACTCAAATTTGGCAACTGCCCAAGCAGCAGCCACACCAAATACGACATTGAGCGGAACGGCGATCGCGGCAGTAATTAAAGTCAACTTAACAGCAGATAATGTATCTGGGTTAATTAAGGCATTGATATAAACCTCGACTCCTTGTCGGAAAGCTTCCACAAACACCAGAATCAACGGCAGAATCAGACAACTTAAGAAAAAGATGAATACTATGGTCAAAAGAACATTACGCACCCAAGTTGGTTCACGGGTCGAATCACGTGATTGCAATTTTATTGCCAGTGCATTGCTGCTGGTTGCTAAGCTCATTTTACAGTTCTCCCAGTACGACGACTTGCCCATGCCTGAATTAGATTAATCAACAGTAAAATCACAAAGGAAATCACCAACATCACGACAGCTATCGTCGTTGCTGCGGGATAGTCATATTCTTCTAGACGCGAGATAATCATGAGTGGAGCAATTTCAGTCTTAAAAGGCTGATTACCTGCAATAAAAATAACTGAACCATATTCACCGACACCACGTGCAAAAGCTAAAGCAAAGCCAGTAAGTAACGCTGGAAGTAAAATAGGGAAAATAATTTTACTCACGATTTGCCAACGGTTTGCACCTAATGCAGAAGCGGCTTCTTCCAGCTCAGTTTCAATGTCAGCAAGCACAGGTTGCACGGTACGCACCACAAATGGGATGCCAATAAAAATCAGGGCAACCGTAATCCCGATTGGGGTGTAAGCGACTTCAATACCTAGTGGTGTTAGATATTGACCAATCCAGCCAGTAGGCGCATATAAAGACGTGAGAGCAATACCTGCAACTGCGGTAGGTAGAGCAAAAGGTAGATCAACCAATACATCAATGAGGCGTTTACCCGTAAAGGTGTAGCGTACCAAACACCAAGCAAGTAAAGAACCGAAGATGACATTGATTAAAGCTGCAATAAGTGCAATACCAAAACTAAGCTGTAGTGATTTGAGGATTCGTTCTGAACTCAATATTTCCCACAAACCATTCCAACCCACACCTATTGATTTAATAAAAACAGCCGATAATGGAATAAGAACGATCAGTGATAAATACGCTAGGGTAAAACCTAGTGAGAGACCAAATCCTGGCAGCACTCGGGATCGCTGCGACATGAGAACTCCTAAAGAGTACGCCGAGCCAATAGCCGGCAAATCAAAAATTAATAAAAAATTAAATTGCGTATTTAATCATTGAAGATTGATCGAGATTTGACATCAGGCGATGAGCCTGTTTTTCCAGAAGAATGTAATCGAAAATTTCTGGAAAAGGCCCGAAACCAGATGCCACATTGATATGACCTACTTGCCCAAGATTGACTGGTTTAATCTGCCAAGCTTGAGCTAAACGCATGGCATCATCAAAATGTAACCAAGGATCATTTTCACTGATGATCAGTTGTGTCGGTACATCAATCCGAAGTCGATGAAAGTAATCTGCATAATCGTAAAGACTATTTCGCGCAAAGCCCGCTTCACCAAAACGTGCTGGGTTAGCGGGGGCAACGAGTGTGAGGTGTTTAACTTTCTTTCTTAAATCTGGGTGTTCAGTAAGTGAAGCGACACTGGTTAAGCAACCAAAACTATGTGCAATAATTTGAACAGGCTGATCAATTAAACTAAGGCTTTTTTGAAACGCGCCAACCCATTTGTTTAGCACTGGATGATTCCAGTCTTTTTGTTGCACGCGAGAGCAATTGATGAGTTCACGTTGTAACCATGATTGCCAGTGGTGATATTCACTCCCACCAACACCCGGAACAATAACGGTATGAATCATGACATTACTCCCTGAAAAGACCAATTATTTAGCGTTGTTTTCTTTTACGATTTGGTCAAAAACACCACCATTATTAAAGTGTTGTTTTTGTACTTTGGCCCAACCCCCAAATTCTTTGTCAATTGTGACAAGTTTTAATGGTTTAAACGTGTTGCTATAACGCTTTAAAATGTCTGCATTACGTGGGCGATAAAAGTTTTTCGCTGCAATATCCTGTCCTTTTGGTGAATACAAGAAATTCAAATAGGCTCTGGCGAGATTTTCATTGCCATCTTTTTTTACATTTTTTTCTACAATTGCAACAGGTGGCTCAGCCAAGATCGAAAGAGATGGAGTAATGATTTCAAATTTACCAGGTTGTTCACGCTGCGCTAAATAAGCTTCGTTTTCCCACGCAAGTAATACATCTCCAATACCACGTTCAGCAAAAGTGGTGGTTGCACCACGCGCACCAGAATCTAGTACTTTGGTTTGTTTATAAATTTGACGAACAAAATCATGTGCTTTGGCATCAGAACCGTATTGATGCTTTGCCCAAGCCCATGCGGCTAAATAATTCCAGCGCGCACCACCTGAAGTTTTTGGATTTGGCGTAATAATTTCTACCCCAGGTTTGACAATATCGCCCCAATCTTTAATGCCTTTTGGATTGCCTTTGCGGACAAGGAAAACGATGGTTGAAGTATAAGGCGTCGAATTTTGGGGGAATTTCTTTTGCCAATCAGCAGGTAAAAGTTTTGCCTTTTCTGCAATTTCATCAATATCTGCGGCCAAAGCTAAGGTTACGACATCTGCCTGCAAGCCATCAATAACAGCACGGGCTTGTTTACCAGAACCGCCATGAGATTGTTTGAAATTGACATCTTGTCCAGTACGTTGTTTCCAGTAAGCTCCAAATTCTTTATTAAAGTTTTCATAAAGTTCACGTGTTGGATCATATGAAACGTTTAAAAAGTCTGTGGCTGCCAAAGATGACACTGAGATCAAAGCCGCTAGAATCCCCACCTTTAATTGTGCTAAATGCATGTTTTTTCCCTCAAATATATTGAAATGTTTTGAACATGCGAGCAGCATACTGTGAGTTGTTATCCATAAAAAATAATAAAAAATGAATTTTATATGAATAAAAAAGAAATAGAAAAAGCTTATGTGTTTTTAAACTAAGCTGAGAAATCAACGGGATGTTTGGCGATGTGGTGTTTTAAAAATGCAAAACAAGTGGAAGCACTGGATTTACAGGATCGAGCATTTCATTATGGAGATGGATGCTTTACCACAGCACGTATTTATCAAGGAAAATTTGAACTCAAAGCACGACATCTATTGCGTTTAAAAAATAGTTGTAAATATTTATATCTAAAGGCAGATTTATCACTGATCGAAAAAAGTTTGGCGAAACTGTGTAGTCAATTTGAAATTTTAAATGGCACCCTTAAAATTGTGATTAGCCGTGGTGTAGGGCAGCGTGGTTATAGTCTGCCAGAACAACATGCTGATGTGTATGTCTGGTTTTATCCGCAAACACACGCTGAATTTGCACCTCAATTGATACAAACAGGTGTGTTAAATCAAGTTATAGGGATGACTATGCCGCATTTGGTCGGGATAAAAACATTGAATCGGCTAGAGCAGGTGTTACTGAAACAGGAAGCGGATCAACAACAATGGATAGAAGCCTTGGTAACAGATGTACAAGGAATGATAGTTGAAGGCGTGAGCAGTAATTGCTTTATTTATTTAAAAGATACATGGATTACACCCGAACTTCGTTATAATGGCGTGCACGGTGTAATGCGCGCTGAGATTTTATCCCGTATGGAAAAGCTCAATGTGCCTGTCGCTCATGGTTTTATCGATGTGGATGAGATTGCAAATATTCAGGCACTGTTTTTTTGTAATGCACTCAGTCCGATGAAAGTAGTTAGTCATCTTGATGGAAATCCTTTAGATTCTCAAATTTGTGTAGATCTTTTTTATACACTTCAACTGAACCAGATTCACTGATATGTCAAAACCTTCAAATAAACCTAAAGCAAAAAATAAGAAAAAGCCGCCAAGCAAAATCGGTTTTTTTGCGAGAAATCGAAAATGGCTGGTGGCATTGTGCATTGTAGCCATTGCGGTATTCAGCTTGCTATGGATGAATCTATTTAAGGCTTATCCTGTAAAAGGCAAAAAAGAATTACTCGTGGTTGCTAATGGTGATACTTATTCACATTTCATTGAACGTCTGGCAAAAGAAAATCAAGTTTCAGTTCCTTTGATTCTCAAAATTTATCAGAAATTCTTTATTCATGACACCATGAAAGCAGGGGTATATGAAGTCCCTCAAGGTATGAGTATTCGTAAAGTTCTAGTGATGCTATCCAACGCTGAAAATGCACAAATGATACGGGTTCAAGTGATTGAAGGAACGACCTTTAAGCAATTAATTGCAAATCTAAAAAAAGATCAGTATGTAACCAAGTCAGTTGTCAACTTACCTGAAGAACAAATTGTAAAAGCATTGGATTTGCCTTATTCACATCCTGAAGGTTTATTTGCACCAAATACTTACTTCTTTTCCAAAGGCGAAAGCGATAAAAAAATTCTAACGGATTTATATCATTATCAAATGAAAGCTTTAGATACTGCATGGCAAAATCGAGCAGCAGATCTACCTTATAAAAATAAGTATGAAGCCTTGATTATGGCGTCAATTATTGAAAAAGAAACCAGTCTGGACAGTGAGCTTGAACAAGTGTCTGGCGTATTTGTACGCCGTTTAAAACTCGGTATGCGCTTACAGACCGACCCCACTGTGATTTATGGCATGGGTGATAAGTATCAGGGCAAAATTAGCCGACAGGATTTGCGTACTCCGACTGCTTATAATACGTATACTATCTCTGGTTTACCACCTACTCCGATTGCTATGCCGAGTAAAAAAGCCATTGAAGCGGCGATGCATCCTGATCAATCAAAAAATATCTACTTTGTTGCAACAGGCAATGGTGGACACAAGTTCAGTGAAACCTTGCAACAACATAATCAGGCAGTTCAGAATTATTTGTCCGTGCTAAGATCAAAAACGGATAATTAGCACCCACACACGTATAAACCAAGCTCGTATCCAAAATGACGGAGATATTATGTTCATTAGCTTTGAAGGCACGGAAGGTGTGGGAAAAACCACGCTCATTCGTAAGATTTATGAGTATTTCGAGCGTCAGGGTGAACACCTCGTATTAACTCGTGAACCAGGGGGAACGCCTTTGGCTGAGCGAGTGCGTGATTTGTTGCTTGCAGTCAATCATGAAGAAAAGATGGCACATGATACCGAGCTTTTATTGATTTATGCAGCACGGGCGCAACATATCCAACAAGTCATTATTCCTGCCTTAGATGCAGGCAAAACAGTACTTACTGATCGTTTTACCGATGCCAGTTATGCCTATCAATGTGCAGGGCGTGGTTTAAGTAAGGAAAAGCTCAATATTTTGAATCAAACTTTTGTTTCACAAATGCCAGATATTACATTCTGGTTGGATGCTCCTATTGAACTTGGTATGTCACGTGCGCGTGAACGTGGTGCTTTGGATCGTTTTGAGCAGGAAAAAGTCGATTTTTTTGAGCGAGTACGTCAAGGTTATCACGAGTTACATCAGTTATATCCAGAACGAGTGAAACGTTTGGATGCAACTCAAGCACCTGAACAGGTGTTTGAAGATGCATTAATCTATCTAAAATAGTTCTGTAAGCGAATAAAATGCGCAAAATATCAAATTTTTGTGCATTTTATTCTGGCTGGATAATTTAAACTGTATTAACTAAAGGTTGTTCCACTTCAAAATTTGGTGGAGTCAGTACTGTTTTGCGTAACTCTGTTCCTAGTTCAGGATAATCTAGGGTGTAATGTAAACCGCGAGATTCTTTACGTTGCATCGCACATCGTACAATCATTTCTGAAACAAGCACTAAATTTCGGAGTTCGATCAGATTTTTACTGACTCGATAGTCCTGATAATATTCAGTGATTTCCCGTTTTAACATTTCGATGCGATGTAGCGCGCGTTCCAGTCGTTTAGTGGTTCGCACGATCCCCACATAGTTCCACATGGTCGAACGCAATTCATCCCAGTTTTGCAAAATCACAACGTCTTCATCTGCATCTGTAACCTGTGATTCATCCCAAGTAGGAACATCAGGCCATGTAAAATTCGAATCAAATTTATTTTGAATATCCTGTGCAGCACTCATGCCATAGACAAAACATTCAAGTAATGAGTTACTGGCCATACGGTTAGCACCGTGTAAACCAGTATAAGAAGTTTCGCCAATGGCATATAAGCCTTCGATATCTGTTTGGCTGTGTTCATCTACCACCACACCACCACAGGTATAATGTGCAGCAGGAACCACTGGAATCATATCTTTGGTGATATCAATGCCTAGTTCAAGCAAGCGGGTATAAAGTGTTGGGAAATGTTCCTGAATAAACTGTGCAGGTTTATGCGTAATATCGAGCCAGACATGGCGAATCCCCAAGCGCTTAATTTCATGGTCAATTGTACGGGCTACGATATCCCGCGGTGCAAGTTCAGCGCGTTCATCAAAACGCAGCATGAAACGTTCGCCATCTGGTAGGCGTAAATATGCACCTTCACCCCGCATGGCTTCAGTAATTAAAAAAGACCGCGCCTGTGGATGATATAAACAGGTTGGATGGAATTGATTAAACTCCATGTTCGCCACGCGACAACCTGCACGATAGGCCATGGCGAGCCCATCACCTGTGGCAATATCAGGATTTGAAGTATAAAGATAAGCTTTCATCGCACCACCACAGGCGAGTGCTGTAAACGGTGCTAAAAATGTATGTACTTTCTCGGTTTTTTCGTCAAGTACATACAGTCCAATGGCACGATTACTTTGATTTTTTCGTCCTAATTTATGTAATGTAATGACATCAATAGCGATGTAATTTTCAAAAATAGTGAGATTTTTTTGTTCTTTGGCGCGTTGAACCAATGTGGTAGAAATTGCTTTACCTGTTGCATCTGCTGCATGAATAATTCGGCGCTGTGAATGTCCGCCTTCACGAGTAAGATGAAGCTGATCTTCTTCATCAAGGGTAAATTCAACACCATGATTTAAAAGAAAATCAACGGATGATTGACCACCTTCAACTGTTTGTTTCACTGCATCAAGTTCACATAAATGTGCACCTGCAATCATCGTGTCATCAATATGCTGTTGAATAGAATCAGTTTCATCGAGTACCGCAGCCACACCACCTTGTGCGTAAAAAGTACTGGCTTCAGTTAGAGAAGATTTGGCTAAAACTGCAATGTTGTAATGACTTGGTAATGACAAAGCAAGGCTTAATCCAGCGCCGCCACTCCCCACAATGATCACATCAAAATGATGAGCTGTGTTTGAATCAGACATGTCCGTCAGCTAATTTACAAAAAAGTTTGCTAATAACACGCTTTTTTTTAAGAAAAGGCAAGACTCTATATGCTTAAATCTAAGTCGAATTTTCAATAAACTTTCAATCTTTAAAATTTTGGATGATCAAAATAGAGAAAATTTAATGAAATAATTGCAATTTTTTATTCTGGAAATAATAAACATATTATTACGGAAATATAGAAAAAGTTGTGTTAAAACAATTCGGTCTAACCTAAAACTAGTCTGTGAGTTCGTGTTACATGAATAGTCGCTCTTTACAAAATGGAATGTATGCTATGGTTTTTACCATGGCGGCTGTACAAGCGAATGCTGCAACCCCTGTCGATTTCTCAAGTCTGGTTGAACAAGCCAGCCCCGCAGTGGTCAGCGTCAATGTTGTAAAAAAAATGACTCAGGAAGAGTTGTTACAACAACAAGTTCCCGAAATTTTAAAACGTTTTTTTGGTAATCAAGTCGTCATTCCACAACAACAAGCTCCACAAGAAAAAGTAGGATACGGAAGCGCTTTTTTTATTAGTAAGGATGGATATCTACTTACTAATCACCATGTCGTTGAAGATGCTTCACGTATTACCGTAACCTTACAGGATCGTCGTGAAATTGATGCAAAAGTGATTGGAAGTGATGAGCGTACTGACGTGGCATTACTCAAAGTTGATGGAACTAATTATCCTTCCTTGAAAATAGGCAATGTTGATCAATTGAAAGTAGGCGAGCCTGTGCTTGCAATTGGTTCACCATTTGGTTTTGAGTATTCTGCTTCGGCTGGTATTGTCAGTGCCAAATCACGAAATATGCAGGGTGAAACCTCAGTTCCGTTCATTCAAACCGATGTGGCTTTAAATCCGGGCAACTCAGGCGGTCCATTATTTAACCAGCGCGGTGAAGTCGTTGGTGTGAATTCTCGTATTTTTAGTGGTACGGGTGGTTATATGGGGTTGTCATTCTCGATTCCAATTGATGTAGCAATGGATGTAGTTCAACAACTTAAAACTACAGGTAAAGTGACTCGTTCCTATTTAGGTGTGATGCTACAAGATATTGATCGAAATCTAGCCGATGCTTATAACTTGCCACGTCCAGAAGGTTCACTCATCAATCAAGTTGCGCCAAATTCACCAGCCGCCAAAGCGGGATTAAAAGCGGGTGATATCATTATGAAATATAATGGTTCCCCAATTTCACGCACTTCAGATTTATTAAACTATTTGAATCGTACCATGCCAAAACAGACGATTCAGTTGGAAATATTGCGTGATGGAAAACCACGTAATGTTTCTGCGACCCTAACCACTGCTCCAGACGACACACCAGCAACCTCAGAGCGTGCAACACAACAAAATGGGCCAGTATTAGGGATGTCGATTCGAAACTTAACACCAGCTGAGCAAACCCGTCTTGATGTTCGTGGGGGTATTTTGGTTGAAGATGTGACGCGTGGAGGCTTGGCTGCGCAGTCCAATATTATTTCAGGTGATGTCATTACTCAAATTAATAATATCAGTATATTAAATACGGGGGATTTTAGTAAAGCTGTTGCTGCATTGCCTAAAAACACGGTGGTACGAGTGTCCATTATTCGTCAGGGACAACGTGCGATGTTGGGCTTACGAATCAAATAATCCTGCGTTTAATATAGAATAAGCCACTTTAAATGAAGTGGCTTTTTTATGGAATATCTTGAGTAAGATACAGTATAAATGTGAAGTGTAGCCTCTGTATGAAGATGCAAATTGGAACCAATAAAGAATGAGTGCGATTTTTGATTTAAAACTAATGGTACAGCCTGAACACATCGATCAATTGGGGCATGTGAATAATGTGATGTATGTGCAATGGATGCAGGATGTCGCAACAGCACATATCGATCGATTAGGCTTGGGTCTAAAACAATATCTGGAAATGAATCATGCCATGGTGGCTGTAGAACACCACGTACAGTATCGAAAAGCTGCCTTTGAAGGAGAGGAAATTATTTTGCGTACATGGCTAGATGCGATTGATAGTTTGTATTTATCCCGCCAATACGTGTTTTATCGCTCGAAAGATCAAAGTGTTTTGTTTGTTGGTAAAACTAAATGGGCTTGTGTCGAAATCAGTACAGGTCGACCAAAACGGATGTCGCCCACCTTTACTCAAACCTATCAACCTTTAGCACAGGAAATCAATCCGATCGATTTTACAGTGACTTATGACTAATCGAATGGATTTATGAGTTATTGTTTCAATCTTTTCCAATGATTTCATCAATCCTCAGAGTGCATTTTGCGAGGATTACATGAATAGTTTTAAAAGCAGAATGATCGCACTATATTTTTAAGGTAGGGTTGCTTATACTGTGCAGCAATTTAGGACAGTCCTTTTACATCTTGCATACTGTATGAAGTATTGCATTTAAAGATGTATTTTTTTTCAGAGTAATCTATGGCGTCGGCTAAAAAATCCGTTGATATCAAAAATATTCGTAACTTCTCGATCATTGCTCACATTGATCATGGTAAGTCAACTCTGGCTGACCGTTTTATTCAGATGTGTGGTGGTTTACAAGACCGTGAAATGCAAGCTCAGGTCTTGGACTCAATGGAGCTTGAACGCGAACGCGGGATTACCATTAAAGCGGCATCGGTCACACTGTATTACACGCATCCGAATGGTCAAGAATATCAGCTTAACTTTATTGATACCCCAGGGCACGTAGATTTTTCCTATGAAGTTTCTCGCTCGCTTGCTGCTTGTGAGGGTGCATTGCTTGTGGTAGATGCAGCGCAGGGCGTAGAAGCACAGTCCGTTGCAAACTGTTACACCGCGATTGAGCAGGGACTTGAAGTTCTTCCCATTTTAAACAAAATTGATTTACCACAGGCCGAACCTGAGCGCGTCATTCATGAAATTGAAGAAATCATTGGGATTGAAGCGACAGATGCACCAACCTGCTCAGCAAAAACAGGTTTAGGTGTTGAAGGTGTCCTTGAACGTTTAGTCGATGTGATCCCGCCTCCAGTAGGTGATCGTGAAGCACCGTTACAGGCTTTAATTATCGACTCATGGTTTGATAACTATTTAGGTGTGGTGTCTTTAGTACGGATCAAACAGGGTCGTATCCGTAAAGGCGATAAAATGTTGGTCAAATCCACAGGTCAGGTACATCCTGTAACCTCTGTGGGGGTATTTAATCCGAAACATACCGAGACTGATATCCTTGAAGCGGGTGAAGTTGGTTTCGTGATTGCAGGGATTAAAGATATTTTTGGTGCGCCAGTAGGTGATACCATTACTTTATCTTCAACACCTGAAGTTACCACTTTACCAGGTTTTAAAAAGGTTAAACCACAGGTATATGCTGGCTTATTTCCGATTGATTCCAGTGATTTTGAGCCATTCCGAGAGGCGTTACAAAAACTACAAATTAATGATTCTGCTTTGTTCTTTGAACCTGAAAGTTCAGATGCACTTGGTTTTGGTTTCCGTTGCGGCTTCTTGGGTATGCTGCACATGGAAATCGTACAGGAACGTTTAGAGCGTGAGTATGATCTCGATCTGATTAGCTCTGCACCTACGGTGGTGTATGAAGCGGTAACTAAAAAGGGCGATACCATTTATATCGACAGCCCTTCTAAAATGCCAGATGGGAGTTTGGTTGAGGACTTGCGTGAACCGATAGCAGAATGTCACATCCTTGTTCCTCAGGAATATCTGGGAAATGTCATGACCTTGTGTATCGAGCGTCGTGGTGTGCAAAAGGATATGAAATTTTTAGGAAATCAGGTTTCAGTGACTTTTGAAATTCCGATGGCAGAAGTGGTCATGGATTTCTTTGATAAATTGAAATCGTGTTCGCGTGGTTTTGCATCCTTGGATTATAACTTTGTACGTTTTGAGAGTTCATCTCTAGTTAAGGTTGATGTATTAATTAATGGTGAAAAGGTTGATGCCTTGGCCATGATCTGTCACCGTCAGGATGCGCGTCATCGTGGTATTGCACTGGTTGAAAAGATGAAAGATCTGATTCCACGTCAAATGTTTGATGTTGCGATTCAGGCGGCGATCGGTGCGCAGGTTATTGCCCGTTCCACCGTTAAAGCTATGCGTAAAAACGTCTTGGCGAAATGTTATGGTGGTGACGTATCGCGTAAGAAGAAATTACTTGCGAAACAAAAAGAAGGTAAGAAACGTATGAAACAGGTGGGTAGTGTAGAAATCCCACAAGAAGCGTTTTTAGCTGTATTAAAAGTTGATAGATAAGGCGTGGAAAAGCATTGCTTTATCCTGCTGAAAAACGAGCAGCGTTGCTGCGAGTGAGGTTTTGTGGATTTTGATTTTAATTTGATTCTCGTTCCAGTTACGCTGTTGTTTTTTATCGTATGGTTACTCGATAAATTGGTGTTCAAACAACGTGCAAACAAAGGTCGCGATAACGAAAATTTTCTGATCACATGGGCATATGACTTTTGGCCTGTGTTGGCGGTGGTACTCATTTTGCGCTCTTTTTTGTACGAGCCATTTAATATCCCTTCGGATTCGATGGTACCAACACTCGAAACAGGTGATTTCATCTTAGTTAACAAGTTTGACTATGGTGTACGTTTGCCGATCATTAATAAGAAAATTATTGATGTCGGAGAACCTGAACGTGGTGATGTCATTGTATTCCGTTATCCACCACAACCTTCGATCAGTTATATTAAGCGTGTGATCGGTTTACCGGGCGATCATATTGTTTATGATCACGGAGAGTTGACAATTAATGGTCAAAAAGTACCAAAGGTTGCGGTCGAATTTCATCGTGAAAAAGATATTTTGGATACACCGACTTCGATTTATCATAAAGAAACGTTGGGAACTCACACACATCTGATGCGTGAACTCGAAGGGGTGAATATTGCTCGTCAAGCGCCGTTCATCAATTATATAGAAAATGGTAAATATTCGAATCAAGATGGTTTATATTGGGAAGTGACTGTTCCAAAAGGGCATTATTTTGCAATGGGCGATAATCGTGACCAAAGTGCAGATAGCCGTTTTTGGGGATTCGTTCCTGAGGAAAACTTAACCGGCCGAGCTTTCTATATCTGGATGCATAAAGAGCCAGGCTTTAAGATTCCATCGTTCAGTCGAAATGGGAAAATTGACTAAAAACACGATTAGGAATACTACAAATGCGTAAGTCTCAACAAGGCGCTTCGTATTTAGCCATTTTATTTGGGGTAATTTTATTTGCACTGGCAGTCAAGGCTGCCGTTGTAATCTGGCCTGCTTATTGGGATGACCGAGTGATTGATAGTCAAATTGAGGAGCTCATCCAAAATAGCACTTCAGATATCACACCTGCCAAATTTGATATGCAAATGGATCAGCGTTTGGACATGAACAATATCCGTGATTTACACTTTAAAGATATTGCCAAAGTGACCACAAACAATGGTCTAAACGTCAGTAAAAAGTACGAAATAAGAAAACCTTTCTTATTGAATATTGATTTAGTTCTAACATTCGAGAAAAATTTTGATCAAAGGTCAGTCCAAGCTAAGTGATCCTCGATTACCGAGCAGGATAGGTTACCAGTTTCAGCAAGCTGATTTACTTCAGCTTGCTTTAACCCACCGATCTGTCAGTCACAAACATAATTATGAGCGTCTGGAGTTTTTAGGCGACTCATTACTTGGCATGATCATTGCCAATTATCTATATCAGACCTATCCGCATGAAAATGAGGGTCGGCTTACCCGTATGCGTGCTACACTGGTGCGACAGGAAGCTTTAGGCAAAATTGCAAACGATTTGAAACTTAGTCGGTGTTTAATATTAAGCACAGGTGAATTAAAATCGGGTGGTCATCATCGTGAATCCATATTAGCCGATACTGTAGAGGCGATTATTGGGGCAATTTATGTCGACAGTGCTGATTTAGAGTTATTAAAAAGTATTGTTTTAAAATGGTATACGCCTTATCTGGATCATATCGAGCCAAGTGATCAGCTTAAAGATCCTAAATCGCGTTTACAAGAGTATCTACAAGCACGTAAAAAACCTCTCCCTGTTTACGAGGTTGTAGATATTCAAGGTGATGCACCTCACCAACATTTTAAAGTGCAATGTTCGGTAGCTGGGCTACCCAATATTGTAGGTGAGGGTTCAAGCCGACGTTTTGCCGAACAGGCAGCGGCGGCAGAATTATTAAAGTTATTGGAGCAATAGCCTGCATGTCCATGCATTCTGATCAAGTCAATCCAGATTCAAATGAAAATCCTGAAATTCATGACAATGAAAATCAGGCTAATCAACTGATTGATCAATTCTTTAGTGACGAAGGTGTCACCATTCCTGCTGATTTTAGAAGCGGTTTTGTTGCGATTGTTGGGCGACCAAATGTAGGTAAATCTACATTGATGAACCATTTGTTGGGTCAAAAGCTATCGATTACTTCACGTAAACCACAAACCACACGTCATAAAATTGTGGGTATTGATTCACGTGAAAAGTCACAGGCGGTCTTTGTGGATACGCCAGGTATGCATAAAAAAGAAGTCCGTGCGATTAATAAAATGATGAATCGAGCGGCGCATTCAGCATTACGTGATGTTAATCTGGTTTTATTTGTGGTCGATGCACAAAAGTGGACTCAAAACGATGAGCTGGTTATGGAAAAGCTTAAAAATGCAGAAATGCCTGTCATCTTGGTGATCAATAAATTAGATACCTTTGAAAATAAGAATGAAGCGTTACCATTGATTCGTGAGCGTGCAAAACTCATGAACTTTGCTGAAATTGTACCTGTTTCTGCATTACGCGGTGCAAATTTGGATCATTTACGTGACACGATTGAAAAATATTTGCCATTTCAACCGCCATTATATTCGATGGATCAAATTACTGATCGTTCTGAGCGTTTTCTGGCCAGTGAGATTATCCGTGAAAAAATCATGCGTCAGCTTGGTGAAGAATTACCTTATGATTTAACGGTACAAATCGAGTCATTTAAAACTGAAGAAGAAACGATCAGTGAAAAAACAGGTCGTTTAAAACCTGCTTGTACCTATATTGATGCTACGATTTTTGTGGAACGCGCGGGACAAAAAGCCATTGTGATCGGTGAGAAAGGCGCTAAACTCAAACGCATTGGTATGGAAGCGCGTACAGACATGGAAAAAATGTTTGAGCAGAAAATTATGTTAACACTTTGGGTCAAAGTTAAGGGTGGTTGGTCTGACGATGAACGTGCGCTCAAAAGTTTAGGTTATAGCGATATTTAAAAAAAGAGAATAAGCAATGACAGTCATGATCCGTTGTTTTGGTATTCTAGCTTGTGTACTGATACTACAAGGGTGTATTACTAAAATCGTGACTGTTCCAGTCAAAGTTGCTTATGGCACGACGAAAGCTGTTGTAAAAGGTACAGCAGCTGTTGTGGGGGCTGTCATTCCTGATGGAGCCGATGAAAAAGATGAGAAAAAATAGGATGATTAACTTCACTTATGCGTAATGAAGTCATTCATGGCTATTTGGTTCATCATCGAAAATATCGTGAAAAAAGCCATATCGTGCATTTGTTTACTGAAGAATATGGTCGTATGGACGGTATTTTGAGACAGACGCCACCTCCACAATATCAACCTATAACCTTACAAGCGACAGGTAAAGGCGATTTAAAAAATTTCACTAAACTTGAAATTTTAAATCATCCTGTTTTCTTTCATGGTGATGCATTTTTTGCAGGATTTTATCTGAATGAAATCCTGTTGCGTTTGTGTCCTTTGGAAGAAGCCATGCCGCAAACCTTTATTCAATATCAAAAAACACTAGCGCAATTACAGCTTTTATCGACACATCCTCAACCAGCTTTATTTTTAAGACAAATTTTACGTCAGTTTGAACATGCGTTATTGCAAGAACTAGGCTATGCAGTCGATTTTTATGTAGATTGTAATCAGCAAGCGATTAGTACAGTCATGTCCTATCAATTTCAGTCAACTGAAGGTTTTTTGCCTGTTGTAAGTCGTAGTGCTGCAAACCTATCAGGTGAGTTGATTTGCTGTATGCAAAATTATGTAGAAGGAGCAGAATTTTCTGCTGAACAGTTGCAATTATTAGGTAAACTATACCGTCGAATGATTACTTCTTTGTTAGGTGATCGACCTTTAAAAAGTCGTCAGCTTTGGATACAAAGTACACAATCACATTCTTAAATTTTCTTTCAGGAATTATCTATGGCTGCTTTGCTTGGTGTGAATATTGATCATGTTGCGACCTTAAGACAGGCGCGAGGCACGACTTATCCAGATCCAGTTCAGGCAGCGTTGGTCTGTGAACAGGCAGGCGCAGAGGGCATTACATTGCATTTGCGTGAAGACCGTCGTCATATACAAGATGATGATGTGCGTCGTATGCGTCCACTATTAAAAACGCATATGAATCTTGAGATGGCTGTGACCGATGAAATGGTTGCCTTTGCAAAAGAAATTCAACCGCAACATGTGTGTTTTGTACCTGAACGCCGCCAAGAAGTTACCACTGAAGGTGGTTTAGATGTGGTTGGTCAATTTGAAAAAGTAAAAACCGCAACACAGTCTTTAGCTGAAATTGGCTGTGAAGTTTCTTTATTTATTGATGCGGACTTTGCCCAAATTGATGCAGCACTTGCTTGTGGAGCGCCAACAATCGAACTGCATACAGGTGCTTACGCTGACGCAAAAACCGAAAAAGAACAACAGGCTGAACTGACTCGAATTATTCAAGGTGCAGAATACGCAGCAAGCAAAGGGTTAATTGTAAATGCAGGGCATGGTTTAAATCTTGAAAATATCGCTCCAATTGCTAAGATTCCGCAAATCCATGAATTGAATATTGGTCATTCAATTATTGCAGATAGTATTTTTGTGGGTTTGGTTCAAGCGGTTCAACAGATGAAAGCCGCAATACAGGCAGCACGATAAGAGTTTTTAAATGTCAAATCCCAACTATGATGAATTAATGCAGCCAGTCATTGCATTTTTAGGCTGTAAAACGCCTCAAGCATGGTTAGACGAAGCCACCAATCATCTTGATTTGTTGATGCAAGACCATGCAAACTGTGAAAAAAAAGCCGCAGGAACAGCCATGAACCTGATGTTCCGTTACAGTTTTTTTACCGATTTACAAGTCAAATTGGCACAACTGGTTCGTGAAGAAATGCTGCACTACGAGCAAGTGCTTGAGTTTATGAAAAAACGTGGGCAGGAATGGAAAGCCGTAAGTGCAGGACGTTATGCGGGCGGTTTACGTAAAGAAATCCGCACCTATGAACCTGAAGCATTGATTGACGTCATGATCGTCGGGGCATTTGTAGAAGCGCGTTCTTGTGAGCGTTTTCATGTACTGGCACCCTTGGTGGATGATGAGCTTGGACGCTACTATCGTTATTTGCTGAAATCAGAGTCGCGTCATTTTGAAGATTATTTGGCTTTAGCCATGGAAGTCGCGACCACGGCTAAAATGAAAAATCCAGAAGAAGATATTCAGCAGCGTATTGAACATATTCGTGAAGTTGAGAAAAATCTAATCTTGACGCCTGATGATGTCTTTAGGTTTCATAGTGGCGTGCCCGCTAAAGTGGCTACACCAGCCTCCTAATCTTTAAAGTGCTAAAAACACAAAAGCCAGTTTGAAAACTGGCTTTTACACTTTCTTTAACAATCATTAACTCACTATTTTCTTTTGAATATCATGATGAACTAAACTTCCCCATACCAAACCTGCAATAAAGCAAATACTAAAATAAACCGCAAAGGCAGTAATGGGTAAGTTCGGTTGATTCAAAAAGAAATAGCGATAAAGCAACATTAAAATAGTAAAACCACAGCCCCAGAATATTCCACCGTAGAGCAAAATAAATCTGAATTTGTCATTCATCATAATGGTCTTAAGCTATGCCTGTGATAAATGCCCTATATGATATATTAAAATATTCTCAAATAGTGAAGTTTATTACAAATTTATGAATAAAAGAATGTTGCTTAAAAACACAGCATTTTTGAAACAAAAATTCGGTTACACTAGGTTTTCTGAATGAAGTGAGCCTGTTATGCAAAACATACCATCTAAACTTAAGCAGGAAAAAATATTAACTCCTGAATTAAAAAAATGGTTGTATGCATCGGGCTCTTTGACTCAACAATTAACAGATTTAGCCTCTGGTCAGTTTCGAGTTGAACCCACCAAAGAACACTTTCAACGTTTAAGTTTTATTGACAGTCAATGGATGAACATGCCACATGCACATACTGCATGGGTACGTGAAAGTTTACTTTATGGTTGTGAAGCCGAACCATGGGTGAAGGCGAAAAGTATTTTTCCAATTTTGAGCTTACAAAAAAAAGCCAGAATTTTTCAACATATTGGAACAAAGCCGATAGGAAGGTTTTTATTCCAGCGTACAAATCCAGCTTGTGAGCGTCGAGTGATATATTTAGACGATGGCTGGACTCGTCAAAGTTGTTATGTCTGGCATGGCTGTAAATTTATTGTTCAAGAAACATTTCTCACCACATTTGAAAACTTTATAAAGAAACAAAACGAGCAGGGGTAAGTCATGGCAGCAGTGCAATCGATCACTTGGCGACAACGGTTAGAAGCCTATTATTATTTATGTCGTTTTGATAAGCCGATTGGAACGGAATTGGTTTTCTGGCCAATGATGTGGGCACTTTGGATTGCTGCTGAAGGAATTCCTCCATTACACATTTTATTGCCATTTGTGTTTGGCACCATTTTTATGCGTGCTGCTGGATGTGCCATTAATGATTTTGCGGATCGTGAAGTGGATGGTTATGTAGAGCGAACCAAAACCAGACCGCTTGCGACAGGAATTATCCAGCCTAAAGAAGCAATTGCTGTGTTTTTAGTTTTGGTAGCAGCCAGTGCCTGTATGTTGTTTTTCTTACCTATTGAGACATTTTATTGCGCTTTTGGGGCATTAGGACTCGCTTTTATTTACCCATTTATGAAGCGTTATACTCATTTACCGCAAGTGGTTTTAGGCATGGCGTTTTCATGGGGTATTCCGATGGCATTTACCGCCATGGGTAAGCCTTTAGATTGGACATGCTGGTTACTATATTTTGGAAATTTATGTTGGACAGTGGCTTTCGATACCCAATATGCCATTACTGATCGTGAATATGATTTAAAAATAGGGGTCAAATCTACTGCAATTTTATTTGGTCGCTATGATATCGAAATTATTTCCTTATTACAGTTTTTAAGTATTGCATTGATTGGTGCTTGTTTTTACCTTGTAGATATTCTATTTCCGTGGGGACTTATCGCTTTGCTATTGGTTGCCGCTGACTATTTCTATCAATGGTCAAAAACCAAAACTCGCGATCCTCAAATGTGTTTTTGGGCATTTCGGCATAACCGTTGGGTAGGTGTTATTCTTTTTTTAGGAATTTTTATCGCTTATTCATTGTAAAAAATTGACCGATTAGTAAAAAAGTGTTCTATGCAGAGCACTTTTTTTGTGCATAAATAATGAAGCATGTAAGACCATGCAAATTAAACACTCAAGAACATAAAAAAGGATGTTTTATGAAACGGTCAACAATTGCTTTAGCTCTTGCATTTTCAGCAACAACTTTACTGCTAAGCGCCTGTAATGATAGTAATGATGATTATATTGGGGTTAATCCTGATCAAAGTTATATTTCAGAATCTACGTATAATAAAGACCAAGTGACGGGGGCTAAATCGATTAAAGTCATGACTTATAATATGGTCAATGTTCAAGGTAAAACATCTAAAGCGACCGCTATGGTGATGTTTCCAAATGTCTCTCAACCCGCAGATGGCTATCGTGTTGTTGTTTGGGAGCATGGAACAGTCGGTGTTGGAGATAGTTGTGCGCCAAGTAATAATAAAATCAACCCACGCTTTAGAATATTGGCTGAAAGTCTATTAGCAGCGGGTTACGTCGTAATTGCTCCAGACTATGAAGGTCTGGGCACACCAGGCATTCACCCGTATCTTAATTTGGGCAGTGAGGCGAAATCGGCACTCGCTGCAGTAAAAGCTGCGAAAGATCACTATGGAGTCCAGCTTAATGGTGCATGGATGTCAGTGGGTCAATCGCAAGGTGGGCAGGCATCACTAGGTACTGCTGAATATGCCAATACTGATACAACCTATCAAGGCGCTGTTGCGGGTGCACCAGCATCAAGTTTGGGTAAAATTATTTTAGAGGTTGCTCCAGTCGCTTTAGCCACTATTGAGCGGCAAGAAATCGCTTACAATATACCGTTGGACAAACGTAATTCAGTTGAATCATATGCAACTTTATTGTCTTATGCTGCGCTTACTGGCGTGGGAATAAAAGCCTATGAAACACGATTTAATTATCAGGATATTTTTCAGGAAAGAGCAAAACCATTGGCTGCTTTTGCTGAGGGAACCACTGGAGAAAATGGACTTTGTTTAGATAACGATGATCCTAGTCTAAGCCTGATTGAGAAGTTTAAAACAGACATTATCCAGTTTATGACAAATAACCCTGATAAAAAAGTGATGGATTATCCTGGCTTGGATACCAGCAACTTTAAAACCAATCAGAGCGTTCAAAACTTTTTAGCTGTGAATCAACCGGGAACAAAACGTATTGATAAACCGGTCTATATCGTTCAAGGTAAAGCAGATACTAATGTACCTTATGTTGTAACTCAGGCAATGGTGGCAAATTTAAAAACTTTGGGTTCTTCAAATATTGACCTTGATTTAGTCGATAATGCTTCGCACACTCAGGCTATCGTTTGTCGAAATCTACAAGTCTATAATTTTATTCAAGCTAAAATGCCAGCTAAAACAGGTGTAGCAGTTGATCTTTCTACTATAGATGCAAGCAAAAATCCACAATGTACAGGTGTGGGTTTGTAAGGACTCAGATTTAAGTTCTAAATCAAAATTGAGTAAAAAGAAGAGTAACTGATGATCTTAGTTACTCTTTTTGTTTTATAGACTTATATGGTCTTAAATAGCGTAAATTAGATATGGATATAGAAAGGGAAGATACTAAAACCTTGCAAATATAACCTGTCCAGATCGCTAGCAACAATGTAAGTGACTCATAAGTACTGAGTGATTTGAATGATCAGATGCCACAAGGTGCATTGATTGATTCGTGCCAGTGGTACTTATGACACCCGCAATGCTGTCAGGTCGTTGTAGATCGACAAGCTCAAGCAGCGATTTCACTCAGAAAGATTGCTAAAAGTATGGAAAGATTGGCGAAATCAATCTTCGAAATATTTGTGCAATAAACTACTTACCCATTGTGGATGATCGTCGGTTTTTTAAATGTTAAAAACATTTATCTTTAAAGCTTGCACTAAAAATATTTGGCAAGCGATGTTGAACACCTAAGAGCTTAAGTTTTTTAAGACTGATTTGATGACAAAAAAAAAGCCCACCGAAGTGAGCTAAAGGGCTAAACTGATATAACGCTGAAAAATATATCATATTTATTATATGTATCTATAATACTTTGGATTAGATCAAATAGGTTTAATCTTTAGTCGTAGGTGTAGCGAAATTTTGAACAGCGCAGTCATCGTGCATTCAAAAGTCTGAGTTTTAGAAAAAGCGTATAGTTTTTCGATTTAGCTGATGAGTTCATCTGTTTATTGCTCGAGCTGAAGATGTTGTAAGGCAAAATTAACTTGTTGTAATTGTTGATTCAGTTGCTGCGGAGGAATGCGGGTTTCCTGTAGGTGAGTAATCCATTGCATTTGACAAATCTTAAGCTGTTTAACATTGCTTGCATTTTTAATTTGTTCTAAAAGTTGTCTTGCCAGTAATCCACAATGACTAGACAAGGTTTCTGCCATAAAAGTTTTGATTTCTTCAAAGGCCATCATTGCCATTGGGGTAATTTCAACTTGTTGCTGCTGAATAGTGTCATTTGATACTCGATATTCTTGATTTGTACGAACTTGATGATGAATAGAGTCTTGAACATTGGCGAGCTCGTTCTGGCGAGATACCATGCTAATGCTAGATGTAATTTTAGTTTCTAGTTTAGACGTGGTGTTCGAACTCAAAGGCATCTGAGATTGGATGAGGCCCATTGCTTCAAGTTGCTCTAGTAATTCAGGAGATGCAATTTTCCGCCTGAACTGATCACTTAACTTATTAAAGTCTTCAGTGCCAATTAATAGTAATAAGCGTCGTTGTCTGACATTCAGATTAAATTGACGGTTTTCAAGTGCGGTATGACCTTGCACAGTTTTATAATAACGAGACATCCCCAATTTATCCCTTGTTATAAATTGGGGATACCATAAAACGAGAAAATTACATTAATATGAAATGACTTATAAATCAAAAAATTAGTTTCAAGTGAGAGTGTTTTCTAGTGCTTTTTTGAGATAAGGATCAAGATCATCTTGACGAAGTAACCACTTGATATAGTCATGAGGTAGGTCTTGGATCAAGGTACCTTTATGTTTGCCGAAGTTAATTTTAGTGGGAATACGTGCTTGCTCTGATGCAAGATAAAGATCATCAATATCGTTAATATTTAAATGATGCACAATATGCATAAGGATATTCGCAGTTAAGATGATATCCGCGTCGGCACGATGCGCACCTTTTAGTAGTTCTCGTGCTTTATCACTTCCTTTAGAAATGAGATAAATTAAAGCGGAAATATTGTGTGCATCTGCTTGCGGCCAAACTTTTCGTGCCAGTGCTAAAGTACAAATCGCTTTAATATCTTGTGTTTCTACGCCGCAGCGCGCGATGGCAGCCATATCATAATCGACATTGTGTCCAATGACATAAGTGGTATCAGGTGGCAATTTAAAGGAGCTATATATTGGTTGATCGATCAGATCTGATTCTAAAATATGATGTACCGCCATAGCCGCATAGGAGATCGGTTGATTGACTTGATATAACTGATCAAATAATTGGCTTTTATCCAGAGAGAGTTTTCCTGCTTGAACTTCTACAGGCGCGTAAGCAATTTCAATCGGTAACCCATTGAGAGTGTGGGTTTCAGTGTCCAGAATAATGGCAGTCATTAAATCAATAATCTCGATGCGGCATCAAAAGTTAAATGTAGCATCTCTGATAAATCATGAAAAGATTCAACTGAATTCATGAATGTTATGTTTCACTTTGTATAACTGTCTTGTTTATATGGTTAAAAAGGGCATAATTTATAAATTGCATGATTATGCAAAACAACAAGAATGTTGAATATCTTCAAAAGGATAAGAAAATGAAAAAGACGTTGCTCGCAGTCTGTACACTAAGTTTAACTCTATTTTTATCAGGTTGTAATGACGATAATGATTGGAGTGATATTTTTACTCCACCCTCTGATATTCCTGAGAATAATATTCAAAACCCTGTTGTTCGCATGGATAGCTATGGCTTAACCGACATGAGCGCTATTACTGGTGAAAGTCTAGTGATGACTTATAAAATGTTGGGAATTAATAATAAAGAAGTGCAGGCGACAGCGCTCGTTTTCACTCCAAAAGGAGCTGCGCCAGTTGGAGGTTGGCCAATTGTTGCTTGGGCGCATGGTACAACAGGTGTTGCGGATAAATGCGCACCAAGCCGTACAGCAATTAATGATTATATTAAAGGAATGATTGCTGCATTACTTGCCAAAGGCTATGTGGTTGTAGCGCCAGATTATGAAGGTTTGGGAGAGCCAAGCGGACAGGAGTTACATCCATTTTTAAATGTAAAAAGTGAAGCCTTTTCAATAACAGATGCAGTTGTTGCTGCACGGAATTATTTGGGCAGTAAGGTAAATAATAAATGGGTGACAGTAGGTCATTCACAAGGCGGACAAGCAGCGTTAGGTGCTGCTCAATATGCATCACGTGCCAAGCTCGATTATAAGGGGACTGTTGCTGTAGCTCCTGCATCTAATCTTGATTTGATTTTGACTTTGGGTGAAGCTTCAGTAGCAAATCAGTCTGTAACTACACAGATTCCTGTATATGCAAGTCTGGATACCTTTACTGCACTCATTACCGCAGGATTACGTAATCCAAATCCAGATTTTAAGTATACTCAGGTTTTTAAAAATCCAACCGCGCAAATTGCTGAAAAATATGCAGAGACTGAGTGTGCAGGTGATATTGGCAATGCCTTCGCTGGCAGTATGGGTTTATATGCTCAATCTACTGGAAGCCTGAATGGTTATGGGCGTACGCAGGATAATTTCCTGAATATTCCAGTGGTGAAGAATTTTACCTCTAAAGATGGTCAGCCTTTAACGGTTAAAGTGACATCGCCAATTACAATTTATCAGGGCAGTAATGATACTACCGTACCGCGAATCGCGACCAATACACTGGTCGGTGCAGCCCAGCAAAAGGGTACAGCTATTCAATACATTACCGACGATGGTAATCCAGTCAAATGGGATCATGGAACTGCATATGTCCTAAATATTCCAAATATTGTGCAAGATGTTGGAACAATGCTTTCCAAATAAATCATTATTGTTATGCCATATGGCTCATGTATATCACATGAGCCATTTTTATTTAAAACTGAACAAAGTTCATTCTGCTTAATCCTAAAGTTCATGCTACAATAGCGCCCAATCTTAGCACGGCTTAAAAGCCCTAATTCATAGGACCCTCGCTAATGTTTGCCAACATTTCTCTTTCTGAATTTGATCCAGAATTGGCCAAAGCAATTGACGCTGAAGACGCGCGCCAAGAAGCGCATATTGAGCTGATTGCATCTGAAAACTATTGCTCTCCTGCGGTGATGGAAGCGCAAGGTTCAAAACTGACTAATAAATATGCAGAAGGTTATCCTGGCAAACGCTATTATGGCGGTTGCGAATATGTCGACGTGATTGAACAATTAGCCATTGACCGTGCTAAAGAACTTTTTGGTGCTGATTATGCCAATGTTCAGCCGCATGCAGGTTCACAAGCAAACTCTGCGGTGTACTTAGCATTGTTAAATGCAGGTGATACGGTGTTGGGTATGAGCCTTGCACATGGTGGTCACTTGACTCACGGTGCAAAAGTAAACTTCTCTGGTAAAACTTATAATGCGATTCAGTACGGTTTAAATCCTGAAACTGGCGAGATTGATTACGAAGAAGTTGAACGTTTAGCTTTGGAACATAAACCACGTATGATCGTGGCTGGTTTTTCAGCATATAGCCGAGTGGTTGATTGGCAGCGTTTCCGTGATATCGCGGATAAAGTTGGCGCTTATTTGTTTGTTGATATGGCGCATGTTGCAGGTTTAGTTGCTGCTGGTGTGTATCCAAGCCCTGTTCAAATTGCTGATGTAACTACAACGACGACTCACAAAACACTTCGTGGTCCGCGTTCTGGTTTGATCCTTGCTAAAGCGAATGAAGAAATTGAGAAAAAGCTTCAATCTGCTGTGTTTCCTGGAAACCAAGGTGGTCCACTTGTTCATGCGATTGCAGCAAAAGCAGTCTGCTTTAAAGAAGCCATGGCACCTGAATATAAAGTGTATCAACAACAAGTGATCAAAAATGCTCAAGCAATGGCGGAAGTATTGATTGCACGTGGTTATGATATTGTTTCAGGTGGTACAGACAACCATTTATTCTTATTGTCTTTAATTAAACAGGACATTACAGGTAAAGATGCTGACGCATGGTTGGGCAACGCTAATATTACCGTCAATAAAAATGCAGTTCCAAACGATCCACGTTCTCCATTTGTGACTTCTGGTATTCGTATTGGTACTCCAGCAGTGACGACTCGCGGCTTTGGTGAAACCGAAGTTCGTGATTTAGCGGGTTGGATTGCGGATGTATTGGATAGCAAAGGTGATGAAAGTGTCATTACTGATGTTAAAGCAAAAGTTGAAGCAGTATGTGCAAAGTTCCCTGTATATACTAACTAAGCAAATTGCTTGAGAAAAAGCTCCCTCAAGGGAGCTTTTTTTATCTGTGAATATTTTAATCATCAGAACTAAACTCTGATATAACAATAAAATTATATTTAAGTCATTTTTTTGAAAAATGGATAGATTTAAGGAGTTTATAACATGTCTCAGCCTAATATTATTATTTCCTCGCAAGATTTACATCGTTTAGAAACGATGCTTGAACATCAAACCACTCATAGCACGACCATGCAGCATTTAGAAAATGAGCTGGCGCGAGCAGAAGTGGTTGAGCCTGAACACATTCCAAAAAATGTGGTTACTATGAACTCCCGAGTGATTATCAATATTGCACCTTCAACAGATTCTATTGAGATTGTTTTAGTCTATCCGCATGATTTTACTGGTGATAAAAGCCAGGTTAATATTTTAGCACCTGTCGGAGCTGCCATTTTGGGACTAACAGAAGGGCAGAGTATTGAATGGCCGCAGCCCGATGGTCAATTGATGAAAATTAAAATTGAAAAAGTCATTTATCAGCCTGAACGAGAAGGAAAATATTTGTAATAGACTGCTTTCTCATTGTTTTAACCCGCTTTATTTTTCTTGAATAGGGAGAAATAAGAAGAGCTGGTCAAAGAGGTCTCATGTCTATCTGTAAAATGGTGAGATGAAAAATTTAGATTTAACATAAAATCATCATGTTGACATAAAAATAGACTTTGCACTCTAGCGATTTGTGCCTATGATGAATTGACAAAATATATTGGTTGATTATGACTCAATTTAATTCATTGATTCCGCTAGATCAGATTGACGTTGATCCAAAAGCAATATTGGCGATCAAACGTAATGATCTAGTGCCTTTACTGGATAACCAATATCAGCTTAATCATTATGCTGATCAGTTGATTCAATCGCAGTCGGTATTGCTCAATGGTGTTGATCCTAAGCTCAATCAAGAATTGAGCAAGATCATTTCTCAATTGATTGATAAGTTGGCGCAATCAAACAAAGTGCTCAAGAAGCGTAAATTTAATGCATTACAAAAATGGTTAGGTATTGATATCGAATATGATCATGGGCAATTGAATTACTTAAATGAGTTGGAACGTCTGATTGACCAAGCCAGTTTTTTAAGTCAACGCTTACAGGTTGAAATTCAAAAATCACAGGCGCGTGTCCAACAAGTGCTAGGTTTACGTGAACAAATGGCGAAATATATTATTGCGGCTCAAGAGTTTTTGCAGGAATATCCGGCTTTTATTCAGCAGCGACATCCGCTGGATAATTTTGCAGAACGATTATCCAAAAAAATAAATACTTTACAAACGTTGCAAGCGAGTAATGATATCGCCATTACGCAAATGCAATTGGCTGAGCAACTTTCCTTTACTTTATTGGATCGTTTTAAAGAAGCGCAACAAGTCTTGATTCCCGCTTGGCAATATCACCTCAAACAAAGCATGCAAGGTAATTCGGTTGCAGAATTGCAAAAGCTGGATCATAGTCGTGAAATATTGATGAATACTTTAAAAAAATCATTAGAGAAAAATAGGGTGCAATAATGTCACAATTCGAATCTAACCATAAAAATGTCTTGGTCGAACAGTCTACAGAGCTTCAGCAGCAAGAATTTGAACGTTTAAACTTAAAAGAGTTGGGTTTACAAACAGAAGATTTTGCTCAGGTGATGGATGCGCATCAGGCATTAACTGATATGTCGCACAGCAGTGTTTCTGAATATGGTAAGGATATTGCGACCAAAACTTCAACTTACACCGATGAACTTCTGAATCTGGTTCAAAATAAAGATCTGGATACGACAGGTCAAAAGTTGAATGAAGTGGTTCAAGTTGCCCAGCAACTCAATACATCGAGTATCTTGAATAAACCGAAAGGCTCATCAATTCCAATTTTAGGTAGTTTATTGAATAAAATTAAAGGAGCCAAACAAAGCTTTGACCAAAATTTTAATACAACGAAAGAACAAATCGATGCTTTGGTTAAAGAAATTGAACAGTCACAAAATGGACTCAAATCCCGTGTGCATACTTTAGATAAAATGTTTGATGCGGTACAGGATGAATATAAACAATTGGGTATCCATGTCGCTGCGGGTAAGATCAAACAGCATGAAATTCAGCAACAAATTGCTCAATTAAATCAGCAAGAACAGAATCAACAAATGACTCAGCAGATCTATGATCTGAATCACCTTGCGAATAATTTAGAAAAACGGGTCAGTGATTTACAAGTTCTACAGCAGTCTGCCATGCAGACCTTGCCAATGATTCGGATTATCCAGTCCAATAATTTGATGTTGGTCGATAAATTTTATGCGATTAAAAATATCACTTTACCTGCATGGAAAAATCAAATCAGTCTAGCGATTTCCTTACAGGAACAAAAAAACAGTGTGCAATTGGCAAAAAGTATTGATGATGCAACTAATGATTTATTACGTCGAAATGCCGATTTGTTGCACCAAAACTCAGTTGACACGGCCAAAGCTAATCAACGTTCGGTGATTGATATTGAAACCCTTGAACATGTACAAAATACCCTCATTAAAACGGTGAACGATGTGATTCAAGTTCAAAAAGAAGGTATGCAAAAACGTGATGAAGCGGCAACGAGATTGCGTACACTTCAGCAAAATTTAAATCAATTGGTCATTGAATCGAGTCATCAGACTGCTTCAAAGCAGTAAATAGATCATTGGTACTCTTAGACCAAACAGCGTGAGGAGAGTAGGTTGTTACCTGTCGAAAATGCTCCGATGAATATTCAATCGATAAAGTCTCGATTGACCCAACTCAAAAAACGTCAACATCAAGTCATGCTGTTGAGTCTGAGCGTAGCAGGGATTTTTATCATTGCGTTGGTTGCATCATTTACTCAACAGAACTTGGTTTATAGTTTTTTTGATTTGAGCCAGCAAGTCGAACAATTACATATTCCTGTGGCGATGGCTGATCAGTTATTGCTGGATCAACAGTCTGATTATTTTACCAATCTATTATCATGGTTCGGCTGGTTGTTTTTAAAAATTTTCACTGCATTTTTTGGCGCTTTTATTTTTGTTCGAATTTTAAAAAAATTTAAATTTTTTCAGTTACGTTTTCGTTCACTGATTTTAAGGTTTGTAGCATGGTTAATTGGATTTATTCTAATCTGGTCAGGTTTGACTTATTTGCAATATGACCGTATCAGTGATGACACCAAAGCTTATGCTGAATTAGTGGCTTATGATACGAACATTCAGCAAAGCCAAATGATGCATGAGTTGAAAAATGCTGATGTACCAGATGCAGTAAAAGATTATCTTTTAGCACAAACTGCTTTATTACATCGACCAGTAGATAAAGAGACTGCATTACCTTATGTTTCACATTTGATCCGTGAAGAACGTCAGGATCCGCATTTTATGGAATATGGCTTGAAACCTGAACAGCTTTGGGCAATACAGCAGCAAATCTATGGGAAAGCGGTCACACCATTGGCACAAAGTGTTCAAAAACAAGCGGATCAAGCACAGCATTTGTCTGAAATGGTGAAATTATTATGTTGGGGAATCAGTCTATTGGCTGCACTTATGGCAATGATTACCTATGCTTTAGCCTTGAATCTTAAGAATCGAGCAGATCGGATTGAGCGGAAAAGTGAATAATGGTTTTTTGTTCGGTAAAACCGATTAAAACAATAAAAACATACTGTTTTACCTATTTAAAGTTTTATCGTAATATTCTCAATAAGTTAAAAAT